>NZIV01000040.1 GCA_002689995.1 Fidelibacterota bacterium
AACTACAATACCAGATCATATGCCTCCCAATGGAATTCCATATGGTGAGGAATGGTTGGAATTGCATGAATTTGATGAATCTTATGATGTTCAATTAAGTGAAGGTCAAAATAGTGATGATATAATATTTTCGCAATGGTATACAATAGAAGGTGAACCAATTAATGCTGATGAAAATATTAGTAACGCACATGAGGCAAAACTTGGTTTAGGTACATATACATTCATTTTAGAAGTATTAGATTCATACAATTGTTATTCAAAAAATAATTATGGTAGTTTTTTGAATATGTGTGGAACTGAACCATGTGTTGAAGTATGTTATGAAATTGAATCACAATCAGATTGTGTTGATACATATTCTGGTTGTCGTTGGTATGAAAATTCCTGTACACCTTATTGTGAATTATATGCCCAGGGATTCTGTGATGGATTAGGAGGTATCCCTAATAATACCCCGTGTCATACCTCTGGAATAAATATTTCAGAATGTGGCGTTGGAGGTTCTTGTATTTTTAATGATGAATATTGCAGGGAATTTATTACAGAAGATGATTGTAAGTGTGGAGAAGATGGTAATTGGGATTCAAATATCCAAGAATGTACCTCCGGTGAAGAATTTCAATATTGTAATTGGCTTGTTAATGATAATTCAACAAATGGAGGATTTTGTCAAGGTGACTTACAGTCTGCTAACTATGATACTTTAACGGTAATTTTATCTGCGGAAAATAGTCCACCTATTGCTGATATAGGTACTAATTTTTTTGAATACATGGAAGAAGAAATTGATTCTATAGTACCAAGTGTTTACGATATTGAATTTTACAATGAAGGTGGAGAAGGAGAATGTTTTCCTAATTATGAGACAGATCCACTTTGCGATCCGACTATATCTCCTATTTTTCCTACAGATGATGGATTAATAATTGATATCGACGAAACTAGAAGAAAAAAATGCTGTGTTCAAGTAGAGTGGGAGGTTATCGCTTCACATTATGGTGAAGATTCTGATGATTATTCTGATAATAATAGTGATGGAGTTGATGATGATTGGTATTATTGTGGAGAAGATGATTTAACACATCCATATTGTAATGGAAATTGGCTAATTACACCTGAAAAATCAACATTAAAAATTATACCTCCAGAAAATACTGATTTTTATCCTGACTCTGTAAGAATCAGGCTTACGGCAAAAGATCCATTTTTTAACTCAGGATATTCAGAATTATTTGGTCAGGATGAAGTTATAATTATTATTGAAAATGATAATAAACCACCAGAACAGGAGGTTAATTTCAATGAAGATGGTTACTTTATTATAGAAGATGATGAATCTACTTTTCTTGAATTAGAATTAAGTGAATATTTTATTGATCCAGATGGCGAAATATTGAAATTTAATTATATTATACCAAATAATCAATTAATCGATACATCTGCAATTGAACTTGATGAAGATGGGTATATATTAAATGGAAATTTACAACTACAAAATATTCAGGATAAAAATGGTGATGTAGAAGTATTTGTGTATGCCTTAGATTCAGAATATACTATTCAAGCATCTTTCAATGTTTTAATTATACCTAATAATGATATACCTAATATATACACTGTTGAAGATACTTTAGATGAATGCATAATTGATTGCTCTATAACTACTAATATATATCCAAAATATTTTGTTTTAGATGGTAATCCAGGTGGTTGCGGTTTGAATAACAGTCTTAGTGATTGTGAAGATGGTAATTTAAGCTTTGAAATTACTAGATATCCATTGTTTGGTTTAGTTGAGCCAATACCAGAAGTAACGAATGAAGAAGCTTATAATTATTATCCGTATCAAGACTTTTTTGGTTATGATACCGTATTTTTTGAAATAACTGATGTTGGTTCTTCTGCAGGAATAGTAGACACACTAATTAGTGAAACTGGGTATGTAATTTTTTATGTTGAAAAAAATAATAATGATGCACCTATAGTACAAAGAATAAATTTTAATGTAAAAGAAGATTATTTAATACATTTTACTGTTTTTGAGGATTCAATAAATTATATTGATTCCTTAAATCATGTTTATGTTGGCTTAGATATTTTAGATGATGACAATAATTGTTTATCAGAACTAAATACTACATGTAATGATTCTTTATTTAATAGCGATAGTTTAAAAGTTTATGTTCAATATACCAGTGGGAATAATCAGTTTTTTTCTATAACAGACACTAATTTATCTGTTATTCAGATTGATGAAAATTATAATAATTCATTATCAGTACCGATTTTAGTTAGGGACCATGAATATGAATTAGGAAACTTTGAAAGTGATGAATACCAAATTAATATCAATTTAATTCCTGTTAATGATAAGCCTATCGCTGAAAATTCTATATATCAACTTTTAGAAGATGAGATATTAGAATTTGAGTTAACTGGTGAAGATTATGAGGATAATTCATTATCATTTGAGATAATTAAATTGCCAACCAGGTTAGATTCTATTTTTCCATATCCACAATCATCAGACAACATACTTTTTGAATTTGATGAAAACCCTGTAGTTCGATTTGCACCTATGAAAGACTACAACGGATTAGATAGTCTTATTTATTTAATACATGATAATGGTACAACAAATGGCGAACCTGATTCATTAACTAGTGATTCTATAACGATTATGTTTGATATTCTTCAAGTGAATGATCCTCCAAGAATTGACACTATATACTTTGAATCAGATATATTAATTTCTTCATTAAAAGAAGATACTAGTGATGTTAAAGTATACATGATTTATACAGATATAGATTCGGATGAAAATTTAAATCAAAATCAGAATGGGCCATCAGAATTTAATTTAACTTGGGAGTTTAATACACCAAACAATGAAAGTGGATTGAAATTTTGGTTTAAGAATGAACCTCCAATAGTTGAAGAATTTTATCAAAACCCTCTTAGAAGATTAGGCTCATTTACAATAGATTCTTTGCTTGAAAATTGGAATGGTACAGATACTTCAATAATTAAAATATCAGATACTGATGGACTATCTGAAAATTACAAATTTGGATTAACTATTGATGCAGTCAATGATCCTCCAGAAATTTCTAGTATGCGTATTGATACAGCTGCAATTGACTCATTTAAATTATGGGAGTTTGATTATGATGAATTCAACGAAGTAATTTTGGCAGAAGACTCAAAAAATATACCCTTAATTATAGAATATTTTGATATTGATACTGATTCAAATTTAAATGAAAATCCTGATACTATTGCTGGATTCAGCTGGGATTTAAGTTCAATCAAGAATAGGTTTAGCGCATCATATCAAGTTATATTCGATCAAAACTTAGGAACAGATGTATTTAAATTCACACTAGATTCAATTACAAATAATTGGAATGGATATGATACTTTAGTTACTATTATTACTGATACAATAGGTGATTCATTTTATCATAATCTTGGTTTACAAGTTTATCAAGTTAATGACAGCCCTGAACCATTCAATTACTATTCACAAATAAATAAATATCCGTTTAATTCTATGAGTAATAGTTTTTATGAAAGTGGTAATACATGGACATTTAGATTACCTTATCAAGAAAATGCTATATTTGATGAAAATTCTGAAGAATTACTAATAAAATGGAAAAGAACTACAGATATTGATTTAGTTGATTCTTTAAATAATCATCAAAATAAAATTGTAGATTTATTCTACAGAGTGGAATTAATTGGAGATAAATCTGGCTATACTTATGTATTAAAATCTCGAATTAATGACTCTCTATTTAATAAGATTAATTACTGTCCTGACAATTTAGAAATAACTTCTGAAGACTGTATAGATTTAGGGATTATTGATTCCAGTTATGGATTTACTAAAATTGATTTAACTGAATCATTTTTAACATATAAAGGATCCTATTTTGACTCACTATATTCTATTCCTGATACATTATCTCAGAAATTAGATTTATCAAATAATAAAGATTATTATTGTAATAATGGCACCGGAATTTCATATGGGAATATGCCTGATTGTAATAATATATGTCCTGAATCATGTTCAAATACGGATTACAGACTAAATATTGTTGCATATAATGCAAGCAGAGAGGATAATCCAGATGATCCAGGTGGAGACGAAGGATTTGATTTTCATTTTATTGATTCTCCTCAATATGCAGATTTATTTAACGGTGACAGTTCTAATTTTAACGTAGATTTAACATTGCCAAATTTTCAATTTAATGTGATTCGGAATGACATTTTTTGGGAATATTATGATTTGTATATAACAAATAGTGAGCCAATTTTAGATTTTTTACAGGGAATAGATTACAATCCTTTACTATTGATTGAAAATCAAAATGGATTAGTTGACACAATCAGTACTACATCTAGTGAAAATGGACCAATTCATTATACTAGTCAGTTTAAAAGTGAAGATAGTATTACGTTTATTTACTCTGCTAGAGATTTAGTTGAGAATTATGGTGTCTCATCTAAAACTATCTCATATGCAATTATTGAGCCAATGGAAAAATCTATTATTTTAACTCCCTCACAAAATAGTCAAATTTCATTTGAGATTGGTTCCGTAAGTCAAGTTACTGGAATTATAGCTGAAGATATCAAAATTACAAATGAAAATATTAATGGAATTGGTGTTTCATTTCTACCAAAAAATCAACCAATTATTTCAAAAGTTAAATTGAGTTTTAACCTAAACTTAATTGATATTCCAATGTCTAACTCATGGAACTATGAATTATTTAAAAAAGTAAATGGAAATTGGGAGAATATGAATTTAAAGTTTGAAAAGATAAATGGATTTATTCATACTTATATAAGTGAACTTGGTGAATTTTCTTTATCATATAATGAAGAGTTAGAAAAACCACTTCCTCCTGACTTTGTAATATATCCAAATTATCCTAATCCATTTAATGGTATTACTACAATAAGATTCGAATTACCAGAAAGTAAAAAAGTTAATTTAAATATCATAAATATTTTGGGTGAAAATGTAAGAACAATTTATTCAGGTAGTTTAACTGCAGATTTTCACTCCTTTAATTGGGATGGAATGGATAGTCAAATGAAATCTGTTGCTAGTGGTGTTTATTTTGTTGAATTAAATTTAAATAATAAAAAGTATCTTCAAAAAATTATGTACATGAAGTAATGAAAAAAATATTTTGTATATTAATATTTCTTATCGCTTGTGGTGATGTTGGTGAACAAAAAATAGGATATGTAGAAATAGTTGAAAATGCATGGAATTTATTTTCTGATGGAAAATATCATTCAGCGAGAACTGAATTTACAAATGCACTCGATTATCAAGTTTTAAACAATATTTCAGAAGCTTATATCGGTATTGGATGGTGTAATTTATATATTGCAAATGAATTTACAGAATTAATAAACGTTTCATCCCGTAATGCATTAAGGGACTTAGCATTTGATAATTTTGAAAATGCAAAAAGTATAGATAATGAGTCTGCAGATAAAATAACAAGTGAACTTAATGCTATATTAGCTGCAGGCCTAGTATTTGTATATGACTACAAATTATTAGATTATAAAGATCAATATTATAATTCATTATGTCCAGACTGTGGAATCTCTGCATCATGCGAATTAGATGAATTTAGAAGAGATTGCATAATACCAGTTGCAATTGATATTATTAATGAATCAAATAGATTGTTTAGTGAACAGGAAAACTTTGAATTTCCATATGATTATTCTATAAATTCTGATGATATTAATTTTATTAGAGCTAGACTAGCATATTCATTTAATGATTTTATATCTGAATATGAATTTCCATTAAGTGAATTAAATGAAGAAAATGTTTTAATAGAATATTTAGAATATCCAAATTATCAGGATGAAATTTGTAAAATTAATGATTTTACTGAAGTATGCATTGAATTAGGAATAGAGCAGTTTTGTGAAGTAGATGATCCAAATATTCCATATGATTATTTTCTTAGCTGTCTCTCATCTTTTTATACCCCAACAATAAATCCTTAATAAATTATGGAAATTTTTATTTCCATAATTATAATTAGTATAATTACTATTATTTTTTTGGTTCTTTTTAAACAAAATAATTCTTCAAATAATTTAGAATTAGAAGACCATGAATCGTTGGAAGAATGGGATTGTCCTGAATGTGGATTCCATATACAGATAGGGGATTCATGTACATATTGTTACGAACAGAAACCACTTTAGAATTTAATCAGATTTTAAGTTTTCAATATTAAAAATTTATATTTTTCACAGGAGTACAATCTTATGTTATTAAAATTATTTATCGTTTTAATTTTTTCATTAAATTTCAATACTTTATGTTCTAATGAATTACCTAAAGGATTCACTCATTGGGAATTGCAAAATAGACATTTAATTGATGAAATGGGGAATAGAACAGATCCACCTCCATCTCCAATTAGAAATATTGCAGAATTTGAAAGAATGCAGGGTATTGTTATTAGATATCCACTTGGTATTCCAACATCATTAGTTAGGGAAATGGCAGAAGATGTAATCATATATTGTTTAGTCTCATCTATATCTCAAAACTCTGCATATAATTCATTTAATAATGCTGGTGTAAATATGGATAATGTTGAATTTATAACTGGTACTACAGATTCATACTGGACAAGAGATTATGGTCCTTGGTGGGTAGTTGATGGAGACAATAATGTATCAGTTGTAGACCACACCTATAATAGGCCTCGGCCAAATGACAATCAAGCCCCATTAAAATTATCAAATCATTTAGATGCTCCTTATTATGATAGTGATTTTATCACAGCTGGTGGTAATTATATGACTGATGGACTTGGCATTGGAGCCTCAAGTGATTTGGTATATGATGAAAATGATGATTTAACAGTATCTCAGCTTCATGATTTAGTTGAAGAATATTATGGAATTACAACATATCACGGCCTTCCTGATCCAAACAATACATACATTGATCATATTGATTGCTGGGGAAAATTTTTATCTCCAAATAAAGTGTTAATTCGATCTGTTCAAACTTCACATGCACAATATGATGAAATTGAGGAAACGGCAGCATTTTTTGAAAATTCATTAACTTCTTATGGGGTTCCTTGGGAAGTATTTAGAGTTTACACACCAAACAATCAGCCTTATACTAATTCTACAATCTTAAATGAAAAAGTACTCGTTCCAATTACTAATAGTTCTTGGGATGATGAAGCACTAGCCGTTTATGAAGAGGCTTTACCTGGATATGAAATACTGCCATTTACTGGTTCTTGGGAATCTACAGACGCTTTACATTGTAGAACAAAAGGTGTTCCAGATATAGAAATGCTCCAAATTTTTCATAATCCAATTCAAGATGTTTATTATCCAAATGGAAATTATGTTGTTAATGCAGAAATTATTGATTTGAGCCAAACAGGAATTATTTCAGCAGAAACCAATCTTTATTGGAAAAATGATAATATGACAAATTACGAAATGGTTCCATTAGTTAATGGTGGATTTAATCCAAATATCTATGAGGCTGAAATTCCAATTTCACCAATTCAAACGAATATTCAATATTATATTACATCAGCTGATAATTCTGGTAGAGCTGAGACTTTGCCTCTTGCAGGATATTATAATTTTTATACAGCTTCTGGTGTTACTTATCCTGAAGGTGATGTTAATATGGATAATCTTGTAAATATTGTAGATATTGTAACTATTGTAAATCATGTTTTGGGTCAAATTAATTTAGAAGGTATTTCACTATCTCTTGCAGATATGAATAGTGATAATATCATTAATATTTTAGATATTATTTCGGTTGTAAATATCATTTTAGGTAATTAATACTGAAAATAAAAAAAGTAAATTATAATAAGAGAAAAAACTAATTGTTTTTATTCTTTTTATCTATGTTAATAACATTTTTATGTGCTCAAGAGCTAAATACAGAATTAATTCATAATTATCAATATGAAGCAAATGTAAATGATATTTGGGGATATTCTACGCCTTTAGGAGATGAATATGCAATAGTCGGTCTTCAAAATGGAACTTCAATTGTATTTGTCTCACAAGATGAAATTTATGAAGTTGCATTTATTCCCGGTGAAAATTCTACATGGAGAGATATTAAAGAGTGGAATAATCATATATATATTGGTACAGAAAATGGAAGTGGTGGAATTCAAATTGTAAGTATGGAAAATCCATCTAATCCTGAACTAATCCAGGTTTGGGATGGAATTGGTAGTTCACATAATATCATGATAGATGATGGTTACTTATATATTATTGGTGCTGACAATGAAGATTTATATATATTAGATTTACAAAATCCATCTAATCCAGAATTAATTGGAACATGGAGTGGTGATTATTTTCATGATGTTTGTATAAAAAATGATTTATTATTTGGTTGTGCTATAGGTACAAATATGATGCATATATTAGATATTTCAGATAAATCTAATCCATACTCAATTGGTTTTTTTGAAGATGTCCCTGCTGCTCATGCATGTTGGGTTGATCCTTTAAATGATGTTTTAGTGACAGCTTCTGAAACAACTGGCGGACATATAATGAATTGGGATATTTCTAATCTAAATGATATACAGTTAATTTCAGAATGGGCCCCTGATAGTAGCGAAAGTAAATCTGCTCATAATGTATTTATCCGTGATAACTATGCTTATATTAGTTATTATGTTTTTGGTTTACAAATATTAGATATTACAAATCCGACAGAACCACAATTAGCTGGTTACTATGATACCTATCCAGGTATGGATGGACTATTTAATGGTGCATGGGGTACATATCCATACCAACCAAGTTGTAATATTTATATATCAGACAGACAAACAGGACTTTATGTTATTAAATTTGAAGACTGTTTAGGAGTAGACCCTGAAGACCCAATTCCACCCCAAAATTTTACAGTCTATAGTGATTATTTAACACAAAATTTAGTTCAATTAAATTGGGAAAATTCAGAATTATTGTATGACAATACACAGCTTTTAAACTTTGATATTTTCATTTATGAGAATTCACAGTTAATTGAAATTTTAAATAATTCTGAAAATTCTTATATTCGTAATAATCTAATAGATGGTGAAAATTATACCTATAAATTAATTGTTAAGGATACAAATACAGATAGCTTAAGTATACCGGTTTCAAAATCAGTATGGGTTGGTGGTCATCCTAATCCTAATCCGCCTCAAATTTTATCCTCACAGTTCAATAATTTAAACGTTCAAATTGAATTAAGGATGCCAAGTTTTCAGCATGATAATACACCACTTGATGATTTAGCGTATTTAATTGCAATAAGGAATGGTAGCATAATTGATACTACTCCCGTAATTATAGATGAATTGATTCTTTTTCAGGATAATCCATTCAATGGATATTTTTATGAATATAATTTTTTTGTTGTGGATAATGAATCACCAGTAAATCTAAGTGAAATTTCAAATCCAATAGAAATATATGCAGGTCAATATCCTTCAAATTTAATTATTCCATTATGTCAAGCTACTACTGATAATGCTTTACATTTTCAGCAAGATTTAACTAGATTAGATTTAGAATCATTATTCTTAACAATAAATCAATTTTTAGATTTAGAATCATACACTAATATTCAAAATTTATTTTTATTTTCAGGTATTTTCCCTAACGATTGTAATATTAATGAGAATATTCAAAATAAATTATCTAATTTACTTTCAAATGGAAAAAATATATATTTAGAAGGTAGTGATATATGGACAAACTTAAATCATACTAATTTATATTCACAATTTAATATAAACGTAATAAGTAATATTGATGTTAATTTTTTTGAGTTCTATGGTGTAAATGGTTCTCTTACTGAAGGTTTAATTTTAGATTATATGGGTCAAAATAATTGGATAGATTATTTACACAGTATCCCACCAGCTTATCCAATATTAACAGACTTCAATTTAGAGTATGCATTAACTATCGCAAATCCCCAAGAAAATTTTAATACTATTGCAAATAGTTTTGAATTAGCAGGTATTTCAGATGAAATTCAAAGGCTAATACTAATTCAAAATATTATAGAATTTTTAATTAATAGTAACAATCCAAATTGGATTAAGGGTGACGTGAATTATAATAATATAGTCAATATTATAGACATAATATTAATTATTGAATTTATAATCGAAATACAAAATCCAAATGAAGTAGAATATTGGATTTCTGATCTTAATGATGATGATATTATTAATATTCAAGATATCACATTAATTATTAATCAAATTCTTGCTAACTGATTCAATACATCCTTGATACCCTAATATAGTTTCATTAGAAATGCATTCAGGAATAGTTTCAATACATAAATTATTATTTTCTATTAAAAAATTATATTGATTAAAATAATCTAAGCCAGAAAAACAAATAGTTTCTGTCATTGTAGTTAAAAAGTTATTATCTAAAAATAAGGTATTTAGATAATTAAGTTTAGTCAAATTTATTTCAAAACTTTCTATCTGATTATGACCTAAATCTAAATAATTAAGAAATTCTAATTCTGAAATTATATTTGGAATAAATACAATGTGATTATAATGTAAATCTAACCAATACAATAGATTTAAATTTGCAAGATTTACCGAAATATTTGAAATATAATTATTTGATAAATTTAATGTTTCAAGGTTAGAAAGAAATGTAGTTTCTTCAGGAAATGTATAAAATTGGTTGAAACTTAAATCTAAATAATTAAGAAATTCTAATTCTGAGAAATTTTCTGGTAAATATGATAAACTATTTCCACTTAGATTTATATGACTTAAAATTGAAATATCACTAAATGATTCTGGTAAATATAAAATCTGATTTCCATTTAAATTAAGATATTCAAGATTAGTTAAATCACCAAAAGATTCTGGTAATGTACTAATTAAATTATTACTAAGATTTAAATAAATAAGCTGGTTAAGAAGTCCAAAATTTTCAGGTAATGTATGTATTAAACCAATTGCTTGCTCATTAGTAATAGATAAACTTGTTAATCTACCTGAAATCCATGTTTGCATTTCTCCAAGTTCATTTAATGTAGTATTTAAACCATTTAAAGTAATTATTTCTTGTAATATTGTCATGTCATACGAGTCCCACTCGCAATATTGACTTTCTGGTTCAGAGTAAGGCTCAACACAATAAGGGATATTGTTTGGACATAAATAATTTCCTGAAATACTAAATTTTTCAAAATTTGAAAAATCTATATCTAGCTGACAAATATTTAATGGTATATGCACTATTGAATTATTATCTAATTTTAAAATTTTCAATTGATTTAAGGTGTTTATAGAATTCGGCAATATTGTAATTTCAGGATAATTTTGAATTTTTAATTCAGTCAATCGATTATTTTCCCATATTTGAACGCCAATTTCAAGGGGTGAATAATAATTTAGATTATTTAGCATTAATAATGAATTTAAATATTCTATATCTGTTTCATAGCTTGTATTTGAAATTATATTACTATTTGAATCTGTTGGTATAGTATATCGATTATCACAATTGGATATAAAAATAAAAATTAAGGTAATTTTTAACAAAGTAAAAAAATTAGATACTATCTTGTCTAAAGCAATTTTCATAATTAATAAATTACTATGATGAATATCAAAATTAAAGTATAAATAATTTTTACTGAATGAATCCTATTTTTTTAAATAATTATTCTTAATTATGATGAATTTTAATATTCTAATCTTAAGATTCTAAACTTTTTAATAATTCTAAAATTGTAAAATATATTAATTGAAGTTCATCAGAGGATATACAATATGGTGGCATCACATAAATAACATTTCCAAGTGGTCTTAAAATTATTTTTCGTTTGATAAAATAGTCATAAATATTATCTCGCAAATAATTAAAATAGCTCTCATTACTATCAGATTTAATTGTAATTGCAAGTATTACTCCAATATTGCGAATATCTAAAATTTGATTATTATTCTTGTTTTCTCTAATAAAATCAATATGAGATTTACGAATCATCTTAATCTTTGTCCAAGTTTCTTGTCTGTGCAAGAGTTTTAAGCTAGCAATTGCAACTGAACAGGCAAGTGGATTTCCAGTATATGAGTGTCCATGTAAAAACATTTTAGATTTATTGTTAGATAAAAAAGCATTATAAATTTTATCTGTTGTTGATGTTGCTCCTAATGCCATTACACCACCAGTCAGACCTTTAGACATACAAATAATATCTGGTTTACAGGTTAAATAGTCCGCAGCAAAGAATTTACCAGTTCGTCCAAATCCTGTAGAAACCTCATCCGAAATTGATATTACATCATTTTCTTTACAATATTTAATCATTTTACTTAAAACTTTAGGTGAATAAATCACCATTCCAGCAGCACCTTGTAAAAGTGGTTCAAAAATAAATCCGTAAACATTTTTTGATGAAATAATATCCTTCAATTTTTTTAAACTTTTTTCTTCATTACCAAAAGTAGGAACATCTATATGTTCGACATTAAATAAATGATTTTCAAATGGAGTTGAGAAAATTCCTCTACCACCAGAAGACATTGAACCAAATGTATCACCATGATAACCATTTTTTAGTGCAATTAATGTACCTCGATTATTCTTTTGGTTATAATGGTATTGGATAGCCATTTTTATACCAACTTCAACGGCTGTAGAACCATTATCAGAATAAAAGATTTTCTGATGTTCTTTAGGAAGTATTTCAAGTAAATTTTCAGATAATTCTATAGCTTGTGGATGAGTGAATCCTGAAAAAATTACATGATCTAATTTAGATGTTTGCTCTCTCAACTTCTTCATAATATACGGATTATTATGTCCATGTA
Organism: Fidelibacterota bacterium; assembly: GCA_002689995.1. Lineage (GTDB taxonomy): Bacteria > Fidelibacterota > Marinisomatia > SCGC-AAA003-L08. The sequence continues at coordinate 12,933 of NZIV01000040.1, forward strand.
AATTTACCCACCATGAAGAAATAGCATCTAAATATCTTGTTCCATCTTGAGCAATTAACCATGAACCTTCTCCTTTAACTATAGGAATAGGAGGTAAATCAGTCTGCATTTGTGTATATGGATGCCAGTTCACTGCAATATCACGTTCTACTAAATTTTTACTCATATAATTTGAATTTTTTTTGAATACTTAATGATATTTTTTTTTGATATTTTATCTAATTTAGGGATTTTACCAATAACTTGAATTCTTGTTTTATGTTCGATTATTCGCTCAGTTTCTATGTTTGAATTACCATTGAAAATGATTCCATTAATTTGAATATCATTTTTCTTTAAGACTTCAATCGTTAAAAGTGTGTGATTAATACTTCCTAAATAATTTTGCGAAATAATTATTACTTCCAAATTTAAATGTTTAATTAAGTCTAAAACTAAGTCATTATTATTTAAAGGAACCATTAATCCACCAGCACCTTCTACTATTAAAGATGAATTTATATTTGGAATTTTAAAATCTATTAAATTAATTTTTACATTATCAATTTTTGCAGCTGCATGTGGGCTCATTGGTGCAGTTAGTATAAATCTCTCAGGATGTATTTTTATGCAATTAGTGTGTTCACGAATAAAAGTGGAATCTGATTTATCTAAGTTCCCAGCTTGAATAGGCTTCCAATATTCAGCTTTCAAATTTTCAACAAGCATTGCTGAAATTAATGTCTTACCTACATTTGTACCTATAGCGGTTATAAAAAAATTTTTATTTTTCATTTAACACCTGATTTAAATATTTTAAAAGTTCTTTTATTTGATAATCAGAATTATAAGTATGTAAACATATTCGAATTCTCTCTTTTCCTTTAGGCACTGATGGCTTACGAATTGCTTTTATATCATATCCATGTCTGTTTAAATATTTCATCACTGATATTACATTTTGATTTCCTGAAATAATAATACTTTGAATAGGTGAATTACTGTTTATTAAAGATGTTATTTTAAATTTTTTAGCTAAATTTTTAAATAAATTAATTTTTTCAGAAAGAATTTGGTTTAATATAATTCTTTCCTTTAATAAATGACTAGACGCTAACATCATTGCGACTGAATGAGGTGGTAATGCTGTTGTATATATAAATGTCTTACAGAAATTTATTAAATAATATTTAATAGAATTTGATGTAATCCAAATTGCACCATGACACCCCATAGCTTTACCAAAAGTATGTAATCTCGCTAGTGGTTTAATATTATATTTTTGAGTTAAACTAAAAAAATTATTGGAGCAAAATCCTGTTGAATGAGCCTCATCAATTATAAGATGATATCCATTGCTATTACATAATTTATCTAATTCTATTAAAGGTGCTTCATCGCCATCCATAGAATAAATTGACTCAACAGCTATAAATATTTCGCCTTTAGCAAATTTAATCTTATTTTGTAAATCAATTGTACTATTGTGCTTAAATGAATATGATTTAGAATTACTTAGCTTTATTCCCTCTCTAATAGATGCATGAATTAATTCATCATAGATTATTGTATCATTTCGTTTAGGAATTGTAGAAAAAAAACCAATATTGGCATCATAGCCAGAATTAAAAATTAATCCAGATTCACCATTAAAAAAATTTGTTAATTCAGTTTCAGTTTTCTCAATTAGAGGATTATTCCCGGAGATTAATCTAGAACCTGTACTTCCATTTTTTTGATTAAATATCTTAATTAGTTCATTAGTAATATCATTCAAATCATCAGAATTTGCAAATCCAAAATAATCATTTGAGCAAAAATCAATTAAACTATTTTTTTGATTAGGTATTCGATATAAATGTTCTTTTTTTTGTTTAACTAATTCTGATTCTATTCTTTTTTTTAATTTTGATCTAATTTTTATATCCTAAGTATAAAAGAGTTTAAAATTGGAGTATTCATATTTCGTCAATCGTCAAAAGTTAAAGTTAGTTTTTGATATAATAAAAGTATCAAGGATTAAGTTCAAGAAAGCAATTTTTAAAATATACATAAAAGATTAAATTAAACTTAAGGAAAATTCTAAAATCTAACTATTATCAGGAAATAATTTGACTAAATTCTCTAAACTAAATTTTTATTTAATATAATTATTTTAAGGTTCAATTGAATTTAAATAAAATACAAATCATTGATTTATTAAATAAAAACTTGATAATTTGAAAACTTTAAGAATTCTTAGTTAATTTAATGATGAAAAGCTTGTACTATAATTTTGATACTAATTATAGAAAAAATAAAAATTTTCATATTCTTGGAATTGATGAAGCTGGACGTGGTCCTCTTGCAGGTCCAGTAGTTGCTGCTGGTGTAATTTTAAATCCTGATTTTGACCATATAGAAATTAAGGATTCAAAAAAACTCAGTGAATATAAACGAAATAAATTATATAAAATAATTAAAAAAAATGCTCTTAAAGTAATTGTTGAAATTTCATGGGAAGAGGAAATTGACGAAAAAAATATTTTAGAAGCTACAATTGATTGTTTTAAACGTATAATTGACAATGTAAAAAATATTCCTAATACTATTTTAATTGATGGGACTAAAGTCCCTATTCATGGAAGAAATATAAAATTTATTAAAAAAGGTGATTCTAAGTCATTATCAATTGCCTCTGCTTCAATTATTGCAAAAGTCACACGAGATAATATTATGAAACAATTCGATTATATTTTTCCTAATTATGATTTTAAGAATAACAAAGGTTATGGAACAAGAAAGCACTTTGAAGCAATTAAGCTTTATGGTAGTTCACCTATTCATCGAAAATCTTTTAAACCTGTATTAGATTTTTTAATTCCAATAACAAATTTAACAAAAAGAGATTTAGATTGTTTAGGTAAAAAATATGCAGCTATAAGTATAGTTAAAAATGGATTTGAAATTAAAGAAATGAATTATAATAAACCAAATATTGGACAGATAGATATTATTCATTTAGAGAATAATAAATTAGTTTTTTCGATAGTAAATATAATTTTAAATCAAAATAGTAACGAAAATTCAAAAAACTTTATATCATTTAAAAAAGCTAAAAAAACAATGAATGTTTCAAGAATGTATCTTAGTGAAAAAGGTTTCGTAGAGAATGTTAGGTTTGATGTAATTTCTGTCTGTTTTTCTGATGCTAATCCTAGCATTTCAAGAATTAAAAATGGAATTTCATTTTGAAAAAGATAATAATCTTTATAATATTTTTACAATTTAATTTCGCGCGTTTTCCAGATGCTGTAGGATATAATGGTGCGGTTGTTAGTTCAAATAAGTATGCTTCTCAAGTTGGAATAGACATTCTGAAAAATGGAGGAAATGCAATTGATGCAGCAGTTGGCGTTGGTTTTGCATTGGCAGTAGTACATCCTGGAGCTGGAAATATAGGCGGAGGCGGATTTATGGTAATTCGAACTGCTAATGGTGAAGTTACTACAATTGACTTTAGAGAAATTGCTCCAAATAATGCATATAGAGATATGTTTCTTGATGAAAAAAAGGAAGTCATTCCTGGAAAATCATGGAGTACATCTTGGGCTGCAGGTGTTCCTGGTTCAGTAGCAGGTTTTGAAATGGCGCATATGAAATTTGGGACAATGTCCTGGAAAAAAATTTTAAGACCATCTATTTTATTAGCTAAGAAAGGATTTGAATTAGATTATCTTAATTCAATGTATTTTAATTCAGATTACTATAAAAATTATTTAAGTCAAGATGAAATTACAAGAGATATTTTCACTAAAGAAAGTGAATTTAAAGTTGGTGAAATATTTATCCAAAAAGATTTAGGTTCAACTTTATCTAGAATTTCAAAAAGAGGTGCAAGAGAATTTTATACTGGAAAAACAGCTGATATGATAGTTCAGTGTATGAAACGAACGAATGGTTTAATTACGCATGATGATTTGTCAGATTACAAAGCAATCGAACGAAGTGCAATCAGCTTTGATTATCGAGGCTATAAAGTTTACTCAATGCCCCCTGCTTCTTCGGGAGGAATTGCTGTTGCGGGGATTTTAAATCAATTAGAGAATCTTGATTTTTCAAAAATTGAGTTTCATTCTGCAAAACATATTCATTTAATATCTGAAGCAGAAAGAAGAGCCTATGCAGATAGAGCTAAATTTTTAGGTGATACAGATTTTATTAATGTGCCTATTGATACATTAATTTCACAGCAATATTCTGATCAAAGATGGTTGACAATCAATGAATATGAGGCATCGAAAAGTAGTGATATATCACATGGAGAAATTGTTAATAACCTATTAGAGAGTGAAGAAACAACCCATTATTCAGTAGTAGACAAATACGGAAATGCAGTAAGTGTAACAACAACAATAAATGGTTGGTTTGGAAATGGAATAACAGTTGATGATGCAGGATTTCTTTTAAATAATGAAATGGATGATTTTTCTGCAAAGCCTGGTGTAGCAAATGCTTATGGATTAGTTGGCGGAGAAGCAAATGCAATTCAACCAAAAAAAAGAATGCTTAGTTCTATGACTCCAACAATTGTCGAAACACCTGAAGGTGAATTATTTTTAGTTGTTGGATCGCCGGGAGGTTCAACAATAATTACAACTGTTGCACAAATAATTATGAATGTTATTGATTTTGAAATGAATATTGAAGATGCAGTTGAAGCACCTCGTTTTCACCATCAATGGCTTCCAGATTTGATTCAAATTGAATCTTTCGGTTTTTCGATTGAAACATTACAAGCACTATCAAATAAGGGTCATAACTACAAAATTAGGAATAATATTGGTGAAGCTAATTGTATTATGATACTAGAAGATGGATTAATTGAAGCAAGTTCTGATAGCCGTAAAGGAGCATCTGCTAAAGCATTTTAATTTATGAAGAAAAACTTTCTTAATATACCTTATAAGTATTGGTATGAATTTAGAGTCTTAATTACACTAGTTATAATAGCATTTACTATCAAATCTACATTAATTGAGATTTATATTGTTCCTACGGGATCAATGGAAAATACTATTATGACCGGAGATATGCTGGTTGGTAATAAGTTTGTATATGGAATGAAAACGCCTCCTTGGATTGGTCTTCCATATACTAGGATAGGATTTGATATCCCTTGGTTAAGATTTCCAAAATATAAAACTATTGAAACAGGAGATGTCACAATTTTTGAGTTTCCACGAGATCCATTTCAAAAGTATGTAAAGCGATGTATTGGAACAGCAGGCGATTTAATTTGGATGGAAAATGGTGATATTTTTGTAAATCAAAAACCATTTTTATTACCCAAAAAAGCTAAATATATTCATAAAACAAGAGAAAAACCTGGTCTAAGAGGAGCGGGAATATATTCATCATTTAAGGGTAATAAAGATAATTTAAATGAATTTATGGTACCCTACAATGGTATGGAGATTAATTTTAATGAAATTGAAGACTGGAATTCAATTGTAACACTTTTAGTTCAGGACGGTAATGATGTACAAATTTCAGATAAATCATTTACTGTTATTGATCCTCAAGAAATTGGTCGAACTAAAGGATTTTTAAAATATATGCTAATGGGTTTATTTATGAATAAAAATAAAGTACGTAAAATCCAAAATAATGATAGAATTAATTTCACTAAAAATTTAATAAATAAAAATAGAGAAAATGGCATTCATAATCCATGGGAATTTTTGGATATTATGAAAAAGCATCCGGAAGATATATATAATAACTTAAAAATTAACGGCGTATTTGCCAAAGATATGGGGTTTTACACCATAAAACATGATTACTACTTTTTTATCGGTGATAATAGAGATAATAGTTATGACTCTCGATTTTGGGGATTTGTTCCAGATTATCAAGTTCTTGGAACTCCTTTAGTTTCAATTATAAATATTTTTAAGTTAACTGATCTTTTAAAGTTTAATTTCAATCAATTTTTTAGATTTGAATACATAAAATAACTAATGTTAGATATTTTAGGATTTATAATTAAACTTATTTTTGGATGCCTTCTTGGAGGTATCTGTAAATATGATAAAAAGGAATCTTTTAATGAAATTACAAGTATATTTACGGGTGCTATGATTGGGGCTATTGGTACAATTTCAACATCATTTTCTTTGTCTTTGAATATTGATAACTATTCTGTTTTACTAGGATTTATGATTATTTCTTCAATTTTTACATTAAAAATAATATTAGATCAGAATAATGAAGAAATTGGTATTAGAGAATTATTTTCTCTAATAGTAGGATGGTTTGTTGGTGTTGGAAATATTTTACATGCTATCATTTTAACAATATTTTTAATATTCTTTTTAATTCGTTTTTCAGAAAATAAAGAGGATGATTTGGATAATATTTAAAATGTCATTGGTTTTAAAGGATAAATAAATAAAAATTTAGTAGTCTGAACTATAATGTTTTATTCAGATTTGCTAATATCTTAAAAATTATTTTACAGGAAGTTTAAATGAAAACAATTTATATTTGGATTACAATTTTCTTAATTATTGTTGCCGGCTTTTATTATTATTTTACGATTGATTCACAAAGAGTTACTGCAATGACTGAATTAGGTGAGAAAGATGTTGAATTAAAAGATGACTATAATTCTACAGTTAGTAGATATCATGATTTTGATTTAAGACTTATAGGTCATGGTAAACACCTTCAAACTATGCAGAAAACACTTGATGATCATCAAAAAGCATATAGTGAAAAGATGGATTCAATTAATATGGTTTTTGAGGAAGTAAAATATTTAATTGAGGATTTGGAATCTAGATTTACAAAGAAAATCAATCGTGTTTCTGATGATGTAAGAAACTTAACAGATAGTTTTGAAAGTTTCAAAAGATCCTCAAAAAGAGATATGAGAGATGTAGAAAATAACATTAGTAGTCTTCAAGATGAATTAAAGGAAGTTACAGATATACTACCTATCATCAAGCAAAAATTGAAATTAGATAAAGAAAAAGATTAATTTGAAAGTAGGTAGAATTAAAGTTTGGAATAAAGTAAATGGATGGGGATTTATTTCCTCTGAGGACGGTAATGATTACTTTTTAAATATCAGGAATATTAGGTCTGGAGAGAAAGTGAAAGTTGGGGATAGAGTAAAGTTTGATGTATTTGAAGGGCAAAAGGGTCCATCAGCTGAAAATGTAACTCACGTCTAAACCTCTATTTATTTATTATTATTAGAGCCCTGCTTATTGCGGGGCTTTTTTTTATAAAAAATACTAAATATATTTATGAAAAATACTAAACATAAAACATCAAAATTTTGGAATAATTTATATAAAAAAAATGAAATATTTTGGGATCTATGTGCTCCTACTAAACCATTTTTAGACTTAATAAGTTATTTAAATTTAGAAGGAAAAAAAGTTTTTATTCCAGGTTGTGGTAATGGTTACGATGTTATTGAAATTGCTAGGTTAGGAGCACAAGTCTATGCCGTTGATTTTGCAGAAATACCATTAAATAATATTAGAAATAATTCAGATTTTAAAAATCTAAATATCAAATTAATTAAATCTAACATTTTTGAATTAAAACAAATATTTAGTGAGAAATTTGATTATGTGTTTGAATATACATGTTTTTGTGCAATTGATCCTTCAGATCGAAAAAAATATCGTGATTTGATTTACCGAATTCTGAAAAATAGTGGTAAATTTATTTCTCTGTTTTTTCCAATTTTAAAACCTGAGAATAATGTTGGGCCTCCATTTGGAGTCAATTTAGATAAAACATTAAAGTTATTTAAAAATAATAATGAATTTAAATTATTATCAATCCATAAAGAGATTAATTCAAATCCAGAAAGAAAAGGAAATGAAGTTTTAGTTGTTTTAGAGAAAAATGGATAAAATTAAAATATCTAATATTAAAATTTTCGCCTATCATGGTGTAGCTAAAGAGGAACAAAGATTAGGTCAAAACTTTGAAATTGATGTAGAATTAAATTTAAAAATCAAAGCAGGAATTTCAGAAGATTTGTCTAGAACAATTGATTATAGTTTGGTTTATGAAATTGTTGAAAACAATTTTACAAATAAAAAATATAAATTAATTGAGACACCAGCAGAGATAATTGCTGATAAACTATTAAATTTAAAATTTATTGAAAGCATTAGTTTAAAAGTTAGAAAACCTAATGCCCCGATAAACGGTCAATTTGATTACGTTGAAATTGAAATAAATAGGAATAGGAATTGATAGCTTTTTTAGGGTTAGGCTCAAATGTTGGTAATAGATTATTAAACCTTTCAAATTCTATTTTGAAATTAAAAAATATAGGGATAAAAATAGAGATAGAAAGTCCTATTTATAAAACAACTCCTATGTACAAATTAAACCAGAATAATTTTTATAATCAAGTTATAAAAATAAATACAGATTTTAAACCAAATGAATTATTAGAACAAGTAAAACAAATTGAGTTAAAAATGGGTAGAAATTTAAATGCAGAAAAAAACTCTAAAAGAATAATCGATATTGATATTTTGACTTTTGGAAATTTTATTATTAAAACAAATGATTTAAAAATTCCTCACCCTTTATTACATGAAAGACAATTTGTTTTACAGCCTTGGAGAGATATTGCAGAAGAGTATATAGTAGTAGGATATAAAAAATCTGTTAATCAACTACTGTTAAGTTTGAATGGAAAAGAAAATTTATTTTTAGTAAATAATTATGAGGCTGCATATTGAAGTCATCTTTTTATATCGCAATTGAAGGAACAATAGGTGTTGGCAAGACTAGTTTGGCTAGAGTTTTATCTGAGAGATTAAATGCTAGACTAGTTTTAGAAGAGTTTGAACAAAATCCATTTTTAGAAGATTTTTACAATGATCCTAAAAGCTATGCATTTCAAACTCAAATCTTTTTCTTACTATCAAGATATAAACAGCAGATTGGTTTTCAACAAATTGATTTATTTACTAAAAATATTATTACAGATTATATGTTTGCAAAGGACAGATTATTTGCAACATTAAACTTAAATGATAAAGAATTAGATTTATACAATACAGTCGCAACAATTTTAGAAAAAAACTTACCTTTTCCAGATATGGTCATATATTTACAGTCTGATACTGAAAGGCTAATCCGGAATATTAAAAAACGTGGTAGAATTTATGAAGAGAAAATAGATATTGGATATTTAGAAGCATTAAATCAAGTATATACGGAGTATTTTTTTAAGTATAATAAAAGTCCATTACTTATAATAAATACCAATGATATTGATTTTGTAAATAATCAAAGTGATTTAGAAGAAATTATAAATTTTATTCGTACTCCTGTTCAAGGAACAAAGTTTTTTAATCCAATAAAAAGTTTGTAAATGGGTATTCTAAGATCCTTGTTATTTATTTGGTTGTTTTGGTTTGTTATCAAAAAGTTATTGAATTTTTTTAGTGAACGGATAAATGATAGACATAATATAGATAGACGAACTGATAAATTTGAGGAGATTAAGCGCAAGAATATGGATATTCGTGATGCTGAGTTCGAGGAAATTGATGAAGGCTGTTAGATTTCATGAATTTGGAGGTCCATCTGTATTACAAATCGATGATATTGATGAGCCTACTTGTAAGCCAAATGAAGTAAAAATAAAAATAATAGCTAGTGGAATAAATCATTTAGATATTTGGGTAAGAAAAGGTTTGCCTTGGATAAATTTCCCTTGGATTTTAGGATCAGATGGTTCTGGTATAATTCATGAAATTGGTAGTAATGTATCAAAATGGATTGTAGGTGATGAAGTTGTTGTTCATCCAGGATATTCATGTGGGAATTGTAAGTATTGCAATAATAAAAATGAAAATTATTGCTCTAATTATGGTATAATGGGAGAGTCTTGTCATGGATTGCAACAAGAATATATATGTGTAAATCCAAAGCAAATTATAAGAAAACCAAGTTGTTTAACATTTTATGAGGCTTCTTCAATGCCATTGGTATTTATGACTTCATGGCAAATGCTTGTTGAAAGGGCAAAATTAAAAAAAGATGAGTGGGTATTGATATATGGTGGAACTTCAGGGGTTGGTGCCGCTGCAATCCAGATATCTAGATATATCCAAGCAAATATAATTACCACCGTAGGATCAGAAGAAAAGATTAATTTTACAAAATCATTAGGAGCAGATTTTGTAATTAATCATTCTAATCCACGTTGGATTAATGAGGTTAAATCTATTAATAGAAAGTTTGACGTTATTTTTGAACATGTGGGTAAAGCAACTTGGGAAAAGTCAATAAGTTTACTTGGTAAAGGAGGAAGAATTGTAACTTGCGGTGCAACTTCTGGATATGAAGTTAATTTAGATTTACGTCATCTATTTTTTAAACAGCAATCTATTCTAGGTTCAACAATGAGTAATTTTAATAATTTTAATTTGGTAATGCATAAAATTAAAAATGGAATTTTTAAACCTTTTATAGATTCAGTTTTTTCGATTGAAGATGTTGCAATAGCACATCAAAAAATTGAAAATAGAGAACATATAGGTAAGGTTGTTTTATCTTTTGATAAATAAGTCTATCTTCTATTTAATATTATTTAATCTATTTTTTACAATGGAAATTATTCCGTTTTCCCATGGTATTATTGGAGAAATGACAGAAAATGGTGCTGGGTTATATTATTCAACTGAAGTTGAAAGACTAAATATTTATACTAAATATGGAGTTCATTTTGAGCGAACCAATATTTTAGAGGTCAATCCATTTTATAATTCTCAGAATCCAGGCTTTAAGAAAACCATGGGGTCAGTTGGTATTGGGGTTCGAAAATTAATATTAAAAAATTATTTTTCAAATAATATGAGTATTCATTTTCTTATGGAGTACTCGATTGTTAATTCGATTAAAGAATTAACAAAAGGGAAGTTTAACCATATAAATAATAGAATTATTTCTGGTATTTCACTTCAAATTCCAAATGGAAAATTAATAAAAAGATATGATTTTTGTTTTCAAACAAGTGATATGATAAGTGGAGTTTTTTTAATAAGAATTCACTTTATTAAGAAATTATTTTATTAATGGATAATTGTTTATTTTGTAAAATTATTTATGGTCAAATTCCTTCAAATAAAGTATATGAGGATGAATTTACATTTGCGTTTAGGGATATTAATCCTGTAGCTCCTGTGCATATTTTAGTTATTCCCAAGTTACATATTTCAGGATTAACAGAGATTAACCATGAAAATTCTGATGTAATAATACAAATTACAGAAACAGCTAGGAAAATATGTAAGATTGAAGGTTTAGAATCCGATGGATTTCGTTATGTTATAAATTCTGGAAAATATGGAGGACAAACAGTTTTTCATTTACATTTACATTTATTGGGTGGTAGAAAATTAAATTGGCCTCCAGGCTAAAAAATAATGTATATATCTAAAGTTAATATTCAAGGATTTAAATCCTTTTTAAATAAAACAAGTTTAACCTTTGGGAGAGGAATTACTTGTATAGTTGGTCCAAATGGCTGCGGGAAAACTAATATTGTCGATTCAATTCGATGGATATTAGGAGAACAGAAGTCTTCAGTATTACGTTCTAACAAAATGGAAGATGTAATATTTAATGGTACTCGAAAACGGAAGCCTGTAAGTTTTTGTGAATCTTCAATTATGCTTCATAATGAAGGTAGACTACCGATTGAATATACAGATATTGAAATTACGCGTAGACTTTTTAGAAGTGGTGAAAGTGAATATTTAATTAATAAAGTTCCTTGTAGGTTAAAAGATATAAATAATCTTTTTATGGATACGGGGATGGGCTCAGGAGCATATTCAGTTATTGAGCTTAAAATGATAGAAACTATTTTATCTCAAAATGCTGGGGACAGAAAGCATCTGATTGAAGAAGCTGCAGGAATAAATCAATACAAACAGCAACGACATCAAACTTATAAAAAATTAAAAGCAACAAAAACAGATCTTGATCGCGTTAATGATATTTTAATTGAGTTAGAAAAAAATGTAAAAAGTTTAACATTACAATTAAAAAAATTTGATAGACATAAAAAACTAATTAATAAACTAAAAAGCAAATCTATTATATTGGCAGCACATAGATATCATAATTTTACTTCAGAAATTGATCCAATTTTAATAGATATTAACTCTAAGAAGAATAATTATTCAAAACTTTCATCTCAAATGTCAATAGATGAAGAACTTGAAAAGACAATACAAAATAGATATGATAATGCTAGGTCTAAAATGGAAACTTTAGATTTAAATCTAAAAGACACTGCAAAAAAAATATCTGAAAAAAATAGAAATATTATTGTTTGGACTGAAAATAAAAAATCTAATGAAGGTAGATCTCAGCAGAATACAGATGAGTCCGAACAAATTCAAATTCAGCAATTTTCATTAGATTCCCAATTAAATGAGATGAAGAAAAGTTTGTCTATCATTGAACCTGTGATTTTAAAAAAACAAGAAATTTATAATAAAGAATTAGAAATTTTTAAAAATCTTAAACAGGATTCTGAAATACAAATTAAAAATCATCAATCTAAACAGGCTGAATTTGATGCTCATTTAAATATGATTTTTCAAGAAGAAACAGCATTTAAACTTAATGAAAATTCATTAAAATCTCAATCAGAATTTCTTGAAAAGCTAGAATTAAGAAGAGCACAGTTTAAATCTCGTGATCTCAAAATGTTAGAAGAAATTTCAAGTTGTAAAAGAGAAATAACTGCAAAAGAAGAATCCTCAAATAATATTTTAATAAATTTAGATAAATATAAATTAAAACAATTAAAATTTGACTCAGAAATCGCACAATCGCTTCAGGAAATATCTTACCTAAGAATAAAAAATGATGAACTAAATTCAAAAGTTAATTTATTTAAAAGCATTTTGAAATCTCGTGGTGATAGTGCAACTGGCCTAAATTATATTGAAGAAAATAAACTAAATTATAAAGGCATTATTGGTATTCTTTCAGATTTAATTGAAATTCCAGAAGAATATCATATGGCATCAGAAGCTGTAATGGGCGATTTGAAAAATGCAGTAGTTGTTGATAAGATATCAACTGCACAAAATATTTTAAATGATTTAAAGAATAATAACGGTGGATCACTTACTTTAATTTCCTTGGATAAAGTTGGTTCAATAAATATTAAAAAGAAAAATCAATTCTTGAAACTAATTCAATCAAATACCAAGATAAATGATTTAGTTAACCATCTATACGGACATGTTGAGATTGTAGATACAATGACTGCTTCAGAAATTACTTCTGGTTCTATTGTGACAAAAAGTGGCGATTTAATAAAAAATAATTATCAATTAAAAGGTTCCTCATCAAAAAATAATATTTCTGTTTTAGGTAAGAAAAAAGAAATTAAACAGATCAAAGTAGAAATAAAAAAAAATCAAAATAAATTAGATAAATTAATTTTTTCTCAGAAGGATAAAGAAAAAAAAATAGCGAATTTAAATAAAGAAATTATAAAAATAGAAAAAGAATTAGAAGAGGAGGTTTCTGAAAAACAAAAGTTAGAGATTGAATTATCTAGAAAAGAGACAAGTTTAATTCATCTTCAAGAAATGAAAAAAGAAAATAAAAATGAAATTGGGAAATCTAAAATCCAAATTGATTTATTAAAAATAAAGATTGACCAAAATAAAGATAAGGTTAGGGATTTAAATTATATTAAAGTTAATTTCAAACAAAAAATTGAAGAAATATCTAAAAAGACTGAAATTTTTAGGCAGAAAATAAATCAACAACAGGAAGTAACCCAGGAAAAGCAATTACAATTATTAGAATCTGAAAAAGAAAAAAATTCAATTGAATTACGTATTAATTCTATCGATGATAGAATAGCTGAAAATAAAAGACGACTTGATCGAATCCAAAATATAAACAAACAATTGTTAAAAACTAATGAAGATTTAGATAAAAAATTATTACTTGAAAAAGAATTAAAACAAAATTTAATTAATGAGCAGCAAAATTTAAGCAATAATAAATCAGCTACAGACAAAGAATATAATGAAGCATACCAAGAATTAAAGCAGCTTCAGCAAAATATGCGTAGTCATCATAAATTAAAAGAAGAACGTATTTTCGATATTCAGGAAATGGAATTAAAAGTTTCCAATTTGAAAAATAGTCGTAAAAATTTGGTGGATAATATTTATAAAGAATTTGCTATTTCAATAGAGGAATTGGAAGAAATAGATCATTCTGAAGTAGATGTTAAGGAATTAATTTATGATATTCAATCTATTAAAGAATCTATTGAACGTACAGGGCCAATTAATATGGCAATTCAGGATGAGTATGAAAAGGAAAACGAACGATTAATATTTTTAAAAGAGCAAGTAGATGATTTAGTTGAAGCAGAGAAAACACTAATTGAAACAATTAGCCGTATTGATAAACAAGCTCGTGATAAATTTTTAAAAACATTTGGCGAAATAGCAAGTAATTTTAAATCTACATTTAAAAGATTTTTTGATGGAGGTGAAGCTGAGATTTGTTTAGAAGATGGTGTTGACCCTCTTGAAGCTGATGTCAAAATAATTGCAAAACCACCTGGTAAGCGTACTCAATCATTGAAAATGCTCTCAGCGGGTGAAAAGGCTTTAACTGCAATTTCTTTATTATTTGCAATTTATTTAGTAAAGCCGAGTCCCTTTTGTATTTTAGACGAAGTAGATGCCCCATTAGATGATAGAAATATAAAAAAATACACGAAAGTCTTAAGAGAATTTGCAAAAAATACTCAATTTATTGTTATCACTCATAATAAACTTACAATGGAAGCCGCTGATTATTTATATGGTGTTACTCAGGAAGAAGAGGGCGTTTCTAAATTAGTATCTGTAAAATTCAAAGATAATCCTGAATTAAACTTTAAATAAATTTAATACTTTTGTAAACAAAGATTAAATCAATACTATAACTATTAATGATTTAACCCATTTTATTAGGTTTTTTTAAATCCTAACCCATTCTCATAATTCATTTGTAAAACAATATATAAAATTCAATTAACTTAAATAAAATATCTATGTCTCTTATTAAAAAACATTGTTTCATACTATTTTTTAAGTATTTACTAACTGTAAAAAATACAATTATTTAGTAAATGAAAAAGTATTACTTATGCCTATTAACTATTTTTTATTTATCATGTTCTAATAAAGAGCAAAAGTATGAATTTATTTTTAAATTTGATGATTCTATCGTTTTTATTGAAGAATTTATAATGCGTTCAGAATATACAATTAGACCAATATTTTGTCAAGGAAATAAAGAAAGTGATAAAAATTTAATACTCAAAAATCTAATTTTAGAAAAATTACTTTCTAAAGTTTCTAAAAATAAAAACATATATTTATCCGAAAGTCAAAAAAAATATATTATTGGTAGAGAAGCACAAACAATGCGACAATTATTATATAAAAAAGTAGTATCTGATTCATTAAAACTAAGTACTGATAAGATTAATTCTAAAATAAACTTAATTGGTCGTGAGTACAAATTATCTTATATTCAAATTCCGAAGAATTTAAATGAAACATCATTGATTATTAATTCATGGAGTTATGATTCTTTACTTATCAAAAAATACCCAAGAATTCATATATTTAATAAAGATCTAAAGTGGAATGAGTATGAACAAGCTGAGATATTAGATTCATTGTATATTTTAGATAGAAATATAGGTGAAATAGTAGGACCTTTTTCAGTTGGGAATCTTCATATGTATATAAAAATAAATAGCTGGTACGATAATCCTGCAATAACTGAAAGTGAAGTAAGACTTAGAAAAAATAAAATTTCAAATTATTTTTATAAAATTACAGGAGAAAAAATATACTTAAATTATATCAATAAAATAATGGAAGAAAAAAATATAAAATATAAAAAGGAAGGATTTACAAGTTTAATAAATTATTTTGGAAAGAGATTAAAAATGAATGAAAATAAAGTTATTGATATGAAATCTCATTATAATAATATCTTTTCTTATATGAATGAATCGTCAGAAATAAATAAAAGTGAAATATTATTTCAGGTTAGTAATGAATTCTGGTCTATTGAAAAATTATTTAAGAATATTAAAATTCATCCTTTAGTTTTCAGAAAGCATATTATGAAAAGAAATGAATTTCCAAATCAGTTAAAAATTGCAATAGATGATTTGGTAAGAGATTATTATTTTACAAAGAAATCAGAAGAATATGGATTTGATAAAGATAAGAAAGTAATTCAACAAAAAATAATGTGGGAGGATTATTTTCTGGCGCAAAATTATTTGAAAGATACTTTTCCTGATGCGAAAACCTCAACTGAGTGGTTGGAAGATTATCAATTTCAAGATGATTTGAATCTTCTATTAAAAGACAATTTTAAAAATATTGAAATAAATTGGGATATTATTCATAATATTAATTTAACAAATATTCCTTATCATGCAATTTTAGAGAAAGAATCTTATCCTGATTTGGCTCCCAACCTGCTTCCTATTTCTAAAACTAGTTTAGACTCTATTTTTATTAAATAAAATTCACCATAGAATTATGATGTATTTAAAATAATATAGGACATTGACTTCAATAATTTTTCTATTTATCATTAATATTAACTATTTACTTTCTGTAGGAGATGTTTTTGCTCACGAATAAAAATTTTCGTAGCTTATAGTATGATTTTCTTACAAATATCTACATTTCTTATAATTGTTTTTAATTTTCTTTATTCACTCGAACAATTTCCACCATTAAACGCTCCACCAACTTTTTCAAATGCAAAACGATATAACCTAATAAAGTATTATAAAAATAGTCCATTAAAAAAATATTATAATCAATCAAAAGTAAAAAATTTACATCAGAAAAGGAACCAATTAACAAGAAATGAAGCAATCCACCTATTAAATAGGACAACATTTGGACCAACACTAGAAGAGATTGAATATGTTATTGAAATCGGTTTAGATGCTACATTAGATCTTTTATTTCAAAAATTAGAGAAACCAATTTTAGAAGAAAATTGGATATATCATCATATTCATCCAGACTTTAGTCAGTTATCATCCACTCAAAAAGATTCAATAAGAAATAATTGGGAATTAAACTATGTAGGATTACAGAGTTGGTGGTTAGACTTAATGAATCAAAGAGGATTAAACATAACTGAAATGATGACTTTATTTTGGCATGATCATTTTGCTTCTTCTGCTGAAGTCGTAAAATTCACTCCATCAATGTATTTACAAAATCAATTGTTCCGTAAATTTTCTTTTGGGAATTTTAAAGATTTAGTCAAGTCAATAAATTATGATCCTGCTATGTTACAGTGGTTAGATAATGATCAAAATTACTTTGTTAATGAAAATAATTTTACTATTAATGAAAATTATGCAAGAGAATTATTAGAATTATTCACGATGGGAGAGGGTAATTATACTCAATTTGATATTGAAGAGGCTGCTAGATCACTTACTGGTATAGATACTGATGGACTTACATCATTCTATTCACCTACTAGACATGATCATGGAGAAAAAACAATATTTGGTAATACTGGTGATATTGGGGTGGATGATTTAGTAGATTTAATTTTTGAGCAAGAAGAAACAGCTTTATATCTATGTAGAAAATTATATAAATGGTTTGTTTATGAAATACCAGATGAAGAAATTGTACACCAAATGTCAATAGAACTTGTTAGTAATAATTTTGAAATTGAACCCGTATTAAGATTATTATTATCAAGTAATCATTTTTTCGATAATAACTTTAGAGGTTCTAAATATAAAAATCCAATCTATTTTTCATTAGGTTCATTTAGACAATTATATATTGATTTTGAAACAAAAAATGAACTAATAATATGGTCTAATATGATTTTAGGACAAACAATGTTTTATCCTCCTGATGTAAGCGGGTGGGATGGCTATAGAAGTTGGATCAATACTTATACATTGCCCTACAGAAAGTCTATGACTAATAATATCGTAGATGGATATGAAAATCAACTTCTTGAATGGGAAAATGTAATCGAGTTTGCAGAAAAATTTACAAATCCTAATAATCCTGAAATTTTATTGGAAGAAATGATTAACTATCTTTTAGCAATTAGGCCATCACAACAAACAGTTGATTTATTACTTGAAGAGTTATTAGATGGTGCTGAAATTTATGATTGGTACTTATATGATCCTGGTAGTGAACAAAGGCTTAAAACTGTAATTAAGCATATAATGCGTTTGGAGGAGTTTCAGGTCAGATGAATCGTAAAGAATTTATAAAAAAATCAATGTTTGCTGTCGCTGGTGGATTATTTTTACCAAGAATACTACAACCAGTTTTTGGACAACNTGTGTCTAGAGATTTAAGAGAAGCATTTAATAATAAAACTGTTATTATAGTCAACTTAAGTGGTGGTAATGATGGTTTAAATACAGTTATTCCATATAGTAATGATATATATTATCAATTGAGACCAAATATTGGTATTTCTCCTCAAAATGTATTACCTATTTCAGAAGATTTAGGTCTACATCCCCAGTTATCTGAACTTTATGAAACATGGCAATTAGACAAATTAGCAGTCATAGAAAATGTTGGATATAATAATCAAAATTTATCTCATTTTCGTTCAACTGATATTTGGAGAAGTGGTTCTAGTAGCCAAGAAGTACTATCTACTGGATGGATAGCTAGATATATCGAACATGTTTTGACTGATATTCATTCTAATCCACCTATGGATCCTCCTGGATTTCAAATAGGAAATTCTAATACTCTCCAATTAACAGGTGAAGATGGTATGACTGGTGTTTTAGTTGATGATCCAGAGACTTTTTATCAACTTGTAAATGAAACATATGATTATTTGACAGATGATGTAAATCCTATTTTAACTGCAGGACTTGAAGAGGTAGCTTATGTTCGTCAAATTAGTACTCTTTCTTTTAATTATGCAGATGTAATACAAGCAGCATCTTTAAATGGTATAAATACAGTAAGTTATACAAATAATACTCCTGGGAAGTATTTAAAAATTATAGCAAAATTAATATCAGGTGGATTGTATTCACCATTTTATTTAGTGCATCATGGAGGGTTTGATACGCATGATGATCAACTTAATAGACAGGAAACTCTTTTAGATAGATTGTCTGTATCTATAACATCACTTATGACAGATTTAGAAAATCAGGGGTTAGCAGATAATGTAGTAATAATGACAACATCTGAATTTGGTAGAAGACCTTATGAAAATGGTGCATTAGGGACAGATCATGGTAGTTCAGCACCTCATTTTATTTTAGGGAATAATTTAAATAGTGGGATTTTTGGTGGTGTCCCAGATTTAATAAATTTAGATAGCAATCAAAATCTCCCGTTTAATATAGATTACCGTCAGATATATTCTAGTTTAATGACAGGTTGGTTTGGTCATTCTGAAGAAATAGCAATGTCTGTTTTCAATCAAAATTTTAATTCTTTAGATATATTTTAATAAATGAAAAATTTATTTTTTATATTATTAATCTTTAGCACTTTATTTTCTGAAGTATGTGATTTTAATAATGACAATACTTTAAATATTGTAGATATTGTTATAATGATTGATTCAATCTTAAATGAAGGCGAAGAATTTTGTGATTTAAATGGAGATGGGCAATTAAATATTGTAGATGTAGTACAGGTTGTAAATTTAGTTCTTTACGGTATGAATATTGAATTCGTACAAATATCTTCGGGGGTTTATGTAGATCCTGGAAGTGGTAATAACCTTTTAATTAACTATGATTTTAAAATTTCGAAATATGAAATTACTAATAAACAATATTTAGAATATTTAAATACTGCAATTCAAGAAGATGATATATGGATAAGTAATTGTATTGATAATATTGGTGAAACTTGTGTTAATGGTTTTTATCAAGAAAATAATGATTTAATTGAAAAGTCATTTTTTATTTTAGGAAATGCATACGTACATATGTTGAATGAATATAATTTTGGAATTATTGATTATATTAATTCTGAATTTCAAATTCATAATATAAATTATATTGATCATCCAGTAGTAAATGTTTCTTGGTATGGAGCAAATCATTTTGCAGGTTATTATAATTTTAGATTACCAAAATATGATGAATGGATAAAAGCAGGAAAAGATGATTTAAATTTAAATTGGCCATGGGGTGGTGGTGGTGACATGCACTTAAAAATTAATGTTTTAAATAGTCAGTTTAACATTCCATCAGATTTTTCATATCAATGGGGTGATGGTACTACTCCAGTAGGTTTTTATAAAGAGCAAAATAATATGATTGATAACTCTAGCCCTTTTGGTGTTTATGATATTATAGGTAATGCATCAGAATGGTTAAAAAATGATAATGAGTTTAGTAATCATTATAAAATTTCTGCTGGAGGTGGTTGGGACTGGGGAGAATTTAATTCTAAACTAAAATGGCATTTAAAATATTCTACTGGTCAACCGCATTGGTCAACAGGAATAAGAGTTGTCAAAGACAATTAATAAGACAATAAAAAAAAATAAATATTGAATATAGTCTAATTNATATGGAACTTTTAAATTTTACTTTCATAAGCTCATGTATATTAGGTTACATTATTGGTTCCTTTCAAAGTTCGTATATCCTTGGTCGTATCTTTAATAAAATTGATATTCGTGAACATGGGACTCATAATGCAGGTGCTTCTAATGCGACAATGATACTAGGTTTTAAGTTAGGTTTTATTACTTTCGTTCTGGATATATACAAAGTTGTGCTTGCAATGGCGCTAGTAAATATTTTTTTTGATGCTGGTAAACTGAATTACTATTATGCAGGTCTTTCTGCAATACTTGGCCATAATTTCCCATTTTATTTAAAATTTAAAGGTGGAAAAGGTGTTGCATCTTTTATTGGTTTTTTTGTGGGCATTGATAGCAGTTTAGGCTTTATTATGATATTATTTCTCTCATGTTTTGCAATTATTACTAATTACATAAGTATAACTGGAATATTTTTATATTTTATTGGTCCAATTCTTGTTTGGAAAAGTAGTCTAAATATTGAGATAACAATTTATTCAATAGTAATTTGTTTTATTGGTATTTATTTACATCGAGAGAATATCATAAAAATACGAGATGGTAAAGAAAAAAAACTTAGAGAATTTATTTTAGATAAAATTTTAAAAAGGGATAATTAATAAATGAGTTTATATCCTGAAGATGTAAAAATTCTAAATATTAATAATAGAACGTTCTATTTGATTGGTACTGCGCATATTTCTAAAATATCTGCAAATTTAGTTGAAGAAGTAATACGAAATGAATCGCCTGATTGTGTTTGTTTAGAGTTAGATAAAAAAAGATTTGATTCATTGAAAAATAAAAAAAAATGGGATAATCTTAATTTAAAAGAAGTAATTAAAAAGAAACAATTAAGTACACTCCTTTTAAATGTTGCATTAGCGTCATATCAAAAGAAACTTGCAAAAAAATTAGATATCGAACCTGGAAATGAATTTTTAACTGCTACAATTGCAGCCGAAGATTTAGATATACCTATTGAATTATGTGATAGAGATATTCGTATTACTTTAAGAAGAACTTGGAAAAGTTTATCATTTATAGAAAAGTTTAAATTATTATTTTTTGGGGATAAAAATAATAATTTTGAAAGTGAAGTTAATGAAAATCTATTATCTGAATTGCGTAAAACAGATGTCATATCAAAAATGATTAATGATTTAGGTGAAAGTCTTCCTTCTTTAAAAAGGGTACTAATTGATGAACGAGACCATTATTTAGCTGAAAAGATACGTCAATGTGCAGGTAATAAAGTTGTTGCTGTTGTAGGAGCTGGTCATATGTTGGGTATTATTGATTATTTGGAAAATCATAAAAAAACTAATTTAAAAGAAATTGAGAAAATACCTCCAATTTCTATTGGTTGGAAAATATTTGGCTGGTCTTTACCAATATTAATTATTGGTTCTATTATATATATAGGATTGAATAGAGGAATGGATGAAGCAGGGCAAAATTTAATTATATGGATTTTAGCTAATGGGATTCCATCAATGGTAGGAGCAATTATAGCACTTGCTCATCCAGCTACAATATTATCTGCTTTTATAAGTGCACCAATTACAAGTCTTACACCGGTAATTGGTGCAGGGTATGTCGCTGCATTTGTACAAATTAATTATTCACCACCTCTTGTGAAAAATTTTAATTCTGTTATAGAAGATTTTTCAAACCCTAAAAAATGGTGGAGTAATAAACTTTTAAAAGTATTTCTTATTTTTATTTTAACAGGATTAGGTTCAGCTTTTGGAACTTATTTTGGAGCATTTAAAATTTTTAATAATATATTTACAAAAACGATTTAAAATTTAAATGAAGACTCAATTAACAGAAATACTTGATATAAAATATCCAATTATTATGGCACCTATGTTTTTAGTATCAAATACTGAAATGGTAAAAGAGGCCGTTAATTCTGGTATTACAGGAGCAATTCCAGCATTAAATTATAGAACAATATCAGAATTTGAAGCTGCATTAAAAGAATTAAAGAATATAGGCTGTAAGCCATTTGGAATTAATTTAATTGTAAATAAGTCTAATGTGAAATTTAAAGAACAATTAATCGCATGTATAGAAAATAAAGTGGATTTTATTATTACTTCTTTAGGGTCTCCTAAGTCAGTAATAGATGCATGTAAACCAAAAGGTATAAGAGTATTTTGCGATGTTGTTGATTTAAAATATGCAAAAAAAGTTCAGGACTTAGGTGCAGATGCTATCATAGCTGTTAATTCAGATGCAGGAGGACATGCTGGCCCACAAAAAGCTAGTAAATTAATCCCAGAATTAGTAAAAGAGTGTAGTATTCCTATTATTTCTGCTGGAGGAATTGGTGATGGAGAAGGAATTAATGATATTTTAAATTCTGGAGCTTGTGGAGTATCAATGGGAACAATTTTTATTGCTTGTAAAGAAGCTGATATTTCTACTGAATATAAGCAAGCAATTGTAGATCATGGTAAGAAAGATATTGTTTTAACAACAAAACTTTCTGGCACACCATGCACTGTGATAAATACTCCATTTGTAAAAAAAATAGGTACAAAAGAATCTTGGCTTGAATACATAATTAATAAAAATAAAAGAATAAAAAAATATGCAAAAATGTTAATTGCATATAAAGGTATGAAAATGTTAAAAAAATCAGCATTTAATGCAAGTTATAAAAATATGTGGTGCGCAGGGCCATCATGTGAATATGTGAGTTCAATAAGACCAATTAAAAGTATTGTTAAACAATTAATTATTGAGATCGAACAATCTTCAACTATTAATACAGATATTCATTGAATAAATATGTTTTATCAATAGATGCTGGCACTACTGGAATAACTATTTTACTTTTGAATAAGGGTGGAAATGTCGTTCATAAAGAATATTCAGAGTTTAAGCAATATTATCCAAGGCCTGGATGGGTTGAGCATGACCCTATAGAAATTTGGAATTTATCTCAAAATCTAATTAATAATATTTTAAAAGTATTTTCTCCAGATGAATTAGACTCTATTGGAATTACTAATCAAAGAGAAACCACTGTTATATGGGATAAAAATTCAGGAAAACCTGTATATAATGCTATAGTTTGGCAATGTAGAAGAACTTCTGAATATTGTGATATTTTAAAATCAGATGGATTGAGTGCTTTATTTCTAAAAAAAACAGGTTTAGTACTTGATAGTTATTTTTCAGGAACTAAAATTAAATGGATTCTTGAAAATGTTGAAAAATCCAGAATTAATGCTGAAAATGGTAATCTTTTATTTGGAACAATTGATACTTGGTTAGTCTGGAATTTATCAGGAAGAAAATGTCATGTAACAGATTATACAAATGCAAGTAGGACCTTGATTTATAATATCAATAAAAAATGCTGGGACAAGGAACTCTTAAATATTTTAAATATTCCAAGTTGTATATTACCAGTAGTAAAGTCATCTTCATGTATTTATTCTGAAACGGATAAAAGATTGTTGGGAAAATCAATTCCTATATCTGGTATAGCAGGAGATCAGCAATCAGCATTATTCGGACAAAATGGTTTTTATCCAAATAATATCAAAATTACTTATGGTACTGGTTGTTTTCTACTTTTAAATACCGGTGATAAAAAAATCAAGTCTAATTCAGGTATGATTAATACGCTTTCTATTGATAGTGATGGAAATCCTGCATTTGCATTAGAAGGTTCAGTTTTTATAGGCGGAGCAGTTGTTCAGTGGATTCGAGACGAGTTAAAAATTATAAACGATGTAAGAGAAACAGAAAAAATTGCACTATCTGTAAATAATACAGGAGGGGTTTACTTTGTTCCAGCGTTTACAGGGTTAGGAGCTCCTTATTGGAATATGGATGCACGAGGTTTAATCTGTGGTTTAACAAGGGGTACTAGCCAAAATCATATTATTAGGGCAGCCTTAGAAAGTATTGCATTTCAGGTAAAGGATTTAATTGATGGAATACAAAAAGATTTAAATTCAGATTTAGTTGAATTAATGGTAGATGGTGGTGTAACGCAAAATAATTTTTTAATGCAATTTCAAGCAGATA
Source organism: Fidelibacterota bacterium (assembly GCA_002689995.1). Lineage (GTDB taxonomy): Bacteria > Fidelibacterota > Marinisomatia > SCGC-AAA003-L08. The sequence goes on from NZIV01000040.1 coordinate 37,644, forward strand.
TATTAGGAATGAAAATTAATAAACCTAAAAATATAGAAACTACTGCCACAGGTGCGGGATATCTTGCAGGGCTTGCAACAGGCTATTGGGAATCATCATCAGAATTATTAAAAGTAAGAAAAGTTGATAAAATTTTTAATTCAAAAATGGAAGAAAAAGAAAGAATTGAAATTTGGGCGGGGTGGAAGAGAGCAATAAACAGAACAAATTCGTTATAATATTATTTTTAAAAACCAATAAAAATATATCATTTCTAAAATAAAATAGGATAAAAATGGCAAAAGAAAGTTCAAGTACTAATCCAACTTCCGTTGCATATAAAAAAGCAGTTTTAAAATTAGGGCTGAAGAAGAATATAGGAAGAGCTCTTGAAATTCCAGATAGAGAATTAACTGTTGAAGTTCCTTTTAGAAGAGACAATGGAGAAATTGACAGTGTTATAGGATATCGAGTACAGCATAATAATACGAGAGGACCATTTAAAGGTGGAATTAGATACCATCAACATGTTGATATTGAAGAAGTAAGATCTTTAGCAACTTTAATGACATGGAAAACAGCTTTATTGGACATACCTTATGGAGGTGGAAAAGGTGGTATAGCTGTAAACCCATCAAATTACTCCAAAACTGAATTAGAGAGAATGTCAAGACGTTTTTTTAGAGGAATAGATCCAATTATAGGTGTAAATATTGACATACCAGCACCGGATGTAAATACTAATGCTCAAGTAATGAGTTGGTTTATGGATGAGTATAGTCAAATCCATGGTTATTCACCAGCAATTGTAACTGGTAAACCGATAGAATTAGGTGGCTCAGAAGGGAGAGAAGCTGCTACTGGAAAAGGTACTGCTATAATAACAAGAGAAACTGCAGAAAAATGGGGTATAGAATTAAATAATGCTGAAGTAGTTATACAGGGATTTGGCAATGTTGGATCATATGCAGCAAAATTTTTAGATGAATATGGCTGTAAAATTATAGCTGTTAGTGATGTTTCAGGTGGACTTTATGATCCAAATGGACTTGATATTAAAAGTTTATTTGAATATAATTCTAAAAACAGAACTATTGATGGTTTTAAACAAGGTAAAAAAATTACTAACCAAGAATTATTAGCATTAAAATGTGATTTTTTAATACCAGCAGCATTGGGAAGTGCTATTAATAAAAGTAATGTAAATTCAATTAAATGTAAGGCTATAATTGAAGCCGCTAATGGACCGGTTACAGGTTATGCTGCTGATAGTTTATGGAGTCGTAAAATTGCAATTATTCCAGATATTTTAACAAATGCAGGTGGTGTAACAGTCTCATATTTTGAATGGGTTCAAAACCTACAACAATTTAAATGGACAGAAGATGATGTCAATATGAAATTAGAAGACAAAATGGTTAAGTCATTTGATGAAGTATTTTCAATAAAGCAGAAAAATAAGGTTCCAATGCGGATTGCTTCATTTATGGTAGCTATTGATAGAGTTGCGAATGCTTACAATTTAAGAGAGGGATAATTTATAAAAGATTGAATATCGAAAGAATTCCCCAAAGGAAAAGAGCTGTAAATCCAAGATAGGAATATTCTTTTGCTAAGTTAGGACGGTTTATTTCTTCAATACAATTTATATCTTTTATAAGTATTTCATAAGGTAGATATGAACCCTTTGAGTATTGTTCACTAAAATTTTGACTTATTTTATAATTAGACCATTTTTGTTCTAGCAAGTTAATAATTAATTTATTATCAGTTTTTTTTAGAATTTGAGATGAGAAAATAGTATCTTGAACGGATATAACTTTAAATTTACTACCATATTGCTGAATATCTTTAATTATGGACTCAAATTCAGATTTATCGCAAACTAAATTAGAAGAAAAACTTAATCCCAAAATAATTATAATAATCGATTTATTCTTCATTTATCTCTTCAAAATCATGGGTGTAAATAACCCAATTTTTCCCATTTTTATCTTCTACTTCAAATCGTGTCGGAAAGTGAAAAGTATCTATTACTGTAACAATTTCATTTGATTTTAAAATACCATAGGAAGTAGTTTTCTGCTTTTTAATCTTTAATTTAGCACCACTTTTAATGTCGTGTTTAGCTCTATATTTCAATTTATTCCTTTTAATTTATTATGCTAATATTTGATTTAATAGTTTTTTAGTTATTTATAGTATAATAAATAATTTTAATCTGATTAAATTTAATAAATAAATATTAGTCTCTCTGAGTTTAAAATGATACAATTTGAAAAATAACTAAGATATATATTGAGATTTAAATTAGTTTAAATTTGTAAAAATAATTTGAAAATAATTATAATATTTTAGAAAGGAATAAAGATGTATAAATTGAAGTATTTATTATTATTGATCGCATCTTCAGCTATTTTAATATCCTCACAGTGGGTGAGTATTGATAATGAAAATCAAAATGAAGAAAATATAAGAGTTGAAAATTCTGATATTTTTAGTACCAAAATTACTTTAAATATTAATGGCTATGAAATTATATCAGTTAATGGTGAGTCAGAAAATATTATTAGGTTAAAGGAAGGCGCACAAATATTAGAAAAAGGAGCTCCAGATTTACCTATGAAATCTACTTCAATTATTATCCCAGATGATAAAAGAATGGAAGTAAGAGTATTAAATACTGAATATATAGATTTTCCAGATTATAATATAATACCTTCAAAGGGAAATATTTCTCGATTAATAAATCCTGAAACAATACCATACGAATACGGTAAGGTTTATACTGAAGATAATTTTTACCCAAATAAATTAGTAGAATTAAGAGATCCATATATTCTAAGAGAATTGCGTGGTACCTCTATTGTGTATTATCCAATTCAGTATAATCCAGTGACCAATACATTAAGAGTTTATTCAGAAATAACTGTTGAAGTATATACTAGTGGTGAAGCAATTCTCAATGAATTAGACAGAGAAAATACTCCTATTACTCGCTCAATGGAATTTCAGAATATATATAGCTCTCATTTTATAAATTCAACTAATGATTTGAGATTTGAATATTTAGTTGACCATGGTAATATGCTCATAATCTCTAATGAGGCATTTATGACAACTATGAACCCATTAATTGAATGGAAAAATTTAAAAGGAATCCCTGTTGAAATGGTTTCAGTATCGCAAGCTGGAGGTAATTCAACTGCAATTAAAAATTTTGTATCAGATTATTATTATACTCATGGTTTAACATTTTTATTATTAGTAGGTGATATAGCACAAGTTCCATCTCCAAGTATTAATGGTTCATTATCAGATCCAAGTTATGGATTTATTGCTGGAGATGATAGTTATGCAGAGGTAATTGTTGGTAGATTTTCAGGTTCAGCTCCTTCACAAATTGAAACTCAAGTTGAGCGAAGTATTAATTATGAAAGATTTCCAAATAATGGAGATTGGTATACTAAAGCTTTAGGTATTGCTTCAAATCAAGGACCAGGGTGGGGTGGACAAACAGATGATGTATTTAACTCACAGACGATATGTCCAATACTAACTGACTATAATTATGATGATTGTCCAGTTATTGCAGATCCTTCTGGTTCATTAACTCAAGGTGTTAATGCGATAAACCAAGGTAGAAGTATTATTAATTATACGGGGCATGGATATCAATTAGGTTGGTCAAATGGAGCTCCACTTGGTAATAGCGATGTTAATGGTCTTACTAATACGGGTATGCTACCTTTCGTAATAACAGTTGGATGTAATGTTGGTGAATTTGATGCCTATGATGAATCTTTTGGTGAAGCTTGGTTAAGAGCTACGCATAATGGTTCGCCATCTGGTGGTATTGCCCACATGGGTTCAACAATTAGTCAGAGTTGGGAACCTCCTATGCATGGTCAATATGGAATGAATTTAATCCTTACAGAATCATATGATGAAAATAAAACGCGTACTATTGGTGGGATTGCAACAAATGGATGTCTTTACATGAATGATTTGCAAGGTAGTTCTGGAATAAATGAAACAAATTACTGGACTTATTTTGGTGATCCTACAGTGAATATTAGAACATTACCTCCATCTGAGTTAAGTGTAAATCATGAATCTATTCTTTTAATTGGTCAGTCTGAATTAACTATTAATACAAGTAATGAAGGTGATTTAGTTGCAATTTCAAGAAATGGCGAATTGATTGTTTCAGGATATACAAATACTTCAGGTAATTTAACTTTAGATATTAGTTCCTTAACTACTTCACCTGGTGATGTAGATTTAGTTATATCATCTTATAATAAATATCCTTATGAATCAATATTAAGTATAATAACCCCCGAAGGTCCATTTTTAATGTACCACAGTTATGAAGTTGTTGATGATACCAATGGTAATGGTAATGTTGATTTTAATGAAGAAGTAACATTAAATATATTTTTTGAAAATATTGGTGTAGAGATATATGAGGGCTCTGTAGGAACTTATGGACCAACGAATTTTGAATATATTACAAGTAATATCCCATATATAGTTTTAGATGAAATTAATGCAGGTGAAATAGGAAATACTACTATATCATTTACCGTATCAGGGAATGTACCTGATGGTTATATGGCAGAATTTTGGTATGATATTGGAGGAGGTTACGAGGGTACATTTCAAGTTTTAATAAACGCACCAATTCTAGAATTATCAAATCCAATAATTTTCGATGAAAATGCAGATGGTGTTTGGGAGGCCGGTGAATATGCAAATATTCAGATTACTTATTCTAATAATGGTTCTGCTGATTATTTCAATTATCCAGGACTTACCATAGAATCTTTAAGTGAATATGTCACTATTGATAACACAAGTGATACATTTTATGGTGTTTTTGCAGGTCAATCGGAAACTTATCAATTTTTTGCAGAAGCTTCTGAAAATACACCTTTGGCAACAGTTGCACAATTCATATTTACTTTTGGATCATCTGAAATTAATGGTTGTGAAGAAAACCTTACTGAATGTCCATTAGAAGCTGTTTTTCATTTTAATTCAACTATTGGTTTAGAATTTAATGATACATTAAATGAGCCCCTAAATCTAATTACAACTTCATATGGGAACTCAATTTTAGTAAATTGGGAAGAACCAACAAGTTGTCCTGAAGGTCAATTTTCTGATTGTGAGGGTATTTGTCAAGATAATTTTTATTTAGACTCATGGTTGGGCGATGGAGTTTGTGATGATGGCTCATGGGGCATTTATTTTAATTGCTCCCAATTTAATTGTGATGAAGGTGATTGTGATTGTGAAGATAATACTGGTACTGATGATGGTGGTGATCCTGGTATGTATTGTGGTGATGGTAATTGTGATCAATTGGATGATTACTATGAAGATTCCTATTTATGTCCAGAAGATTGTGATGAACCAATCACAAATTCATGTGAAAATAATTGTGGTGGAAATGCTGGAGATTGTTGGTGCGATGATTCATGTTTAGAATTAGAAGATTGTTGTTTAGATTATGAAGAATTATGTGCTGAATTAACTGCTTCAAGTACTGGTAGGCAATTTGAATTTTTTCATACTCCAGATGGTGAAAGAAGTATGGATTTATTCAATATATCTATTGGAAATCATCAGTTAAGAGAGTTTATTGGATATAATTTATATAGAAATGGTTTATTTGTTACGTTTACAACTAATACTCAATATGAGGACTTTGATATTATAGGAGGTACTGAATATTGTTATGATGTATTAGCCGTGTATGATGAGGGAATTTCAAATCTTTCAAACTCTGACTGTTCATCTATTGAAATGCAATTATTAATGGGTGATATGAATAATGATGGTTCAGTTAATGTAACAGATATTATACTTGAAATTAATATTATTACATCGGTAATTGAAGCTACAGAATACCATTGGGCTGTTGGTGATATGAACAATGATAGTTCAATAAATGTTTTAGATATAGTTAATATTGTAAATATTATACTTGGTAGTAACAGTCTCTTTATTGAGGCTGAAATTGATGGTAGAGTTGAAATTATCAATAATAATAAATTGATTATTGAAAATAATAGAGGACTTTCAGGATTTCAGTTTAATTATAACGGAGATTTTTCTAAAACAGAAGAAGTTGATAATTGGAATATAACTTTTAAAAATGGAGTTGCAATTGGTTATACTATGGATAGAAGTGTATCAAATATAATTATTAATATTTCTGAAATTGAAATACAAAATGAAATATTACTTTCAGATCATTTTGGAAATGGCGCTAAATTAATTGCTAAAAATATACCCAGTAATTTCGGAATAAATTCTATTTATCCAAATCCATTTAATCCTAAAACTACTATTTCTTATGATATAACTAAAACTTCTCATGTAAATATAGTCGTTTTTGATTTATTAGGAAATCAAGTTATTAGTTTAGTAAATGAGGTTAAAAATAGTGGAAATCACAATATTAATTTTAATGGAAGTGAATTATCCTCAGGATTATATTTTGTTAAAATGAATGTTAACAATAAAGTTTATATGGAAAAACTAATGTTAATGAAATAATATAACTTTTAGTTATATAAAAAAGGAGGCAATTTGTCTCCTTTTTTTATATGAATGATATTTGATTGATTTTAAATTTTCATAATTGATTTAAGATTATTTTTATAGAGAAATTATATTTAAATAATAAGTACAAATATTGATTGAAATATTAAGTAAATAAAGGAAAAAATGAAGAGATTATCATTAATAATTATTTTATCTGGATTAGCTTTTTCAAATAGTTATTTTTCGGGATTATCACATGCAACTTCAGATAATTTAGACGCAATTGATATGAATCCTGCCGGCTTAGGTATTGATAGAGGTTTACAATTTGGTCTTGGAATTAATGATCAATTTGAAAATTCAAAAAGAGTTGGTTTAGGATTAAAATATAAAAAGTATGGTGCTTCTATTATATTAGATGAAGAAGGAGCTTACGATTATATTATTGGTTCAGCAAGTTATTTTCCAAAGGCTAATCTATATTTTGGTCAAACATATTCATCAAATAAAGATTTAGTAACAGGCTTAATTTTTAGACCATATATTTGGCTTTCCACAGGCTTAACTCATAATTACAATATAAATGATGAAATTAATGGCTTAAGGTTTAGTACAGCATTTAAACCATTAGGAAATAGACTAACGGTTAGTGTTGATTTATTTCACGATAATCTTTCTAAGATAAAAGAATTAAACTTTAGTTATACAGCAAATATAAATATAAGAGCTATGAATGGTATTCATTTTATCGCTGGATATAACGACCATAAAGAAGCTTTATTTGGATTTTCATTAAATACTTCAAGTTTAAATTTTCTAACTTTTGGAAACAGAAGTAAAACATTACGACCAAATATTTCATTTAGATATTCAAGCCAAATTCAAAGCGGTATTAAAATACCTTCATTAAAAAAAACTACTGATAAAAAAGTACTAAATTTTGTTAATTTGACAATAAACCATGTTTTTATAGAAGAACCTGTAAAGACAAAAAAAGGATTTAATATTCAAATACCTGATATTAATCCATTTTCTTCATTGCTTGGTGGAGGTCAAATTAAATATTATCAACTTCAAGATTTCATAGATAAAATAGAAATGATTACCGCTAACGATAATGTTGATGGAATAGTGATAAATCTTAAATCAATAGGCGGTGGAATTTCTAAGTTAATGGATATTAGAGAAGCACTACAGAATTTTAAAGATAGTGGAAAGAAAATTATTATTTATGCTGATTATATTTCAAATAGTGCTTATATAGTTGCAAGCGTAGCCGATGAAATATATATTCCGGAATTATCGGGTGTAGATTTAAGAGGTTTACATATTGAAGTTGAATTTTATAAAGATCTTCTTGATACTATAGGAATTACATATGAGGTAGAGCAGATTAGTCCATATAAATCAGCAATGGATCCATTTATTCGGAGCTCTATGTCTGCAGAAATGAAAGAAAATTTAGGGCAACTCTTTGATGATATTTATAATGATTATGTTGAGGCTATATCAAAAGGTAGGGGATGGACTCTTGAGCATACTAAAAAAATAATCGATGGAGGTCCTTACCGAGAAGATGAAGCAATAGAAGTAGGTTTAATAACAAATACAATTTATCCAGATGAGTTTAAAAAGCATATTAAAAAATATAATAATAAAACTGTAGTTTCATTACCCTTACATACTTTTGAAAAAAAAGATGAATATGTTGAGCATTGGGTAGAGAATAAAGATAAAATTGCAGTGATTTATGCTATTGGTGGAATCCAAATGGGTAAAAGTCAGAGAGGGTCCAAAGGACCATCATCAGTTATGGGTAATGAAACAATTACCAGGGCGATAAAGACTGCAAGAATGGATAAAAATGTTAAAGGAATTGTATTAAGAATTGATTCTGGTGGTGGCTCTGCGTTATCTTCAGATTTGATGTGGAAAGAAATTTATAATACAACAGTTTCTGATACAAAAAATATCAAACCGTTTGTAGCATCAATGTCAAGTGTAGCTGCATCTGGAGGTTATTATATTGCTTGTCAAGCTGATAAAATTATGGCGTCTTCAACAACTGTAACTGGTTCTATCGGAGTAATTTCTGGAAGACCTAATTTTAGTGGTTTAAAAAGTAAACTTGGAATTCAATCTGAGGGAATTAAATATGGTAAGCGTTCAGATTATTATTCAGGAAATAAATTATGGGATACTGAGGAGAGAAAAATTTTAAGAGATGGAATTGAACATGTATATGGAAAATTTTTAAAAAGAGTATCTGACGGCCGTAATGCTTTGGATTCATTAGAGGTTCATGAGATTGGTATTGGTAAAGTATGGTCAGGTACAACAGCAAAAAAAATCAATTTAGTTGATGAAATTGGTAATCTTGAAGATGCAGTTAATTTAACTGCTGAAATTGCAGGTCTTGAAAAAGGTCAATTCCAAATTGATGAATATCCTAAGCAAGGAAGAAACAAAGGATTTAATTTTGGGAGAAATGAAATGAATATACCTTATTCAATTGAGTTTTCAGGTTCTTTGAAAGAAATTCAAGAAACTTTACAAAGTATTCCTAATTTTGAAAATGATCTTAATCAAATGGTTATACCTTATCGAATTATTATTCACTAATCAATAAATAAATCAGGTAAAATAGAATCTAAAAATGGAATTCCTTCATGCGTAAGTTGGAGGGAATTTTCATTTAAATCTAATTTCCCATTCCATCTTTTTAATCCAATTTTTAAATCAGTTTTCCAATTTGGATTTATTTTATTTAGTTTTTCAATTTGAATTCCATTTTTAAGTCGAAGCCCATTTAATAATACTTCATTAAATAGTGATGAGTAATCAGTTTTTTCGTTACTATTTATGGGGTTTTTAAATTTATCTAATCTTTTTAAGTATTCATCTAAAGATCTTACGTTCCACCAGCGATTTCTCATATTAAATCCATGAGCTGATGGACCAAAAGCTAAATAAGGTTCTGTATTCCAGTAATGTAAATTGTGATTACATTCAAAACCAGGTTTAGAAAAATTTGAAATTTCATAATCTGAATAGTTTTTTATTTTTAAAAAATCTCTAATAAATAATAACATTTCTAAATCAGACTCATCTTTAGGCATGATAATTTGTTTTTTTTTAACCAATTTATTCAGCTCAGTACCTGATTCAACAGTTAACGAATATGCAGATATATGATTTGGATTTAAATCCGTAATTAACTTTAAATCATCTTCTAGCATATTCAAAGTTTGATTAGGAATAGAAAAAATTAAGTCTATGTTAACATTCTCAAAACCAACATCTCTTGCAGTATTATAAGTCTCTAAAGCATTTTCTTTAGAGTGACTTCGTGTCAAAAATTCTAATAATTTAGGTTGAAGTGATTGAAATCCCATGGAAAGTCTATTCACACCTGACTTTCTAAATCCTGCTAATTTTTCTTTTGGAGCTTCTCCTGGATTTACTTCCATTGTTAATTCTAATATATTATTCATAGGGTAGTTTTTAGCTAAGCAATTCAATATAGAGTCAAGTTGTTTATTAGTAAGTAAAGATGGTGTTCCACCTCCAATAAAGATGGTATTTATCTTAAATTCAAATTGATTTTTATTTCTATAAAGTTCGATTTCACGACAAAGCATTTCAGTGAAATGTTCTCTTTGATGTTCTCGTTCAGTGATTGAATAAAAGTCACAATAAATACATTTTACCTTACAAAAAGGAATATGAATATAAATCCCTGCTGTTTGCATACTTAGAAAATAGTTTTTATTATCTGTTTTAAATATTTTGAATCAATTTTATCAAATTGATTCGTATGTTTACCATCTATATCTAAAATTGCAATTAATTGATTTTTATGAAATACGGGTAAAACAATTTCAGATTTTGTAATAGAATCACATGCAATATAGTTTGGAAATTTATTCACGTTCGGTACGATGATTTCTTCTTTTAATTCATATGATTTACCACAAACACCTTTACCTTTTTTAATTGGTGAACAAGCAATTACATCACCTTGATAAGGTCCAATTTCTAATTGGTTATTTTTTATTATGTAATATCCTACAAAAACTAGGTTAGGGATAAACTTCATAATTAATGTAGAACTCAATGCCATTTTGCTAATAATAGAATATTTATCAGACTTTAGAAAAACACATTTATAAATAAGTTTATCATAAAATTCAAATTTCATATTAGTTAGAATATTCTTTGATAAAGAGTTTAATTCCCACATAAATCATTACTGTAGTAAGAAACAGAATTCTTACCTTTTGTTTTATAAAATTATCTATATTATTAATGATTAATTTTCTTCAACTATATATATTTTTAAAGCAATAAAATAGTTATAAAATCTATTTCCTAAGAAAAAGAAGGTAAGTCCAAAAATTGTTAAATAAATTAAGTTCATTTTAAATTAGTAATTTTGGTTGAGAATGAATCTGTTGTAATTTATTGTAATTTATTTTTAAAAATTAAAGTTAATATATTTTAGTTAAAAAGTTAGTAAATAATAGTTTCTATATTCTATCTTTTGCACAATCTAAATTAAGGATTAATTATAAATAATAGTATATTATTAATTATTCCGATTTTATTCTTTGTCTATAAAATTTTTATTAACTTTTAAATTAAGTCGATGCCTTTAACTTTTTTGTGTTATTTTTAAGAATTTTATGTTTTTTATATTATAATTTAGGAAAAAAATTACTTTTAAATGAAAATTTATTATATCGCATTAATTTTTACCTTTTTATTAAATTTTTTAAAAACAGAATCTTATTATGAATATTGGCCAAATGATTCTATTAAAATTGAAGGTGAATATCTAAATGGTTATAAATCTGGAAAATGGGAGTACTATAATTTAAATGGTAAAGTTTGGAAATATGAAATATTTAAAAACGGTAAATTAATTGATCAAATGACTTGGCATATTTTTAAGCCAAAAAAACTTAAAATCGATTCATCTAATTCAGAATCAAGTATAATTTCTAATATTGAAAATAAAGATATTGTAAATTTACAATTAAAGGATTCAACTAAAAATAAAAATTCTTTTTTAGAAGGTTATACAGGAACTTGGATTGAATATCATGATAATGGAGTATTGAATTCTGTGATTCAATACATGAATGGATTAAAACATGGTAAAGCTAACTATTATGATGAAAATGAGAGACTAACTCGAACTGAAAGATATTTATCTGGAAAAAAACATGGGAAATGGATTTGGCACGGGGAAAATAATAGAGTAAAAGAAGCTGGTTATTATAATATGAATAAAAAACATGGGAAATGGATTATATATGACAAAGCTGGGAATCAAATATCAGTTAAGGATTTTAATTAATATTTGATAATTAATAAATGAAATTCATTTTTAAATTACATCATAAAATTATTACTATTTTCTTTTGAAACAGATTTCAATTATTTCAATATCAATTTTCTTTTTTGGATTATTTTTCTTTCGTAATACAATTAATGCAGATACTCAGGTTGTATTAAGAGTCTCTGGTATGGAAAATCCCAAACTTCAATTAAACTTAGAAAAAGATTTGATAAACTTAAATGGAGTGGGTAATTGTGAAACTTCACTTTCTACAAAAACAATTATCCTTAAAATTGATGATGGTAAAATTGGTGAAAAGGAATTACACAGAATTTTGAATAAATGGAATTGTAATATTGAAGAATTCCATTTTCATAAATTATATTAATTTATTTTCCAGTAGAGCCAAATCCTCCAGAACCTCTAGTTGTATCTGATAAACTCTTTTTTAATTCATATTCAATTGGAGAAGCATTTGTTGCAACTAATTGAAAAAGTCTTTGACCTTTTTCTACAGTATATTCAAAATCCTTAATATTATCACACATTGCCATAATTTCTCCTCTATAACCACCATCAATTAATCCTATTGAATTTGCCATTCTTAATGGAGTCTTGGATATACTTGAGCGAGGTAGTAAATAGTATGCTTTCCCATCCTCTGGTTCACATGAAATGTTTAGTTTAATAACTTTAGTTTCACCAGGTCGAAAAAATATCTTCTCCGGTGAATATAAATCTAGCCCTGCATCTCCTTGATGAAAATGGCCATGATTTGCATACATTTCTTTGGCTACATCTGTAAGTGGTTTAATAAATAATTTCATTATTCTCCTTATTTTAGATAAATACTTTAATTTAAAATTTTACATGGAATAACTTATTTAATATGGTTTTTATACTAATAGTTTGGCTCTGTCCAAGCATTATTATCCTTTATCAATTCAATTAAAGAATCTACTGCATTTTCACTTGGAATATTTTTCTTTACAACTTCCTGACCTTTATAAAGAGAAATCTTATTTTCGCCAGTGCCAACATAACCAAAATCTGCATCAGCCATTTCTCCAGGACCATTTACTATACAACCCATTATTCCAATTTTCAACCCTTTTAGATGGTCAGTTTTTGCACGAATTTTCGCAGTAGTTTCTTGTAAATCAAAAAGAGTTCTTCCGCAACTTGGACATGAAATATATTCAGTTTTAGATATTCTGGTTCTTGTGGCTTGTAAAATATTAAATGATAATTTATTTAAATTTTTATCATTTTGCGTGAGCCAGAGTCCATCACCAAATCCTTCTAAAAATAATCCACCTATTTCATAAGAGGCTAATAATTGAACTTCTTCAAGCGAATTATTTTTATAATTCTTTTTGAAAATTATAGGAAACTTAAGGTTCTTTTCTTTCAAATTAAAAAGTACTGAGCGAATTGATTGAAAGCTATCTGAATCATTCAATTCCAAGATAATTACAAATTCACCATTAGTATTTTCACAAAATGATTTTAATTCATTTAAAGCTAAAAATTTAAAATATAATAGATACTTTTTAGAAAATAGTCTAAGTTCTCCAGGAATCGGAATTTCTAAATTTGTATTTTTACAAAATAAAAAGTCCGGAGATTGTTCTGAAATTGACCATTTATCTAATTGATTTAAGTAATTAAATCCTAAATCAGACAAATGGTGAGTATTTGGATTATCAATCAAAAAATTAGAGACTACAATTGGAGGAGATTTACTACCAATATTTTTAATTTGAATTGTATCTCTTCTATGATACTCATATGGATTGCCAATATAGTTAATTTTTTTTATTTTAGAATTAAAAATATCATTAGAATCATTAAATGGTTTAACTAATTGTTTAGCAACAGGTATTTCAAATTCAGGTTCCTCAGTTAATGATACTCTTATAGTATCTCCAATTCCATCAGATAAAAGTGTTCCAATTCCAAGAGCAGATTTAATTCGTCCATCTTCTCCTTCACCTGCTTCTGTAACTCCTAAATGTAATGGATAATGCATGTTTTCAGCATCCATTTTATTGACTAATAATCGATATGCATGGACCATTACTAATGGATTACTAGATTTCATTGAAAGAATTATATCATGATAATTATTATCTTCACAAATTCGAATAAACTCTAATGCGGATTCAACCATACCAAGAGGTGTATCTCCATAACGACTTAATATTCTATCTGAAAGTGAACCATGATTAGTACCAATTCTCATGGCAGTACCTTCTTCAAGGCATAAATTTACTAAAGGACTAAATTTATCATTAATTTTTTCAAGCTCAATATTATATTGTTCATCTGTATATTCATGAACTTCAAACTTTTTACGGTCTACAAAATTTCCAGGATTAATCCGTATTTTCTCAACATATTTTGATGCAACTTCAGCAGCACGTGGTGTAAAATGAATATCAGCAATTAGCGGTGTAAAGTAACCTCTTTTTTTTAATTCAGTTTTTATGTTTTTTAGATTTTCAGCCTCTTTAATACTTGGGGCAGTAATTCGGACATATTCACAACCTGCATTTATCATACGAATACTTTGTTCAACGGTTGCAACTGTATCCATAGTATTAGTTGTAGTCATCGACTGAACTCTAATTGGATTATCACCACCAACTTCAATACCACCTATATTAACTACAGAAGATTTTCTTCGAATATAAGAACTTAATGATTGACAGAATTTATTGGATTTATTACTCATAAATTTAAAATTATACTTTCGGGATTTCAGATTTTTTTAATCTGCGATATTTACCAACTTTTAAATTTCCTAAAGATAAGCCAGCAAAAGATTCTCTATGAAGATCAACTACTTTTGATCCAATCGCGGTAATTATTCTTTTGACTTCTCTTTTTTTACCTTCTTTAAGAGTAATCATCCAAAAATATTTTTTTCCTGATTTTCTAAGAAAAAATATTTTACCACGTGCAATTGTACCGTCTTCTAATTGAATCCCATTTTTTAACTTCTGTAAATTATTTTTAGTAATATCAGTATATGTTGATGCAGTATAAACCTTTTCAATTTCATATCTAGGATGAGTCAATTTATTTGCTAGTTCACCATCATTAGATATTAAAAGTACTCCAGTTGTATCTCTGTCTAATCTACCAATAGGAAATAATCGTTCTTCATTAGGAAGATAATCCATGACAGTCGTTCTATTACGATCATCTGTTACCGAAGATATAACTCCTTTTGGTTTATTAAAAAGGTAAACAACCTTTTCATTTTTTAAATTAATAATTTCACCTTTTACGCGTACACAATCCTCATCAGTTACTCTAAATGAAAAGTTAGTACAGATTTCATCATTAATCTTAACTTTTCCTGAGGCAATAATTTCATCACATTTTCTGCGTGAGGCAACTCCTGCATGAGCTAAAAATTTATTCAGTCGCATCAAATAGTGTAGTTGGAGTATTTCCTTCACTGATTAATTCTGTCAATTCTTTCAGTTTTGGTAAATCAGTTATTTTATTTAAACCAAAGCACTCTAAAAATGCTTGTGTTGTACCATAAAGCAATGCTCTTCCTGGACTTTCTTCTCTTCCTTTTAATGTTACTAAATCTTTTTCTAATAAAGTTTTGATTACACTATCACAATTGACACCTCTGATATACTCAACATCATTTTTACTAATTGGCTGTTTGTAAGCTATAATAGAGAGTGCTTCTAATGCTGCTTGTGTTAGTTGTATCTTTCTAGATTTGTTATATAATCTTTGAATATACAAATGACAATCTGGTTTAGTTAAAATTTGGTAACCATTAGCAATTGATTTGATGTAAATCATTTTTCCTGTTTTTAAATATTCAGAATTTAATTCTAATATAATTTTATTTAAATCAATGTTTTCACTAGGAAATATTCCATTAATTTGTGATTGAGTTAATGGTTCAGGAGCTGCAAATAAAAGAGCTTCTATATATTCTTTCATAGTATTTTTGCTTCTAATTTGATCTCACCAAAAGTATTATCTTGAATCAATAAAAGCTCCTTATTTTGTATCATCTCTAAAATTGCCATGAATTTAACAACAACTTTTAATTTAGTCATAGATTGTTGGAATAAATGTAAAAATGATATTTTCTTAATTTTTGTAAATTGAGATCGAATTTTTTTCAATTCAGTTGAAATATTAAATTCTTCAATATCTAATTCATAAATATTTTGTTCCGGAAGATTTTTCATTAGCTTATCAAATATTATGAGTAAATCTACTAATTTAATATCTTGCATTACATCAGAAAGACTTTCTTCTTGATAATCAATATTTTCTTTTATAGCTTTAGGGTATGACATACTATGAATCTCTTGTAATTTTTCTAATTCATTCCCAGCTTCTTTAAATCGTTTATACTCCAATAATTGTTGAACCAAATCTAGTCTCGGATCTTCAATTAATTCTTCACCTTCAGACTCGGGTTTAGGTAAGAGCATTCTAGATTTAATCCTCATTAGCATAGATGCCATTAATATAAACTCACCTGCAACTTCAATTTTTAAGAGTTTCATCATTTCAACATAACTTAGAAATTCGTTAGTAATTTTATGAATGGGAATATCATAAATATTAATTTTATCTCTACTAATAAAAAAGAGGAGTAAATCTAATGGTCCTTCAAAATTTTGTATTTTTATTCTATAATCCACGACTATCTCGGAAAAGGTACTAATCCAATTTTACGGTATACTTTAGATAAAGTTCGTCTTGCTTTATATCTTGCTTTTTCTGTTCCTGACTTTAATATTTTATTTAAATAACCTTTATCTTTTATAATTTTATTATATTCATCTTGAATAGGTCTTAAATATTCAACACATATTTCACCTAATTCATTTTTTAATTCTGAATACATTTTTCCTTTAAAGTACATAGTTGAACTTTCAATCGTTCCTTTTGTTAAAATAGAATGAAGAGTTAATAAATTAGCTAGTCCTGGTCTATTTTGATTATATTCAATATTTGTATTAGAATCTGTGACAGCTCTTTTAATTTTTTTCATTATAATATCCGGAGTATCTAAAAGAGCTATAAAGTTATTTTCGTTCTCGTCAGACTTTGACATTTTCTTATCTGGTTCTTGTAAGCTCATAATTCGTGCACCAAATTTAGGAATAAAAGGTTCTGGAATTGGAAAAGTATCTGAATAATTATGATTAAAGCGTTGTGCCAAATTTCTGGAAAGTTCTAGGTGCTGTTTCTGGTCAGCACCTACTGGTACTAAATCTGCTTGATAAATTAAAATATCAGCAGCCATTAATACAGGATAAGTAAATAATCCTGTATTTATATTTGATGAATTATTTTTCGATTTATCTTTGAATTGAGTCATCCTATTTAATTCACCAAAATAAGTAAGTGTATTTAATACCCATGTAAGTTCTGCGTGTTCAGGTACATGAGATTGTATAACAATTGTATTTTTTTCAGGATTAATTCCACATGCTATATATTGAGCAAGAAATGACATACATCTATTTCTTAACTCAGATGGGACTTGTTTAATTGTTAATGCATGTAAATCTACAATAAGAAAAATACTATCATAATCGTCTTGTAAATTCACCCAATTTTTTAAAGCTCCAATATAATTTCCAATGCATAATTTACCCGAAGGTTGAATTCCTGATAATAAAACTTTTTTCTTTTGCGTCATCTTAATTTTTTAATTGTTCCATAAATAAATAAGGCTTCCATGCATCTTGTTTTTTTCGTACTGATTGTTGAAAATAAGTTAGCATTGATGGTTTTTTAGGTTTTCTTAACAAAGGCATATTACTTTCTTTTGGTGTTCTATTATTCTTTTTATGATTACAACTAGTACAAGCAGCAACTAAATTTTCCCATGTTTCTTTTCCACCACGTTGTTTTGGGATTATATGGTCTAAAGTCATAGGTTTATTTTTAACAGCACAATATTGACAAATATAAGAATCTCTTCTCAATAAATTTTTTCGTGTTAAAGGTATTGCTTTTGGATGATAATTAATATATTTTGTTAATCGAATTACACTTGGAAGATTTAGAGAAAAATTTATTGAGTGAATTTTTTCATTATATTTTTCTAAAATTTCTACTTTTTTATCCATAAAAAGTGCTACTGCTCGTTTAGTTTTTGTTATAGTTAGAGGTTGATAGTTTTGATTTAATACAAGCACTCTTCTATTTAAAAGTCCATCCATTATTTTATTAAATTTTCAATACTTTTAGAACAATAATACATAGAAAACAAAGAATCATCATAGTTCTCATTCTTTGAATTGAAACTATTAATTTTAATATATCCAGATGAATGGATATAATTATCATTTCCTAGTGAAATGGCGATATGATTTATCATATCATTTTTTAAAAAAAAGATTAAATCTCCTACGTTATTTTCTTCTTTTGAATGTTCTTTCAAATTACCATAATTAAATTGATCTTTTGAGTCTCTTGGTAAATTAATACCACAAAATTTAAAAATGGTTTGGACAAATCCTGAACAATCAAAACCATAACTACTTCGACCGCCCCAAACATAAGGTGTGCCTAAAAATAATTCTGCTATTTGTTTTATAATTTCTCTAATTGATTTACCTTTTTTGAATCCATTGTCTTGTATCCAACCAGTATTTAAATTTGGTAAGATAATTTGATGCCACCATTGATTCTTAATTTTTTTCGTCTCAACTACTGGTAGTCTAGAACCGAAAGTACAACTTATAATTGGATTACATTCTTCATCTGGGTAAGAATGAATTACTCCAATTTGATTAGTTTCTATATAAGTGGCAAAGTTTAAATTAGAACTTTCATTTTTTATTGTATAAAATTTATTAATCCAACCTTCATAATTATCAAATTGTCGAACTTTATACCAATTTACATTTTGATCTAAAATATCTAATCTTTCCCATAACAAGCTTTGAGATATCATCTCAGATTGAAAACTTGGACCAGCAAAAATTCCTGCAACAGTTACATTTGTAATTAAAGAGTTCAATTAATTTTTAATATATTCAATTAACATTCTTCCAATTTCAGTATTATCCATGAAAGCATCAAAAACTTCTGCACCTGGACCAGTTGCAAAAATAGGTACAAAATTTGCAGAGTGATAATCTGAAGTAAATCGAATGTCTAAATCACCATCAGCACCATCATGAACTGCAACACCACCACATTCATGATCTGCTGTCAATACTACCAAGGTTTTTGGGTTTTCTTCTTGATAATCTAATATAAAATGAATTAGCTCATTTAATGATTGCATTTCACCTTTAATATACTCTGCACTATTTGAATGCCCACCCCAATCTACTTGTGATTCCTCAATCATTATAAAAAATCCATTACTAGCATTTTGTAAATAATTTAATGCAAATTGTGCCATTTTTGTCGTAGAAGGATTTCTTCCTTCATGTACTTTTGGCATTCCATCTTGAGAAAATAATCCTAAAATCTTTTTTTTAAAATTGATTTTAGATTCTAAATTTTCTATAAACTGCCCATTATTTTGTTCAAATATTTTGATTAAACTATCAGGCCAAAATTTTTTACCGCCACCTAAAATTAAATCCACATCAGAGTGCGCATATTGTTGAGCGATTTCAGCCTCTTTTTTTCTATAATCAACATGTGCAGCAAAAGATGCAGGCGTTGCATGTGTGACACTTGATGTTGCTACTAATCCTGTTAACATATCTTTTTCTTCGGCCCATTCAAGCATAGTTTTTACAGGCATTTTTTCTTTATCAACACCAATTGCACCATTATAAGTTTTTAATCCTGCAGAAAGAGCCGTTCCACTTGCAGCCGAATCTGTCACTCTCTTGCATGTAGAAGCACATTCTCCATCATTTGGATGCGTAGCTACAAGACCAATATGATCAAAACGAGCTGGAGCAAAATCACCATTTGCATAATAAGATAGTGTATACTGACCTATTCCAGTTCCATCTGCAATTATAAAAATTATCGACTCAGGAATTTCTTCAGGCCAATCAGAAAGTTTATAATTTGTATGCTCTTTACTTGGAATTTGATTACTTTTTTCTTCTTGTAATGCAAGTCCATAAATATTATAACAACCAATAAAAATTGAATAAAATAGTATTAAAAGATATTTCATTTTATTATCCTTAAAAATTTTCTTTTTCCAACTTTCAGTACAAACTCTTCACCGGGTTTAATTTCAAAATGAAGGTTTATAATTTTTTCATTATTTAATTTTACTGCACCCTGTTTTATCATTCTTTTTGCATCACCATTGCTTCCAACTAATTTATTTACAACCATAATTGAAATTAATTTTTCTGGATTTGATACAATATATTCATCTATTTCATCTGGGATATCTTTTTTGATAAATAATTTATCAAAATTATTTTGAGCCTCCTGAGCTTTTTCTTCCGAATAATAAAGGGAAACAATTTTTCTTCCTAATTTTCTTTTTAAATCACGTGGATTAGATTCATTATTTTCTAAATCAGATTTAATGAAATTTAGCTTTTCTTGGGTAATTGTTGTTGCAAATTCAAAATATTTAGAAATTAAATTATCAGGAATCGACATAGTTTTCCCAAACATATTAACAGGAGAATCCGTTAAACCAATATAATTATCATAAGATTTTGACATCTTCTCAATTCCGTCGGTACCTTCAAGAAGTGGGGTGGTAATAATTACTTGAGGAGCTTGTCCTGCTTCTCTTTGTAAATCTCGTCCTACAAGTAGATTGAATTTTTGATCAGTCCCACCAAGCTCAACATCAGCTTCTAAATGAACACTATCAAATCCTTGAGCTAATGGATATAAAAACTCATGTACAGAAATAGGGATTCCACCGTCATAACGCTTTGTAAAATCATCTCTTTCAAGCATTCTAGCTACAGTGTATTTTGACGCTAATTTAATCACATCAGAAAAGTTCATTTTACCTAACCAAGAGGAATTATATACAACTTTTAATATTTTTTTGTTTAATATGATTCCTGCTTGATCAATGTAAGATTGTGCATTTTCCTTGGTTTCGTCCATAGTTATTTGTGGACGTGTTTTATTTTTTCCTGTAGGATCGCCAATCATTGCGGTGAAATCACCTATAAGTAAAATTCCAATATGACCTAGATCTTGGAATTGCCGTAGTTTTCTAAGTAAAACTGCATGACCTATGTGTAAATCTGGTCGAGATGGATCACAACCAAATTTTATTTTCATAGGTATTTTTTTTTCTATGGACTTCTCGATTTTTTTTGCTAGTTCCTCTTCTGGAATAATTTCTTTAATACCTCTTTGAATTATATCCATCTGTTCGTTGACAGTTGGGAAAATATTCATAATGAAATTTTTTGTCCTTTAAATGTTCTCTGTGTTTGTCTTTCTAAATCTTTTTTCATAATTGATTGCCGTTTATCCCAGTTTTTCTTTCCTCGAGCTAATCCGAACTCTACTTTCACTTTACCATTTTTAAAGTACATTGAAAGAGGAACCATGGTAACTCCTTTTAAATCAACTTTCTTTTTGAGATTGATAAGTTCTCTTTTATGTAATAATAATTTTCTATCATGAACAGTTGTATGTCCGCTATATCCTGAGTGAGAATATTCTGCAATATGCATTCCAATAACCCATAATTCATTTTTTAAAAATTTTATATATGATTCTTTCACATTACCATTACCTTCACGAAGTGATTTGACCTCGCTACCTTGAAGTACAATTCCTGCTTCAAACTTTTCTAGTATATCATAATCATATCTGGCTTTTTTATTAGAAGCTATTAATTTTATACTCATTAATTTAGACCGTTAAAGATATTATAAACACGTGCAACCTCATAACCAATTACCCCACCAGCAACGCTTACATTTAAGCTTTGTTTTATCCCAAACATTGGTATTTCAACATGATCTTCAGCTAAATTTAACAGCTCATCAGATACTCCTGAAACTTCATTGCCTAAAATAAAACAACATGGGAACCCCCAATTATATTGATGGATATTAACCGAACGAACTGACTGTTCAATTGCAACTAGCTTTATACCTAAGGATTTAATATTTTCAGCAGCTTCAAGAGGATTTTTAAAATGCTCCCATGGGACTGATTTTTCAGCACCTAGTGCAACTTTAGCTAAATCATCTCTTGGGGGATAAGCTGTATACCCGCTAAGCCATACTTTTTCAGCACCAAATCCATCTGCTGTTCTGAATATTGCACCCACATTATGTACAGATCTCACATTCTCAACCAAAATTGAAATTGGTAATCGTTTCATTTTTTTTATTTCTTCTAACGTTGGGCGGTTCGCCTTCAATTCATCATTTGAAATTTTAATTTCCAATTATTTACCCTTCGGTTCAAATATTGTAGTATCTGCAAATTCAGTAAAGGAAAAATCAGTAATTTTAATATCTACTGTATGTTTCTTTTTTAAATCATTAACTGTAACTTTTGAAGCAATTTTATAATTATCCACTAATTTAAATTCAACACATTCAATGGACCTTAATATTTTATTTTTCTTGTTATAAGTTTCGACTTTGTAAATAAATTTAAATTTTTTATCAATATATATTAGCTTCTTTTGTTGATCAATATTAGAAATTGATTCAATAATTAATTCATCTGAATTTTTTATTATTGAGTTTTGATAAGCAAAAATTACTTCTTCAGTCAATTGTAATTCCGAAATGTCGAAATCATTTCTTTTAGGCTTTTTATTGGAAATATCTTTAAGCTTTCCAGTTACAGGCATTGTCATCCATATTAAAGGAGTTGAATTTCCAGTAAAAGTATGTTCCCACAGTTTAACACCTGATTTTCTTTTTGGTTTAAAAAATTCAATTAAGGTTAATCTTTTTTTCTTAGAATTATGAGGCCAATAAATTTGGATTTTAACTTTTTGGGATTTTTTGATTTCTCCATTCTTAATTACACTTGATTCAATAATCATAGACCTATTTATATTGTTAAATAGGTTAGATATTTGAATTAAAATTTTATTTGCATCTGACTCAGCGAGCAATATTGAGAAAACAAAAAAGTAAATTGGTAAAATATATCTAAAATTCATCTATGAAAATTAAGAAAATCTAATGTTCTAATAAATGAATAATAACTACTTTGAGATAGTAATTATCAATTAATTTTTGAAGTAGGATATGAACCATAAGTTAAAAAAAGGAAAATTTTTGAATAAGCAAAAGATTTTTTATCATATTAACATTGAAAAACCTCAGACTCAGACTATTAACGTTACTTTGAAATTTGATATTTCGGATTTAAAAAAAATCAAGATTCAAATGCCAGTTTGGACTCCTGGATCATATAAGATTAGAGATTTTTCAAGAAATGTTTCAAATGAATTGGTGAAAATTGATGGAAAATCTGTAAAATTTAAAAGAGTTGATAAATGTACATGGGAAATTGATAATTTTACTTCTGGTAAAGAAATTGAATTTAATTATGATGTTTATGCACATGAAATGACTGTTAGGACAAGTTTTGTTGATCATACTCAAGCTATTTTAAATGGTGCGAGTATTTTTGTTTACTGTCCAAATGGAAAAGAGAATGATATTCAGTTAAATATTTCATATCCAGATTCTTGGAAAAATATTGTAACGGGATTACAGTTTGACGAAAATAAAGATTTATTTTTTGCAAATAATTATGATGAACTTATTGATACACCTATTCTTATTGGTAATTCAGAAATTTATGATTTTAAAGTTGATAAAACTCCCCACCAATTTGTAATAGTTGGACAAGGTAATTATGAAATTAAACCTATTTTAAAAGATACTGTTACAATTATTTCTAAATTCAAAGAAATCTTTGGTGATTTACCTTATGATAAATATGTATTTATAACACATTTATATGATAATCAATATGGTGGATTAGAACATTTAAACTCCTGCCATATTGTTTATGATCGATGGCAGTTTAAGGACAGAAATAAATATATTAAATTTATTAGTCTTGTTGCACATGAGTATTTTCATACGTTTAACGTAAAGCGAATTCGCCCCATTGAACTAGGTCCATTTAATTACCAAACTGAACATTATTCAAAAATGCTTTGGCTTGCTGAAGGAGTAACATCATATTATGATGAATATATCTTAAAACGAGCTNGAATAATTGATATTAAAGAATATTTTGAATTACTCAATTCAAATTTTACTCGATATTTTAATATTCCAGGAAGAAGTATACTTTCAACAAAAGATTCTTCATTCCTTGCATGGATTAAGCTATATATTCCTGATGAAAATTTTATAAATAATGGGATTTCTTATTATTTGAGTGGGGGACTAATTACACTTGTTATGGATTTAAAAATAAGAGAATTAACNAATAGCAAGAAGAGCCTTGATGATGTTTATAAATTACTTTGGCAAAAGTTTAAGGTTGATGGAAAAGGAATTAAAGAACAAGAATTTTTTAATTTCTGTAAAGATATTTGTGGTAATGAATTAAAAGAAATTCAGGATTATTTAAATGAACCTAAAGAGGTTGATTTTGAATCAGCATTTGAACCATTTGGAATTAAATTTACTCCAACACATAAAAAAGATGATGAAAAAGAGGCTTCATGGCTAGGTATTCAATTTGATGTTAAGGATAAATTAATTTTTAAATTTGTTAAATCTCATGGTCCAGCATATTTGGCCGATTTATCTCCTGGAGATGAATTGATTGCCGTGAATAAATCCAGAGTTACCGTGAAGAATAGAGATAATTTGCTAAGTTCGCTTTCTACTAAATATGAAAATGAGTTTTTAATTAATAGAATGGGTGATATCATTAAATTAAATATTAGACCTGAAAAACAACCATTCAATAAATTTGATTTGGTAAGAGTTGAAAATCCTACAGAAAGCCAAAAGCACTTATTTGAAAATTGGCTGAATTGTAAATGGGAAGATAAATAGCTCAATTGAATAATGTTGTTATTTTGTTAAATGGTGATTATCCAAGTCATGGAATTCCATTATTTGTATTAAATAAATCAGATTACATAATTTGCTGTGATGGTGCGGTCAATCAATTAGAAAAATTTGGATTAAGTCCTTATTTAATTATTGGTGATTTAGATTCAATAAAAGTATCCTTGAAAGAAAAGTACAAAGATAAAATAATTGGAATAAAAAGGCAGACAGATACTGACTTGGAAAAGGCCTTGAAATATTGCATTGAAAATAATATTGATGATGTAAAAATTTTAGGAATTGCTGGTAAACGAGACGACCAATATTTATCAAATATATTTTTAGGATTTGAGTATTCGCAAAAAATAAATATTGAAATGTATTCAGATTTTGGGTCATTTCATTTCGTTAAAAAAGAGCAAACTTTTGAAAGCTATAAAGGACAGAAAATATCAATATTTAGCAAATCAGAAGAAGCTAAAATAAAAACAAAAAACTTAAAGTATCACTTGAATAAAGAATCTATACCATATTTATATTCAGGTGTTAGCAATCAGTCGNTTTCAAGTAGATTTTCACTAGAAGTTACAGGTGACTCTGTAATGATTTATTTATTATATAGGAATTAATATGGAAAAAATCTTTTCACTTTATGATAGTGCAAACATTTTTGCAAATTGGATTTTTATAATCACTGCAATAATATTGAGTTATATTGGACATTTAGTTTCCAAGAAAATATTCAATTCTATTGTAACTCGGATAATTATCAAAAGTAAAAATAATTGGGATGATATTTTGGTAAATGTTGGAGCCTTGGACAGAATTAGTCTTTTGGTTCCTATGGTTATTATTTATTCCTTTTTGCCATTTTTCCCTGGTAATATTAATATTTATCAGAGAATTATATTTAGTGGTGCATTAATTGTTGTTATACTAACAATCGGTTCATTACTCACAGGTGTAAACCAAATTTATAAATCTCTAGAAATTTCTGAAAAACATCCCATTAAAAGTTATATTCAAATTCTAAAACTTTTCATTTATGTAGTTGGTGGATTGGCTTCTGTTGCAATATTAATGGGAAAATCCCCAATGGTATTGATAAGTGGTTTGGGTGCAATGACAGCAGTTCTGTTATTAATTTTTAGGGATACTATCTTATCTTTTGTTGCAAGTTTACAAATTACTTCAAATGATTTATTAAAAGTCGGAGATTGGATTGAAGTTCCTTCATTTGGTGCCGATGGTGATGTGATTGATATTGCATTGCACACAGTAAAAGTTCAGAATTGGGATAAGACTTTTACAGTTATACCTACTCATAAGTTAATTGATAATTCTTTTAAAAATTGGCGAGGGATGAGCCAAAGTGGCGGACGAAGAATTAAACGCTCTATTTTTTTAGATATGACAAGTGTTAAATTTTGCTCTGAAAATGAAATTTTTAATTATAAAGAATTTTCTGTCCTAAAAAATTATATTGAATCCAAAAATATTGAGTTAAATGACTATAATATTCAACAAGAGACAAATTTAGACTTTTTAGTTAATGGGCGAAGAATGACAAATATTGGTACTTTCAGGGCTTATGTTGAGGCATATCTTCATTCACATCCAAAAATTCATGATGAAATGACATTATTAGTTCGTCAATTAAAGCCTACAAATTATGGAATTCCAATTGAGCTTTACTGTTTTACAAATGACACCAATTGGAATAATTATGAAGGAATTCAGGGGGATATTTTTGATCACCTATTAGCTATCATTCCAGAATTTGGATTGAGGGTTTTCCAAAATCCAAGTGGAAACGATTTTCAACAAATAAAAGCTTAATTAGTGGAATTACCAAAACTAAATCAATCTGATTTTCTTAATTGGAAATCTTATTATTTTAATTATCAAAAAACCTTAGCTGAAGCATATTATATCCCCTTATTAAAACAGAATGGAATAAATTTATCTTCTGACACTAAAGTTTTAGATGTGGGTTGTGGTGACGGGGGATTCCTGACCGCATTTTCTAAGTTATCAAGAGATTGTAATGGAGTAGAAATTAGAAATTTCGGCTGGGAAGAAAAATCTAATCCCAAAATTATTATAGGTGATATTACCGTAGAAGAAATTAAAAATTTCTTAAAACCTAAATATGATTTACTAATTTTACGAGATGTAATTGAACATATTTTATTACCAAAAAAAATTGATTTTATAAAATCAATTAAAAATTATATGGACGAAAATTCCAGACTATTAATTACATTCCCACCATTTTATTCTCCATTTGGATTACATCAGCAAGCAATTTTAAAATCACCATTACGGATAATTCCATTTCTTGGGTGGCTACCTAAATATTTGATTAAATCAATTTTGAAATTATTCAATCAAATGGAGAAATGGGATGAAATTGAAGAAATAAAAGATAGTCGAATGACTATCTCTAGATTTAAAAATTTAATGTTAGAATGTGGATTAGAGATTTGCTATCATGAACAGTATTTTGTTCGCCCAAGCCATGAAATTAGATATGACGTAAAAATGAGAAAAATAAATTGGTTGAATATACCAATTTTAAAGGAAATTTTTGTTTCTGGTTGTACCTTTATTCTCAAAAAGAAATAAAATAAAAAAGGGCATGTATTTATATGCCCTTTTTTGATATTCACAAGAAAAATAAAGTTATTTTTGGATATAAACTTTTTTCATTTTAATTGCATTTTTTGGTCTGTCCATCTCACCAGTATCAGTCTCACCAATATTTTCAAGAATATCCATACCATCGATTAATTCACCAAAAATTGCATGACGATTGTCCAACCAAGGTGTTGCTTTTAAGGTAATAAAAAACTGAGATCCGCCTGTATTTGGTCCGGCATTTGCCATTGAGAGTAAGCCTATTTTAGTATGCTTTAATTCAGGATGAAATTCATCTTTGATTTTATATCCTGGACCACCTCTGCCAGTTCCATCTGGGCAACCACCTTGAATCATGAAGTCTTTAATTACCCTATGAAAAATGATTCCATCATAGAAATTTTTGTCTATTAGTTTTTTAAAGTTGTCAGTCGTGATAGGAGCACGATTATCATATAATTTTGCTTTCATAGTTCCCATTGTTGTCTCAAATACAATAACTGTATTTTCTGATTTATCTTTCAATTTGTTATTCTCCATTGGTTTTTTCAGTCCTAAAGTAACTGATATGAGTAAAAAACTAGTTAGTAATATATATTTCATATTATCCCTCATTGTTTATATTTTTTCTTAATTCTTTTTTCTTTCTGTTAAATTCTTTTTTTAAAACTTGAATATCTTTTTTTTTCTTTTCCTTTAATTTATATTTTTTTCTCTTATATACATTTTCAATATCTAACTTATTAGATTCATATTCAGATTTTAATTCTTCTAATTGCTTTAGAAGTTCAGGGTTATTTTCTATCCTTTTTGATTTTTTATTTACTTTTTGTTTTGCATTTTTTATTGATTTTTCTTTATGAGAAACATTTTTTTTAAGTTTAGGCTTATTATTGTTCTCTTTGTTTCGATTGATATCTTTAATACTCTTTTTTTTAATTATATTTTCTTTTGTAATATCTTTTTGACCATTAATAGATGTTACTAAAAAAAATATTATTAGAAATTTTGTAAAAATATTATTCATATTTTTCCTTTCATTTATTTTTGAAAGATTATAAACATGTACCGAGGGTGGGACTCGAACCCACACGAACCAAGGTTCAACGGATTTTGAATCCGTCGTGTCTACCAATTTCACCACCTCGGCAAAATAACTTTCTATTTGTCTTTATAACTCTAATTTAAAGAAGGAATAGTATTTTTTGTTCCCTGTCACCCTGAAATTATTTATTTGCAGGGTTAAATTAAATTTTCTGTTGTACACCCGAGAGGATTCGAACCTCTAACCGCCTGGTTCGTAGCCAGGTACTCTATCCAGTTGAGCTACGGGTGCATACTTTTTTCAAGTAGCCAAATTTAAATATATTATATAATTTGATTTAACTTTTTAATTTTTAGTTTTTAATAAAATATAATCATAAAACTTAGACACAAATTGAAATTTAGATTTTATTGTATCTGTTTATATATTATCGTTATGGTATTTTTTATAAATTTTATAAATAAAATAGTAAAATATTTAAGAATTAGTATACTTTTGGTATTTTTATTTGGTTTTCTTTTACTTGCAGGGGAAATATTTTTAGTAGTGACAAATAGTAATCGGTCTGATTTTTATCCAAATGGAGAGCAACAGGATATGTCTAGCGGCTTATACAGCGCATATGTAAATCAAGTTAATTCAGAATATAGGAATATTAAATCTAAATGTGCTTTAATGGTAGATTTTGATTTAGACAAAGATCCTGATTTATATTATGGTTGGGAGGATAGTTATTATTTTATTAATAAGGGTGGTGTTTTTACATCACCTGAATCTGAAAATATAAGTATCACTGGAGCATATGGATTAGTTGCTGGTGATATTGACAATAATGGATATCCAGATATTCTAAAATGGCGTTATAATATCACAGATATTCATGAAATTCTATTAAATAGAGGTGGTCATTATTTTGATACCTACTCATATTTTGAAGCTGATGAATTTGAAAATATGCATAGTAATGGTTTACTTGATTATGACCTAGATGGTGATTTAGATATCGTTACAATATCGGCATGGAATAATCCACAGTTTCACTTACTTGAAAATATAGGTTTAGATGAGAATGGTATTCCTCAATTTGAATTAAAATATGAATTTGGAACTAATGATACAAGTTCTTCTCGTTGTTTAGCAATTATAGATTATGATAATGATGGTGATCAAGATGTATTCATAGTACGTAAATGGAGTCAGAATTGGTTAATGAGAAATGAAACTATCACTGGATTTGATGGAAATATTCAATATAATGAAAATTTAAGTGAGCCGTTTGTAAATATAGCAATGGAAGTTAACTTAACAGATTCAGATGTTTCTGATTATGGTAGTCAAGGATATGGTGCTGCATGGGGAGATTATGACAATGATGAAGATTTTGATCTTTATTTAGTAAACTGGGGTGTTAATAGGTTATTTATAAATAATAATGGTTTGTTTGAAAATATTGCTTCTAATGAAGATTTAGAAGGTGATAGCCTAGGAAATGGAATCTCATGGGGAGATTTTGATAATGATGGAAATAATGATATTTGGACTACTAATATGCGTAACGCAGATGATTTATTTTCAATTACATCTGAAGGCTGGTCTAATGAATTTTCAGCACAATTTTTAAGTTCGGGACAAGATGTTATAACAAGTGATTATGATATGGATGGTTGGTTAGACATTTTTGTCCCAGGGTTAAATATGGGCAGTGATGGCACGCCTGTAGGTCCAAAATTTGTTAGTTTATTATATAATAATCAAACAAAACATGAATATGATGGTAGTAAAAATTGGTTAAAGATAATTCTTGAGGGTTCAAACTCTTATGGTGAACAAAATTATCCAACTAACAAAGCAAATAAATCTGCTATTGGAGCAAGAGTAAAAGTTTCCGCTGGTGGAAATTTATTTTCCAGAGAAATTATTGCAGGCAAAGGTCATGGAAGTATGGATGATTTAATACTGCATTTTGGATTAGGAAATGTAAATAACATTGACCAAATTGAAATTATTTGGCCTTCATTCAATGAAGACTTAACTGGATTAAAAACCTCAATATATCAAAATTATCCTGTAGACACACTTTTAACTTTTGTGGAAGATTTTGGATTAGTAGGATATAAAGGTGATTGTAATTTAGACGGCGATTTAAATATTTTAGATATTACTTTATACATAAATATTGTTTTAAACCAAATAGATGTAGATGATTATACATTCTGGCATATGAATTTAGATTATAATGAATATTTAAATATTATTGATATTGTTAGATTAGTAACTAAAATACTGACAATGTAATTTGTGCAAAAGTATAGAATTTTCTCTCTCTTTTTCATTCATGTTTTAATTTTAGTGCACGTCGCTGGGTTTGGACAGGAATATATAGGTAGTGTAGATTTTCAAGAATTCTTTCATTCTTTTTTAAAAATTGGAAAGATAAATGCTGGAGTTATTTTAGTTTTTTTTGCATTATTATCAACCTTAATATTCGGTAGATTTTTTTGTGGATGGGCTTGTCATTTTGGTGCAATTCAAGAATTAAGCTGGTTTATACTTCAAAAATTAAACATAACTCCAAAAACAATTAACTCCCGTTTAGTTTTTATACTTCCAATATTTATTCTTCTTCATTTTTATTTAATTCCTAATTTAGATCATGCATTTAATAATCCTTGGGTATTTTCAATAGAATTAAATAAACCAAATATCTGGGCATTTTTACCAGGATTAATAATTGGATTACTTACATTTTTTATTGATGGTTTTTTAATTGTTTACTTTTTAGGGAGAAAAGGGTTTTGTAGGTTTATATGTCCATGGGGAGCTTTTTTGAAGCTACCTTCTGCACTTGCAATTTATAAAGTTCGCAATACTGGTGGTTGCATAAATTCTGGTAATTGTACAAGGAATTGTCCTATTGGAATAGATGTAAATTATGAAATTAATTCCTATAATAAAGTTGTAAATACTAATTGTACAAATTGTATGATTTGTACAGAAGGTTGTCCAACTTCAGCTTTAAAGTTTTCCTATGAAAATCCACTTAATGAAAGATATAATTTAATTGATTTTTTTAATGGAGAGAACATTTATAAATCTCAAAATACGAAACAATTATTTACCAATTTAAGATCTAAAGATATATTGTTTTTTATATTTACACTAGTAATAGGATTCTCTATTGATGGTTTGTTTAGTATGGGACATTTTTTAAGTTTTGGAATCGCAATTATTACTTCGTATAATATTTTAAAAGAATACAGAAAAAATATTTTTAAATTAGTTTTGTCATTATTCGTAATATTAATTCTTGTTTGGTCATTAAGTATAAAGTATTCTATTCATAATGGTGTTGATTCATATTTGAATGCAAACTATACAGAATCAATAAAATATTTGAAATTTGTTACTGATTATTATCCTAATAAAATTGGGAGATATTATATCTATTTATCAGATTCATACTATGAGACTGGTATGATAAATCAAGCAAAATTTTATGCTGAAATTGCTAATTCAATAAATCCAAATCATGAATCAGTTCATCAGTTGTTTAATAAAATTTATAATAATACTGAATAAATTTCAATCTAGTATAATTTAGTAAGTCCAATAAGTTTAACATAAAAAATGTGAGGAATTATGCCATCATTTGATATAGTAAGTAAGTTTAATATTCAAGAAATTGATAATGCTGTTAATACAGTTAAAAGGGATATTTCAACTCGATATGATCTGAAAGGAACAAAGGCAGAAATTATTTTAAATAAAACAGAAAAGCTAATTACACTTAATGCTGATAACATGATGCATCTAAATGCAATTAGAGATATGTTAGAAAACAGATCAATCAGTAGAAAAATTTCGTTAAAAACATATGATTTTCAAGATGAAAAAAATACATCAGGAATGATGGTTCGTCAAGATATAAAATTAAGAGAAGGAATTAGTAAAGATAATGCTACTAAGTTGAATAAAATTGTTAAAACATTAAAACTGAAAGTTCAGTCTCAAATTCAAGGTCAACAATTGAGAATAACAGGAAAAAAAATAGACGATTTACAAAAAGTTATTACAGTATTAAATCAATCAAATATTGATATTCCATTAAGTTATATAAATATGAAAAAATGAAATATCCTATTTTATACTCATTCCGCCGATGACCATATGCCATTCGTACCAGGATGGTATTATCGATTGCTGAAATCACGGTAGAATTAAGAGAGATTTTACTTAAAGATCGTCCTCAAGCTTTGTATGATATTTCAAAAAAAGGTACAGTTCCAGTTTTACAAACAGAGGAACAGATAATAGATGAAAGTATGGATATTATATATTGGGCTTTAAAAAAGTCAAATAAATATGAAGATTATTTTCAAAGTCCACTAAGTCAAGAGAAAATAATTTTCAATAATGATTCAAAATTTAAAATATGGCTTGATAGGTACAAATATAATAATCGATTTGAAAAATATTCTATAGAAGAATGTAAATTAAAATCAGACAGAATTCTATCAGATTATGAAAAAAAATTAACCATAAATGAATACTTAATAAATAATTCAATTCAAGTTACTGATATTGCAATATTTCCATTTATTAGACAATTTGCAAATGTTAATATCGAATATTTTTCAATTACTTATCCAAACATAAATAGGTGGTTGCAAAATTTAATTAATTCTAATTTATTTAAATCAGTTATGAAAAAATATTCACAATGGAAAATTAGTGATACTGCAAATATAGTAATTTTCTAATCCGATTATGATTCATCCAAAGTATATTATAAATTCATTTTAGGAAAATATAATATTTGTCTGTTCTTTTTATTTAATATATAACTAAATATGCTTAGTTCAACCAAGGAAGTTGTTTGCCTAGTTGAATTGGCATCCTTCGCCCTTTTTTCTTTTTCTTTTTTTCTGTTTCAATTTCTATAAAGTCAACTATTTTCTGATTTTCTATTGAAATTGGTTTTAATTCTTTTTTATTCTGAACTAACATTTTTATTAATTCTGATTCATTTACATCTTGTTCTTTACAAATATGAACCCTGTGAAAATGTGGGATACTGCATCTTTTGGGGCATGCATATCTATTGAATCGACTAATTTCAACTTGCATAATTTTATTTGAATCTAAAATTGCATAATATTGTTTTGGTTTTACTGCTTCTGATGCTTTTCCAATACCCATAACAATTAAAACTGTTAATAATAATTCTGTAATTTGATGTCCCATAATTTCTCCAATAATTTTCTTTCTAATATTATTCATTATTTATCAATAATTATTGGATGTATCGCACAAATTTTATTTATTTATTTATTTTGAGATATAAATCACAGAAGTTTTATAAATAATTTTTTTCAAAAATATTTGATAAGAAGATTTCTCTTAAAATTTGAAATAGAACTGAAGTAAATTTGTATAATTTTTAAAACAAATTTTAAGAGAATAATCAATGAAAATTTCCAATTTATCTATTTTAATCTACCTTGTAATTATACTTAATTCTTTGTCTGCAATTGATTTTAATCTTGGACCATATGGTCAGAATTATTTTGATACAGCTGGTCAATTTTCCTTACCTGATTTAAATGCAAATTT
Source organism: Fidelibacterota bacterium (assembly GCA_002689995.1). Taxonomy (GTDB): domain Bacteria; phylum Fidelibacterota; class Marinisomatia; order SCGC-AAA003-L08. Next base: position 71,791 of record NZIV01000040.1, read on the forward strand.
AAATGGTGATGCTAATCAAGATGGGACACTAAATATTCAAGATATAATTTTATATGTAAATCATATTTTAGGTAATATACCTTTTAGTGTAGACCAGTTACAGGTAAGTGATTTAACGGATGATGGAATCATAAATATAATGGATATTACAGATGTAGTTTTTAATATAGTAAATGATATTGGTGCTCAATTTAATTTTAGAGATAGTTGGGATGGTGAACATTCTTATATATTTATTCATTATAATACAGGGGTACCTAATTCAACGGCTTTGTGGAATTCAAACACAAAAGAAGAATTTTTAGTAAATTCTCCTGATAATGTTCATTATTTCTTTTTATCAGAAGGAAATAATCCAGAACAGAATATTCAAGAGATGAAAACTGAATTTGATGCAATTCTCTCTAATTTTACAATTGAAGAGCAAAACCATTGGAATAATCATTTGCATTATATATCTCAAAGAGCTTCTACAATCAATAATTGGATTTCTGAGGTGCTAGTTGGGAAACATTCATTTGGCATTGATCGATTCCAGAGAATTAAACAAATTGGTTATTTAGGGAATCCAAATGGATTTACAGGAACTTATTTAAGTTACCTTGCAAATGAAGCACAATTTTATAATTACGAGTTTAATGCGATATATGAACCTGAAGCTGATTATGATGAATTAACTATTTTTGATCAAAGACATTATACTGGAGGTTGGGCTGCATCAATTTCAGAACTCGTTGAATTTCCAACCAATGATGAGTTAGATAATTATAGTGGTATGTCTGTTGAATTATTAAGAGGATGTCCAGATTCTGAAGGTAATTATGATGACGATGGTTGTGATGATTATGATAGACTAGGACATTTATATGTTTACGAAGGTGCATGCTATGAACAAACAGAATATTCATGGTTGAATGATGAATATATTTGTTCCTCGAGTGGATTTTATTGGGTTGAAGGCAGTTGTATTTCTTACACATATTATGAAAATGAAACATTAGAATCCTGTCAAGAAGCTAATTTTTTATGGGATTTTACTTATGAGAGGCACGAAATAGCGAGATGGATTACACCATTTGATAGGCAACCTCACCATCTTACAGATATTAGTCAATTTTTAGCATTACTAAGACCTGGTGGTACAAAAATGATTTACTACACAGAATCTGGATGGCCAAATAGTTTATTGACATTAAAATTAAGATTTTACAGAGATGATAATATCCAAGAAAACCCAAAAAAATATATTCCAATGTGGAATGGTTCAGTCCAATTTAATTCAGAATATGATGAAAATACTCCATCAGTTATTNTTGAAGTTCCAGAAAATGCAACAAAAGTAGAATTTGTATCTTATATAACTGGTCATGGCTGGGGAGATATGACTTGTTTTAATTGTGCAGAATTTTGTAATTCTCGTCATTTGTTTGATTTGAATGGAGGATCTTACCAGTTCAGTAAAGACTTTCCAGAGGCAAATTCAATTAATCATTGTCAATCTATTGATATGATTTCGCAAGGAACAATACCTAATCAATACGGTACATGGGGATATGGACGTGCAGGTTGGTGTCCAGGTATGGATGTTACTCCTATTATTTTTGATTTAACTAATCATGTTGAATATGGGAGTAATATTTTAGATTATAATGCATGTCATGTATTAGGAACTTCATGTGAAACTCCTCCTGGATGTGGTACATGTGGCTATTGTCCTGTCATTCCAATGTCTTCCTACATCATCATATCATATTAGTTAAATTTTTTTAAGAATTTTCGAAGAGATAATGATATCATATTTCTTTCAGTTAAATAAATAATAACTGTAGTAAAAATTATACTGAATAATATAATACTATAAATAAATCGTCTAATTATTTCGAAAAGAGATATTGTATCATTTGATATTTGTGAATTAAACAAAGATAATTCAACTAATTCTGTTGCAGCTACTCCCTTGCGAATAATTGAAGAAATTAATNTGGCTTCTTTTAATGATATTGAATTTAGTAGTATTAATCTTACTACAATTAATCTCTGATTTCATTTTTAATAAAAATATCTCTCATTAACCAAACAGTAATAATGCTAATAATTAGAGACGGGATATAAAAAATCCAAAAGATAATATCATAAAAAGGAATATTTATAATTGAAAAAAATATAAATACAATGAAAAGATAAAATTCAATATTTTTCCATTTAGATAAAAAAGGTAATAATTCAGGAAAACCTAAGTCGATTCTTGAAATAGAAACTTCGATAATAATCCATGTTAGTATTCGGAAAAAAAGAAATTCTGATGCCATTAGAAGTTTTGTCATTAATAATGATGGGTTATTGTATNCCCATAAATTTAAATTTAGTTGAAGAGGCCAAAGAATAAAAACTACATCTGAAAATAAAATTGAATCAGCTAGAATATGTATGAATATTCCAATAGAAATTCCTAATCCGTGATGCCTTATATTGGGTTTTTTTAAAATTTCAGATAGTATTTGAAAAGCAAGGTACATAAAAAGTACAAAAATTAAACTATGTGTTCCTTTTCTTTGAAAAAAAATAATTGGATCAGAAATATTTGTAAATAATTTCCCTAAAACTACTAATATAATATCTAAATCTGGAATTAATGATCCAATAATTAAAGATGGAGTAAGTGATTTATTTAAAGAGAATAGTCTAGAAGAATACATCCCAATAATAGCATGTGCGCCAGCTTGAGCCACTATTTTATACCTATTTCATTACTTGATTGTAATAAATTGGTCATACCAATGAAGTAGAGGTAAATTTTCATAACTAAATTTATGTTAATATTTTAATATTAACTAAAGAGGAAAAGAGAAAATAGTAATGTCATTTAAAGAAGATATTGAGAATTATTTAATAAAAACATTTAAAATAAAATATTATAGAGGTTCTCAATTTCATCCAAATTTAATTGTTGAGTCATTGAAATCTTTGTTTGGATTGAATCCTCAAAAAGGTAACAAAATAATTTTAGATTACCTGCCTAAGTATTTAAATAAATTTGAAGAAAATAATGAAAGTGATATTTCAGTTGAGAATGTAGAGTATTTTGCAAGTATGATTAATTTAGAAATACTTTTAAAAGAAAATAATTTTGATGAATCTAGGAATGAAATTAAGCGATTATTGCAAGTCTCAACAGGTGAACCTATTCTAGAGTTATTTATAATAATTTATTTAAAAAATATTACTCTTTTACCAAATTTATTTTCAGTTTATAGGTCAGTTAAGTTTTGTAATGGTAGAAATGTCGATGAAGCAATATTTCTTATGTTGAATTTTGCTGAAAAGAACCATAAAACAACTAATAATTTAAGTAAAATATTTTTTTTAAATTATTCGACATCAATTTTAGAAATATCACAAAATATATTCATCAGAGATTTAGAAATAAAAAATATTTTGCAAGAAATTGATTATAAAATGGTTNACAATCAAATAAGTGCTAATAAAAAATCTGATTTTGGTGAAGAACTTATACTTAATGGACGAAATCAAATTCTTGATTATATAAATAAAAATCCAAAAATAATTAAAAATGATNAAAACATTTTATTATTAAATTCTTTGCGAACTTTTTTAAGGTATAGAAAGTCTGATGAATATGACAGACAATTACATTTTGCAGTCAATGAATTGGAGTGAATAGTTGAGTAAAAAAGAAGAAATGGATTTATTTTTTAAAAAGGGATTAATAGCTTTTAATGAAAAAAACTTTTATGATGCTCATGAATACTGGGAAGATCTTTGGACTAATTTTTACTTTAAAGACAGACTTTTGATACAAGGATTAATTCAAGTTTCTGTAGGCTATTTCCATATCACTAATTTAAATTTGAGGGGAGCGAGAGGTCTTTTTAAAAAATGTCTTCCAAAATTACAGAAATTCAAAATTTCGAATCAAAGATTAGAAAATCTTTGCGAATTAATTACTACAATAAAAAGTGCAAAAGCTTGTGTCGAAGAAATTGAAAATATAAATGACTTCAATTGGGATCTAACAATTATTTTGAAGGCTAAATAAATGCCTAAAGAATCATTAAAGAATAAAAAAAATAGAATGGAGAAAATCTTAAAAGCTCTAAAAACTAAATATCCAGATTCAAAATGCTCTTTAAATTATGAATCCCCATTTCAACTATTAGTTGCAACAATTTTATCTGCTCAATGTACAGATGAGCGCGTTAATAAAGTGACTAAAAAACTTTTCAATGACTTTCCAGACGTATTTAAAATGAATAGATTAACAAAAGAAGAAATTGGTGAAAAAATTTATTCAACTGGATTTTATAATAATAAAGCTAAGTCTTTAAAAAATTTATGTAAAACTTTAATTAAAAACTATAATGGAAAAGTTCCAACTACTATGGAGGAATTATATAAACTTCCTGGTACAGGACGGAAGACTGCTAATGTTGTTTTGGGTAATGCATTTAAAATTCCAGGAATGGTTGTAGATACTCATGTTACTCGAATCGCAAATCTACTTAAATTTGTAAATACAAAAAATGCCGTGAAAATAGAAATAGAACTTGAGAAAGTTGTACCTAAGCAAGATTGGACTCTTTTTTCACATTTATTAATAGATCATGGAAGAGCTGTTTGTATTGCAAATAGGCCGCAATGTTTAAAATGCATGTTATCAGAAAACTGCCCATCTAGTAGAAGGATTTTAAATGATTGAAAATATTTTTAAAACTGATTTCTTTTTAACTTTTAAATCTTTTTTATTAGGAGGGCTTGTAGGTGCAATTTTTGCTTTTTTCAAGTTTAAACCTCCCGCCCCTGAAACAATATCTGGTTTATTTGGAATAATAGGTATTTTTTTAGGTTGGTGGGTGATTTCTCATTTCTTAAGTTGATTTTCAGTTTATTTTAACTTACGTAATTTTATTACTTATGATTGATTGAGACTAGTTTTAAATCGTAAATTTAACTGTTTGGAAAACGGAAAAGATTTGCATATTAATAAAGATCAGATTCTAAAGCTTATTTATGAATCGAGTCGAATACTTTTAACCACACATGAAAATCCTGATGGTGATGGACTTGGTTCTCAAATTGCAATGTATAATTACATTAGAAATTTAAATAAAGATTGTCGAATCATAAATATTTCAAAACTACCTGATAAATACGAATTTTTAAATTCAAATAATCAATTTGAACTCTTTAATAAAACTCAGCTTGATTGGATAGAAAAATCAGATTTAACTATTGTTTTTGATATTGGTCATTCAATTCGTGTAGGAGAAATGCATCAATATATTTTCTTTAATAAAAAATCATTATCAATTGATCATCATCCTGTAAAAGAAAATGAACCATTTACATACGCTTGGGTAGATATAAATGCACCAGCAACTGGTTATATGGTTTGGGATTTGATAAAAAATAAGGATTTAGAATTAATCGATACTCCTTCAGCTATCGGTTTATATACCGCGCTCGTAACTGATACAGGATCCTTTCGTTACAGTAATACAACCTCTGATTGCCATAAAATGGCATCTCATTTAATTGAGTCTGGAGTCAAACCTCAAGAAGTGACTAGACATGTCTTTGAAAGTAGAAAATTGATCCACATACAACTTTTAGGAGATGCATTGAATAACATGCAATTCGCTCATGAAAATAAGGTAGCATGGATAAGATTAGATAATGAGCAGTTTTTATTTAGAGGAGCAAGTAGTAGTGATATTGAAGGATTTGCAGATTTTATTAGATCAGTTGAGGATGTTGAAATTGCATTTACAATGATTGAGAATGAAGATGGTCAAATTAAATTAAGTTTCCGTTCACAAGGTAATTACATAGTAAATGATATAGCCAAGCAATTTGGGGGTGGTGGTCATAAATATGCCGCAGGTGCAAAAGTAAATTTTTTAAAAATGGAAAAATTAGAAAAAGAAATATTAAGTCATATTAAAAGGAAATTTTAAAATATGTCAATAAAATCCGATAAATGGATTAGAAAAATGGCAAACGAAAAAGGAATGATTGAGCCATTTAATGATAAGCAGGTTAGTAAGGGGATGATTTCTTATGGACTCTCTTCTTATGGTTATGATATACGAGTTGCTAATAATTATAAAATTTTTACTAATGTTAATAATAGTATTGTTGATCCAAAAAACTTTGATGAAGCATCATTTGTAGATTTTAAAGGCGATACATGTATAGTGCCACCAAATAGTTTTGCTTTAGCTCAAAGTGTAGAGTATTTTAAAATTCCAAGAAATGTATTATCTGTATGTTTAGGTAAATCAACGTATGCAAGATGTGGTATTATTGTAAATGTTACTCCATTTGAGCCGGAATGGGAAGGATATGTTACTTTAGAAATTTCTAACACAACACCATTGCCAGCGAAAATTTATTCTAATGAAGGCCTTTGTCAGGTTCTTTTTTTTGAGAGTGATGAAAATTGTGAAGTTTCTTACAAAGATAAAACTGGAAAGTATCAAGGTCAAGTAAATATTACTTTGCCACGTATTAAAAAAATATGAAAATAATAGTTGCAAAAGACGCTGGATATTGTTTTGGTGTTAGAGATGCTGTTAATATGGCATATGATGCTACTGAAAAATATGGTAGTGTCTATATGCTAGGTGATATAGTTCATAACGAAAGAGTTGTTAAAGATTTAGCAAATTCAGGTGCAAAAGTTGTAGAAACTTTAGATGACGTTCCTAATGATAGTCCGGTTTTATTTAGAGCTCATGGAACTGTAAATGAACTTTGGGAAGAGTCAAAACAGAAAAATATGAATGTAATAGATGCCACATGCCCTCTTGTACATGAGATTCATAGAGAAATTAAAAAATTAGCAGAAAAAAAACGTAAAATTATAGTAATTGGTGATCATGGACATGATGAAGTAGTCGCAATTGCAAATCAAGTAGATAATGCAGTCATAATTTCATCGCCGGAAGAAGCTAGGCAAATGAAGAAATGGAGGAAAGCAGGTGTCGTAAGCCAGTCTACTCAAACGATTGAAAATGTTCAAGAAATAATGAATATATTAATGACCAAAGTATTTGATTTACATTTTGTTAACACAATATGCTTTCCTACTAAAAGGAATCAAGAGCAAATAAAAATGCTTGCAGATACATCTGATGTGATGATTATTATAGGTTCATTTACAAGTGCAAATTCTAAAAGATTAACCCAATTAGCACTAGAGAAAAATAAGAATTCTTTTCAAGTGACATGCGCAGATGATTTAAAAAAAGAATGGTTTGAAAATATACGACAGGTAGGTATATCTGCTGGTGCTTCAACTCCAGATGAGTTAATTGAAGAAGTTAAAGAAAAAATATTAAATATTAATGAGGAAATATTAGATTGAAAAAAGGTACATTAGAATTGAAAATTGGTTTAGCCGAAATGCTTAAAGGTGGTGTTATAATGGATGTTACCAACCAAGAACAGGCTAAAATTGCTGAAGATTCTGGTGCTGTAGCTGTTATGGCATTAGAAAGGATTCCTGCTGATATTCGCAAGGAAGGAGGCGTATCTAGAATGTCTGATCCAGAATTAATAAAATCAATCCAGGATGTTGTTTCTATTCCTGTTATGGCAAAATGTAGAATTGGTCATTTTGCTGAAGCTCAAATTTTAGAATCGTTAGAGGTTGATTTTATTGATGAAAGTGAAGTTTTAACTCCTGCAGATGAAGAAAATCATATATCTAAAGCTGGATTCAAAGTCCCATTTGTTTGCGGTGCAACGAATTTAGGTGAAGCCTTAAGAAGAATTGGTGAGGGAGCAGCATTAATTAGAACAAAAGGAGAGCCAGGGACAGGAAATGTCGTAGAGGCCGTCAAGCATATGAGAACTATTACAAATCAAATTTCATGGATTTCTAGTTTAAGTGAAGGTCAATTAATGTCAGCATCGAAGAAATTAGGTGCACCATTTACATTAGTCAAGATAGTTCAAGAGACAGGAAGGCTTCCAGTTCCTAATTTTAGCGCTGGCGGAATAGCAACCCCCGCAGATGCATCGTTAATGATGCAGTTAGGAGCTGAAACTGTATTTGTTGGTTCAGGTATCTATAAATCTGAAGATCCTGCTAGTAGGGCAAAGGCAATTGTTGATTCAGTCACTTTCTATAAAGATGCGCGAAAATTAGCCGATGTATCCACAGGTCTTAGAGAAGCAATGAAAGGAATAGAAATTGCAGATATTCCTGAAGAACAACGGCTTGCTGAAAGAGGATGGTAATTGAAAATAGGTGTTCTTTCTATTCAAGGTGGATTTCAAAAGCATTTAGATATATTAAAAAAAATAAATATCTCTTCTGTCAAAGTTATATATAAAGAACAATTAAGAAATTGTAGTGGTCTAATTATACCGGGAGGAGAATCAACTACAATTTCTAAACTATTAGTTAAATATAATTTATCGGAGTCAATAAAGGAATTTGCCTCAGAAAAGCCTGTTTTAGGAACTTGCGCCGGATTAATATTAATGAGTAAAAACTCAAATGATAAAAGAGTTGAAAATTTGAATCTAATTAGTATTGAAGTACAAAGAAACGGTTGGGGTAGACAAGTAGAATCATTTTCTCAAACACTTAAAATTGAAAATACTGAAAAAAATATTGAAGCAGTTTTTATTAGAGCTCCCAAAATTTTAAGATTAGGTGAAAATGTTAATGTATTAGCAAGATTCGAAAATGAACCAGTATTTATTAAGGAAGGGATTCATTATGCTGCTTGCTTCCATCCGGAGTTAACTAATGATACTACTATTCATAAAATATTTACAGAAAGTATTGCTGCGTGAATAAATATAAATTTTTAACAAAAATAAATAATCCAAGTGATTTAAATTGCTTAACTATTTCAGAGCTTCAGATTCTTTCGGAAGAACTTGCACATTTTATGGATAAAATCATTAAAGAGCATGGTGGACATTACTCTTCACCACTAGGTGTCGTAGACTTGTCTGTAGCATTACATCATGTATATGATTCTCCCAATGATAAGATAATTTGGGATATTGGTCATCAAGCATATCCTCATAAAATTTTAACAGGACGTAGAGATAATTTCCATACATTGCGTCAAAAAGATGGAATCAGTGGTTTTTTAAAGCGCTCTGAAAGTCCTCATGATATAATTGGTGCAGGACATTCAAGTACTTCTATATCATCTGCTTTAGGTGTTGCCCATGCTAGAGATATGTCTGGAAAAAACAATAAAGTTATTGCAATAATTGGTGATGGTGGTATGACGGGTGGACTTGCTTATGAAGGATTGAATAATCTTGGTTACCATAAAACTCAGTTGACCGTCATATTGAATGATAATTCAATGTCTATATCTCCTAGTGTTGGTGCACTTTCTCGTTATTTAACTAGAGTTGTAACAAATCCTACTTATAATAAAGTTCGGAAAGAGCTGTGGAATTTGACTGGAAAAATACCAGAAGGTTTATCTAATTTAGTAAGAAAGACATTACGTAAAACAGAGGGAGGAATAAAAGGGTTTTTAACTCCTGGAATTTTTTTTGAAGAGCTTGGATTAAGGTATATTGGGCCAATACCTGGACATGATATTGAAAAATTAGTCCGAACTTTTAATGCAGTAAAAGAATTTCCTAACCCAACACTTATACATGTTTATTCTGATAAAGGAAAAAGAAGTACTGTTGCAGAAAAAGAGCCTGTTAAATATTATAGTTTATCAGGAAATAAAAATATAAATAAATCTAAAATTCAAGCACCATCGTATTCCACAGTTTTTGGAAAAACAATTACTCAGCTAGCAGAAAAAAATCCTAAAATTTATTGTATAACTGCAGCAATGGAAATTGGGACAGGAATGTCTGGATATGTAAAAAAATTCCCAAAAAGGTATATTGATGTTGGAATAGCGGAAGGACATGCTGTTACATATGCAAGTGGTATTGCAACAGGTGGATATAAACCTATAATTCCATTTTACTCTACATTTTTACATCGAGCTTATGATAACATTTTTCATGATGTGTTATTACAAGACCTACCTGTAATTTTTTGTATGGATCGTGCTGGAGTTGTTGGACCGGATGGCCCAACTCATCATGGCGTTTATGATATTTCACTTTTAAGGGGTTTGCCAAATTTAATTATTACTGCCCCTAAAGATGGGAATGAACTCAAAAATTTAATTGCGACCGGATTAACTTTGAAGAAAAAATCAATGTCAATTCGTTATCCTAAAGATACCTCATATAATTATAATGAAAGCGTTCAAGAAGAGATTTTAAAGATTGGTAGTTGGGAAAAATTGCAATCTGGAGAAAAAACTGCAATTTTAGCAACTGGTAGTATGGTAGGTATTATAAATTCAAATTATACTAAAATTTGTAATGAATTAGGTTTCAATCCTGAGTTAATAAATGCAAGATTCATTAAACCTATGGATTTTAAATTATTAAATGAAGTTGAAAATAAATTTGATTTAATAATTACTATGGAAGAGGGAGCATTAAATGGTGGCTTTGGTTCGGGTGTTGTGGAATATTTTTCTGATCATAATTATAACACAAAAATAGTTCGTATGGGTGTCCCTGATGAATTCGTTCAACATGCTACACGTAATGAATTATTAAATGATTTAGGTTTGTCAGTTAATGGATTAATTCAAACAGTAAAAGGGAATCTAAATAATGAATAAAAATTATGTTAATGCAGAAAATCAATGGAAAAGTGAAAAAAATAATTCAAAGGTAAGAAACTATAATTTTGATACTGTTTCTGGCTTAAAAGTTGATGAACTATACTATCCCGAAAAGAATAATGATAAATATTTAGATAAATTAGGGTTTCCAGGTCAATACCCATTTACGCGAGGAGTTCATGCAAATTTATATAGGGGAAAATTATGGACAATGCGTCAATTTGCAGGCTTCGGAAGTCCTAAAGAAACGAATAGAAGATTTAAATTTTTATTAGATCAAGGCCAGACGGGGTTATCTGTTGCTTATGATATGCCAACTTTAATGGGATATGATGCAGACCATCCAATTTCAGTTGGTGAGGTAGGTAAATGTGGTGTGAGTATATCATCTTTAAAAGATATGGAAACTTTATTTGAAGGAATTAATTTAGGTAATATTAGTGTTTCTCAAACAATTAATGGACCTGCTATAATTCTATTTGCTTATTACATTGCTGCAGCAGAAAATCAAGGTATTGATATATCTTCTCTTAGGGGGACTCTGCAAAATGATATCCTAAAAGAGTATATTGCACAAAAAGAATGGATATATCCTCCAAAGGAATCTATGCGAATTATCACTGATATGATTCAATATTGTGCTAAAAATATTCCACAATATAATACAATCTCAGTAAGTGGATATCATATTAGAGAGGCTGGCTCAACAGCCGCTCAAGAACTTGCATTTACACTTGCTGATGGTTTTTGTTATGTTGAACACGCAATTGAGGCAGGTCTTGATGTTGATCAATTTGCACCTCGATTATCTTTCTTTTTTAATTCTCATTTAGATTTCTTTGAAGAGATTGCGAAATTTAGAGCAGCAAGAAGAATCTGGGCTAATTTAATGAAAGAAAAGTATGGAGCAAAAAATCCACGATCTTGGAAGTTAAGATTTCACACACAAACTGCAGGATTTAGCTTAACAGCACAGCAACCAGAAAATAATATTGCCAGAACTGGATTTCAAGCAATGGCGGCTGTATTGGGGGGGACACAATCTTTACATACAAATTCTATGGATGAAACACTTGCATTACCGTCAGAAAAAGCTGCTGAAATAGCTTTAAGAACTCAACAATTAATTGCTTATGAGACAGGTGTGACAAATGTAGTTGATCCATTAGGTGGGTCATGGTTTATTGAAAAACTTACTGATGAAATGGAAAAAAAGGTTTTGGATTATTTTGATAAAATAGAAGATTTAGGTGGTGTTATTCCAGCAATCGAATTAGGGTTTTTCCAAAGAGAAATTGCAGAAGCATCTATGGAGTATCAAAAGAAAGTTGAAAACAATCAACGTATTATTGTTGGGATAAATGATTTTGTAAAAGAAAATGAAAAAATAGATATTCCAATTTTAGAGATTAATCCTGAAACTGAAATGAATCAAGTTGATAAATTAAAAAGACTAAAACTCGAAAGAAATAATGATTATGTTGAAATATGTCTTGATAAGGTAAGAGCAACGGCTCAAAATGGTAAAAATTTATTACCACCAATAATTGAAGCAGCAAAAGCCCATGCAACTCTTGGAGAAGTAGTAGATGTATTGAAAGTTGAATTTGGTGAATGGCAAGAGAAAGCTATTATATAATGCCAATTATTGCAGATTTACATATTCATTCTAATTATTCAGATGGGAAATTTGAAATTAACAATATAATTTCAAAATGTATTGCTTCTAATTTAGATTTTTTTTGTATATCTGACCATGACACTATTAATCACTTCTCTCCAATAAAAAGTTACATTAATAATCATAATCACTCAATAAATTATATTCGAGGAACTGAGTTTACATGTGAATTTAATGATTCTTCTATTCATATTTTAGGTTATGAGTTTGATGAGAATTCTCAATTAATTATTGAATTATTAAAAAAAATTAATCAGGAAAGATTTGATATAATTCAAAAAATAGGCGATAGGTTAATTAAACAAGGATGCAAAATTGAATATACTCAAATTTTAGAAAATGAGAATTCACCTGGTAGACCACATTTAGCAAAAGAACTTATTGATAAGGGATATGCTAAAAACTTTAATGAGGCATTTTATAAGTGGTTAGGTAGAGGAAAACCTGCTTATTTAAAAAAATGGAAACCAAGTGCAAAAACTGTAGTAGATTTAATTCATAAATCGAATGGTCATGCTTTTATAGCTCACGTTGGATTGTATAAGTCTTTTCATGATATTAATGATTTTCTTGAATTAAATATAGATGGTATTGAAGTTTACCATCCACATCATTCGAATTCATATTCAAAAAAATTACTTGAATATTGTATTTATAATAATTTGATTTATTCCGGTGGATCAGACTATCATGGTTGGCAAGAAAAAAATAATTCAATTGGTACTTATGGACTTGATGAAAAAACATTTGAACAATTTTATAAAAAATGTCTGAAATAATTCAATTAGATAAAAATATATTTAATCATAATGAACTTTATACACTTGGTGTAGAGGAAGAGTATATGCTGTGTGATAAATACACAGGTGAACTTGTCTCCAAAGCAAATGAATTTATGAAATATTTAAATGAGGATGAGAAGCGAAGATTTTCATATGAATTAATTTTGTCAGAGATTGAGTCAAATACCTCAGTATGCAGAAATGTTAAAGAAGCAATTAATGAGATTAAATTTTTAAGAAATAGGACTAAAGAAATTTGTAAAAAAATTGGATGCAAGATGGGTATAAGCGGCACTCATCCAACCTCTTTGCCGCAAAATCAAGATTTTGTTGATACTGATGGATATAATTGGGTGGCTAGTCAGTTACAGTATTATGCTAGAAGAAATAATACTTTCGCATTGCATGTCCATGTTGCTGTTGAAGATGCAGAAACTTCTATCCATGTAGCTAATGGATTACGAAGATGGTTGCCACCTTTACTAGCAATATCATCAAATAGCCCATTTTTTATGGGTGAAAAAACTGGCATGAAATCTTCTAGAACTATGCAGTTTAGTGCATTTCCAAGAACACATATCCCTGATAAATTTGAAAACTATGAAGATTATAAACGAATTGTTCGAACATATTTAGATTTAGGTACAATTGAACAGACGAGACAAATTTGGTGGAAAATAAGGCCTCATTTTGACTATGGTACTATTGAATTTAGAGTTTGTGATATTCAGAGATCTTTGAGAATGACTGAGGTATTAGTAGGGATTTGTCAAGCTTTAGTATATCAATCTGTGCAAGATTATAAAGCTGGAATATTAAAAGAAAATTTAGATTTAGAGTTTTTAAATGATGGACTTTGGAAAGCATCTCGGTTTGATTTGGGAAGTAAGGTTTATGATACAGGTGATTGTGTCATTAAAACACAATATGATATGATTAAAACTATGTTTGAATATTCAAAATATGCATTAGAAAAATTAGGTAATATTCATATATATAAATTTATTAAAAAGATAGATAATTTTAATACAGAAGCAGATTTACAAATTAGGAAATATGAGGAATCTGGTTTTAATGGATTGAAACTTTTTTTAATTAATTCAGTTGAATTTAATTAGTATTGAATTATTAGGAGAAAATAGATAATGCCACGAAATATCATTCATGTTGTTGGTACTGGTACAATAGGAGAGCCTCTAATCGGAATTTTAAGTGACTTTAAACAAAAGCTTGGAATTGATGAAGTTACCTTCCATAAAAATACACCTTTAACAACAGATAGATCAAAAGTAAATAGTCTGTTAAAAAGAGGTGCAAGGTTGAGTACAAAAGCTGATTCATTTGTTGGTTTTAATGAAATCAATTTAAAACCTGAATTTACAACTGATGAAGCAATAGAGAGAGCAACAGTAGTAATTGATTGTACTCCTTCAGGTGTAGGGCATAAAAACAAAGTTCAGTATTATGAAAAATATAAAAATAATACTAAAGGATTTATTGCGCAAGGAAGTGAATCAGGTTTTGGAAAAATGTATGCCCGTGGTATAAATGATTCATCTTTAGTTAAAGGTTTAGATCAATATATTCATGTAGTATCTTGTAATACACATAATTTATGTTGTTTGATTGATACTATAGTATTATCTGGTGAAAATAAAAATAATTTGAAAGAAGGTATGTTTACTTGTATTCGGAGATCTAATGATGTAAGTCAGGCAAGTGGATTTGTACCATCACCGCAAGTTGGTTCACATAAAGATTCGAAATATGGTACTCACCATGCAAGAGATGCTGCTGAATTATATAGAACTTTAGGTGAAGATTTGAATCTATTTTCATCTGCTATTAAGATTAATTCACAATATATGCATATTTTACACTTTCATTTAAGAGTTCAAAAACCAACAAATATGGAAGAGCTGATAAATAAATTAAAAGCGAATGATAGAATAGCATTAACTGATAAAGTTGACTCTTGTAAGGTTTTCTCATTTGGCAGAGACCATGGACATTTTGGTAGAATATTAAATCAGACTGTTATTTCAACACCATCATTACATATTAGTTCAAATGGTACAGAAATTACAGGATTCTGTTTTACTCCACAAGATGGAAATTCGTTACTTAGCTCAATATCTGCCGCATTATGGTTTATTTATCCAAATTCTTATGAGGATAAAATACAATGTCTTAAGCCTTTATTTTTCGAAGAGGTATAAACGTATTTAAAATGTTAAATAACTATATAATTAACAAATATAAATATTTAAGTAATGAGGATTGTAATCCTCTATCTTTAATTCTATGTGTCTCTGGTGGCATTGACAGTATGGTTATGTTAGATATATTTAAGAATATGAGGCATGATTTCAAAATAAATATTCTTGTTTCACATATAAATTATCAAGTTCATGATTTATCAAATAAATCAGAGGAATTTGTAAAAAAATATTGTCTTAATCATGATATTAATTTTCGTAGCAATAGAGTGAAAATTAATAATAGATCAAATTTTGAAGCTAAGGCTAGAAGAATCAGATATGAGATTTTCAATGAAATACTTGTTGAGAGTAATTTTAATTATATATGTACAGCACATCATTTAGATGACCAAATAGAAACATTGTATATGAAGTATAAACAAAATGCACCTATTACTTCATTTAGAGGTATTTTAGAAATTGATAAAAAAAAATGGAGACCACTCCTAGGTCTTAAAAAAACAGATATTAAAATTTATGCAAAAAAAAGTAAGCTAAAATGGATTGAAGATTCAACTAATTTAAATACTAACTACTTAAGAAATAATTTCAGACACAATGAAGTTCCAAAATTAAAAAAAGAAAATCCAAGATTAATAAAGAATATTTTTAAGAAAAAGAAACACGCAAATAATTTATTTAAAAAAGCAAATTTTTTAAAAAAAACATTTATTAATGAAGGAAAAATTAAAAAAAATAAAAATTTTAAGTATTATGAAATATTAAAACTTGATTTTATAAAACTTGAACTAAACATAAAAAAAATTATTATTCAATCTTTTTTAAACGATTTTGATTTAAACTTGCAAAGTATGACAGAATTACACTGGAAGACATTTTGGCAATTTTTAAATAATGATAATATTGGAAAAGAATTTCTACTTTATTCTAGAATTAAATTTTTAATATCAAATAATAAATATATTTTATATGACCCTAAATCTTTAAAAATTCAAAAGTATGAATTAATTGATGGTCTTAAATGGTATAACTCTGAATTTAATTTTATTGATAAAAATAAATATTTAAAAGATATCGAGAATACATTTATACTTAGTAAGTCAGATTATAAAAACAAAATTTATGTTCGAAATTGGAAGCATGGGGATAAAATCAAAAATAAAGAAAATAAACCACACACAAAAATAAGTCGTTTATTTAGTAATAAAAAGTTTTCAAAATTAGATAAAGCATTACTCCCTATTTTAGTTGATGAAAATGATAATCCAATTTTAGTACCGAATTTACGGCATAATAATTGTAATAATAGATTTAGAGAAAATATTGTAGTAAAATGGCAACAAAATTAAATCAACTAGATTTAGAGAAATATAATTTAGATAAATATACTTTTGAAGAATTAATATCAGAAAAAGAATTAAATGACAGAGTAAAAAAACTTGGTCAACAAATTTCTAAAGATTATAAAGGCAAAATTCCTGTGATAATTGGGGTATTAAATGGTTCTTTTTTATTTATGGCAGATTTGGTTCGAAATTTAAATATCGATTTCGAAGTTGATTTTTTAAAAATATCATCATATGGAAATGATACTAAAAGTTCTGGTACTGTTGGATTAATTAAAGATATAAGTGCTGATATCAAAGACAGAGATATAATTGTTGTTGAAGATATCGTTGATACCGGTCTTTCTGTTGAGTTTTTATACAACCGTTTAAATAAAGAAAAGCCCTCATCTATTCGATTTGTTACTTGTTTAAAGAAACCATCTAAAATAAATATAGATGGTTTAGTAAATTATATCGGATTTAATATATCAGATTCTTTTGTAATTGGTTATGGTTTAGACTATGCGCAAAAATTTAGAGGATTATCATCAATTTATAATTTAAATCCTAAGAAAGAAAATTAATGGCTCAAAATAAAAATAATAATAAAAAAGAAAATAAAATTCCGTCTAAAAGTTCAAATAATTCTAAAAAGTTTTGGAAGAGTACAGGAGGAAATTTTTTAATTTGGGCTTTGATTTTTATCTCAGCAATTTCAATAGTTCAATTTATTTCAAGTAGTACAGAACCTAAGAAAATTACATATACTGAATTAGAAAAGTATATTCAAGAAAAAAAAATAATTTCAGCAGAAGTTGAAGGTAATATTTTTATTGGTATTTTAAAAGAACCAGAAATTAGTTATGTTGGAAATACTGAGAAGCAAATTGACAAAATTTCAACCACGCTTCCATTTATTGATTCTGACATACTGGAAGAATGGAAAGTCTCTGGGATTGAGTTTGACTTTAAAAATCAAACACTTGGAGCTATGGATTATATTCTTCAGTTTTCTCCATGGATATTAATAATATTTATTTGGATATTTTTAATGCGCCGAATGCAATCAGGAGGAGGACCAAGTGGGATTTTTAGTTTTGCAAAAAGTCGGGCTAAAATGATTTCTCCTGATAATCCTAAGATTACATTTAAAGATGTTGCAGGTTGTGAAGAGGCTAAAGTTGAATTAAAAGAAGTAGTTGAATTTTTAAAACAACCCAAAAAGTTTGTATCGTTAGGTGCAAAAACTCCTAGAGGTGCACTTTTACTAGGACCTCCAGGAACTGGGAAAACTTTACTAGCAAAGGCAGTTTCAGGTGAAGCAGGTGTACCATTTTTCACAATTAGTGGAGCTGAATTTGTAGAGATGTTTGTGGGTGTCGGTGCAAGCCGGGTACGTGATTTGTTTGAACAAGCAAAACAGCATTCTCCATCTATTATATTTATTGATGAAATTGATGCTGTTGGTAGACAAAGAGGCGCTGGTTTGGGTGGAGGACATGATGAAAGAGAGCAAACATTGAATCAAATTCTTGTTGAAATGGACGGTTTTGATACAGACGACAATGTTATTTTAATTGCCGCAACAAACCGTCCAGATGTTCTCGACAAAGCATTACTAAGGCCGGGAAGATTTGATAGGCAGATTGTTGTAGATTTACCTGATGTAAACGGACGAGAAGAAATATTAAAAATTCACACAAGGAAAATACCATTAAGTGAAAAAGTAAATTTAAATGTAATTGGTAAAGGAACTCCTGGATTGGCTGGCGCAGATCTAGAAAACTTAGTTAATGAAGCTGCTTTATTAGCAGCAAGAAAAAATCAGAAAATTGTAAATATGATTGATTTTGAAGAGGCAAAAGATAAAGTTATGATTGGTGTCGAGCGCAAAAGTATGATTTTATCTGAAGATGAAAAAAAGCTTACCGCATACCATGAAGGAGGACATGCGCTTGTAGCTTATCATACACCTAATGCAGATCCTGTTCATAAAATAACAATAATACCGAGGGGTAGAGCTTTAGGCGTTACGGCTCAACTTCCTAAAGAACAACATGGATATTCTAAAAATTATTTACTAGGTCGTCTAAATATTTTAATGGGTGGTCGAGTAGCAGAAAAAATTATATTTGATGATATTTCAACAGGTGCTGGAAATGATATTTCAGTTGCTACTGATATAGCAAAACAGATGGTTACAGAATGGGGGATGAGTGAGAAAATTGGTCCACTTGCATTTGGTCAGGAACGACAAAATGTATTCCTTGGTAGGGAAATGAGTCAAACAAAAAACATTAGTGATGAAAAAGCTAAAATTATTGATGAGGAAGTTACTGAATTTATTTTAAAAGCTGAGGAAACAGCTGAAAATTTATTAAATGAAAATATTAACGATCTTCATAAAATAGCAGATGCTTTATTGGAATTTGAAACAATAAGTGGTAGTGAAATGGAGACCATCATTAAAGGTGGACAGATAGAAAGAATTGATGAAGTTGATGATTCAAAAAAAGACAACAATATAGTCAATTCAAAAACTGTTAAAGAAAACGAAGAATCTGATGTTTTAGATGATTTAGAAGGGAATCCATCTCTTTCTCCGGCATAAATTAATTTATGGATTTTAATAAAATTTCTATTATGGGGATTATAAATATAACGCCAGATTCTTTTTTTGATGGCGGTAAATGGAAGTCACAGCAACAAATTCATTCCAAAATTGAGAAATGGGTAGAGCATGGGATTGATATAGTTGATGTTGGATGTGAATCATCGCGACCTGGATCTAATCCAATTTCGATTCATGAAGAAATTGATAGGTTAAATATATTTATACCAATAATTAAGTTATTTCCAGATGTTATTTTATCAATTGATACCTATAAACCTGAAGTTGCTGAATACGCATTGAAAAACGGTTTTCAAATAATTAATGATATTTATGGTGCAACTAATAATGAAATATTTAAGGTTGCCAAAAAATATAATGCTCCAGTAATTATAATGCATATGCAAGGTAAACCTGAATCTATGCAGGATAATCCTAAATATGACAATATTATTCAAAATATATCTAATTTCTTCTCTGAAAGAATTCAAACTGCATTAAATTTTGGAATTAAACATGAAAATATCATTTTAGATCCTGGAATCGGATTTGGTAAAACTTTCTCAGATAATGACAAGATATTACATAATATTAATCGTTTTAAATCTTTAGGTTATCCGTTGTTAGTTGGAACCTCAAGAAAGTCATTTTTACAAGTAAATGACGATATACCAGATAGTAGATTTGCTAATAGTATTTCCTCGATGACAATAGCTTTACTTAATGGTGCAAACATAATTCGTGTTCACGATATTAAGGATTCGATAAAAGTTAAGATATTTATTGAACGATATATGTCGAGTAATGGTTTGAGTATAAAGAAGAGGTTTTTTAATTGATTTTAGACCAAATAATTGATAGATATAAAGTTTTATCTAAAAGATATACTGAAGTTAGGAGGTATCTTTGACCTTGATAATCTAAATAATAAAATTTTAAAACTTCAGAACGAGACAACTGCTATTGGGTTTTGGGATGACAACAAATCTGCTCAAAATATTTTAAAACAAATTTCTTTTTTAGAAAATGAACAAAAAATGTGGAATTCACTCGATAATCTAAGTGAAAATTTAAACCTTCATTTTGAGCTAATAAAAATTGGTGAAGGTCTTGATTCTAGCTTAGAAACTGAATTAAATAGATTTAATAAAGAATTAAATCATGCAGAAATACTAACAATATTGAATGGTCCCGATGATTCAAGAGATGCCATAGTAACAATCCATCCTGGAGCTGGCGGTACCGAATCTCAAGATTGGGCTCAAATGCTTTACAGGTTGTATAGTAGATGGTGTGATCAAAACGGATATAAAATCAAAGTCATGAATTTTCAATCAGGAGATGAAGCTGGTATTAAGGATGTTTCTTTCGAAGTAAGTGGAACTTATGCATATGGTCATTTAATTGCAGAGGCAGGAGTTCATAGGCTTGTAAGAATTTCACCATTTGATACAAATGGTAAACGCCATACTTCATTTGCATCGGTTTTTATATATCCATTATTAGATGATGATATAGAAATAGATATTCAGGATAAAGATTTACGTATTGAAACTTATAGAGCAAGTGGAGCTGGAGGACAACATGTCAATAAAACAGATTCAGCAGTTAGGATTACTCATATTCCATCTAATATTGTAGTTCAATGTCAAAATGAGAGAAGCCAATTAAAAAATAAGGCTACCGCAATTAAAATGCTAAAAGCTAAATTGTATCAAAAGAAACAAGAAGAATTAGCAAAGGAAAAAAGTGAATTGGAAGATTCAAAGATGGATAATGCATGGGGTTCACAAATCAGGTCCTATGTTTTTCATCCATATAATATGGTAAAAGACCACCGCACAAATTTAGAAACAGGGAATATTCAATCTGTAATGGATGGGAATATTGATTTTTTTATTCGTGGATATTTATTAAATAAAATGGAGAAATCTCAGGTTGTCAACTGATCACAAAAGTTTAAATCAAATCATTGATCACAGAATTGAAAAATTAAATAAAATTATTGAAGGTGGTAAAAATCCTTATCCACATAGTTTCGATAAGAAAAATGAGATTTCCTTTTGCTCTTCACAAAAGCTTGGAGATATTGTTCAAACTGCTGGACGAATTGTGTCTCTTAGAAAAATGGGGAAAGCTGCATTTTTAAATATACAGGATGAATCTGGAAAAATTCAAATATATATTAAAAGTTCATTATTACCTGATAATATCTATGATATTGTAGGACGAAATATCGATTTAGGAGATATTGTTGGGGTAAAAGGTGAAATTTTTATAACAAAAACTGGTGAAATTTCAATTCGAGCGTCAGAGTTTTTTATGCTATCAAAAAATATTCGCCCTCTTCCAAATTTAAAGGAAAAAGATGGTATAACTTTTTATTCATTTGAAGATAAAGAATTAAGGTACCGGCATCGACAATTAGATTTGATAGCAAATCCCAATGTGATTTCTACCTTTAGATTACGCTCAAAAATTATATCTACAATACGAAATTTTTTAGATGAAAATGGTTTTTTAGAAGTTGATACACCAGTATTACAACCGGTTTATGGTGGAGCAAATGCTAGACCATTTAAAACTTTTCATAATACCTTAGACCAAAGTTTATATATGCGTATTGCGGTTGAGCTTTATTTGAAACGACTAATAATTGGTGGAATTGAAAAGGTATATGAATTAGGAAAAAACTTTAGAAATGAAGGAATGGATAGAAATCATAATCCTGAATTTACCATGTTAGAAATTTATGAAGCATATAAAGATGTTTATCATACTGCTAATTTTACAGAAAATTTAATAAAAACAGTCGCAAAAAAAGTTGATAAAACCCAGGTAGAGTTTAGTGGACATAAAATTAATTTTGTACCTGATTTTAAAAAGACTACAATGGCTAAAGAGTTGAAAAATGTTACTGGTGAAGATGTTCTTGATATGGATGAAAAGCAATTAAAGGAATTGGCAAAATCTAAAGGTATCGAAGTAAATCCTAAAATGAATTATGGTAAGATATTAGATGAACTTTTTAGTAAATTAGTTGAACCTAGTTTAATTAAACCAACTTTTGTTTTTGATTATCCCAAGGCAATATCTCCGTTGGCAAAATCGAAAAGAGATGGCGACGAAAACATTGTTGAGCGATTTGAATTATTTATTGGTGGAATGGAATTTGCCAATGCATTTTCTGAATTAAATAACCCAATAGAACAGAGAAAAAGATTAGAAAACCAAGCGAAATTGCGTGACTTAGGTGATGAAGAAGCTCAGGTTGTAGATGAAAATTTTTTAAAAGCTATGGAGGCTGGTATGCCTCCTACAGGCGGAGTTGGTATAGGTATCGATCGTTTGATAATGCTATTCAGTGGTGAGAATTCTATTAAAGATGTATTATTTTTTCCTGCAATGCGTCCTGAATAAAATTGATTAACTTAATCCAGATTGCATGGAGGTTTTTGATTGGTAGACATTCATCTGGATTAATATCTTTTTCTTTTTATTTATCTATTATCGGTTTAGCAATTGGCACAGCATCATTACTTTTGATTTCTATATTCTCAAATGGTTTTTCTGAAAAAGTAAAATCCAAATTAGCAACTATTGATGGTGATGTAAGAATAGAAAAATATAGTGCGGATAATAATTCTGAAATNACCTTATCTGAATTCAAAGAAATTAAATCTATTGCTCAAAATATTGATGAAATAAATTCAATATTTTTTTATTCACAAACTCAAGCAATGCTTCAAACGGGACAGCAATCAGATGGAACTTTATTGTTTGGAGTTGATTCACTATTATTAGTAGAATTATCAAGAGAATCTGATTTGTTGTTAAGTGGTGAATTCAAAAATAATAATATAATTCTCGGAGATGAGCTTGCAAAAAATTTAGGTTTAAACTTGGGCGACAAGGTTAATCTATTTGATTTAAATCTTTTAACTAAAAACCAAAATATTAAGGCAACTGCATTATATTTAAATGGGTTAATTTCTACAGGATTCTCAGAATATGATAAATTAATTTCCTTTATTCCACAGAAAACTTTTAGTGAGTTTTATAATAAAGATGATACTTTTTCAGGTATAATTCTAAATACAAAAACAAATAATAATTCATATGCAGCAGAATATTTTAATAATCTTCTGGATTTCCCTTTTATGGTTAATACTTGGCAAGAACGTCATTCTTTGTTACTAGAATGGATGAATATTTATTATATACCTATTAATCTGGTTATGTGGTTTATTACTATACTTGCAATTTTTAATATAAGTTCAACTTTATGGATGATTTCATTGGATAAGATAAGTAATGTATCTATTTTAAAAGCAATGGGATTTTCAAATAATAAAATTAGAAATATTTTTATTTTAAAAGGCGTAATTATTGGATTAATCGGTATATGTATTGGAATTGTTATTTCAGGAATAATTTATATAATTCAGTCAAATTACCATTTAATTAAGTTGTCTTCAGAAGTTTATTTTATTGAATTTTTACCAGTAAAAGTCAATTTAAATGAAATTATGTTTACATTGTTTGGAATTTTTTTCACTACAATATTATTTTCTTTAATTCCAGCAAATAAAGTAAAAAATATTATACCTGCTGAAATATTAAAAGAACATTGATGTCATTTTTTCAATTAAGTTGGAAGTTTTTTACAAGAAAATCAGGGACAAATGAATTAAATTTTTCATCATTTTTACCAATCATTGGTGTATCTCTTGGAACTATAACAATTATTTTAACTTTTGCCATAATGGATGGATTAGAGCGGGATATTTTTACAACTCTTAAAAAATTTTCTGGTGGAATGATTATTAATACCAATAAAATTTCTCAAAATGATAAAGAGGTTTTAGATAATTATTTTAAAAATAATAATATTAATTTCTCCTATTTTATTGAAAGAAAAGCAATTTTTCAATATGGTGAAAATAATAAAATTATAAATGTACGTGGATTATCAAATTTAAAATTAGTTTTAGGTGAAATTATTGACTTAGAATCATTAAATATAGATAATAATTCAATAATTATTGGAAATGAATTATCAAATAGATTTAATATCAGAAAAAATGATTCAATAAAGATAATTTCGCCATTAGATATAAAATTTTCATCTCTAAGTTTACCATACAAACAATTACCAGTTTCAAATATATTTATGACGAGATTATTAGATTTTGACCTTAACTATGTATTTATTTCATATGAAATAGGTCGTGATTTATTTAAAAAATCTGGAAATTGGGGATATTATTTAAATGAAAAAGTTCATTTACCTGAGAGTATTAAAAAAATAAAAAATATTTCTATTCAGTTCTGGGATGAAAAGCATAAAAATCTAGTTGGAGCAATGCGAATGGAAAAAATAGCTTATGTTTCATTTGGCTTTTTACTTATTTTAATTTCAAGTTTTAGTCTTCTTAGTACTATGAGTATTATTGTAATGCAAAAAATATCACAAATTGGAATTTTAAAAACTATTGGATATGATGGAATTAATATTGTGACTATTTTTTTCTATTTTAGTGCTATATCAGGAATTAGTGGAGTTATAATTGGAACTATAGTATCCTTAGTGATAAAATTCATCGAAGATTCTTATCCTTTTATACACTTACTTTTTGGTAATTATCCATTTTTAGAATTTCCTATTTTATTGGATCCAAAAAAAATAATATTAGTATGCATAATCTCCATTATTGCAGTAATATTAGCTTCTTTATATCCAGCAATTAAAGCTTCAAAATTAAATCCAATTCAAAGTATCAATATAAAATGATTTTAACTGCAAAAAATATTTATAAAAGTTATAAAACAAAAAGTGAAGAAATTTTAGTTTTATCAGATTTATCTTTAACAGTTCAAAATTCTGAAATCATTTCAATTATGGGGCCATCTGGTGCAGGAAAATCAACTCTTTTACATATACTTGGAACCATAGACAATTTTGATTCTGGAAATTTAACAATTAATTCAATAGAAATAGATTCCATGAATGATAATTCTAAATTTAGGTCGGAAAATATTGGATTTATATTCCAATTTCATCATTTGCTTCATGAGTTTTCTGTTATTGAGAATTTAATTATTCCGCAAATGCTACTTGATAAAGATAAATTTACAATTAAAGAAATTGCATTAGAATTATTAAATGAATTAGGATTAATTCATTTGAAAGATAGATTCCCAGGGCAAATTTCTGGAGGTGAAAGGCAAAGAGTTGCTGTTTTAAGAGCATTGGTAAATCAGCCTAAATTACTCTTTGCAGATGAACCTACAGGAAATTTAGATATAGAAAATAGTAATAAACTTCTTGAATTATTTAATACAATTAAGGATAAATTTAAAACATCAATTGTTATTGCAACTCATGACGAAATTGTTAAAAATTATTCAAGTAGAAACCTTATGCTAGAAGATGGCATTTTAATAGAAAGTTAATGGTAGTAATATGAGAGAAAATTTTTCAAAAAGTATTCAAAGCATTCTTAAGTTTGCTAAAGAAAGAGCGGTTCGATTTGGTCATAGTTATGTGGGTTCAGAACATTTATTATTAGGCCTATTAAAAGATGAAAATTGTAAGGCAGCTAAATTATTAGCTACTCTTGGTTGCGATTTTGAAGAGATGAAGCAGCTTATTAAGGATATGGTTAAGCCTTCTACAGGATCTATGACAATGGGGCACTTACCTCTTACTAGAAGAGCTGAAAGAATTTTAAGAACAACATACTCAGAAGCAAAAAAAATAGGTTTGGATGTCGCTGATGACACCCATCTTTTACTGGCAATATCTAAGGAAGGCGAAGGGCTTGCAAGTGAGGTCTTATTAACCTTTTCAATAGATTATGAATTGCTCTATTCTTATTTAGAAACTTCTGCTCCAACAGCTAAAAAATCAAAACCAAAAGTAAAAAAAACAAATACTCCTACGTTAGATTTATTTAGTAGAGATATTTCAAAATTAGCGATTGAAGGTAAGCTTGATCCTGTTATTGGACGTGAATTAGAAATAGAACGTGTAGCTCAAGTATTATCAAGGAGAAAAAAAAATAATCCAGTTTTAATTGGAGAGCCAGGTGTAGGTAAAACTGCAATTGTTGAAGGATTAGCATTAAGAATACATGAAAAATCTGTACCTAGAATCTTATGGACACAAAGAGTTATCGCGCTAGATTTAGCTGGTTTAATAGCTGGGACTAAATACAGAGGACAATTTGAAGAACGCATGAAGTCAATTATGCATGAGCTTGACAATAGTTTAGATATAATTGTATTCATAGATGAATTACATACTTTGGTTGGCGCTGGAAATACTTCGGGATCTTTGGATGCAGCAAATATGTTCAAACCTGCATTAGCAAGAGGTGAAATACAATTAATAGGTGCTACAACTTTAGATGAATATAGAAAATTTATAGAAAAAGATGGTGCATTAGAACGACGATTTCAAAAAATTATAGTTAATCCTCCTTCATTTTCAGAAACTATTCAAATTTTAAATGGCATACAAAAAAAGTATGAAAAGCATCACTCCGTTTTATACTCAGAAAAAGCAATAACTGCTTGTGTTGAATTAAGTGGAAGGTACATTACAGATAAATATCACCCGGATAAGGCAATTGATGTAATGGATGAAGTAGGTTCTCGTGTTCATATTCATAAAATAAAAGTACCCGATGAAATTTTAGATCTAGAAATAAAAATCGCTCATTTAAAGAAGAAAAAAGAAAAAGTTATCCAAAAACAACAATTCGAACGTGCTGCAAAAATAAGAGATACTGAACGTAAAGTACAGAAAAGCTTGGAAGATGTACAAAAGAAATGGGAAGAAAATGAACAACAAAATCTTCCAATAGTAACTGAAGATGAGGTAGCAAATGTAGTATCTATGATGACGGGTATTCCACTTCAAAAAGTTGCAGAATCTGAGCAGAAAAAGTTAATTGGACTTGAATCAAACGTTAAAAAACAAATTATTGGGCAATCTGAACCTATTGAAAAATTAGCAAAATCAATATTAAGAGCTCGAACTGGATTTAATAATCCTAATCGTCCTATTGGTTCATTTCTATTTTTAGGTCCAACTGGAGTTGGAAAAACAGAATTAACAAAGGTCATTGCTTCTCATTTATTTGGGAATGATGACTCTTTAATAAAAATTGATATGTCCGAATTTATGGAACGCTATAATGTCTCTAGATTAATAGGTGCACCTCCTGGGTATATAGGATATGAAGAAGGCGGACAGTTAACAGAAAAAGTAAGACGTAATCCATTCTCTGTTGTACTCTTCGACGAAATTGAAAAAGCACATAGAGATGTTTTTAATATTCTACTTCAAATTCTTGATGAAGGATGGATTACTGATAGTCTCGGACGTAGAGTAGATTTTAAAAATACTATAATTATTTTAACATCGAATATGGGAACCAGGCATATACAATCTACTTCATTTGGTTTTTTATCTGAAACAGATAAAAAACAAAACCAAGATGACAAGAACTTAGTATTTAATGAAGTCAAGAAATTTTTTAATCCAGAATTCTTAAATAGATTGGATGAAATAATTANTTTCAACAAACTTTCAAAAGAAGATTTAATTCACATTATAGATATTCAGTTATCTGATATTATAGACAATTTAAAAAAGAAAAGTGTATCAATTTCTATCAGAAAGCCTGCAAAAGAAATTTTGATTAGCGAGGGAAATCATCGTGAATGGGGTGCAAGACCATTAAGAAGAGTTATACAAAATAAAATTGAAAATGTAATTGCAGAAAAATTTTTAATGGGTGAATTTTCTGAAAATGGAAAAATTATTGTTTCTGCTAAAAAGGGTGATCTTGTTTTTGATTTTAAAAAAGTACCTAAAAAAGTAATTAAAAGGTTAGAATCATCTAAATAATTTATATTTTATAATTATTTATCTGCCATTTCGACACATTTATAAAAATGGCACTATCTTTGAGCAGTCAAATAAAAATATAAATTTTAATTTAAAACTGGAGATTAAATGGGTAAAATAATTGGAATAGATTTAGGAACTACGAATTCCTGCATTGCTGTTATGGAAGGAGGCTCTCCTGCAGTAATTCAAAACAGTGAAGGTGGAAGAACGACTCCTTCTGTTGTTGGTTTTACGAAAGAGGGTGATCGACTGGTTGGTCAGCCAGCCAAAAGGCAAGCAGTAACTAACCCTCAAAATACGGTATTCTCTGCAAAACGATTTATTGGTAGTCTCTTTGATGAAGTCTCGAATGATAATTCAGATATGCCTTATGATATAGTCAAAGGTTCAAAAGGTGAAATAAAGTTTAAAATCAATTCAAATGAATATGCACCACCTGAGATAAGTGCTATAGTTCTTCAAAAAATTAAACAAACAGCTGAAGAATATTTGGGTGAAACTGTTACAGATGCAGTCATAACTGTTCCAGCATATTTCAATGATACTCAACGTCAAGCGACTAAAGATGCTGGAACTATTGCTGGATTAAATGTCAGAAGAATTATTAACGAACCAACTGCAGCAGCACTAGCTTATGGCTTAGAAAAGAATAATGACGAAAAAATTGCTGTTTTTGATTTAGGTGGTGGAACATTCGATATCTCCATTTTAGAACTAGGAGACGGTGTATTTGAAGTAAAATCAACCAATGGAGATACACATCTTGGTGGAGACGATTTTGATCAATCATTAGTCAATTGGTTAGCTAGTGAATTTAAAAGCACAGATGGTATAGATCTTAAAAAAGACCCAATGGCTTTACAGAGATTGAAAGAAGCTGCAGAAAAAGCAAAGTGCGAGCTAAGTTCCTCAATGCAAACAGATATAAATTTACCTTTTATTACTGCAGATGCAAGTGGTCCAAAACATTTAAATATTCAACTAACAAGAGCTAAATTTGAAAATCTAATAGGTAATTTGCTTGAGAGATTGAAAAAGCCATGTTTACAAGCTCTTAAAGATGCTGGTTATACGCCTAAAGATATCAATGAAGTTATTCTTGTTGGAGGGTCTACTAGAATTCCAAAAGTCCAAGAAATTGTGAAAAATATTTTTGAAAAAGATCCTAACAAAGGAGTAAATCCAGATGAGGTTGTAGCTATAGGTGCTGCAATTCAAGGTGGTGTATTAGCCGGTGATGTTGATGATATTCTTTTGCTAGATGTCATTCCCTTATCTCTAGGAATAGAAACACTGGGTGGTATATCAACACCTTTAATTGAAGCTAACACAACTATTCCTGCGAAGAAAAGTCAAATTTTTTCTACAGCTGGAGATAATCAGCCTTCAGTTGAGGTTCATGTACTCCAAGGTGAACGGCAAATGGCCAATGACAATAAATCATTGGGACGATTTCATTTAGATGGAATACCTCCTGCTCCAAGAGGAGTGCCTCAGATTGAAGTAACATTTGATGTTGATGCTAATGGTATTTTAAATGTTTCAGCCAAAGATAAGGCAACGGGAAAGGAACAAAGTATTCGTATTGAAGCTTCAAGTGGATTAAGTGATGATGAAATTGATAGAATGAAACGAGAAGCTCAAGATCATGAAGCAGACGATAAGTCTAAAAAAGAAGAAGTTGAAACTCATAATAACGCTGATCAATTAGCTTATCAAACTGAAAAGCAGGTTTCAGAATTGGGTGATAAGATTGAGGATGTAGACAAGGCTAAAATTAAAGAAGCTGTTGAAGGTCTAAAAGAAGTTAATAATGGAAGCGATGTTACCGCAATAAAGACTTCGATGGAAAATTTAAGTCAAATCTGGGCTGAAATTTCTCAAAAAGTTTATCAAGCTGAGCCTAATTCAGAGCAACAACCAGAAAATGAAAAGAAACAAGGTAATAGTCAAAATAGCGATGTTGAAGATGCCGATTTCGAAGTAGTTGATGAAAAATAATTTTTAATTTATTTTCTATGAAATAAAACGGGCAGAATAATCTGCCCGTTTTTGTTTTAATTCTATTTTTCACAGATTGATTCGTAATTTTTAAGCAATGACAAAAATAAAAAATATTAGGAATAGACTTTTAAAATACATTGGATTTAGTTTAATTTTAATCTTTACTATATTCATCCTTACATTTTTATTGAATCCAATTATGTTTATAAAAGATATAGAGTCAGGAATCACTGATTTAGTGGAAACAGAATCAGGTATGAAGTTAGAATACTTAAATTTTTCTGGTAACTTTTTTAAAGGTTTTACATTAGAATCACCAACGCTAACTTTAAATTCTAATATTATTAGTAATATAAAAATATTAAATGTTTATCCTGGACTAATAACATCTTTTTTTAGCAAAAAACTTCGTCTAAATAAATTAAAATTAATAGATGGAGATTTGAATATTGATAATTTTATTATAAAAAATAATTCAAAAAAAAATACAGAAATATATATCAAATTACTTGAACTAGAAGATATTGTTATCTTAATAAATAATCAAAAATATAAATTAAATTCTAAATTTGAAATTGAAATTGGTCAAGATAGTTGGATTAAATTTATTAGTGGAATATGTGAGCTACCTATATGGCCATTTGAAATAGAACTTGATAAAGGAGAGATAAAACAATCTAATACTCATTATTACATGAATGATTTAAAAATTAATTCGAATTTTGGACAAATAGAAATAAATGGAGATTTTAATAAGGAAAATTTTTTGAATTCATTTATTAATCTTCGTTTAAATAAATTAAAATTAGATTATTTTTTCAATAATTCAATTAATTTAGATAATTTGAGTGTAATGTTTGAAACAATCTCATCAGATTCTTCAATTGCAAAACTTAATGGCACCGCAAAAATTGATAATATTGAAATTGATAATTATCAAATTGATTTAGGTTTAACAAAAAATACAATATATGTTAATTCAAGTAATTTTATTTTTGAGAATAGTAATATTGACGTGAATGGTATTTATGATTTAAAATCTAAAAAATTAGATTTACTTTCAAATTTACATAATATTAAATTGCCTTTGGATTATCAAAATAATTTGAATGGCGAAATGAAGTTGTTTGGTTCAATAAATTCAGATTCTTTAAAAATAGATTTGAATTTATATAATTCATCTATTTATAATCATTCTATTGACGAATTAAATGGAAAGTTCTTATACAAAAATGATTCTCTTCAAAGTATAAAATTAATTAGTATTAATAATGATGATTTTAATTTTTCTTTAGATAAATTTACTTATAATTTCAAAAATAATTTGGTTGAAACTAATGGAGAATTTCATTTTAATAACTTTAATTTTTCTGCAAAATATTTAGATAGTTATCAAGAAATTATTTTAAATGGAATGTTCAATGGAGAAATCAATAGAAATGAAGAACTTCTTTCAATTTTAGGAAATGCTAAAATAAATAACTCTAAATTAGGTAATAATATAATAGAATCATCTTCTTTCAAATTAGATTATTTAAAAAATAAAAGTAATTTATCAATTTCATTGAATGGTAATACTAAATTAGAAAAATTTGATTATGACAGATATTTAAAATTAGACTCTCTTTCCTTTTCTATAATGAAAAATAATAATAAAGCTTATATCTATTTTTTAAATGGATATCACAATAAATTTGCTAAATTACTAGCAAAAGATATAAAATTATATGAAAATAAGTTTAGTTCTGAAGAAATTTTTATTAATTATAACGAAGTGAATATATTATCAGAAAAAATTTTAGCACATAAAAAAAATGATTTGTGGAATATAAAAAATCACCCGTTATATTTAAATAAAGATCAAATAAACTTTAATTCAAATTTTAAAGATTTTAAAGAATTTGATATTAGTGCTTCCTCAGATGATTTAAATTTTAGTTCAATTAATGCAATATTAAATATTCCTCAAAGATTATTAGGTCAGTTTAGTGGTATTTTTAATTATTCTAAATTATTAGATAGATTTGAAATAATTACTGAAGCTAAAATGGTAAATGGTAATTTTGATGAAATTACTTTTGATTCATTAGCTTATAATATTAATTGGAATAATGACAAAATTTCCTACAATGATATTAGTTATTTTAACGGGAATCAAATTTTAAAAATTTATGGTGAACATTTTCCAAATGAAAATATTGAACAAAAGTATAGATATGGAGACATTTTTTTAACAGGTTATGCAAATAAGTTTGATTTATTTAATTTAAATAATTTCATTCCTATTTCTATTGATATTGGTGGTTTTTACACTGGAAATTTTGAAATAAAAGGTAGTCCTGACTCCCCTGTAGTAGAAATGGACGTAAATATCGATAAACCAAGATTTGATTTGATAACTGGTCAATATCTATCTGGAAAAATTTATTATAATAATGAGCTTTCCCACATAGAGAATTTAGAATTTGAAACTATTAATGGTTATTATAATGGTGAAGGATATATTCCACTTAGTTTAAATATTTTTGGTAGAAAAAGTAATTATTATAATAATCAAAATTTAGATTTTTCATTTAACGGTCAGACTACGAGTTTTGAATTTTTGACCCCTTATTTTGAAATAATTGATTCAATTAATGGTCAAATTAATTTTAATATGGATGTTAGTGGAAGCCTTTCTAGTCCAATAAGAAATGGTAATATTGAAATAAAGCAGGCGAAATTAAATTTAATGCCATTAAAAAATACTATTTATGGTATAAATGGACATGCTGTAATTAAAGACAACATATTAACTATTAATAAATTAACTGGTTTAACTGGGCAAATTACTCAATCTAATGTAATTGATAAAGTCTCTAGTTTTTTCAGAACTTTTTTTTCAAATAATAATACAGATAATAATAATCAAATATATTCAAATGGTGAAATCGAGTTATCAGATTTCTTTAATCCTGAATTTAATATTTTTATTTTTTCTAATGATTTATACTTATCATCAATTAATGAAACATTTAGTGGAAATGCAGTCACAAGTTTTAAAATAACCGGAAAAGATACAATATTTATAAATGGTAAATTTGAACCAATTGCAAATCAATTTACTTTTCTAATGGAGTTTGAAGATAGCGATGGTTTAAATAGTGAACGCATATCTAAAGGCAAAGTTTTAGCATATGATATTCAAATTCCATTAGATAATGGTGTTAAAATTGAAAATTCACAAATGGATGGATTGATTGATGGCAATATCAATTTATCTGCAACTGGAGATGAACCTTTTACTTTTAGTGGCAATATAAATGTTGTCGATGGTAGTTTTTATTTCAATGGAAATACTATCGATCAAATATCTGGAAATATACTCCTTGATCCCGCAGAGATTGAACCTATTATTGATTTTAGAGGAATAACAAATGTAGCAGGAAAAGATATAGAATTATCTTTGAATGGTAAAATGGATAATCCAAATTTATCTCTAGAATCGATATCAGATCCAGAATTAACGCAAGATGATTTATTATATTTATTAGTATTTACTCCTGATTCTTTGAGTCAAAGTGATGGTGTAATAGGAACTGAACAAGTAGGAAATTTAATAACAAATTATGTTGAAAATACATTAGAGCGTAATATTGTTAGAAATAGTTTATTAGATAAATTTCAGTTTAACACTCAAGGAGGCACTTTACTTTCAGGTTTTGAAAATTCTCATCTAAATTTATATCTTGGTAAAAATATTTCTCCAAATTTGTATTTAAATTTACAGAGTGATTTGAATGCTGAAAATTCTACAATACAGTATGAAGTTGGATATAGATTATCAAGAAATATGTCAATTGTAGGTCGAATTGATGAGAAACAATTATACCATTTAACATACCGATTTAAATATAAATATTAGTGAAATATTTTTATATTTACTTTATTTTAGCTACGATATTATTTTCAAATCAAAAAGAAATTGAAGATATTACTTTTACCGATAATAAATTTTTATCATCTGAAGAATTGTTAAGTTGGATACCACTTAAAAAATCTTCAATATTTAATAAAACATTTTATAATTCTCGTTCTTTAAAGCTTTCCGCAATTCAATTAAAAAATTTATATAATTCAAATGGATATTTAAATGTAAAGGTTAACCCAATAGTTAAAGAAATAAGTGACAAAATATCAATTAATTTTATTATTAATGAAGGTAATCAATATTTCATAAATGATATTGAGTTTGTGGGGAATAGATTATTTTCTTCCGCTGAATTATTGAAGGTTTTAGATGTGAAAGTTAATGATATTTTTAATCCCTTACAAATTACTAAAAATTTAAAAAGTATTATCCGAAATTATTTGGAGGTTGGAAAGTTTTATATTTCAATAATGGATGAATTAATTGAAGAAAATAATAAAGTTTCAATTCGTATAAATATTTCTGAAGGCAAAACTTATTTTTTTGGTAATGTTTCAGTTGAAGGGTTAGAAAATTTGAAAGAGAAATTAGTTTTTAGAGAATCTATCATTTCATTAGGGCAAAAATATAATATCTCTAAAATTGAAAAATCTCAAACTAGAATTTTTTCATCTCTTTTATTTAGCTCTGTAGAAATATTTCCTCAATTTAGAAATGATATAAGTGATACGATAGACCTAGTTATTAAAGTTAAGGAAATGAATGATAGAGATATCAAAGGTGAAATTGGGTTCGGTCAGACTGAATCTCCTTTGGGTGAAAATAGTCCACCTTTAACTTCCATAGAGCTTAATTCCACCATTCAATCAGGATATTTTTTTAACACACCAAATAAATTTACACTAAAAGTTGATTTAGGTATGACTATTGATGAGAATATTTCTGTTACAGAAAATAAATTATTTCCTAAAAGAAATATTTCACTAGGATACAGAGCTCCCTGGATTTTGGGGCTTAGAATACCACTGAATTTTAAAGTTTTCGACTATTATGTAGAAGAGAATAATGATTTTAGACATCGCCAAGGAATCGAATCATCTTTTTTATATCGTAAAAGTGAAAATAATAAATTATTAGGAAGTTTTATATTTGAGTCTGTTAATATTTTAGGCAATTCTGATTCACAAAAACAATTAGAGAGAAAATTTCGTGTAATTCATCAAAGACATTCTTTAGATAATTTAATTTCGCCTAAAAGTGGTAGTTTTTTAGGAATATACTCGATTTTAAGAGGAGCATTTTTAGGAGGTAATACTCATTATATTTTAACAGATATTGAATTTAAAAGTTTTCACTCCTTATTTAATTCTCTTGTATTAGGTTATAGAATAAAGACTGGAATCATTAATATATTAGAAAAAACAAGTGAA
Source organism: Fidelibacterota bacterium (assembly GCA_002689995.1). Classification (GTDB taxonomy): domain Bacteria; phylum Fidelibacterota; class Marinisomatia; order SCGC-AAA003-L08. The sequence goes on from NZIV01000040.1 coordinate 107,391, forward strand.
GAATCTATTACTGATTTTTTTTATTTAGGTGGAAGCACATCTTTAAGGGGTTGGAGTAATCCAGACTCACTAAAATATAATGAAAATGCATTATATAGAGGTTTGGTAAATTTAGAACTCCGTTTTCCAGTATATAAAAATTTAGGTGCAGAACTTTTTTTTGATGCGGGAATACTTGGTGATAGGAAATATGATTTAAACAATTCACAATATAACTGGAATATTGGATATGGAATTACATTTAATACGGCTTTAGGTCCTGCAAGAATAGATTTTGCATACCCATTTCCAAAATTTAAATTGAACACATCAATATCATTATTATATTCATTTTAATTAAATAAAGTTTAATTAATAAATTTCAATCTATATTTAAAGGTTAATTTTTATGAAACAAATTATTTTAAACGTTTGTATAATTTTTATATTTGGTTGTAACTCAACTGGAAACCCCGAAAAGATATGGGAACAGATTGAAGATTATCGCGTAAAAAAAGATTTACAAAACGCAATTACAAAATGTAAATTAATTTTAAGTGAATTTCCAAATGATAAAATTGCATCAATGGCATTATTTCAAATTGGTGATATTTATTTAAATGATGTCCAAGATTATGACTTTGCTATACAATATTTTAGCGAAGTTGTTGAAAAATATCCAGAGTCTAAAGAAAGTGAAAAAGCTGCATTTATGATTGGTTATATTTATGCGAATAATTTAGATAGTTATAGTGATGCGGCAGAATATTATAAAATTTTTTTAAATAAGTATCCTGCAAGTGAATTAATTCATTCTGTTAAATATGAACTTCAAGTATTAGAGCCATTATTAATAGAAATAGATTCATTAAATTCAAATTTAGAATAGGAGTAAAATAATTGAAAACCTTTAATTTAGATGAGTTAAATCAACAAATCAAGGATGATGTTGCATTTATTGAACCATTAAATATGCAATTAAAATCACTCGTTGTCGGTCAAGATGATTTAATTGAAAAATTAATTATTGCAATTCTTGCTAATGGGCATGTTTTTTTAGAGGGAGTTCCTGGTTTAGGTAAAACATATACAGTAAACGCATTAGCAAATTTAATTGATACTCAATTTAATAGAATTCAATTTACACCTGATTTATTACCTGCAGATATAATAGGTACATTGATATACAACCAAAGAAACTCATCATTTGAGGTGAAAAAGGGACCAATTTTTTCAAATATTATTTTAGCTGATGAAATAAATAGATCTCCTGCTAAAGTGCAAAGTGCCTTATTAGAAGCAATGCAAGAACGTCAAGTTACAATTGGTGATAAAACTTATAAAATGGATGATCCATTCTTAGTTATGGCTACTCAGAATCCAATTGAGCAAGAGGGTACTTATCCATTACCGGAAGCACAGGTTGATAGATTTATGTTTAAAGTATTAGTAAATTATCCTACAGATGAAGAAGAGCTATTAATTCTACAGAAAATGTCATCAATTATAGATGATAATAAAGCTAAGCCAATAGTCAGTTCTTCAAATATCTTAAAAGCTCGTAAAACAATTGATCAAATTCATATTGCAGAAAATTTGCAAAAATATATTGTATCTTTAGTAATGGCAACAAGAAATCCTGAAAGATTTAATTTAGCAGATTTAAAGGGTTTAATAAATTTTGGAGCTTCACCTAGAGCAACATTATTTTTAGTTCAGGCTTCAAAAGCATTAGCTTTTATAAGTCATAGGGGTTACGTTGTTCCTGAGGATATAAGGAACGTAGGTATGGCAATTTTAAGACATCGAATAGTTTTATCTTTTGAGGCAGAAGCTGAAGAAATTAATTCAGATGAAATTGTAAAACGTATTTTTGAATCTGTTCCAACTCCATAATTTATGCTTCCCTCTGAAATATTAAAAAAAGTTCGTCTTCTTGAGATTCAAACTAGACATCTTGTAAATAACGTTTTTGGCGGTGAATATCATTCAGCCTTTAAAGGAATGGGTATGGAGTTTGCCGAAGTAAGAGAATATCAGCCAGGTGACGATATACGTGATATTGATTGGAACGTTACCGCAAGAACAGGAAAACCATTTATAAAAAAATTTGATGAAGAGCGTGAATTAAGTGTTATGCTCATGGTTGATGTGAGTGCATCAGGCTATTTTGGCTCTGGAGAAAATCTAAAAAGCGATATTATGGTAGAGCTTGCATCAATCCTTAGTTTTAGTGCTATTAAAAATAATGACAAAGTAGGATTGATTTTATTTTCTGATCAAATTGAAAAATTTATTCCTCCAAATAAGGGTAAATCACATGTATTAAGAGTTATTCGTGAATTGATATACTATAAAACAGAGGATAAGCAAACTAAAATTTCTGAAGCATTAGAGTATAGTTTAAAAGCATTAAAAAGGAAAAGTGTTATATTTCTTTTATCAGATTTCTTAGATCAAAATTATGAAAAATCATTGAAATTAATGAATCAAAAACATGATTTAATATGCATACAAATTACTGACCCTTCAGAAATTGAAATTCCAAATTTAGGTCTAATTAAAATGCATGATGTTGAATCTGGAAAAACGTTTTGGATTGACTCATCAAATAAGAAAGTTAGAAATGAAATGAAGACTAATTTTGATATAAAATCTAATCTTCAAACAAAATTATTTAAAAAAAATAAAATTGACCATGTTCTAATAAATACTGAAAAAAGTTACATTGAACCATTAGTAGAATTTTTCAATAAACGAATTTCTCGATTTTAAATGAAATTATCAGTAATTTTCACATTAATATCAATTTGTTTTTCTCAATTAAGTTTAAATTATTTTATTCGACAAGATAGTGTTTTTGTTGGTGATAATATTAATTATATAATTGAATTAAATATATCTGATAATCAAGTACCAATTTTTCCTGAACTTGAATCAAATAGTGATAAACTATCAATAAATAGTAGAATAATTGGAGAGAAATTTGTTGAATTTGAGCTCACATTTTGGGAAGTAGGTCAAGGAGTTATTCCTAAAATACCAATTAAAATAATGGAAAATAATCAATTAAAAACCACACTTGAAACTGATTCATTAGTTATAAATGTTTTTAGTCATTTGACTTCAAATGATATTTCTGTAAGAGATATTAAAGATATGAAGCAAATTAAGATTTTATCAACATTAGAAAAATTCTTTATAGTAAGCATATTAGTTTTATCATTATTTATTATGATTTATTTATGGAATAAACGTGAGTATAGCAAAAAAATTAGAACTAGGAAAAAATATATTGAGCCAATTCATTTACGTACTTTATCTGAATTAGATAAGATAAAAATTGAATATCCAATAAATTGGGGAAACGCTGAGGATTTTTATTTAAAGCTAACATATACTTTTAGAAAATATTTAGCAGAAGAGTTTTACTTTAAAGCTCTTGAGATGACTACAAATGAAATATTAGAATTTTTTAATAATAAGAATTTTTTAGATGATTCACTTAAATATGATATGGCAGAGTTATTAAATCGAGCAGATTTATCAAAATATGCAATGCAAGTACCGGATAAAAATTATTTTATCTCAGATAAAGATAAAGCTATTATCCTGGTAAAATTAATGCATGAAAAATTAATGAATTTATCAGAAGAAAAAAATAAATAAAACCAAACTATTTTGTTATTCTTAATTTAAAAAATTATTAAAAGAATAGCTTATCAGCGGGAAAATATTACTTTTAATACCTATTAATTTAAGTAAATACATTAATTTAAATTATTAAGGAGTCAGTTTAAATAGGACTTAATGTCTTAATTTTGGCAGATATTATTAAATAATTTTTTCAAAAACTTAAATGGTAAATCTATAATTAACAATATGTCTGCCAATTAGACATATAGCCTATATTCGGCATAAACTTTGTTAAACCTATTACAATTTATTATACAATCTAAAAACTAAAATTAAAAATGGAGATTAATCTATGAATGTCAAACCTTTAGCTGATCGTGTAATCGTAAAGGCAGCAGAAGCAGAGGAAATGACCAAGGGTGGAATCATTTTACCTGATACTGCAAAAGAAAAACCGCAACAAGGTGAGGTTGTTGCTGTAGGACCCGGAAAAGTTTCTGATAGCGGAAGCTTAGTTGGAATGACCTTAAAAACAGGTGATAATGTTTTATATGGAAAATACTCTGGTACAGAAATCTCGGTAGATGGTGAGGATGTTCTCATCATGCGTGAAAGCGATATTTTAGCCGTACTTGCAAAATAAAAAGGATAGAAAATGGCAAAATTAATTGAATATGATATGGAAGCAAGATCTACTCTTAAAGATGGTGTAGATAAACTAGCAAATGCAGTAAAAGTCACTTTAGGACCAAAAGGAAGAAATGTAATCCTAGATAAAAAATTTGGTGCACCAACTATAACAAAAGATGGTGTTTCTGTTGCAAAAGAGATTGAGCTTGATAACCCAGTTGAAAATATGGGAGCTCAAATGGTCAAAGAAGTTGCATCAAAAACTTCAGATATTGCTGGAGATGGGACTACAACAGCTACAGTATTAGCTCAAGCAATTATAACTGAAGGCTTAAGAAATGTCACTGCTGGTGCAAATCCTATGGATTTGAAAAGAGGTATTGATGGAGCAGTTAGGCAAGTAACTGAATATCTAAAAAGTATCAGTAAAGAAGTTTCAGACAAGGAAGAAATCGCTCAAGTTGGAACAATATCTGCAAATAATGATAGTGAAATTGGAGATTTAATTGCTGATGCGATGGATAAAGTTGGTAATGAAGGTGTAATTACTGTTGAAGAAGCAAAAACAGCAGAAACATATCTTGAAACAGTTGAAGGTATGCAATTTGATAGAGGTTATTTATCACCATATTTCGTTACTAACGCCGAAGCAATGGAAGCAGAATTAGATAATCCACTTATTTTAATCCATGAAAATAAAATATCTGTAATGAAAGATTTGCTACCAGTTTTAGAAAAGGCTAGTCAAACAGGAAGACCTTTATTGATTATTGCTGAGGACGTGGATGGTGAAGCACTAGCAACATTAGTTGTAAACAAAATAAGAGGTTCCTTGAAAGTTTGTGCTGTTAAGGCTCCTGGCTTTGGAGATAGAAGAAAAGCAATGTTACAAGATATAGCAATTTTAACTGGTGGTACTGTAATATCTGAAGAACAAGGTTATAAACTTGAAAATGCAACATTAGAATATTTAGGTAGTGCAAGAACCGTAACTGTAGATAAAGATAATTCAACGATTGTCGAAGGTAAAGGCGATGCGGATGCTGTTTTAGCTAGAGTTAACGAAATAAAAGCTCAAATTGATAAAACATCATCAGACTATGATCGGGAAAAATTACAGGAACGACTAGCTAAATTATCCGGTGGTGTTGCAGTTATTAATATTGGTGCAGCTACGGAAGTTGAAATGAAGGAAAAAAAAGCTAGAGTTGAGGATGCTTTACATGCAACTCGTGCTGCTGTTAAGGAAGGAATAGTACCTGGTGGTGGTGTTGCTTTGTTAAGAGCTTCAGAGATTGTTTCTTCAGACGATATGGACCATGATATTGCCTTAGGAGTAGATATAGTTAGAAAATCATTAGAAGCTCCTGTTAGACAAATCTTATCAAATGCTGGTTTAGAGGCTCCCGTAGTTTTAGCAAAAATCTTAAATGATAAAAATAAAAATTATGGATTCGATGCTCGCAAAGAAGATTATACTGATATGGTAAAATCAGGAATTATTGATCCTACTCTAGTTACACGAACGGCTGTTGAAAATGCTGCTAGTGTTTCGAGCTTAATGTTAACAACAGAAGCAGTAGTTTACGATAAGCCAGAAGAGGAAAGTGCTCCCGCAATGCCAGCTGGTGACATGGGTGGTATGGGTGGTATGGGTGGTATGTACTAATTTCCACTTTATATTAAATAGAAAGCCTCGGATGATTAATTCGAGGCTTTCTTGTTATTAGTCAAAATTAAAAATTAATTAGTATCAAAATAAGATTTTATATACTACTATTTTTTGCAATGTTATTATGGGGATTATCATGGAGTAATGCAAAAATTTTAGGTCAGTATCATCCACCAACTACGATTATGTTTTGGCGATTTCTATTTGCAACTTTAACTCTAATACCATTTTTATTTATAATAAAATTTGATAGATATAAGTTGAAATCTGAATTTCCTAAATTACTGATTGCTTCAATAATTTTTTGTCTTTATAATTTTTTTTATTTTAAAGGAACTCAATTAGGATATGCAGGAATAGGTGGTGTTTTAGTTACTACTTTAATGCCCATTATCACCACTCTATTATCGATATTTCTGTATAAAAAACGTATTCAATTAAACATAAAGATTGGGATATTAATTGGTTTAGTAAGTGCTATTTTGTTATTAAGAATTTGGAAGTATAATTTAAATGATTTAATTAATAGTGGTAATATTTATTTTATTCTAGGTGCTATATTTTGGTCAATTCTTACTTTATTAACCCATAGTATTACTAAAATGATTCCATCGTTAATTTATAGTGTTTTTTTGTTTTCTATTTCAACAGTTATTATTCTTTTTTCAACACCAAAATCATTAGATATAAATTTTTTTCAATCTAGTTTATACTTTTGGATTCATTTTATATCTATATCTATTGGTGCGATGGCATTTGGAACAGTTGCATATTTTTATGCAACTCAAAAATTAGGAGCAACATTAGCAAGTTCATTTACCTTTTTAGTCCCCGTAAGTGCGATTTTTTTTAGTATAATTTTATTAAATGAAATACCTGATATAATTTCAACTATAGGCTGTATCACTGCAGTTTTATCTGTATTTATAATAAATAAAAGAACATAATCTTACTAAAGGAAAATAATTCCCTACATATTTTATTAAATTTTATTATTAATTATATAAATTTAATTTAATTTAATTTAATTTAATTAATTTTAATTTTTTATCTTTAATAACTCTCTTAAAATATCTTTTATTTTATGTTTTATTGTCGATAATTGAAATAAGTTCAATACTAATAATTGGTATAGAATTTATAGACAATCTATTTGATTGTAGATATTATTAACATGGCACGGATGCCAAAATAAAACAAGGAGGTAATATCAATGTTTGGTGATGTTACACGCGTTGGAGCTAATTTCCACGCACAAGAAGCTTGGGGTAATCTAAAGAAAGTTAATGGCCAAATTGGTCAGATACAATCACGATTATCAACAGGTAAAAGAATAAACTCTGCAGAAGACGATACTTCAGGTTATGCTTTATCAAAGCATCTTGAAAGTAGAGTTAGAGGTCTAAGTCAAGGCTTAGAAAATGTTGGGACAGCAAAAAATGTGTTAAATATTGCTGAAGGTGGTTATCAATCACAAATGTCATTACTTCAGGATATGAAAGAAAAAGCAACACAAGCTGCTGATGGCTCATGGAGTCAGGCTCAAAGAGATTCAATTAACGATCAATACGTTGCTTTAATGAAGGAATTTGATGATATTGCTGCTGATACACAATTTAATGATAGAGCATTGTTCGGTCAAACGACTACATTTCAAGTTGGTGAACAAAATGGAGATACTTTAGCCGCTGCTCTTTCAAATTCTGTTACTGGTGTTGCAACTGCCGGTACATATGATACCACTGCTGTTACTGATGCTGATGATAATGGATTAGCTGATGATGGGGTTTCAGGTGTCGGAGAAGATGCAGTAATAATTGCAGATTTAGCCTTAGGTGGTACTGATGGAACATCTGCTAGGGCAGCTATTACACGTTTAGATAGCGCAATTAAATCATTATCAAAGTCAATCCAAAAGGTTGGTGATTATAATGCAAGATTATCTTCAAAAGAAGAATCATTATCATTAGCTATTTCTAATACAGAGGCTACAAGAAGTCGTGTTGAAGATGCTGATTTTGCTAAAGAGCAGATGAGCATGATGAAGTTGCAAATTTTGCAGCAAACATCTGTTTCGTCATTTTCTCAAGCAAATGCTGCTCCTCAAATGGTTTTAGGCCTATTGAGATAAATGATACAATAAAGAATTATTTGGGAATGACAATTGTCATGTCATTCCCATTATAATTCATTTGACTATTAGGATATTATATTATGAATACAAACATTATCGGAATAAAAGAAGTTGCTGATTATTTAAATATGAAAGAACAAACTGTTTATCGTTTAGTTCAAAGAGGAAAAATTCCAGCTATTAAATTTGGTGGAACATGGAAAGTTAAGAGGGATCATTTAGAATCTATGTTCGATCAATTACTAGCAGAAAAGATGAAGGAACTTCAAACTAAATAATTTACTCAATTCATTAAATTTTATTTTTTTTATATAGAATCCACTTACAAAAATAATAATTTTAGTAAGTGGATTTTGATGTTTCTATTAATTACTATTTTTAACTTAAAACAATCAATAAATTTAATTAATGACAAAATAAAAATAGTAGAGATTAGAAGGAAGAATATTGAACGAGTTAACGAAATTAGACCATCCATTAATTACAGAAGTTTTATTTCATCCAAGAAAAAATATTGATGTAGAAGTAAATAAACCTAATAATTTATTGATTTATGTAACAGATAAAATACGAGTAGGAACTAGGTTACATTTATTCGACAGCAAAAATCCAAATTTGATTTATTTTCATGGTAATGCGGAATTAGTTTCAGAGTACGATGAGTTTTCTAAGATATATAAGAATTTAGGAATTAATTTTATTCCTGTAGATTATAGAGGCTATGGTTTTTCAAACGGAAAACCTTCTTTTTCAACGATGATATCTGATTCAAATATTATATTTAAGTATCTTAAGAATTATTTAATTGAAAATAATTATACTGGTCAGATATTTATAATGGGCCGGTCACTTGGTAGTGTTTCGGCTTTAGAAATAGCACAAAACTTTCAGGAAGAAATCGATGGTATAATTATTGAATCCGGTTTTGCTTATATTGAGCCATTATTTAATTTGTTTGGTATTAGCCCATCTTTACTAAAAATTAATTTTGATAAATCATTGAATCATATCAACAAAATAAAAGAATATTATGGACCTTTATTGGTTATTCATGCTAAAAATGATCAAATTATTAATTTTAGTGAAGGTTTAGATTTATATGATAATTCAAATTCTAATAGTAAATTTAATAAATGGGTTGAAAATGCTCATCACAATAATATTATTCAACAAATGGGTCTAAACTATTTTAACTTATTGAAAGAATTTATATACCAAAAAAGTATTTCAATATAAAAATCTTTTAATTCAGACGACTTTTAGACTTTTAACTGATAATTTTTTAAATAATTATCAAAATAGAAAATAGTAAAAGAATTATTAATTAACTATTTACAATCTAATTATTTAATTATTTCCTAATTTTATCTAAATTATTGTTAGAGTGATATATAAAATAGAGAAATTATATAGAATTTTCATTTTAAAACTTTGCATAGTTTTTATTTTAAGTTGTAAAAGTAATTCAATTAATGAAATATCTCAAATACAGAGTTTTCCATACAAGTCATATCATTTAGATGATAGTGGAGATATTTTAAATACAGAAATCTTTTCATCAGACTTTCAAGATTCTAAGGATTGTGCTGAATGTCATCCAAATCACTATGAAGAATGGAATATGTCATCTCATGCTCATAGTAGTTCAAGTATTTTCTTTCAGAAAAGATTAGCTGATGCAGTTCACGAGCATGAACAAAGTATAGAAAGATTTTGCGACCAATGCCATGATCCAATCTCAGTTATTTCAGAAAAAGATGAAAATAATAGCTTAATTCATAGTGGTGTAACTTGTGATGTTTGCCATACTATGACAAGAAAGTCATCAACTACAATTGCATTGCCTCACCAAATTGTAACAAGTCAGTTGTTTTTAAATCCAGGGGAGGGAATAAAGTATGGACCTTTAAATAGTCCTAATCAAAATAATTATCATGAATCTCAATTTAATCCTATTTACAAGCAATCAGAATCATGTTTACCATGTCATGATTTGAAGCATGAAGATTTAGAAACAGAAATTACTTTCACTGAATGGAGTAGAATTCCTGGAATGTCGATGTCTGGTGCATTTCCTTGTCAACAATGTCATATGCCTGAAAAAGAAGATGGAACACATGAGCATCATTTTGCTGGAGTTGATTTAAGTTATGAACTACCACCTAAAGAAGAGCCTTTATATAATAAAGTTTTAGAGCTATTAGAAACAGCGGCACAAATTTCTTTTAAATCAAATATAGAGGAAATAGCTGATTCAATAGCTTGGAGTAACTACATTAATATTCCTGTTCGTATTGAAAGCCTTAATGGCCATCATTTACCCTCAGGTACTTCTTTTAACCGTGAATGCTGGGTTTCAATTGAAGTACGAGATAGTGATGCAAATGGTGAATTAATTTATAAAAATGGTATACTTGAAAGTACAATAGAGTTATTAAATTATTATGAGAAAGATCTTGTTTTATTTACTTCATTTTTAATCACAGAAGAAGGTGATACAACTCAAGATGTTTTAAAAGCTTCTCAAATTATTAATCATTCCCTACCAGGATTAAATATAAAATATACTGATTATAGATTTAAAATAAACAATCAAATAAAATCATTATGGATAAAGGCAAAATTAAATTTTAGACCAATAAAGCCATTTATTTTTGATGAATTACCGTTATTAAAACAAAATATTCCAATTTATACTATTGATGAAATTGAAAAGACCATCCATATTATTAATTAAAATCACCATATTATTAAATTTTTTGATTTCATCAAATATTGAATTGATGAGTCATTCTGCTACGATTATAGGCCAAAATTATTTTTCTGAAAATCCATTTACAGGTGGAAGTAATAAGCCTAGAATACGTTGGGTAGATTGGAATAATGATGGTAATGATGATTTATTTCTATTAGACGAAGATGGGAAGCTGAAATATTTTCTTAACATGAATAATAATAATAACTTTAATTTTAAATTAAATGATCCTTCATTTCAGAATATTAATTGCGGAGGTTGGTTTTATTTCGGTGATTTTGATAATGATAATCAGTTAGAATTAATGACTCAGTCTACAGAAAATCCCTCTCATATTTCTTATTATGAAAACAATAATAATCAATTTGAACTAGAGTATTTGGAGTTATATTCTAATATGAATCAATTCGTTTTAAGCGAGGCTGTAGTAACCCCTACATTTGCAGATATTGATAATGATGGTGATTTAGATTTTTTTACAGGGCACGTTACTGGAACTTTAGGGTTTTATGAAAATATTGGATTTGAAAATAATCAACCAATTTTTTACTTTCAAACAAATGAATGGCAGAATATACTAATTATAGGTCAATCTGCTACATTAAATAGACATGGTGCGAGTGCAATTAATTTTATTGATCTAGATGGTGATAATGATTTAGACTTAACTTGGGGTGACTACTTTCAGCAAAGTTTATATGTTGTTTGGAATATTGGAACTGATATGGAACCTCAAATGGATATTTCAAATGTTACAAATTATTATCCTAATACGCCCTATACAATAGTATCCTCAGGTCAGAACATGCCATCTTTTTCGGATATTGATAATGATGGAGACATGGATTTATTTATAACTGTTTTGGGTGGGGCATACGGATTTCAATCAATTAATAACTTTTATTATTTTGATAATGTTGGAGATAGTGAGTTTCCCCTTTATGTAGAAATTAATAGGAATTTTTTAAATGCATTAGATTTCTATGATAAAGTTAGTCCTGAATTAGTTGATATTGATGGTGATGGAGACGATGATTTAATAATTGGAAATTCATTTGAAACTAATACATTTCCATGGAATGGGCGATTGAAATTTTTAGAAAATAGAGGTACTAACATAAAACCTGAATATCATATAATTGATGAAGAGTTTTTAGGAAATATGATAGGAAAAGATTTATCACCAACTTTTATAGATATTGATAATGATGGTGATTTAGATATTTTTACAGGAGAGACATATGGAAAAATATTTTACTCAGAAAATTTAGGGAATTTAAATAGTTGGGAATTTAGTAGTTTCAGCAGTTTTCTCGATATCGACGTAGGATATAATTCAGTACCTAATTTTGTAGATATTGATAATGATGGAGATTATGATCTATTTATTGGTAATTCTGATGGGAAAATTACTCAGTATGAAAATATTGGTTCTAGTTTTAACTTTAATTTTGACTTTGTTACTGAAAACTATTCAAATATTTCTGTAGAAAGTAAAGCATTTCCAGAGTTTTTTGATTATGATAATGATAATGATTTTGATTTGTTATTAGGATCTGAAAATAATGGAATTTTTTTATTTGAAAATGAAGGTGATTTAGAGAATGCAGATTTTATATTAAATGAAGATTTTAAATTTCCCGATTTAGGTACAAATTTAAAGGTTTCAATAAACCAACCTATTAATAAAGTTAATAGTCTTTATGTAGGAAATACATTGGGAGGCTTATTTCATTTAAAATTTTCAGTATGCGGGAGTGGAGATATAAATAATGATTCAAATATAGATATTTCCGATATAAATTTAATTATTGAAATCATTTTAACTGTAGATTTAAATGAGAATGGTATATGTTCTGGAGATAGTAATTTTGATGGTTTTTTAACGATTTCAGATATTCTTATTTTGCTAAATAATTTATTAAATTGATACAATCTGACAACAAACTAAGTGGCATATTTAGTATATTTTATAGTACTAAAATATAATAGTAATTAGGTAATTATTCAAAAATAGAGGTATTTATGAAAAAAATAGTGTTATTAACTCTAAGTATAATACAATTTTTATTTCCCGCTTACGAAGTAGTAAAACTACAAGGAGCAGATTTAAATAATGAAAATATAAAAGTAAATTTCTCAAATATTAACACAACAAAATTAACAATCGAATTAGATGATTTTAATATTTTCAATGTAGATGGAGAAAAAGGAAAAATTATTCATTTATCAAATGGTTCTCAAATATTAAAAAAAGGTGCACCAGATTTACCCAAATTGACAGCATCGATAATTATACCTGATGATCAAAAAATGGAGATTAATGTTACTAATTTTAAATATACAGAATATTCTAATTATGAAATATTACCCTCTAAAGGTAATTTATCTAGACTAGTTAATCCTGATAATATTTTATTTGAGTATGGTAGTGATTATTTAATAGATGAATTCTATCCTAGAAATCTCGTAGAATTAGGAAAACCCTATATCATAAAAGATATCAGAGGTATTCCTGTTAATACATATCCAATACAATATAATCCTATTTCTAAGATTTTAAGAGTATATAACATAATTGAAGTAGAGATTAAATCTAATGGTTTAGATACTGAAAATATTTTGATTAGAGATAATATTCCAAAAAGATCATTTGAATTTGAAAATATATATGATAGTCATTTCCTTAATAACCATAATGATACGAGATTTGATTATATTCTTGAACATGGAAATATGTTAGTTATTTGTAATGAAGCTTTTTTACCTACAATGGAGCCATTTGTTCAGTGGAAAAAATATAAAGGTATTCCAATTGAAATTGTAGGTGTAAATGAAGCTGGTGGAAGTGCCGAAGCAATTAAAAATTATATTGCAGACTACTATTATTCAAATGGTTTGACGTTTGTTTTACTTGTTGGTGATGAAGGTCAATTGCCTTCTGTTTATGTTAATGGCTCTGCATCAGATCCTAGTTTTAGTTTTATATCAGGTAATGATAGTTATTCAGATATTATCGTAGGTAGATTTTCAGGACAAAATCCAAGTCAAATTGAAACTCAAGTTGAAAGGTCAATCAACTATGAGAGATATCCAACAAGTGGTAATTGGTATCAAAAAGCATTAGGTATTGCATCTCAAGAAGGGCCTGGAATGAATGGTTATACTGATGATGACTTTAATGATTGGTTGTGGAGTAGTGTTTTATCGCAATATAGTTATAATCAATATAGTGGAATTTACGATAGTAACGGTGGAAATGTAACTCAAGGTATCAATGCTGTAAATGGTGGTGCAGGTATTGTTAATTATACAGGTCATGGTAGCATTACAAGTTGGGGTAATGGAGCTCCGTTGAATACTTCTAACGTAAATTCACTGACAAATAATGGTCAGCTACCATTTGTTATTACAGTTGGATGTAATGTGGGTGAGTTTCAAAGTACTAATGAGTGTTTTTCTGAAGCATGGCAACGATCTACTAACAATGGTCAGCCTACAGGTGCTATTGCAAATATGGGTTCTACTATTCCACAAAGTTGGGTGCCACCTATGCATGGTCAATGGGCGATGAATAAAATTCTCACAGAAAGTTTCGATGGTGTTAGTGCTAATAGTACAATGTTAACTCGTACCCTAGGTGGAATAGCAATAAATGGTTGTTTGCACATGAATGATGCCCAAGGTACTTCCGGTACAAATGAGAGTACCTTTTGGACGTTTTTCGGTGACCCTACCATTAATATTAGAACTTTAGCACCAACAAATTTAAATGCAGACTACGAGTCAACAATAATTATAGGTCAAGAAAATTTTATAATAAGTACTGGTAGTCAGGGAGATTTAGTTGCTTTATCAAGAAATGGAGAATTATTAGCATCAGGTTATACAAATTCTGATGGAACTGCAAGTTTAGATATATTAAATGTAAGTTCAATTCCAGGAGAAGTTAATTTAGTCATTTCATCATATAATAAATATATATACGAAAATGAATTAATGGTTATTAGTCCTGAAGGAGCTTATCTAATTATGGATAATTATTCTACTAATGGTGAAGTTTTATATGGTTCGAGTTTAGGACTATCTTTGCAATTTTCCAATGTAGGATTAAATCCAGCAAACTATATTGAATTAGAATTATTTAGTGATAATCAGTTTGTTAATATTAATAATTCAAATTTTGAATTAGGCAGTATTTTAAATAATCAAACTATTATTTTTTCTGAAATAGAGTTGAATATTTCTCCTAATATTCCTGATGGATATCAAATACAATTTACATATAATTTAAATTCTGGAGATGATGTATGGAGCGGAGAATTTGCATTAACTGCTTCTGCGCCTCAATTAAAAGTAAAAGATATTTTTATTGATGCGAATTGTGGTACTCTTATGCCCGGAGGTGATGGAACAGTTACAGTATCAATTGAAAATGTAGGTAGTACACCCCTACTTAATCCAGTTATTGAAGTTAATACTAATGGGAATGTAGAAATTCAGAATTTCTATTCTGATAATTTGAGTTCATTATTTGGAAGTGAATTATTAAATATTTCATTTGATATTAATATACCTATTGGAATTCAATTAGGTTCTAATTTAAATCCACAAATCAGTGTTTCTTCAATAGATTTCGAAGATTATTTTAACGCATTAAATTTTGATTTATTCTTAGGTGAACTAATAGAAAATTTCGAAACAGGAGATTTTTCCTGTCATAACTGGAATAATTCTGATATTAATAGTTGGATAATTACTTCAAATTCATCTTCTGAAGGTGATTATAGCGCAGTATCTGCCCAAATAGACGATAGCCAATCATCTTCACTTTCAATATCTATGGATGTATTAAATGATGGTATTTTAGAATTTGATTATCGAGTTTCAGCTGAATATAGTATCTCTGGCAATTATTTTTTTGATGGCTTAGAGTTTTATATTGATGGTAGTCTAATGAATCAATTCCAGACAAATCAAGACGGAACATCACCATGGAATAATGTTCAATATGAAGTTTCTCAGGGACAGCATGATTTTGTATGGACATTTATAAAAGATACTGGAGGTGGGTCCACAGATTGCTTATCAACTAATTGTATTGATGCTGCATTTATTGATAATCTTAAGTTTCCATTTTCAGAACCTGAAGGTCTCAATGGTGATATTAATAATGATGGATCAATAAATGTTTTAGATGTTGTACAGACAGTATCAATAGTATTAAATCAAGGATATAATTCATTTGCAGATGTGAATAATGACGGTGCTATAAATGTTCTTGATATTGTTCAAATTGTAAATTTGATTCTTGAACAATAAATTAATTATCACTTAATTTAGAAAGGGGCATTATTGCCCCTTTTTGTTTTTTAAGTAATTGGTTATTTGAGATAGATTTGTAAATACGATTTGATTCTAAATTAAACAATTTTGGAGAGGTGTCAGAGCGGTCGAATGTACTCGCCTGGAACGCGGGTGTAGAGAAATCTACCGGGAGTTCGAATCTCCCCCTCTCCGCTTTAATATTTATTGGAGGTTCTTTTTGGCTCAAAAAGTTAAATCTGAAAAAAATAAAAGTGTAAAAAAAACTAAAAGTAATTCAAAAGTTAATAAGTATAAATCTGAAATTAAGGAGTTAACTTTAGAGCTTGAAAAAAAATCTTCAGAATTAGATAGCTTTAAAGATAAAAATATTAGATTATTAGCAGAATTTGATAATTTTAAAAGACGTTCTATTAGTGAAAGAAAACAAACAACGAAATATTCAGGTGAATCATTAATAAAAGATTTATTACCAATTATTGATGATTTTTCAAGGACAATAGAATCCGTTAAGGAAGAAAGTCTTTTGAAAGATGGTATATTATTAGTTAAAAACAAATTACAAAAAACTTTTGAAGAAAATGGTATTAATTCATTTGACTCAATTGGGACTAAATTTAATCCTGAACTTCATGAAGCATTAATGAGTCAAGAATCAGATGAATGTGATGAAGGAATAATTTTAAATGAATTTGAAAAAGGATATAAATATCATGACAAAATATTACGTCATGCAAAAGTAGTTGTAAGCAAATTAAAACAGGAAGATTAGTTTGAACGACTTTTATGATATTTTAGGTGTTAGCAAAGATTCGTCTCAAGGTGATATTAAAAAAGCATACAGAAAAGTTGCTATGAAATATCATCCAGATCGTAATCCGGGGAATAAAGAAGCTGAAACAAAATTTAAAGAAGCGGCTGAAGCTTATTCTGTTCTGAGTGATAATCAAAAAAAATCTCAATATGATCAATTTGGTCACGCTGGTATTAATGGTAATGGATATAACGCGTCAGGATTTTCAGATTTAAATGATATTTTTAGTAATTTCTCTGATATTTTTGGTTCATCTGGGTTTGGAGATTTTTTTAATGGTGGTAGGTCTAGTCACCAACGTAAAGGAAAAGATTTAAAATTAAGTATTCCCGTTACACTAGAAGATGTATCTTCTGGTTCAGATAAAACAATTAAAATTAAAAGATACGAAAGCTGTGAAAGTTGTCAAGGCTCAGGAGGGGAAAAAGGAGCACAGCCAATTACTTGTACTGGGTGTAATGGTTCTGGTGAAGTGCGTAGAATGCAAAGATCTTTATTTGGGCAGGTAGTAAATGTACAGTCATGTCAAAATTGTAAAGGTAGTGGTAAAGTAATCTCAAAACCTTGTCGTAAATGCAATGGAGAGGGCCTTTCTAGAGTATCTGCTTCAATTTCATTTCAAATTCCACCAGGTATTTCAGGTGGAAATTATATGACACAAAGAGGTGAAGGGAATAAAGGCCCCAATGGTACTCCTGCGGGTGATTTAATAATATATTTTGAAGAAGTCGAACATTCATTATTTGTTAGAGATAATAATGATATCTTCGTTGATGCATTTGTTTCATATCCTGTAGCTGTTTTTGGAGGACAAATCGAAGTTCCAACATTAGAAGGTAAGGTTAGACTAAAAGTGCCTGCGGGTATTAGACCTGGTCAAATGTTGAGATTAAGAAATAAAGGCTGTCCTGAATTAAATTCTCATAGAATGGGTGATTTATTCGTAAGAATAAATATTCATATTTCTAAAAATATTTCAAAAAAAGCTAAAGAATTAATAAAAAACTTAGAATCTGAACTTAATGAAAATTCAGATTTTAAAAAGTTTTCTGGATAGAACCATTATTTAAATAATAACAATAATAGATTTTCTATATTTAATATAATGTATAAAATTAAATTTTTAAAATTGTTTTGTAGAAAATTAATTATCATAGTTGGTAAAATTAACTCAGCTTAAAAAGTAATTTGTAAAATAAAAAAATATTAAGAATTTTATAATTAACATTATAATGCTTAATTAGTCATATTTTTATATGCAAGAATTTAGTTGTGTAAAATATAACTTTGGCCAAAATGACTAATAATTGAGTATAATAATAATAAATGGTTGGAAAAATATTTTAAAAAATATTAATAAAATCACGTTTAAGGATAACTAATGAATAAAAATAATGATCGTAAAATCGGCTTTTTAGATTGGGGTTTAACTTTCGCTTTCATAATTTTAGGGTTAGCTATTTATATACCTGACTCAATTGACAGAGAAGAGTCGTATTATAAAAATGAAAGTAGACACAGAATGGAAGTAATTTATTCTGCAGAAGAGCTATTTTATGAATTAACTGGAAATTATACCTTAGATGGCAAAGAACTATTTAAAGTTGTACAACAGGCTCGAGACTCTTTAATGGGAGATAGTTTATTTTATGGAGATAAAGTAATACATATTGATGGTAATCCAAAGGTATTTAAAATCCCACGAGATTTACAAATGATTGTAGACACAACTTTTAGTTCAGAAGAAATTTTAAAGAAACAAGTAACAGATTTTGTATACTCCGTAGGGATACAAAATGAGGAGTCTGGTATTGTTGATACGATCTATGTTAATAGTCAGAATATTGAAAATATCAGGCAGAATCAAAATTATGTAGGGGAGTATGGTGTTGATACAACAAGCCATATAGAGGTTTACTCAGACTATAAAAGAAAAGGATTTAGATTGGATTTTGAATTATTGAAGTGTCCTTTAACTGGTAATTATTATAAAATTGAAATTGATAATTCAGACATTGAAAATCCTATATTATCAATTACCAGTCCTGTCCCTTTAAATTACAGTGAACCTCGATTCCTTTATTTATATAGATTTAAAGCTGATGATCATGGAATGATTTCAGGTGGAATTAAAAGTTGGAAATCAACTTAAGGATTTATTGTGCTGGCCATCGCCCAAGCAGGTCAACAATTCCACTATTTAAGTTGGACGCCAACTACAACTGAACCTGTACTGAATGGACATGGAGTTAAATCTTATGAAAAATCAGATTTATCTTCTCCAGATTTTTTTAAATCACTTTTTGGTGAATTAATTGAACAATTCAAATTAAAAACCCCTAGAATATATTTAACTCTTGATATAGACTCAGTACATCTTTCAGAGACACAGATACCTCAGAATATTGAATTTAAATCTTTTCATAATTGGTTAATGTCTACGAATTATGATTCTAACTTTTCAAGAAGATTTGAATCATTTTATTATCCATTTGAATCGAAAATATCAAAAAGTCTTAATGTTCACATGCCAGTTTCTATAAAAAGTGCTATTCTAGAATCTATTAAATTTCATAATGCAGAACTAAGGTTCTTATCTTTAGGTATTTTTTCAGCTGAATCTTGTTTGAGATCTATATATAATTCTGAAAAAATCGGAGATTATATTGTTTGGAGACTAGGAAGTCACAATCAAAATGATATTTTATGGATAAGAAAAAATAAACTTGTTAGTTTTATTCGTTTTAAAAATATAAATGGTATTTTTAAGCTTCATAATTATTATGGATGCTCTAAATCTACTGATAAAATTTTAAATCAATTGGAGAAATGTATTTCAGGTGACTTTTCAAGATTTAATATTAGCAAAAAGGTTTACATATATTCATCATCAAATAAAATAAACATATTAGAAAATATTATCAATTCAAATCCAAATCATTTTCAAATAATAGAATTATCACAAAAATTCAATCTAAAGATAGACAGAAAATTTTTTATATTCGCTGAAACAGGAATTTCTTTTAGAGGTTTTGATGTTTGATTTAAACCTAATTAACAAACCCGGGCTACAAGCCGAAAAAGTTGATAAAACTATTTCATATTTAAAGAATAATGATAATTTAAAAAATAGAAATAGTAAATCTAACCATCAAAAAAATCAAAAATCAAGATCAGTAATGATTTTAATTTCAGGAGTATTTTTTGCAGTTATGTCTGCGATTGGATCTTTATATTTACTTCCAATAATTAAATCGAAAAATGATTTAGAAAAACCAGTCCTTAATAAAAATATTACAAAGAATCAAGTAATGACTGGATTAATTGATTTATTATTGAATCCAGAAATTGGCCTAAAAGTTAGCCAGGTTTATTTTCAAAAAGACATAGTATCAATTCTTTTCAAAAATCTTAATATTCAACAAGTTAAAATGCTTGAAGAATCTAATTTTCATGGTATAAACATTAGAACTTCCATAAATAAATTAAATCAGAAGTATTATTTATTTAAGTTGCCATGGAAGGGGAAATCAAATCCAAATATAATAGGTTTAAATGATATTAAAGAAAAAATTGGTAAACGATTCGTTATGAGCACTTCTTATGATTTTACATCAGATTCTTTTGTCATGATTATTGATGAATTTAAAAATATTGTCTCAATCTTACTGCGTCTAAATGATTCAAATATTTTGGAGAATTACGAAATAAATATTCAATCCGGACCCGAATCATTTACAACAATTTCATTAAAGTCCTTTTAATTGGCTTCCGTTATCGTAGGAAAATATAAGGGTAGAAAGTTTTATACATGTAAAGATACTAAAATAAGGCCAACTCAGGGAAGAGTGAAAAAATCAGCAATGCAGATAATTGGACCATTTGAAGGTAGTAATGTTCTCGATTTATTTAGTGGTATTGGAACACTTGGTATAGAAGCATTAAGTCGGGGAGCATCCTCAGCAACATTTGTTGAAATGCATTACTCTAGTATGAAATATTTGAAAAAAAATATTAATCATATATGTCCAAACGATAAAATAAATATAGTACAAGAAGATGTCTTTTCTTTTTTAAAATCATGTAATAATAAATTTGACATTATTTTAGCTGATCCTCCATACAAAAAGGTAGATATGTCTAAATTACATGATTTGGTAAAAAATATCTTATCAGAAAATGGGAAGTATTTTATTGAAATGAAGCGATTCCAAATTGAAGAGTCAAAAGATATTCGAATTAAATATTATGGTAATACACAAGTAGTATTTGGATGGAAAAAAAATTAATAACGGCAATATATCCAGGTTCATTTGATCCTATTACGTTAGGACATTTGGATATTTTAAAGAGAGCTTCAACTTTATTTGATAAAGTTATTATAGCCATCGCAATAAATTCGGAAAAAAAACCTCTTTTTTCAAAAAAAACACGTTTAAAAATGATTAAAGATGTAACTAGTAATATTCCAAATATTGAGGTTGATAATTTTACTGGATTACTTGTTGATTATGCCAAGAACAAAAATGCAGAGGTGATTATAAGGGGTATAAGAGCTCTGTCAGACTATGAATATGAATTTAATATGGCTTTAATAAATAGAAGCTTAGAAGAGTCTATTACAACTACTTTTTTAGTTGCTCATCAAAATTATACACATTTAAGTTCATCTTTAGTTAGAGAGGTAGCAGGTTTGGGTGGTGATGTATCAAATTTAGTTCCAAAAAATGTTATTGAAGAACTGAAACGAAAATTAGATGCGAACGATTAGAGATAATATCATAAAAAGAGCATTAAAAACAGGTGCAAAAATTATTTTACCCGAGAATTCTGATATAAGGGTAAAAGAAGCGTCTAAAGAATTGAAAAAAATTGGAATAAATATAGTGAATATTGAAGATTTTAATTCTAAAGATGACAAATATGTAGATTATTTATCTAATTTTAAATTTACAAAAAATTGGTCTCGTAAAATGTTTTTGAATTATTTAAATAATCCACTTCACTTTGGTACTACTTTAGTGTCGATTGGTGAAGCTGATGGTATGGTAGCAGGATCAATAAATTCCACAGCTGATGTAATTCGAACTTATATCAGAATTATTGGTATTAAGCCTGACTCAAAATGGATTTCTAGTATTTTTTTAATGGTAAATTCTAATGGAAAATCAGCTTATACGTTTACTGATTGTGGCGTAATCCCTGAACCTACACCAGAACAATCAATATCTATTGCAAAAAATGCATCAGAATTCCATCATTTGTTAACTGAAGAACAACCTCGAATTGCTTTCCTATCATTTTCTACCAAAGGAAGTAGTGAGCACTATAGGGTTAAAAAAGTTCAGGAAACGGTAGAACTATTTGGAAAAAAATATCCAAAAATATTACATGAAGGTGAAATTCAATTCGATGCGGCAATTGATTCTCAAATATCACAGAGAAAAATAGAAAATTCAAAAATTAAAGGAAATGCAAATATTTTTGTTTTTCCTAATTTAGATGCTGGGAACATAGCGTATAAAATTACTGAAAGGTTGGCTGGATATTCAGCCTGGGGACCATTATTGCAAGGATTAAATAAACCTCTGCATGATTTATCAAGAGGCTGTAGTATTCAGGATATTATAGATATTTCAGTGATTGCAGCCTTACAAAAAAAGGAAGACCTAATAAAAAAAGCTATATAAAATATGAATGCTGGTCATTAAAGTATTAATTGATATTAGTATCATTTTACTCTAATATTTATTAAAATTCTAATGATATTAAAAATTATTATAAAAAAAGAACAACAACAAATTAAAGGTTAAAATATGAATAAGACATTTACACCTGCTAATGGTGAAAAAATTAAAATGATGGATGATAGTTTAAATGTACCTGATAACCCTATTATACCATTTATTGAGGGTGATGGTACTGGTGCAGATATTTGGAGAGCCTCAAAGAAAGTTTTGGATGCTGCAATTAAAAAGGCTTATAATGGTAAAAGAAAAATTGAATGGCTTGAAGTTTATGCAGGAGATAAAGCAAATGATGTATATGGACCAAATACTTGGTTACCTGAAGAAACTCTTGAGAGAATAAATGAATATTTAGTTGCTATTAAAGGGCCATTAACAACTCCTGTAGGTGGAGGCATTCGATCTATAAATGTAGCATTAAGACAGAAATTAGATTTATATGTATGTTTGAGACCGGTTCGTTGGTTTAATAATGTACCTTCTCCAGTAAAAGATCCATCAAAAATTGATATGGTTATTTTTAGAGAAAACACTGAAGATATATATGCCGGAATTGAATTCGAAAAAGGATCTGAAGAAAATCATAAATTTATGAGTTTTCTAAAAGAAGAAATGCCTGAATTATTTGATAAAATTCGATTTCCTAATACTACGGGAATTGGAATTAAACCGATTTCAAGTCAAGGAACTGAACGAATTGTAATTGCTGCAATAAAATATGCAATTGATAATAATCGTAAGAATATTACTTTAGTTCATAAGGGTAATATTATGAAGTTTACTGAAGGTGCATTTAAAAATTGGGGTTATAATATAGCTGAAAAAGAATTTGGTGATAAAGTTTTTACATGGATGCAATGGGATAAAATTAAGGAAATTAAAGGTGAAGAAGCTGCTAATAATGAAATGAATAAAGCTGAAAAAGAAGGTAAGTTAATCGTAAAGGATGCAATTGCAGATAATTTTTTACAACAAATTTTAACCCGTTCTTCTGAATATGATGTAATAGCAACTATGAATTTAAATGGTGATTATATTTCAGATGCACTTGCTGCTCAAGTAGGTGGTATTGGAATAGCTCCCGGAGCTAATATTAATTATCAAACTGGTAAAGCTATTTTTGAAGCAACACATGGAACCGCTCCTAAATATGCTGGAAAGGATAAAGTTAATCCTGGTTCTGTAATTTTATCAGGTGAAATGATGTTGAGATATTTAGGATGGACTGAAGCTGCAGATTTAATAATTAGTAGTCTTGACCAAACAATTAATCAAAGAAAAGTAACATATGATTTTCACAGGCAGATGGAAAATGCTACTTTACTTAAATGTTCTGAGTTTGGTGATGCAATGATTGAAAACATGGGTTAAGTTAGATTGAAATTTATTGACCATGTTAAGATTAAAGTTAAAGCAGGTGATGGAGGACATGGTTGCATTGCTTTTCACAGGGAGAAGTTTATGCCTAAGGGCGGCCCATCTGGTGGAGATGGTGGACATGGAGGAGATATTATTCTTAAATCAAATAAACAGTTGTCCACGCTTCAAGATATTTCTTTTAATCGATTCTATAAAGCTGAAAGAGGGCAGCATGGTCGAGGTAAAAATATGCATGGTAGAAATGGGAAAAGTATTACTATTCAAGTCCCATTAGGAACTATTGCTATCGACGTCGAATCAAATCAAATATTATGTGAGTTAACAAAAGAAAATCAATCTAAAGTAATTGTTAATGGAGGAAATGGAGGCTTTGGAAATGCGAGATTCAAAACTCAAAAAAATACCGCTCCTCGCACTGCAAATGATGGTCAAGTTGGAGAAGAACGAATAGTTGATTTAGAACTAAAAATAATGGCAGATGTTGGATTAGTAGGTTTTCCAAATGTAGGTAAATCTACATTACTTTCCACAATTTCTGCTGCTAAACCAAAAATAGCAGATTATCCGTTTACTACATTAATACCTAATTTAGGAATAGTTAAGTACGGAGACTTTAATTCTTTTGTAATGGCTGACATACCAGGTTTAATAAAAGGTGCTAGTAGTGGGAAAGGATTAGGAATTCAATTTTTAAGACATATTGAGCGAACTAAATTGCTTTTAATTTTATTAGATGGAACTTCTTTTGATATTGAATCAGACTTAAAAATACTTGAAAATGAGTTGAAAAACCACGAAGTAGATTTATCTAATAAGCCTAAGCTTATATTCGTTTCAAAAAATGATATTTTAGAAGATAATAAAATAATTAAATTACTTCAAAAAAGAAATATTATTTCATTTTCTGCTATAACAGGTAATAATATAGACATAGTAATAAAAAAAATAGTAGAAAATCTAGAAAAATTTAATTTTTCTAAAAAAACTACAGCCAAAAAAATCTAGTTTTTCAAGTTAAAAAATAACCTTAATATTAAAATCAATCTAATTTCTATTTTTTTGATAAAATTAATTTTTATTCTAATATTTAGTTTATAAATACATTCTAAAAGCTAATATCTTTCTTTCTTTACTTAGATTTTATTTAAATTATAAAGCTTAAATAATATTAGTTAAACATATAGTATACTGATAAAATCTAGGTACTTTCATATAGATATAAATTTATAAATGAGTGTAAGTTATGTGCTTTAATTTATATATAAATCTTTCATTTTAAACCGTTATTTTTTTACGGAGCAATTTCTGAATAATCATATAACTATTATCGATTTTGGTTCTCAATATACCCAGCTTATTGCTCGTCGGATTAGAGAACTAAATGTATATTCTGATATAGTGCCTTTTTCGGAAGATCCAAATAAAATCTTATCAAAAAAACCTGTAGGTATAATTTTATCTGGAGGTCCTTCAAGTGTTTACGATGATAATTCACCACAAATTTCAAATCAATTATTTAGATTAGATATTCCTATATTAGGTATTTGTTATGGAATGCAATTATTGATTAAGGTTTATGGTGGAGAAGTAGGTAGTTCAAAAAACAGAGAATATGGAAATGCAATTCTAAATCATGATGGTCTTTCAAAATTATTTTATAATGTAAATAATTTAACTAAAGTTTGGATGAGTCATGGAGATTATTTAAAGAAAAAACCTGAAGGTTTCACAGTTGATGCAATAACTAAAGACAATGTCCCTGCAGCAATTTCATCTAAGGATAAAAGAAAATATGGAATACAATTTCATCCTGAGGTTACGCATTCAAAAGAAGGTGATAAAATTATAAAGAATTTTGTTTTTAAAATTTGCAATGCAAAAAGTATTTGGACAGCTAAGAGCTTTATCCAAAATCAAATAAAAACTATAAAAGATACTGTAGGTGATTCAAAAGTAATATGTGGCGTTAGTGGAGGTGTAGATTCGACTGTAACTGTGAAATTACTATATGAGGCAATTGGGGATAATGTTATTCCAGTTTTTATTGATAATGGATTACTTCGTAAAGATGAATTTGAATTCGTAAAATTGATGTTTAAAGATAGAATGAATATGCCAATTAAATCTTTTAATAGGAGCAAACATTTTCTTGATAAACTAAAGGGAATCACAAATCCAGAAAGAAAAAGAAAAATAATTGGTCGAGAGTTTATTAAAATTTTCGATGAAATAAGTAAAAAATATGATAAACTTGAGTTTTTAGCTCAAGGAACATTATATCCTGATATTATTGAAAGTGTATCAGTTAATGGACCATCTGCAAAAATTAAGTCTCATCATAACGTGGGTGGACTACCAAAAAAATTAAATCTTAAATTAATCGAGCCAATGAAAAAACTATTTAAAGATGAAGTAAGAGAAATTGGTCGTTCTTTAAATGTTCCCGAAGATATACTGATGAGACATCCTTTTCCTGGGCCAGGATTAGCTGTTCGAATTTTAGAAGATATTACAAAGCAAAAGTTAAAATTATTAAAAGAAGCGGATTCTATATTTATAGAAGAATTGCATTTACAAGGATTATATGATACCACTTGGCAGGCATTTGTAGTATTATTACCTGTGAAATCAGTTGGAGTGATGGGTGATAAGAGAACATACCAAAGAGCTGTTGCGCTAAGAGCTGTTTCATCCAGAGATGGTATGACTGCTGAATGGACAGAGTTTCCTCATGAATTTTTAAAAAGAGTATCTACTCGAATTGTTAATGAAGTATATGGAATAAATAGAGTAGTTTATGATATTACAAACAAACCTCCAGGTACAATTGAATGGGAATAAAATGAGAGTTTTTGAAAAGAAAATTTTAAAACAAGCTTTAACTTTTGATGATGTTTTACTCATTCCTCAGAATAGTAAAATAATGCCAAAAGATGCTGACTTATGCACAAGATTAACTAAAAATTTAAATTTAAATATTCCATTAATTTCAGCAGCAATGGATACTGTTACCGAAACTAAAATGGCAATTGCCATGGCTAGAGAAGGTGGATTAGGAGTTATTCATAAAAATCTTTCTATTGATAGTCAGGCAGATATGGTTGATCGTGTTAAAAGATCTGAAAGTGGAATGATTATTAATCCACTTACAATTAGTTCAGACAAATGTATTAAAGATGCATTAGAATTAATGGCTAAATATCGTGTTAGTGGAATACCAATAGTTGATAATGGTAAATTAAATGGTATTTTAACTAACCGAGATTTAAGATTTTTAACAGACTTTTCAAAACCAATTAGTGACTATATGACAACTAAGAAAAACTTAGTTACAGTCCCTATAGGGACGACATTAAATGATGCTGAAAAAATATTACAAGAAAATAGAATTGAAAAATTATTAGTTGTAGACAAAAAAGGTGATTTAGCGGGTCTTATTACGGTTAAAGATATTTTAAAGAAAAAACAATATCCAAATGCAATAAAGGATTCTCACGGTAGATTATTAGTCGGTGCAGCTATTGGAACTAGTGATGATACAATGGATAGAACAGAAGCATTGATTAGTGCTGGAGTAGATGTTCTCATAGTTGATACTGCACATGCACATTCTCAAGGAGTATTAGATATTGTAGAAAAAATTAGATCTAAATTTGATATTGAATTAATAGCGGGCAATATTGTAACTCAAGGAGCAGTAATAGATTTAATTGATAGAGGAGTTACTGGATTAAAAGTAGGAATTGGTGCTGGAGCAAGTTGTACAACTCGAATAGTAGCAGGTGTAGGTGTACCGCAATTATCTGCTATTATGGAATGCTCAGAAATAGCTTCAAAGTATGATATTCCAATTATTGCTGATGGTGGTATTAGATTTTCAGGTGATATTTCTAAATCAATTGCAGCGGGAGCCCATGCTACGATGATAGGCTCATTGTTTGCGGGAATGGAAGAATCACCTGGTGAAACAATTTTATATGAAGGACGTAGTTTTAAGACTTATCGTGGTATGGGAAGTATATCTGCTATGCAGGATGGAAGTGGTGATCGTTATTTTCAGGAAGGGCAAATTCAAAATAAGCTTGTCCCTGAAGGAATAGAAGGAATGGTTCCTTTTAGAGGTCAAGTATATCATACTATATATCAATTAATCGGAGGTTTGAAGTCTGCAATGGGTTACACTGGTAATAAGACAATTAATAAGATGAGAGAAAATGCAAAATTTATACAAATTACAGCATCTGGTATGAAAGAAAGTCATCCACATGATATGAAAATAACAAAAGAAGCACCAAATTATAATTTATAATTATGGAAATTAAAAAAGATGTAAAGTTTATTTTTGTTTTTGGAGGAGTACTTTCAGGGCTAGGTAAAGGTATAGTTTCTGCTTCGCTTGGTTATTTATTAAAATCTCGAGGATTTAAAGTTACAATACAAAAATTAGATCCCTATTTAAACGTTGATCCTGGCACTATGAATCCTTATCAACATGGGGAAGTTTTTGTTTTGGATGATGGTTCTGAAACAGATTTAGATCTTGGTCATTATGAGAGATTTATAGATACAAACTTGAGTAAAAATAATACAACCTCTTCTGGTCGTGTGTACTGGGACGTTCTTGAAAGAGAAAGGAAAGGAGACTATTTAGGGGAAACAATTCAAGTAATACCTCATATTACTGATGAGATTAAAAATAGAATTTTAGATGTAAATAAAGATTCTAATTTTGATGTTGTAATAACCGAAGTTGGTGGTACAGTAGGTGATATAGAAGGTCAACCATTCTATGAAGCAATCAGACAATTAAGACTAGAAATTGGTCGAAAAAATACAATAGTAATTCATTTAACTTTATTACCATATTTAAATGCTTCAGGTGAAATTAAAACAAAGCCAACCCAGCATAGTGTAATGAGACTAAGAGAAATCGGTCTAGATCCAGAAATGATAGTATGTAGAACAGAAAACAATCATCATCTTTCTGACAAAATGAAAAAGAAAATTGGATTATTTTGTAATGTTAATCCTGATTTTGTTTTTGAATCACCTGATGTAGAAAGTATATATGAAATTCCATTAGTTCTTAACAATCAAGGATTTGATAGTGCGATTATTAATGCATTAGAAATGAAAGATAATAATAGTCATTTAGGAATTCGATATTTATCAAATTTTTTAGAAAATTATCAGAACCCTCAACATAGTGTTAAAATAGCAATTTCAGGTAAATATAATAATTTACATGATGCTTATAAGAGTATTCTTGAAGCATTTATTCATTCTGGAGTTGAGAATCATACACATGTTGAGATAAAGTGGGTTGATACTGAAGAATTAGAAAAAAGAGATAATTTAGATGAAGTATTTTCAGATATTGATGGATTATTAATACCTGGAGGATTTGGAGATAGAGGTATAGAAGGTAAAATTATGTCTGTTTCTTATGCGAGGGAAAAAAATATCCCATTCTTTGGAATATGTTTAGGTTTACAATGTGCAGTTATTGAATTTGCAAGAAATGTTTGTGGATTAAAAGATGCAAATAGTACAGAATTTAATTTCAATAGTGACTTTCCAGTCGTAGATATTATGAAAAATCAAAAAAATATTAATTCTAAAGGGGCAACAATGAGGCTAGGCACGTATCCGTGTAATGTTATTAAAAACACAAATGCATATAGCGCATATAATAAAGAATTAATTAAAGAACGTCATCGTCATCGCTATGAAGTTAATAATAAATTTAGAAGTCAATTAGAAAAATCTGGTATGATAGTAAGTGGGCAAAATAAAGAATTAGATTTGATAGAAATGATTGAAATTTCAAATCATCCCTGGTTTGTTGGTGTACAATTTCATCCTGAGTTGAAAAGTCGAATTGTAAAGGCCCATCCATTATTTAGAGAATTTATATCTGCTGCTGTAGATTATTCAAAAGCTTAAATACCAACATAAATTCAAGTAATTTCTTAAAGACTTAAATCTGAAAGGAAAAATTGAGAAAAGATAATTTTAGAAATATTGCTATAATTGCTCATGTTGACCATGGTAAAACAACATTAGTTGATGGAATGTTAAAATATTGTGGTCAATTTCGTGAAAACCAAGAAGTTATAGATCGCGTAATGGATTCTATGGATTTAGAAAGAGAAAGGGGCATTACAATAACAGCAAAAAACACAGCTGTAAATTATAAAGGGACAAAAATAAATATTGTAGATACTCCTGGACATGCTGACTTTGGAGGTGAGGTTGAAAGAAGTTTAAATCTTGTGGATGGAGTATTACTTTTAGTTGACTCAAGTGAGGGACCTCTACCCCAAACAAGGTTTGTAGTTAAAAAGGCCCTAGAAAAAAAATTACCATTAATTCTAATTATAAATAAGATTGATAGAAAAGATGCTAGAATTGATGAAGTAATTAACGAGGTATATGATTTATTCATTGATTTAGATGCCAATGATGAACAAATAGATTTTCCTATTTTATTTACGAATGCTAAAGATGGAATTGCTCATTTAGATATTGATGATAATTCAAATAATTTTGATCCATTATTTAAAACTATTTTATTAAAGATACCTGGTCCAGTTGCTAATGATAAAAAAGAACCTCAATTATTAGTTACCAATCTAGATTATGATTCTTATGTAGGTCAAATAGCCGTTGGGAGATTGAATGATGGTGTTTTAGAAATGAATAAAAACTATAGTCATTGCAGCGAAAATGGAATTAAATCTAATATTAAGTTTTCAGCATGTTATACATACGATGGACTTAATAAAATAAAAGTTAAGAAACTAGAAGCTGGTGATATTATTGCAATAGCAGGAGTTGACGGAGTAAAAATTGGTGATACGATTACTTCTCAAGAGAATCCTCTACCATTACCAAGATTAAAGGTTGATGAGCCAACAGTATCTATGCAATTTTGCGTAAATAATGGACCATTTTCTGGAAAAGAGGGAGAATTTCTAACTTCAAGGCATCTAAAAGATAGGTTAGAAAAAGAAACTTTAATAAATGTTTCTTTAAGAGTAAGGCCAACAATAAATGCAGATACTTTTGAGGTTTGTGGCAGAGGTGAATTACAATTAGCTGTTTTGATTGAAACAATGAGAAGAGAAGGTTTTGAATTAATGGCATCTAAACCTCAAGTCATTACTAAATTAATTGAAGAAGTAATTCATGAACCAATAGAACAAGTATTTATTGATATTCCTGAAGATAATGTAGGAATTATAACAGAAAAATTATCTTTAAGAAAAGGTCGAATGTCGAATATGCAAAACCACGGGCATGGACGAGTTAATTTAGAATTTATAATACCATCTAGGGGATTAATTGGTTTTAGAAGTCAGTTTTTAACAGATACTAAAGGAGCAGGGATAATGAATAGTTTATTTCATGGATTTGCACCTTGGTTTGGAGAAATTCCTCATAGAGCTAATGGTGCAATAATATCTGATCGTGATGGTAAAGTTACACGCTATGCCTGCTTAGGAATGGCTGATAGGGGTGAATTATTTATTGATGTTGGAACACCTGTTTATAAAGGTATGATAATTGGTGAACGAAATAGAGAAGGTGATTTAGAGGTAAACATAACTCGAGAAAAAAAGCTTACTAATATGCGAAGTTCAACTTCTGAAGCTACAGTTACCTTAAGACCTCCTAAAATATTATCTTTAGATCAATCTATTGAATTTATTTCTAGCGATGAGTTTATAGAAATAACTCCTAAAAATATTCGTCTTAGAAAAATGGAACTAGATACAAATAAAAGAGCATCTAAAAAGAAAAAAGAAAAATTAGCAAAAAGTTAATTAAATTCTATCAAAATATTATTTAAAAGAATTTACAATGAAAAGAACAAAAATAATTGCAACTTTAGGACCTGCTTCAGACTCTTCTGTAAAAATAAGGGAACTAATTCAAGCTGGAATGGATGTTGCACGGATTAATATGTCTCATACTCAGAGTAAAGAATATTTATCTAAATTAGTTAAAAATATAAGAACTGAGGCGAGAAAATCTAATAGATCTGTTTCGGTTTTAATGGATTTAGCAGGACCTAAATTACGTGTAAAAAGATTTTCTACAGATAAATCAATATATATTAAAGAAGGCAAAACTTATTCAATTGGATATAAAAATGCAGATATACCTATAGATGTAAATCTAAAATTTAAAAGTATTGAAGAGGGTGCTTCGGTTAAAATTGATGATGGTAATATTTCATTTAGTGTAATTGAGCATCAAAATAATATATTAAAGCTAATTGCCAAAAATTCAGGTAAAATTACCTCCGGTAAAGGTGTTAATTTCCCTGGAATTACATTGAATATTCCTGCTGTAACTGAAAAAGATTTATCAGATCTTGAAATAGCTTTAGATTTAGAAGTAGATTGGATAGCAATGTCATTTGTAAGGAATGTGGAAGATTCAAATCCAATTATTGATGTATTTAAAAAGAAATCGAAGTCTATTCCTATGATTGCTAAAATTGAGAAACCAGAAGCATTAGAAAATTTATCTATAATTGTTGATCATTTTGATGGAATTTTAGTAGCTCGAGGAGATTTAGGTGTTGAAATGCCTCTTCAAGAGTTACCAATATTGCAGAAAAAAATTGTAAATAGGTGCCTAAAAAAAAGAAAACCTGTTATTATTGCAACTCAAATGCTAGAAACTATGATTGAAAATCCTACACCTACTAGAGCAGAAGTAAATGATGTTGCAAATGCAATTTATGATGGAGCTGATGCCGTTATGCTTTCAGGTGAAACTGCTGTTGGAAAATACCCAATTGAGACATTAAATATAATGTCTGCAATTACCAAATCTGTAGAAAAAGATTTTGATCAATCTAACTTTAATAGAAATATTCAAATTAAAAAAAGTGGAAATATAGATAATAGACAGTCAATTGCACATGCAGTTTATACTTTGGCAAATGATATGAATATCAATCATATTGTAATTATGACTGAAAGTGGTGAAACTGCTAAGCAAATGGCTCTATTTAGACCTGATGCTATAATCTATGCTCTTTGTCCAAATTGGAATGTTTGTAGGGAATTAAATTTGATTTGGGGTATTATTCCAGTTTTAGTAGATGAATGTAATTCGACTGATCAAATGTTAAACTATTCATCATCAATCTTAAAAGAATTAAAGTTTTTAAAAGATGGCGATATATATATTCTTACTGCAGGAGTGCCTGTAGGAGTATCAGGTACAACCAATATGTTAAAAATTCATGAAGCTTAGTTTATCTACACATATTTTTTAGTTTTAAATTGTTTTTATGTGATGGTCTTGGAGTTAATCCTAATATATTAAATAATTCTTGATCTTCATTTATACTAGGATTAGGAGTTGTTAGTAATTTTTCACCAGAAAAAATAGAATTAGCACCTGCCAAGAAGCATAATGCTTGAGCTTCTTTGGACATGGATAATCTCCCCGCTGAAAGCCTAACCATTGATTTAGGCATAGTTATTCTTGCGGTTGAAATCATACGAACCATATCCCATGTATTAACTTTTTTTCTTTCTTCAAGTGGAGTTCCCTCAATACTGACTAAAGCATTAATTGGTACAGATTCAGGATGTTTTTTTAGATTAGCTAGCGAAAATAACATTTTAATCCTATCATTACTTGTTTCTCCCATACCTATGATACCACCTGAGCAAACGGTAACGCCTGCTTTACGAATATTTTTAAGAGTTTCCATTCTATCTTGATGAGTATGTGTAGAAATAATATCAGAATAATAATCTTCAGAGGTATCTATATTATGATTATATGCATGTAAACCAGCATCTTTCATTTTAGAGATTTGATTTTCTGTAGCCATACCGAGTGTACCACAAACTTCAAGTCCAATTTTACTAACACCTTCAATCATTGTAAGGACTTTATCAAAATCTCTATTATCTTTAACTTCTCTCCATGCTGCACCCATACAAAAGCGTGTTGAACCAGCTTCTTTTGCAATCTTAGCAGACTTTATTACTTTATCATAGGATAATAGACTTTCTGTTTTTAAGCCGGTACTATATCTTGCTGCTTGTGAGCAATATGCACAATCTTCCGTACATCCTCCAGTTTTAATTGAGAGTAATGTACAAATTTGAACTTCTCCAGGAGTATGATTATCCATATGAATTTGATTAGCTTTTTGAATTAATTCCATTAATGGAGTATTATAAATCCTTGTGATTTCCTTTATAGTCCAATCAGAGCGTGGTGACATTTAATTCCTTAAATTTTTTATTTAAATAAATAATTTTTTTGGATATTTTTCTTTATTAATAAGACGCTTTATTTCATTAACTACAAATGGTTTATCTTCCTTGTAAGTTACTCCAAACCAATTTGAATTAGAGTTTAAGATAGAAATTGTTTCTCTACTTGAAACAATTAATTCATTAATGACTTCAGGCAGTAAGAATTCACTTTTTAATTCATTTCCAGATTTCTCAAGGAATGAGATAATTTTATCACTTAAATAATCAAAGAGTTTTGGATTAAATCCCCACATATTCATTGACACTGGCTCACTGCCATCTAAAATTATATCTTTATTGGAAGAAACAATATCATTTTTTTTCTCTAAATTTTCTAATTCAACTACAGAGGTTAAAAATCCATTATTAACTTGACAAAGTCCACGTGAAACTGAGCCAAACCTAGATAAAGTTTTATCAAGTCTAAAAGTAACTAAACTAAATTTTTCTTTCCCAGTGGAATAAAAATCAGCTATCACTTTAAATGATTCATACCCATAAAAATCATCAGCATTAATAACAACAAAAGGTTCATTTAATAATTCTTTTGCAGTTAAAATTGCATGGCCAGTTCCCCATGGTTTTACCCTTCCTTTAGGGCAATTATATCCAGATGGAAGGTTTGTTAGTTCTTGAAATGCAAACTCAACTTTTATTTTATTTTCAAATTTATTTGTAATTTTATCTTCAAATTCAATTTTAAATTCTTTTCGAATAATAAATATTACTTTATTAAAACCTGCATTTATTGCGTCATAAATTGAATAATCTATAATCGTTTCGTTATTTGGCCCAACAGTTTCTAATTGTTTTAATCCACCAAATCTAGATCCCATTCCCGCAGCCATTACTAATAATGTTAAATTTTTCATAATTCCTTAATTTTCTTGAATCGTACCAATATCTGACTTTACTATATAACCTTTTCCACCACTTTTATTAATAGCTTCTAAAACTATTTCTGGATTTTCGGGTACATACGCAATCATACATCCACCACCACCAGATCCATTTATTTTAGCTCCCAATGCTCCAGCGTTTAATGATACATTAATTAATCTTTCAATTTTTGGGGTACTAATATCTAATGTATCTCTTAAAATTTTATGGTGTTGATTTAGCAAAAAACCAATTTTATTTTTATTAAAATTTATATTATTTAATTCTTGTTTTGCACTTTGAAGAAAATTGCGATTTTTAATTGTTCCAAATATAAGATTGAATTCAGTATTTGATAAATTATATTTTTCTAAATCTTGAATTGAAATTGAATTCAAATTAAAATCGGGGTTATTGATTTTCATTTTATTTATTACAGATAGTCTCAATTCTCTACATTTTTTTAATATTGAAATAGTTTCTTTTGGATGTTGTGAATCTCCAATTACAAAATAACCTAAATTTAAATTTATATATTTTATTTTAGGAATTGGATGAGTATCTAAATATATTAAATTACCAACGGCTGTCGAAATCTGGTCCATCATTCCACCTGGTTCTGAAAATTCTTTTACTTCAGCTTTATATGCTAATTTCCCCAATTCTTCTTTTGACCAATTAGGAGGATTTTCTGCAATTTTAGATAAGAAGTGAATCCAGCTTACCATAATAGCGGAAGAACTACTAATACCAGCTTGAATTGGAATTTCACTTCTAATTTCGCATTCTATTCCTGAATTAAAAATTAACCCTTTATTAAGACAGGCTCTTAATCCACTTTTAAAATAATCTCTTTTCTTTGTGTATTCTAAGTTTAGAAGACTAAATTTTTCAATTTGATTTATATCTGGTTTTTTAATAGTTACTTGGTTTGTATTATTTTTTGAACCTCTAATAGAACATCTTTTAGATATTGCCATTGATATTACTGGTAATCCTAAGTAATCCTGATGTTCTCCAAAAAGACAAATTCTTCCAGGAGTAGAAATTTTAATCAATTTTATTTTTATTTAGAATTTTTTGAAATGATAAAAAGAGATAAGAAAGCTAAGAGAATAAAAAATGAACTTTGGGAGTAACTTCCATATAAAAATAACCCAAATCCAATTAACATACCATAAATAAAAATACATCCAAGAACCATATTTAAAATAGCTTTAGTAATATTCCATTTTTTATTAAACTTATTTTTTTTAAATTTATTCCAGCCTGGTCCACCAGGATTTACTTTATCAACAAATTTCTGTAATGTTTCGTAATTATCAGGTGGTGTTAGAAATGTCGCAATAATCCATATTACTGTGGTTAAAATAGCACCTAATACAATTTTTTGCCATACTAATAATTGAAAAATACCTAAATAATCATGAATAAAATTAAAATAAATTGATATTAATAATGAACTAATCATTGCTATAATCTCAGTGTATGCATTAATTCTCCACCAAAACCACCTTAGTATGTAAATTAATCCAGTTCCTGACCCAAGTAGTAGTAAGATTGAAAATGCTTGTCCAGCATTAGTTAACACCAATCCAAGACCTGCACCTAAAATAATAGATATAATTGTGAATAAACGTGCAATTTTTACTAATTTTCTTTCAGATGCTTCAGGATTAATAAATCGTTTATAAAAATCATTAACTAAATAGCTAGCTCCTAAATTTACCTGTGTAGACATTGTACTCATAAATGCTGCAATCAAAGAAGCCGCAACTAAGCCTAATAGACCTGGAGGTAAAAGAGTTAGCATAGCAGGATAGGCAACGTCATGACCAAGTTTATTATCAGGTAAGTTAGGAAACGCTTTTTTTAAATCTGATAACTCAGGGAATATAATAAGAGAAGATAATGCGATTAAAATCCATGGCCATGGCCTTATAGCATAATGTGCGATATTAAATAATAATGTTGCGCCAATTGCATTTTTTTCATTTTTCGCAGAAAACATTCGTTGAGCGATATATCCACCTCCACCGGGTTCTGCACCAGGATAGTAACTTGCCCACCATTGGACTGCAAGTGGTACAAATAATATTGGAATCCAAACATCAGGATTTGTTAAATCAGGGAAAATGGATATTTTACCAATAACATTTGAATGAGATAT
Organism: Fidelibacterota bacterium; assembly: GCA_002689995.1. Taxonomy (GTDB): domain Bacteria; phylum Fidelibacterota; class Marinisomatia; order SCGC-AAA003-L08. The sequence goes on from NZIV01000040.1 coordinate 144,810, forward strand.
TAAATTTGTGATTCCGTTTATTTGTTCTAATCCTAGGATATATATTGTTGCCCATATTGAACCAATCATTGCTAAAATGAATTGAATGAAATCAGTTATAATTACAGCTTTTAATCCACCCCAGGTTGAGTAAACTAATGTAATTGAGCATGCTATACTTAGTGTTAGCCAACCGGGTAAATTCAACACAATTTCACCAAACTTTATTGCAGCTAGACTTACAGCACCCATTACTAAAACGTTAAAAATCAATCCTAAATATAATGCCCTAAATCCTCGTAAAAATGCTGCGGGTTTTCCGCTATATCGAAGTTCATAAAATTCAATATCAGTTAGAACTCCAGAACGATGCCATAATTTTGCATAAATAAAAACGGTTAACATTCCTGTTAAAAGAAAAGCCCACCAACCCCAGTTTCCAGAGACTCCATTTTGACGAACTAAATCCGTTACTAAATTAGGAGTATCTGTAGAAAATGTAGTTGCTACCATTGATACACCTAGGAGCCACCATGGCATATTTTTACCTGCTAAGAAAAAAGATTTAGTATCTTTTCCTGCTTTTTTTGATGCCCAAAAACCGATTATAAGCGAAAATATAAAGTATAAACCAATAATAGTCCAGTCTAAGGTTGTAAGTTTCATATTAAAATTCTTTAGTTAGTTTAAATACATCTTAATTTATTTTATACTCATCTCTTATAAAATGAGGAGTCTTTATAGAAATACTATTTTTTATAATTAATTCTTCAGAGATATAATAGATGATAGGCACAATTAATACATCAATTAAATTAACAAAGAGCTTAGTTTCTACTTTTAAACTTTTAATGAAACCATTAAACATAAAATAAATTAATCTTACCATTTATAAATAGTTCATCATACATTTTTAAATTTTTTTCAAATTTCAATTATTTTTAGTACTTAAAATTGCATTTTTAAAATTTTTAGAGTTTCCTTTAGGCCATCAACTTGAACTTTTGTATGACCAATTACAGGCATAAAATTTGTGTCACCTTCCCATCTTGGAACTATGTGCAAATGTACGTGTTCTTTTATTCCTGCACCAGCAGCAGCACCAAAATTAGCACCAAAATTAAATCCTTCAGCATTCATTTCATTTTTCATTATCTTCATTAACTTGCTACTAAAATTCATCATCTCAGTCTGAGTATCAATACTCAATAAATGAAATTCTGATTGATGTTCATAAGGAGTTACCATTACGTGTCCATTATTATAAGGGTATAAATTTAAAAGGATATAGCTTTTTACACCTCTATAAACAATTAAATTTTCATCATCCATTTTAGACTTTGATTTTTTACAAAAAATACAATTACTATTATTATCCTTTGCAGAACGTATATATTGCATTCTCCAAGGAGCCCATAAGTTATCATTTTTCACCTAGATATTCCGTTTTAAAGTTAGATTTACTTTCTATTATATTAATTATCTTAGTTAAAACAAGTATTTCCCTATTAATTCACTTATATAGAAAGTAATTATTTATTTTATTAGATTATTTTTTCTTCTAAAAAAGTATAAGCTTAAGATCATCACTCTAAATTATGTTCTAAATTATAGATTATTTATCACCAACTACCATAAATGAAATTAGATTAATTTAGATATTATTTATATTAGCAATTATTTAAATTTTTATAATTATATCTTTTAAACATATCTTAAGATATATTCACTATATACTTATTACAAATTATTTTAACGGAAACTATTTTTTTTCAAAACTTCAGTTTTTAATAAAAAAAATCTATTTAATTACAATAAATATTTTCAAGTTATTAAGAAAATAACATTAGATGTATAAAAATTATTTATTACCTAATTTATAAAAATTTAATTATAGTTAAACTGAATATAAATTAATTAAATTTTTATTTTTAGATCATTTTTAAATATTGCTGATTTTATTAAATATTAATTTAATTTAATATTTTTAATTAAAGTTTATTTGATTTTGCCGATAATACAGAATAATGATAAGTTCAATTAGTAAATATCAGGATGGTCTAGACATAAAAAAGAATGGAGATAGGTTAAATTCTATAAATTCTAGGTTATCAATCGGAAAAAAAGATTTAGTTAAGGATTCAACTGGAGATTATCATTTAGCGAAATCTTTAGAGCAACGTGTACGAAATTCAGAGGTTGCTATGCGAAATATTTCTACCGCTTCAAATATTCTATCTATAGCAGAAGGAGATATACAAAATGCAATTGATAGATTGATTGCTATAAAAAAAGAAGCAGTTATGTATCATGATAGTTCTTATTCTATTAAACAAAAAGATTCAATTATATCGAGAATGAATACTGTCGGCGATGAAATTATGAATATTTTGAATACTTCAAAATTTAATGGACACGAAATTTTTAATTCAAATAGTTTTGAATTTCAAGTAGGTAGTGATTCAACAGATAAATTAAATATTGATTTTGATATATCACAATTAAATTTAACTTTTAGTAAAGATCCCATTGTTGATATTGCAATTTTAATGGATAACAGCGGTAGTCTTGCAGAAGAGCAAGAGGGTATTGAAAATAATTTATCTGACTTGGTAAATGGATTAGAAAGTGAAAATGTTAATTTAGCTTTGGGCTTAACGCGATTTGGAGCTAGTGAAAATGGTGGTTTACCTATTGTAGGAGAACTTACAACTGATTCTGATGACTTTATAAATAATATTTGGAATCAAAATACTTTAGATGGTCGAACAGAACCTACATTTGATGCAATTACTGAAACTGCAGAAAATATGGAATTCAGATCTGGTTCTAGCAGATATTTGATGGTAGTAGGAGATGAAAATCCTGATCAAGGAGTAGATTCTCAGGAGGATGCTTTAATTTCATTGAATAATATTAATGGTAATATAATTACAGTAACTAGACCTTCTTTGTTTAGTGAATTTTCAAGTCTAACTGAAAACGCAAATGGTATTGAAATAAATATTAATAATGATTTTAGTTCAGTATTAGCTGAAGTAGAATCGCAAATTTTAGATACAGTGGAGCTAGACTTTATTACTCAAATTAAAGATAATTTAAATATTTTATTAAATATTTCTCAAAAAATTGGTGATGTTCAAAATAGACTTAGTCAAAAAGAATTAAATTTATCAAGACACATTTTAAATACAGAAAAAACTAGAAGTAGAATTGAAGATATTGATTTTGCTAGAGAATCCATGAGAAAGATAAAGGCAGAACTATTAATGAAAACTTCTACAGATGTAATGAAGCAGCAGTTAAACTCAATGTCTTTTATACTACAATTATTTAATTAATAATATTTTCTGGGTATTTACATCTAAGTTCTTAGTTTTTTTATTTAAAATCTCTGTTTTGATAAAATAAATTCCAGATGGTACAAACTCTGTTTTAATATTAAATATATGATTACCTTTACTCAATCTTTTATTATTTAGTGATTTAATTTTTCGACCTTTCACATCAAATAATTCAATTAAAACTATAGATTCATTTGGAATTGAAAATTTAAGTGTTGCAGATGAGTTAAATGGATTTGGATAAATTTGTTTAATTATAAATTCATTTTGTTTATAATTTAGATTAGATTCTAATTTGTTTAACTGATGGACAGTTAAATTTTCAAATACTGGAATAAACCCTTCTAAATCAATAGTTTTTCCAGTATTACTAAAATAATATTTTATTTTAGGTACTTCACCATGCTCTATATAATTAGATGTTGTTTCGCTTAAATCGTTTCCCATAATTGGTAATATTATTAAGTTTTCTGAATAATTTGCTACTCCAATTAATTCTTTATCATTATATGCTAAAATATAATCTTCTTCCGAGGTATTAAATTCATTTAGTTTAATTTCATTAATTAAGTAAAATGATTGATTTATAGATTGATTTATATGAAATTTATTTTTATGTACATATCTATTTAGAGAATCCAATATTATTGATTCACCGCATTCAACCCCCCAATAAAACTCCATAGGATAAAGTGAATTTAACCAATAACCTTTTTTATGAGATAAGTTTGATAAATTACCAGTCCAAGCCTGTTCGGTATTGAAAAGTCCAACAGACTGTCCTAATATAAAATTAAAATTATTTGAAAAAGAGCTATCATTTAATGAATTAATTGTAGAATTATTATGAATTCCCGTATATGAAATTAGATTATTTCCATCTTCTAATTGATATTGAATACATTCTTGTCCGGTAAGTGGTGGATTTATTATTGGTACATGCCATGAAAAATTGGTTTCAGCATTAATCCAGTAACCTTTATCTAATTCTAAATAGTGTAAATTTCCAGACCATTGATTCTCTAATTTAAAAATCCCAACTCCTTGACCTAAAATAAAATTTACATAAAGATTTTGGTTATCAAGTTGATTTAGTAATTCCTCAGTATTGTATTCTATATAACCTGGAAGACTTATTAGGTTATTTCCTTTTTTTAATAATAAAATATTATCATAAAAACAATTTGAGTTTATAGTAGCATTTATAGAATAATTTATACCTAAAGAATCGGTACATCCTACATTTGAGATTTCATCGCAATTACCATCTTCATCTAAATCAAAAATACAATTATTATCACAATCTTTATTTAAATTTTTGTATATACACGTATTATTATCAATGCTTGCATAATTGTTATAATTACATGCGACAGGATCAGTACATCCATTAATATCACATTGGACATGAGACCTAATTGATGATGGTAAGTTTTCGCAGTAAACATTAGGAATTATTTTAGAATATGGTCCTGTAAATGAATATAATTCAGATAAAAGCTGAATAGAACTTGGTAAAACTCTTATTTCGTATTGAGAATAATTTGATAAATCTAATGAAACCAATCTATTATTTTGCCATATTTGATTTCCTAATTCAGATTCTTCTAAGATACCGTTATTATTACAATTTATACAATTATTTTCACTTAATGCATTAATAGAAATAATATCATTTAATATTTGAATATCTAGTAATGAATCAGATGTAATATTTGTATTAATTTTTATAGGTGAATTATAATCTGATGATAATATTATTAATTGTTGATTTTCTATTGCAATATAACCTGTATCAATAGAAAACGGAGAGGACATCACAGAGAAATGATTTTGGTAGGATTTATAATAAAGATTATGTCTATTTTCACCTGAAATATTATCTGACGATTTGTATGCAAATATTTCTAATCCATTTGAAAATATAAAATTCTTTTGTTCACCATAAAATTCATTAACTTCAAAATCTGAATTTTCTAGTATATTTATTGCATTTAAAATACCTCGCAAATCATCTCCAAAATCAATTATATTCTTCATTATCCATAAAAAAAATAATTCAGAGTCTACTATACAATCAAACCCTAAATTTTCCCAGTGACCACAATTATAAGAATTTGGTGGATTTTGCCTAATCCAGGTTGAATCTAATCCATTTTGAGTTAATAAGTTTAAAAGGTCTACTTTATTTATTGTTCCATTGTGCGCAAAAGAATATGTTCTATTATTAAAAGAAAAGTTAAATGGGTGAGGATTTGGTATTGAATATGATCCCGATGTGGATTTTCTGACATGTGCTATAGAAATTTTAGTATTTGTATTATAGTTTAAAATTTCATGAATTGAATTGATAAATTCTTGATCATTTATGGCTGCTGTAGGAGAATTAAAAATATCTTGTTCTAAATTCAATGTTAAATCAGAATATTTTATAATACCCCATCCATCATCATTATTATATGGCCAATCTGAAAAGTTACCTAGACTACCTTGCAATTGTAATTCTAACAGCTGTTTATAAATTTTATCATAGTCTGATACTAAAGATGAATTATTTCTTTGAATTACGCCCCAAAGACGACTTGCATCTAATATTGATGTTAAACTTAAAATAAAAATAAATAAAATTTTAAAAAAATAATTCAATTTTGTTCTGTTAATATTAAAAAATGATATTAATTAGGAAAATATAATTTTATTTGGATGATACTCGCTATAAAACTATACTAAATAAATAATTAATAACTAAATTTACTTGTGATAAAACTTAAATATAATGTAGTTATTTTGTTAGGAAATAAAAAAGGCCTATAAAGGCCTTTTTTATTAAAATATTATTTATTGTTTATATGTTAGACTAATGAGTTACCATTTTTTAAACTTAACATTAAAATAGTTGTACCATTAATTACTGCAGCAAATTCTTTTCTGTATAATTTTCTTTTTTGATTTAATATTGCTAATTGAAAATTATCTTTAATTTTTGATTTTTTATGATTTATTATCTCTTTTTCTAATTCTTTCCAAGATTTTACAATTTTATTTGCACCTTCTTGTAGAGAGCTAATTTTATCTTGATAATTTTTTATTAATACTACAGGCATATTAGAGTATTGTTCTTGTATTATAGTTTTCATACTATCAAGTTTTGCAAGCATTATATTATACTCTGAAACTTTTCTAATATCTTTAGTCAGACCAAACCATGATAGAAACTTTATTGCCCATTTACCTGGGTCAAATGCATACCACGCTATTCCATTTCTATAATCCCATTGAAATTTATGGTGATAATTATGAAAACCCTCACCAAAAGTAAAATACGCAACCCACCAAGAATCGCGTGCTGTACTTGCAGAGTCAAAAGGTCTTTTACCAACGTAATGGCAAAGTGAATTGATAAAGAATGTAAAATGATGGACTAAGGTAATACGAAGAAATCCACCCCAAAGTAACCCACCTAAGGGTCTATTATAAAACGCACCAATTATCATTGGTAGGATGAATGATATAAAAATTGCTATTTTAAAATAATGCTTATGTTGCCAAGCTAAAATTTTATTATTACACAAATCATTCACACCTTTTATTTTAATATTTTTCCTCTCAATAATCCAGCCAATGTGAGCATACCAAAAACCTTTTTTAATACTGTACGGATCTTCATATGTATCTAATTTCTTATGATGAATTCTGTGGTCAGAACTCCATTTTAGAACCGAGTTTTGTAGTGCTGCAGAACCAAGAATAACAGAAATAAACTGAACTATTGGGTGTGCATTAAAGCTTCGATGAGCAAATAATCTATGATATCCAAACGTAATTCCCATACCAGCTAACCACCATCCAGATATAAGAAGTAAAGGTTCTTGCCAAACTATTCCATAATTATATCCATATGATAATGTACCAAAAATTCCAATTGTAGGAATTAATGTTAAAGCAGATATCATCCACCAATTATACTTTTTTAAATTCAATATTTATCCTGTTAAAATACATATCTAAATTTACATATTTAAAAAAAATATTATATAGATAAAAAAATCTTCATATTAAAATAATGTTTTAAAAACTAGCATCATAAATTTTCCAATTAGATATTAAATCTTTATGTATTGAATCTTTAGAAGTTACCCAAACTCTTGGATACTCAACGCCTAAAACATATGGCTTAATATAATATCCAGATTTTACGTTTGTATTTGATATTATATCTGATTTCCATCCAGACTTTGGTTCAAGTCCAAGTATAGATTCAGTAAAATCAGTAGATATATTCTCAAAAATAGACTTGTTTGGTAAGATTACAAAAAAGATACCTGAAAAGAATAATCCTAAAACTATCACTAATGATAAAATTTTTGCTATATATTTAATAATTGACATAATGTGAATCCTCCTATAATTCCTATACTGAACCAAACCCAATCATCTTCATATTTTAAAGGAATAATTTGATTAATAATATAATTTGAAGAACTTTTTTTTGAAGCATAAAACTTACAATTAACTAATTCTTTCTGGACTTTATTAAGTTCTAATTTACTTTTTTCCAATTGTGATTGATATTTTTTAGATTCCGCTAGTAAACTATCATATTGGTCTTTAATAAATATATAACTTTTCTCACCCTCACTATCTACCCACTCAACTTGAGATAGAGCAATAGTAAAAAAACTCATTAATATTATTTTGTAAAAAGTAATCTTTTTCTCCAATAAAAGTTAACAATAAATTTATAGTATTAAATTATTATCGGATAAATTTCATATACCTTTACATAATTTTATTGAATATTGTAACATATTCTTCTTTTTATAATAAAAGGCCTTAAAAATAAAGTAAAACAAATTTAATGATTTCAGTAGAAAATATTTCAGTAGAATTTAGTGGTAAATATATTTTTAAAGATGTTTCCATACGGATAAAAAAAGGAGACAGAATTGGATTGGTTGGGAATAATGGAGTGGGGAAAACTACTTTTTTAAGGCTTATTTCAAATAATCAAACGCCTTCAAATGGTAGAATTCTGATTACTAAGGATATTGAAATTGGTTATTTACCTCAAGAAATATATTTCTATAAAAATATTGAATTGAAAAAAATAGTAATTGGAAATAATAAAAACTTAAAATTAATTGAATCTCAAATTAACGATATAAATCAAACTCTAGAAAATAATAATATTGAAGTCAAGCAACAGATATTTCTTATAAATAAATTAGATGATTTACATGAAAAGCTTAATATAATTCAATTACAAAATAAAGAAGTTTTAGCTGAAAAAGTTATGAAAGGATTAGGATTTAAAAGGTCAGATTTCAATAGAAAAATTTCTGAATTCTCAGGTGGATGGAGGATGCGAGCTGAATTATCACGTTTATTAGTATCGGAACCCAATATACTACTACTTGATGAACCGACAAATCACCTAGATTTATCTTCAATAATATGGTTGGAAAAGTTTTTATTAAAATCCAATTGTGTGATTATATTAGTGTCTCATGATAAAAAGTTTATTGATAAAATTATAAATAGAACTTTTGAAGTATCAAACGCGAGAATAAAGGAATTTAGTGGGAATTATACAAAGTATATCAATCATAGAGAAAAGGAAGTATTAACACAGATTAAAGAAAAAAAGAAACAAGATTCTTACAGAAAAAATTCTATTAAATTAATAGAAAAATTTAGATATAAAAAAAATAAAGCTGTTTTTGCTCAAACTCTAATTCAAAGATTAGAAAAATTAGAAAAAATTGAAATTGATGATTTTGATATATCAAAAATCTCATTTGATTTTCCTCAACCAACACATTGTGGACAGTTAGTATATAAATGTTCGCAATTAAGCAAATATTTTGATAAAAAAATGGTTTTTGAAAACGTAGAATTAGATATTTACAAGGGGGATAAAGTTGCATTTGTCGGAAAAAATGGTTTTGGTAAAACGACATTAACAAAGATTATTAATAAAGAAGAAAGTTATGATGGTAAGAGTAAAATTGGTGAAAACGTAGAAGTAAATTATTTTGCACAAAATCAAAACGAACTACTTGATAAAGAAAGTACAATAATTGGATATCTCGAAAACTCATCACCAGATAAAAAAAAATCTGAATTGAGAGGATTACTTGGAGCATTTTTATTTTCTGGTGATGATATATTAAAAAAAATTAAAGTATTATCAGGGGGAGAAAAAGCAAGACTTGCATTATGTTCTTTACTGCTTATTCCAGGAAATTTATTAATTTTAGATGAACCAACAAATCATTTAGATATGTTTGCAAAAGATATTTTGAAGCTTGCTCTCAAAAAATATAAAGGTACCGTGATTATAGTGTCCCATGATCGAGATTTTTTAAGCGGTTTGGCTGAGCGTGTAATAGAATTTAAAAATGGTAGGGTTAGAGAATTTCCGGGTGATATAGATATTTATTTAAATCA
>NZIV01000041.1 GCA_002689995.1 Fidelibacterota bacterium
GAAAACTCATCTAATCCAATATATGCATTATAATTTTTTATTTCTGAATAACTTTGTGCCTTTGCTTTATTATTAATTCCAATATTCTGACATTCAAACTCATTAGCAATATCTAAAAGTTTATCAATGTTGGAATTACAAGTTACTCCAACCACGTTAAAATGTTCCTTATTATTTCTAATAAGATTTAAGACAGAGCTTCCTATTGATCCTGTTGCCCCATATATAAGTATATTTTTTTTAAACATATAGATTAAATGGGTTAAAAACTAATATATTGAAAAAAAAAAATGAATTAGAAGATATTAATCTTTCTCCAATAATTGATAATAATTCAAGTGAATATAATAGTAGTAAAAAAAAAAATTTTGGAATGATGCATGCTGTTTTAAATGCACAAAATAGTGAAAAGTATTCGACAATTGATAGTTCAAGTGAAGAAAATAAACCAGAAGAAAATAAACCAGAAGAAAATAAACCAGAAAAAAATAAACAAGAAGAAAATAAACAAGAAGAAAATAAACAAGAAGAAAATAAACAAGAAGAAAATAAACAAGAAGAAGAAGAAAATAAACAAAAAGAAAATAAACCAGGACCTGAACATGACTCGGAAGAAGAACCTGAACCTGAACATGACCCGGAAGAAGAACCTGAACATGACTCGGAAGAAGAACCTGAACATGACCCGGAAGAAGAACCTGAACATGACTCGGAAGAAGAACCTGAACCTGAACATGACCCGGAAGAAGAACCTGAACATGACCCGGAAGAAGAACCTGAACCTGAACATGACCCGGAAGAAGAACCTGAACATGACCCGGAAGAAGAACCTGAACATGACCCGGAAGAAGAACCTGAACCAGAACCAGAACCAGAAGAAAATAAATGTATTAGTTGCGATGAAATATCTAAAAATACTTGTACAAATGCAGATATTAATAAATTAATTGATATTAAAGGTTATTTTAAAACATTTGATGACACTAAAAAAACAATTTATATTCCTAATGATATGAGTTATTTAGAATATATTAAAATACACTTTAGTAATGATAATAAATTTAGAAAAATAATTATTTCTACTGGGTTATTAATTTTAGGAATTTGTTTATATAAAATAAGAAAATAATAATAAAATTATTTAAAAATACTTTATAATAATATATTATTTATATCATGAGTAATATAAAAAATATACCAGAAGTGTTAATTTTAAATATATTTAATTATTTATATTATGACAAAATCCTACTTGAAAAAAATAATAAATCCATATGTTATCTTAAAATTATATATAAATTTATACAATTAGATTGGTATTTCTACAAATTTTTTCATTTTAAGATTGATAAATGTTTTAATGAAAATTATAAGTTTAATAATAATATTAGTATTATTAATATTTGCAAAAAAGGTAAAATTGGTTTTTTAAATAAATACATTAATTATTTTGTAGATTTTAATAAAAAAAGGCCATATACTGAATATACTCAAATGCAAGGTATTGTATATTCACCAATTTATATTGCCGCAGAAAATGGTAATCTTAATATTATAAAAAGAATATATGAAAATAATAAAAATATTAATTTAAATATTAAAGGACCATTTAATACAACACCTCTTATAATTGCTACAAAGAAAGGGTATATTGAAATGGTAAAATATTTAATTAATAATTTGGATCACGATCAAATTATATCAAGGGATCGAAATAATAGAATAGCCCTGCATTGGGCATGTATAATTGGATATACTGAAATTGTAAAAATATTATTAAAATTTTCTAATCATAATCATGAACAAGATTTATATAATAAAACACCTAAAATGTATGCAGAAGAATATGGTTATTATGATATATATCAGTTATTGTGAACAATAATTCTTAAATAAATATTATTATATTTGATATCTATAGATATAATTAAAAAATTGAATATATTATAAATTAAAAAAAGTATTAAATATAATTTAAAAAAGATAAAATGAATGGAATTTCAAAAAATGCACATGATGATATAAATGTTGATTATCGTAGACATGATTATGATATAAATGAACCGATATATAAAAAAGAAATTAACTCTGTTGAAAAAAATAACAAGAAAGATAATATATGTGACTGTATTTATAAATTAAATATTTTTGGAAAAAGAGAAAATAAATTAAATATAACAAATGAATATTAAATGTTAATTTGTTATATATTTTTTTAATATGTATACAGGTTAAATATAAAAAAATTAAATATCAACTATGGTTTTATTTTATTTAACAATATTTGATAATAAATATTATTATACTTGTCTACCTTAGATACTGTATTGTATCTATTAAAACAATTATATGTATTATATCCATTTTTTAAATAATAATTTAAATTTTTATTATATTCTTTTTCAATACACCACATATCTAAATTAATAATATTATATTCTTTAAATATTAAGTCTTCTGTATAATTTAATAAAGATGTACCATATCCTGAACCTTGAAAAAAGGGTTTTATATAATGTTGTTTTATTGTTGGAGTATTTATTAAATTGGTTTCAATAAAACCATAGTTTTTATAATAGCCTGTTTTTTTTAGAACAGTAAATAATTTATTATTTTTTATTATAAATGAATAATTCATATATATTATAATATGTTTATATATTAAATTATTCATTGGTTATATATTACTAGTAATTATTTATAAAAAATTGAAATTAAAACTACATAAAAATCCTTAAAAGGTTCTCATAAAAACAGTATAAATTTTAAATTAGATAATTCTTTAATATAAAAACAAATATTTTCTAAAATGGCAACCTTTGCATCAGATACTTCTGTAGGAACAGGAGATAAAAATGAATTAACAGATTTAAATGAGATAATACAAATAACTTCTGAAGATAAAAAAGATTATAAAGATCAGCTTTTTACGTATATAAAGAATCATCCTATTAATAAAGAAATGTTGTCTACACCAAGTAGGGCTTGGGGGTGTACTTGGCCTGATTTTTTATATACAATTAATCCCGAACTACCAAAAAACTTCTCCTTGGCAGAAATTGGAAATTATGATAATCGGTTTATAGTTATTGCAAAAAAGTATAAAAAAAAATATCATAATTTTATAATGCTGAGACAAAATTATATTCCAAATATATCAACAAATTCTATCTGGTCTAGACCAGATACCGTAATCCAACCAGATTCTAGATATGATATTTTAATCCAACCAGGTTACAAATATTACGGAGATATACTTTATGAGTATATAAAGAATCATAAGTGTAATGGAATGTTGACGACACCTAGTTCTAAATATTATTGTAATTGGCCTGATTTTAAAAATAAATACAAATATAAAATTAAAAACAAATTAATTTTAAAAGAAATCATAAATTACGATTCAAGGTTCAAACTTACATCAAAAAAGTATAATAATGGTTGTTCAGACTTTGTGGAGTTGGTAGAAAATATCGAAATCAAACCTAAATTAAGTAGATGTATAAAACAAGATTACAAGGAGAAGATCTCAGAGTATATAAAAGAAAACATTTAATTATTTATAAAAAATTGAAAAAAAAAAAATTTATTTATTCCTAAACCTAATATATTATTATGCAGATTAAAAAAATAAAAAATTATAATGTTAAACTCACAAATTGCGGTTGTTTCTGTAGGTGGTGGCGGTGATAATGCTTTAGCTTTAAGTATAGCATCTTATTTAAAAAATAATTTTGATAATAATATTACAATAGCTCTTGGAGCAATAAATCCAGAACCATCATATAAATATTGGTTAGTAACAAAAAAATTTAATAATGTAATTAGAGATAATTGTCCATACAGAAAAGGATTGACAACTCATGCATATAATGAATATATGAATAATCATTTTAAAAAGATTAATGATAGTATTTTAGAATTTAAAAGTAAACCTATTAGTAATATTTTCAAAAATAAAATTGGTCCAAATTTATATAATAGTTTATTAGAAGAATGTAATATTAAAAATAAATTTCCTGATATACCTTTTTATGGATTCCCATCAATAGGAGGGATAAATGAAAAATATTATGATTTTAATGGTACTCCAATGAACGAACATAGTTTAATTCCTAATTTACATATTATGATACAAATATTAACTAAATTTTTGAAAGAAAAAAAAGTAAAAAAATTAAAAATTATAGATGTTGGTGGAGATATAATCAATGATATTAAAACATTCAACATTTTTAAAATGGGCAGAGATGCACTAAATTTATTAGTATTTCTATACATTAAAGAAAAATATTTAACAAATTTAGAAATAGAAATAAATGTATATGGTATAGGAGTTGATGGTAGTGATTATCCTAATAACATTATTAAATCATTAGAAGAATTTAATTTTAAAGAAAATAATGATTCACAAATATTAATTAAAAATACAATAGATAATTATTTTGACATATTTCAAGAATTAAAATTATTAAATGAAAAAAGAGCAACTTCTATATTATTTAGTTCACTAAATGAAGATTTTAATAATATAATTAGAGGATTAAAAAAAAGAAGAGAAAATAAATCCAAAGAAATCGCAGATAATTTTTATAACACAATTGGTGGTTATTTGATTAAAAATAATAAAAGTGATGAGAAATTTTATGATAAAGATAATCAATCATTATTGTTTCCAAAATGTTTTAATCTTAAAGATGTTGAAAAAATAACATTTATTGCTACTGATTTAATTGTAAATACTCAACTTATAATGGAGTATTATTCTAAAAATTTGGATGAAAATATTATAAATTTCTTATCATTTAAACCAGATATATTTTTAATTAATGAATTAATTAAACAATCTAATAAGGCGGTTAATATATTAAATTTAAAAAAAATAGATTCTTTATTACTATCAAAATTAGCTGAAAAACCGTTTGCTCTAAATACAGGAATGGTTGCTTATCATCCAGCTGAAACATTATTTGGAAAGAAACCTGATGAAGAATTACAATATCAAAAAAAAATTAATAATGGTTTATTTGCTATAGTTAGAGATAGAGATTGTCCTATAATAAATACATCCAATGGACCAAATATTGTATTCATACCAGAAAAAGATAATATAATTAATTTTTTCAATATAGGTCTTGAGGAAACTAGAGATCTATTAAATGAATTATTTAAGTATATAAATGAAAATTATGAAAATATATGGAATATATTTATTGATCACATTATTGAATCAGAAGACAAGTTTAAAAAAGAAGCACCATATCTATTTAGAATGTATAAAATTATAAGTTCAAATAATCTTTCAATGGAAGAATGTGGTTTTGGGATTGTTTCTTTTTGTCAAACATGGGCAAGAAAGGATAGTAAATGTGTCGGTACCGCTAATTTTAGTATTATGACACCACATTCTCAACAAAAATTTTATATTAAAGATTTAGATAAATTTACAAAGTTTGTCAAATATTATAATATTGATTATAAATGTATTATGGATTATCATAGAGTTAATTGTTTATTTAAATTTAAAATGAGTAATTTAAATTATAATGGTGCATTTGTAAATTTAGATAAAGTTCATAAAGAATTAAATAAAAAATGGTATATATTATATTTAGAATATTATTACAAAAAGTTAATTTCATATTTTAATTTTGATTATTTATACACTTTAGTAAGGGTACAATATGAATATTAAGNATTTAANATTATGTTCAAATAATTATTAAAATTTATTTATTAATTAATAGTTATGANTAAAATATCAAAATATAAATTNATTAAAATAATAAATATGTATTATAAAAATATAGAATATAATAAATTAATTAAAATTTATTTTAAACTAGTAGAAAATATATATCCAAATTATGTTCATGAAGTAAATAATAAAGATGTATTTAATAAATTATATAGCAAAAGACAATATTCATATAATGCATGTTGTAATGAACATTTTAACCTAAAGAATACTCAAATAAGAATGAAAAAAATGATGAATAAAACAGATTATGAGAAAAAAATTTATAATAAAGCAAATTTATTTTTTAAAGATTTAACAAATCGTTTAATAAATAATATATTAATTGATAAATTATTTATAAAGTTAACAAATGGTGATAGAGATATTTTTTTAAAAAAGATTAAATTAGATATTAATAATTGGAATAATTTAAATAAAAATATAATTTTTAATAGGCATGGAAAAATTTTAAAGATTATATTAAAATAAATATTTTTTATTTTAATATAAAGTTTATTAATTTATTATAAAACACCACTCGCAATATATACATCTTGTAACCTATTTAGAGATATATAATAAGAAGCAGTCCTCATATTATAATTATTTTTAATAGACAAATCATATACCTTGTTAAATAATTCAGACATTTTATTATCTAATTTGTTTAGAACTTTTTCTTTTGACCAATAATTATGACTTCTATTTTGTAACCATTCATAATAACTTACTAAGACACCACCTGAATTGGCTAAAATATCTGGTATAACTGTTATTCCTTTATTTGTAAGAATAGTTTCTCCTTCTATGTCTACTGGACCATTTGCTGCTTCTAAAACCATTTTACAATTTATTATTTCTGCTTCTTCTTTTTTAATTTGTAATTCTAATGCAGCAGGTATAACAATATCACATTTTTTAGAGAAAAATAAAGTTTTATCAATATTATTACCTATATTATAATTTTCTAATGATTTATTTTTTTTTACATATTCTAACATTTTATAAATATTAAATCCTTCATCGTTTTCATAATAACCGGTGTGATCACCAACAGCTATCATTGTCATTCCCAATTTGGATAAAAGAAGTGCTAAATTTGATCCAACATTTCCAAAACCTTGTAATATATAAGTTTTACCCTCTAATAATATATTATTTCTTTTTGCCCATTCTAATAAACATATATATAAACCTCTGCCAGTAGCTTCTGTTCTTCCTTCAGACCCTCCAAAAGGAATTGATTTACCGGTGTACACACCTTTATTTATTGTATTAGTTGTATTTAAATAAGTATGTGTCATTAAATCCATAATTTTAGAATTTGTACCAACATCAGGTGCTGGTATATCTTTATCTTCACCTATATAATTAGATAACGCTTTAGAAAATTGAATGCTTATTTCTTTTAAATCTGTATCATTGTATTCATATGGATTAAATTTTATTCCTCCTTTTCCTCCTCCAAATGGTATATTATGCAATGCTGTTTTCATGGTCATCCAAAATGCGAGTGCTTTACATTCATCTAAATAAACATTTTGATGAAATCTTAATCCGCCTTTATATGGTCCCAAAAGATTATTATGTTGGACTCTATAACCTTTAAATATTTTTAAACTATCATTTTTTAATTTAACAGGAAAATTAACAATAATTTCATTATTAGGATTAGATATTAAAACCTCTAATTCTTTTTTTAAATTTAGAGTTGCAAAAGACTGTGATATTTGATCTTTGACTAAATCAAATAAATTCTCTGTTTTATTCATGTAATAATATAAAAGAATAAATAATATATATTTATTGAGGTAATTTTTTTATTAAATTAGGTTTAAACCAAAAATAGAACATTTTTTTTAGTAATATTTTCGGAATATATATATTATATCTTTTTAAAATAATTAAGAATATCTCCCATTTATATAAATATGTATATTCTTTTTTTATAAGTTTTATCCATTTATTATTTAAATTTTTAATAGGAAAATTTTTAATAGAATATCCAAATAAATTTCTATTAAAATATATTACATTATATAAAGGAATACATTTTGAATATACTAATTTTTTTTTTTCCCATGAAACCATAATTCCGATTGAGTTATTATTCCAAATTCGTAATATATCACCAGAATGTTCTAATAATATAGCATCATTTATTATTGTTTTTTTTTTTACACTTGATAATCTATAAAAAATTATTTTTTGATTAAATAACTTATTTACTAATGAATATTGTAAAACATTTGAATTATAATAATAAAAATATTCTGCAATATCTACTTTATTTTTACATTCATTACAATATATCCATCCTACCATATTATTTTTTATATAAGTATTGACATATCTATAATTACAATTTATTTTAGTATTTTTGTTACATATATAACAATATTTTGATTTAATCATTACCAATCTAAATGGATTCTTATAAACAATATATTTATTTATAATATCATCAAAAATATTTACTAATAATTGTTTTATAATAACATTATTCATAATAAA
>NZIV01000042.1 GCA_002689995.1 Fidelibacterota bacterium
TGCATAAAAGAAAAATATTATGTAGGCGCTACAATATTTACAAGTTTCTTTTTAGTAATTATAGGTTATTCTACTTACGCTACAATATTTATTCGTGCACAACAATCACCTTTTATTAATGAAAATGATCCGAGTACGCTTCCAAAAGCTATTTCATACTTAAATCGAGAACAGTATGGAGATTGGAGTATTACTGATAGAGCACAAAGTTTAAAAAATTCAAGCTATGCAAATCGTTGGACAAAAAATAGACA
Organism: Fidelibacterota bacterium; assembly: GCA_002689995.1. Lineage (GTDB taxonomy): Bacteria > Fidelibacterota > Marinisomatia > SCGC-AAA003-L08. Next base: position 255 of record NZIV01000042.1, read on the forward strand.
AAAACCCACAAGTAAAGAAGTTACTGATTTTGTCATTGACTATCAGTTTACAGAAATGTATTACAGATATTTCGCTTGGCAATTTATTGGAAGAGGGGACAATAACTGGCCATTATTGACAAAAAATGGAAATTATATAAAATCATTAGATGGTATAAATCCTTTTAGATATACTATACCATTTGCATTTTTATTTGGTATTATTGGTTTTATGTATCATTTTAGAAGAGATTGGAAAAGGGGATTAGCAGTACTTTCACTTTTTGCCGCAACTGGATTAATGATAATTTTATATCTTAATCAATATGACCCTCAGCCAAGAGAGCGAGATTATTCCTATGTTGGTAGTTTTTTTGCATTTTCTATATGGATTGGTATTGGTCTCGCAGGATTATCAGAATTTATTCAGAAATTATTTAACGATAAGAAAGGTATATCAGTAATTGCTAGTCTTTGCTTAATTACCATCTTAATGCCGATTACTATGTTAAATACTGATTTCAAAGAACATAATAGATCTGGAAATTATGTTGCATGGGATTATGCATACAATATGCTAAACTCATGTGACCCATTTGGAATTATTTTTACTAATGGAGATAATGATACATTTCCACTATGGTATTTACAAGAAGTAGAAGGTGTTAGGAAGGATGTTCGCGTCGTCAATTTATCTTTATTAAATACAGATTGGTATATAAAACAATTAAGAGATTATGATCCTCCTATTCCAATTCAAATGAATGATAATGATATTTCAAATATTGCTCCAATGCGCTGGGAGCCCCGAGAAATGAAAGTAGCAGGACTAGATGGAAATATAGATACTGGATTATCTTGGACATTAAATCCAACGTACCATAATAAGTTTTTACGAGTTCAAGATATAATGATATACCGCTTAATTGATGCCTGTAAATGGAAAAGACCAATTTATTTTGCCGTCACTGTTTCAGATGATAATCGAATCGGTTTAGATGATTATCTACAAATGGAGGGAATGGTTTTTAAGCTTCATCCTCAAAAAGTGACATCTATAAACTACGAGAAAATGAAACAAAACATCCTACAATCTCCTGATGTAGACTATATTATTAGGACACCAGAACAATTCACTGAATATAATGCTTCTGGACAAGGAATATATCATTATCGAAATATGAATAATCCTGATGTACACTTTAATTTTAATATTCAAAGATTAGTACAAAATTATCGGGCAAGTTTCCTTCAATTAGTTATTAATAGTATAAATGGTAATAATAATGAAAAAAAAGAATCTATAGAAATTTTAAATTCTATGGAAGAATATTTCCCATCGAAAACTTTACCATATAATAATGATAAATTAGAACTTCAAGTTGCCCAAATTTATTTTATGCTGGGAGATGAAAATGAATATAGGAACCGATTAAAAAATATTGAAGAAAGAGATAGGGTAAACAGTGAAACTCTATTAAGCGTTGGACAGATGTATTTACAAGAGCTCAATGATTATCCCAAGGCATATGATGTATTTAAACGTTTATATGAAAAAGATCCAAATAATATTGAATATATGTATGCATCAGTTCAATCTTTGGCTCGTATGGAAAAAATTAATGAAGCAATAAAAATATTAGAAAACTGGCTAATTAAATACCCAAATGACGAACAAATAAAGGGGTTATTAAATAGTTTAAACGAACAGTTGGGTAGTTAAATATACCATCTATACCATAAAGACTCCGTAGTTTAATTTAAATTATATTATTCAAATAATGAGAGTTGATATATCTAAACAAGAAAATCTACTGAAAATTTCAATAATTATTCCTCATTTTAATGGAGAAAATATAATTTTAAATTGTTTAGAATCACTGCAAAAAACAACATATAAAAATAAAGAAATAATTGTTGTAGATAATGGTTCTACTGATAAAAGTATTTTTAAAATTGAACGTCAATTCCCTGAAGTTAAAATAATTAAAAGTAAAAATAATAGAGGATATGCTGGAGGGTGTAATTTAGGTTCAGAAAATGCAGAAGGTGAATTATTAATATTTTTAAATAATGATACAATTCATAATGTGAATTGGATTGAACCACTGCTAATCAAAATTGAAAGTGATCCAAAGATTTCATCAGTCCAACCTAAAATCCTAAATGCAATTAAAAAGAATAATTTTGATTATGCAGGTGGTTCTGGTGGCTATTTAGATAAATATGGCTTCCCATTTGCACGTGGCCGTATTTTTGATTTTGTTGAAGAAGACTTAGGACAATATGATGATCCTTCTGAAATATTCTGGGCTTCAGGTACAGCATTTATTACCAAAAAAAAAATTTTCCATAAAGTAGGAGGATTTGATGAGACATTATTTGCACACTTTGAAGAAATTGATTATCACTGGAAATGCAAACTAGCGGGATATAAAGTTTGGGTTAATCCAAAATCAGTAATATATCATATTGGCGGAGCAACACTATCATATCAATCACCTACAAAAAAGTATTTAAATCATCGGAATAGTTTGATTTTAATGTTAACAAATACCTCAAAATTTCAATTAATAAAATATACGTTACCTCGCTTATTCTTTGAAAAAGTTTCGTTTATTAAAGAATTCTTTTCTGGCAATTTTTCAAATTCATTTGCACAGATAAGAGCTGTATTTTGGATATTATTTAATTTATCATTTATTTTTAGGAAACGAAAATCAATTAAGAATTTATACCCTATTTATGATACAAACTATTTTTATAAAAATAGTATTGTTTGGGACTATTTTTTTAAAAATAAACATAAATTTACAGACCTAAAAAAATAATACTCTACTTTATGTACATCATTTTATTAGTTTTAGTATAATTTTCAGTTTGTAGTGTATAAAAGTATATTCCACTTGGTACATAATTTTCTTTACTATCCTGTCCATTCCAGATTATTGAATATGAACCATTACTAAGTCTCTCGTTCACTAATTTGATAATAATCTCACCTAAAAGACTATATATAGTTAGCTCTACGTTCGTTCTTTCTGAGATATCAAAATTAATTTTAGTGCTAGGATTAAAAGGATTTGGAAAGTTTTGATATAATTTGAACTCTTTAGGAAATTTAAAAATATTATTATCTATATTTAAAATTATCTCTCCAAACCAGTCTAATGCTTGAGCTAAAATTCCAAATTTTGATGTTCCATACCAATAATTTGATAATGAATTTTTTATTGATATAGGATCTATTCCCATAAATATTGTCTTACTTCCATTTTCCCATTCTTTATTAATAATAATGGCGTTGCCATTATTATCCTCAATTGAAATATGGGCTTCATCTGTTGTAATAAATCCATCCATCCAATTAGTATATCCAATAATTTCTTCAGGATCATAAATTAACATTTCATCATTTACTAAATGACCTAAAATATCATTTGCTAAAAAATTAGATTGTAAAGGAATTAATTCTGAAACTCCACCCCAACTTAAATCATTAATTGTAGATTCGATACCTAATTTATAAAATAAATGTTCTTCATCATAAGAGATATCAATCCAATTACCATTCGCTAGCGCAAATGATTCATCTCCAGCTAAAACATAGTTCTTATTTCCTTGATTTAGCCACTCTTTTATTAGATTCATATGCTCATTATAATTAGGATGTAAATCGTAATCATCTGTAGTAGTTATTTCAATAATTGTATTATAATTATTCAATAAATCTTCTGAAGTTAATCCATGATTGCTTAATGTCCAATAATCAGGAGTTATAAAATATTCAAATTCACCTGTATCCTGATATCCAATAAAATCTACTAAATAATATTCCGCTGGAAAGTTTAATTGCCCAACTTCCATTTCATTATTTAAGATTAATAGTACTGTTGAGTTTGACTGATAAGTTTGATAGATAAATTGCTCTGATTGTATTTGACCACTGAAATCTGAGAGTAAAATACTATAATTAACCTGTGTACCTTCTGGTTGCGCTGGAATTGTAGCAGAAAATTGATTAGTATTTAAACTTTCCATTGCAATGATTGTATTTAATCCACCATTAATTGAATAACTTAATTCTGCTGTAATTTCATCATTTTCATTATCAACTGCTTCTATAGTTATAATTTGGTCATCTAAATCGAATATATATCCATTAGGCCCTTGAATATCTAAAAAAACTGGCGTGTATTCAACATCAAACCAATCCATTGTATTTCGTAAAATTTCAGTTAAAACATCCTCATCTTCAATAGATTCAAAATGCCATGGAAAGAAAATACTTTTATAATTACCAGAATATATGGTTCCCCCATATTGTGTCCATACTTCTTCATTTTCATCAAAAATTTGAAAAATTTCTTCAGCTATTGCAGTGGGCTTAACCATATCAAAATAATTTTGTGTAAAAGGAGAATTAACTTCAAAATTATTAGTTGCATTGGATACTTCATTACCTGTAATTCCTCTTAAATCTTGTACTAAATCATTTGGGTTTGAATCATTAATAAATTCATTAACATGTAAGAAATTATATAAAAATTGATTTGAGTTTGGATCGGTTTGATTCCAACCATTAGTAAATGATGCAACTTCATATATATAATCTACTGAAGAGAATAATAAGTTAGCTCCACCTGACAAGCGTGATATTAAATAAAATTCTAAATCATTACCTGGCATCAATTTCCCAGCACCATTTAATCCCTGTAAAAGTATAAAATTTGAATAATAATCTAAACCGCAATTTGATAAAACTCCACTATCTTTAATATTTAAATAATCAGTTGAAAATCCTAATTGATTAAGCTTTTCGTAAATTATGGTCATATGTGTATTCTCTGTGGAATATGAGCTATCATCAATCAATAAAATATCTGCACCTTGACTATATTCTAGGATAGTAAATGATTTTGGAATACGTTGAATTGTTAATTGATTTTCTAAATAATTATTTTGATTCGAAGCATTATCAGTAGCTTCCCACCAATATTCTATATAAGTACCAATTGGGTGTTCTGGAATATAACCCGTGTAAATATTGTTAATACCATAATCAGTGTAATTATTTTCAATAATTTCAATTCCATTATTATAATAAAATTTGACATTTGTTAATTCACCATCAAATAAATCGTTACCTATATCAATTATTTCTGCTTTAGTTTCATAAGGTCCAGGATTACAACTATAATAAAAATCTGATAAACTTTCTACGTTCGAAATAATAGGAGGATGATCTCCATAATAATTTACTTTTGCTGTTATTCCAAAGTTCACTCTTGGCACCCAGCAACCTTCAGGACAAAAAGATGCACCATCAGGATAATACTTAAATCCATGATTGTAATTTGTATTTATACCATTTACTCCATCCCAAAAAATAAAATCATTATTATTACCACCAAAGTCACCTATAATTTGTATCGCAAAATCATTATCTTCAACATCAGTAGGCGTATTAAAATCAATATCAATAACCTGTTCTAACATATCTGCAGATAGATTAAAATTTTGGCTATATAAAACTTCTCCCATAAATTCACCAATAGTCAAATTATATTGTGAAAAGTTATACTCTTTATTAGCTGGAATACCAATTGAAGTATAATCTAAAATGGATCTTAATTGAACTGTAATTTGTGAATTTACAAGGTCTGTAGAACTAGGAAAATAAATTTGAATTCCTTCTACATGACATTTAGTAAGAGGTCTATACCATACAGCAATTTCTTCGTCTTCATTAAAACGAAATTCTCCAAAACTAGTTGATTCATCATTATAAGTAATTGTTGATTCAAAACGATTATACCAATTTAAACTTTCTTTTCGATAATATATTTCGTCGAAAATATTTTGTGAATTTTGTTGGTATATATTTCCAAAACAAATATTAAAAATGACTATAATAAATAGATTTTTCATACTTTACCCAAAATAAAAATTAAATAGATAAGTAATTAATTTATTAAAATTATATAAAAAATAAAAAAGGGAGATAATAAATATCTCCCTTTTAAAATAACTTTATTAAAGTTGGTTAATTAAAATCCAACATTAAATGCTAATACAGAAGTTTCTCCAAATTGTTCGGATTGTCTCATACCAAAATCTAATCCAAAACTGAAGTTACCTAATTTAGTACTCATGCCTGCTCCTAAAGAAGCACCAAATGGATTATCAGTGTACATTTCATCTAAATTATCTTCTTCTACTAATAATGAATTCATTCCGCCACCCAACCAAAATGAATAATTACCTAGTTCCATAGAATATTCTACTCCAAAAGCAGATTCATTAAAACTATAAGAATGATTTGTAAATGAATAATGTAAGTTAACTGAACCTAATTTATATGAAGTAGAAATATTTAGATTAGCAGGAATATTAGCAGCTTGAGTTAATAATGTAGAATTATTTGTTTCTAGATTAACTCCTGTATATTCCATTTTAGAACCTAAATTTCTTAAACTTACACCTAACTTTAATGGCATTGATGCATGAGAATATTGAACCCCCATATCTAAAGCTAGAGCCATTCCTCCAGTTTCTTCTACAGCCTCGCTTACAACCTTCAAGCTAGAACCAAATCTGATTCTATCAGAAAAGCTTTTTGCATAACTTAAAGTTAAAACTGAAAAATTTGGTGAATATGTTTTTCCCGAATTACCATGTGTATCAACTGCATCGGTTTTTTTTATATTTCCAAAATCCAATGAATTAAAAGCAAGCCCAACTGTGCCGTTCCCAACATTACTTACAAATGCTGCATAGTTTTGACTAATGTCAGCAATATAATTCTGTGAAGAAAACTGAGCTTCAACTCCATTTACACGTCCTGCTATCCCCGCTGGATTATAATATAGTGCATCAACACCATTTACTGACGCTGTATATGTTGAATTTAAAGCAACACCCTTAGCACCCGTTGGAATTAACAATTGTGTTCCGCTTGCTGTCCCTACTGCAGCGCCCGTACCGGCCATTGATATAGAAAACAAGGCAAATACTAAACTTATTATTTTTATTTTTATAATCATTTTGCAATCTCCTTTTTCAAAGACCATTAATAACGATCAAGTTTTTCTAATTTAGTTACCACAGCAATTTTACGAATTTCCTTACAACCATTCTCTTCACTTGTAATAATTGCTATATACATTCCTGATGCTACTGGTAAGCCACTATGATTTTGAGCATCCCAAGTTAACATCTGATTTGAAACGCCATTTAATTTATCAACCAATAAACCATTTAGATTGTAAATAGCAATTTCAGTATCTTCAGCCAAATCTGTAAAATTGATTTGAGTATCACCATTACCAGATTCCTCAGGATTATCTGCATAGTATGGATTTGGCCATACATTTGCTGAAGAACATTCATAATCAGTTGATGCTGGTGCAGCTTCTGAGGTACTAAATGTAAATGAATCTGATACTGTGTTTGGTTTATTTGTAATCCATCGATATACAGATCCAGTCTCTGGCATTAAAATAATAGTACCATATGCATAGTCTCCGGAAACAGTAACTCCAGCTAATGAATTTACTGAATCAAAGAACCAGCCTCTATCAGTAAACGTAGTGGTATCTGCTGCTGTCCAATTAGCAGAATCTACATCACTTAAATCAGCTAATGCAATTGAATCCTGCTGACTTCCAAATCCATTCCAGTTATTCCATACTGTTCTTGCCATAACTTCATCATCATATGCCACCGTACCAGCTAACCAGCCATCATAGCCAGATGTACCAGGAGACTTGTCTACGGGATCCCGCCAATAAACCCAATCTGTACCAGGGTCATTATCGGCACCAGAATCTTCTAAATCACCCCACCAATTATATGTTCCTGAACCATCTGCATCATATACAAAAGGCAACATTTTATAGTCATCGCTAGGATCTGACAAATCACCTACATTCCATAGTTCAAAAGGTACTGTAATATATTCACCTGTTGTGTATGCTAACCAAGCGGTACTACCTTCTTCAGTGAATCTCATCTCAAAATCATGCGGTATAGCTCTATCAAAGTTAGTTCCTCTGAACACTCTTTCATAATAGGATGCTTCATCAGCAGCAGTTCCACCACCTTGTGTAGCAAAATAATAACCACCATTTGAATTTTCTAAATAATTCAAAGCATCGGGATAGTTACTCCATACATGAGCTTGTAATCCACTTGCCATTGGTACATCAGAATTTTGTTCAGTAGATACAGCACCATCATGTACCATATATACTCCATGAATTCCATTAGAGGGCCCATTTACTACAATCTCTAAACCATCTACTACATGTGCAGTTAAACCTGCATTAGTATTAGTTAGCCCATCAAATCCACCTTGAATAGTTTGATTTGATAATAATACATCTCCAGTACTAACATCTCTCAAATTCCATCCAACAGTTAAGAATCCGTTCAAATCAAAATCAGAAGCTGAAGATGATTTTAATACATTTTCATTATGATATTGACCTTTAGTTAGTCCAAATATTCCGAATGGGTTATTTTCTGATGGTAATTTAGTTTTGATTGAAATTTTACCTGAGCTATAGTTATTTTCAATATTATTTGTACCAAATACTAAACCACCACAATCACCAAGGCAACCATCATATGGAGCTCCTCCTGCTAACAATTGGTTACCATCAATATCTGTTATAGTCCAGGATATTTCAGAAGGATAGTCTCCGCTAGAGCAACTTACCAAAACATCTATTTCACCCGTATAGCAGACAAGACTTTCAGCTCCGCTTTCTAAGGTATATACTTCCGCACCCACAGTTAACTCCGCACCGTTCCATCCATCACCATATGAATCAATCATTGTAACTGTTAAAGCATCACAGGTAAAACAATCATCATTATCACTTGTATATGTTTCACAATTGAGATTTATTCCTGATCCACTTGAACCATCATCGCACACACCATTACCAAGAACTGTACTAATAGAATCAGCAGTAAAACAATTACCAGAACAATCTAATAAATTACGCGTTGCGACACCAGATAAAACATACTCTCCAGCACAATCAGGACCTTCAGCTAAGCCTAATTCAACACCTGTATTCCAATCAACATAAAATGAATCTAAAAATACTTCATAATCATGTCCTGTAACCATATATGGATCAATTACTTTTACAGAGATTGAACCATCAGAGTTACCCATGTGTACAATTGAAAAATCCGAATAACCAGCATCTACTGCTGGGCTTGTTGCTATATTTGTTTGAGGCCTAATTTCAAAAATATTGTCTGAACTTTCTAAAGTTTTAGGTATACCATATGAATTATATCCATATGCATTAACTGAAAAGAAATATTCTCTATCATTAATTAATGGACTCCCTCCATCTAAATCATCCCTAGAAACTTTCAGCCAATGCTGTAAACCTGAATCTGTTCCATTTTGGACAGCTACATTGACACTAGAACCGTAATTTGAATCAAATACATTATCCATAATTGTAGTTACACCGTTAACGACATCAAATGTTGCTAAAAGTTTCTTATTACCAGTTCCATCTAATGAACTATGCTGCCAAACATTATAACCCTCAAAAGCAAATAATGTAGGATTTCCATTTTCATCTAAATCAATTTCATCTACAGCAGAATATGATTCTGCAATAGAATCCCAAGTTAAAATAATTTCCTCAAATGAAGCTGTTGCATTCACATTTGGCTGAGGTGGTGATTCTGGTAGAGCAAATTGGATATCATATGCTAATTGTGCTAGTTGGTCAACTTCTTTTAATAATGTCACAGAAGATAGTGCATCATTGGCTTGAGCATGAATAATACCAAATACAACTTCTAATGAATCACCTGCCGGAAAGTTAAAAGGTCCAACATTCATTAAAAATCTTCTATCTGCTGAATCGTGGTCATCACCATCGACCCAACAACCATCTCCAGGACCGGAATCCTCATTAGGATCACAATCATGAACAAATTTACTATTTTCTCCTGTTTCAGAATTAACAAATGGAGTCCCATCTGCTTTAAATCCATTCATATAATAATATACTTCCTGAGCTGTCTCTGGATCATAATAAACAGCATCACCATTTATGTACTTAACAAATGAGGACATTGGTAAATTATCATATCCTGTCAACATTTGACCAAAACCAAATGCGGTACTATCAGGGCTGCTAGGGACAGTAGCTTGAAAGAAGTCATATCCCATTGCAGGTGCAGCATCACCATAATATGAATCAGAACCATCGTTATAAACATAACCTAAACTAAGTAGTGTATCACAGCCAACAAAATCATCACCTGCATCACCTAAATCTGGATCATCCCATACACCAACCATCATATCTGTTATATCTTCACCACCCATGTTGAAAGCTTGGGTTTTAACAAACATCATATCTCCAAATGCATCAGGTCTGTCATATCCCCACATTGTTACTCTTACTTCTATACCCAGTGGAGCCGTCCCGTATAATACATGAGAACTTGCTTCTCCATCATTCATGGTATAAAATGTAACCTGGTCACCTATAAATTCCGGATGATCAGGACCTGCAGGTAATGGAGAATATATACCATCTCCATCATTATCTACCCATGGTGCACCCCTATGTGCTGGCCAATTTTGAAAATCGTCATTAGCTAAAGGGTCTGCTAAATCACTTTTATTAACTGTGTATAATTGGAACTCATCAGCTGAACTATCTCCTCCATATGAACCAGGTAAAAATTCAGATGAGTATTCTGCTGTTGCTGTTCTAATTACATTATTTACCTTACCAGCAAACCATACACCGGATTGGAAATTTGAATAATTTCCTGATCCTTTTGGCCATTCCATACCAGAGTGACCTGTTGGGTGATAATCTACAATAAAACCTGTATTAGATATATCTGTATACACCCTATTTGCATCAAATGCTCCACCATCTAATTTTTCAAGTGATACTGGAGTTCCAACTCTTTCTCTTGCAAAGATACTACTTATTAAAAAGCAGACACCCAAAGTCAAGATTAATCTATTTAATATTTTTGAATTATTCATTTAGATATACTCCTTCTTAAAGCTCAATATTGAATCCAAAACGAATCATTCTTGGAGCATCCCATCGTCTTGGATCACTAATTTTAGCTAAATAATATGTTTCTCCATTTGTTCTTTGAGCTAACCAATCCTTACCATTTGGTGTACTCAACCAACCATCTGAACCTGCTTCTCCTGAACCTGGATATACTTCATCAACATTATCTGTATTTAAGAGGTTCATGACATAAGCAAATACATTCACAGAAAAACCACCTACATCTATTTTCCTATCAACTTTTAAATCTAGTGTACTAGTCCATGGCTTATAAGCAGAATTGATTGTACCTGTAGGTGTTAACCAATCTCTATCGTAAACAACAGAATATCCTTCAGATGGAGTATATGCTGTTCCTGAACCAAACTGGTATAATAAGTTTAATCCAGTATTGGCTAATAAGCCTCCATCTTCACCTAATCTATAATCTAACATTACGGAACCTGTATGTCTTTGATCATAATCTAAAGGATTAATAACTGTTGGATATGTATCACCAATCCAAGCAATATTAAAGTTAGATGCTGGGTCTGAGCCCGTCCCTTCAGCAAATGATAATGTATAGCTGACATTAGCTAAAAGTCCATTCACTCTTCTCATATTAAAATTAAAAGATAAACCTTTGACCGTTCCAAAATCACCATTCATATATTGTGACCAACTAAATGGTACACCATTACGTTTAGCATCAACAACATTTGCCATCATTGTGTAATTTCTAACTTCTTTGTAAAAACCTGTCATATTTAGAGCTGAATTACCACCAAATTGCTGAGTAAAACCTACCTCATATTGAGTAGTTTCTTCAGGCTTTAAACTTGGATTAGGAGATACGGTCATATTACCTTGAGTAAGGTTAGCAGATAATCTCGTATCTGATAAATACAATTTATTCAACTCGGGATGTTGAGTGAATTTTCCATATTGAGCATGGAATTTGGTTTTATCAGAAACAGGAAATGAAAATCCTAAACGAGGGTTAAGATGGGTATAGGCATCTACCTTCTCCCATTTATTTTCTCCATCATTTCCATTTCTATCAACACCTCTATCTCCTGTTAACCAGATATCACTCCAATCAGCTGGTGCATGTACTTGAGGGTCAAAATAATCAAATCTTATTCCAGCATTTATGACTAAATCATCTAACTCGACTTTATCCTGAATATAGGCTCCCATTACAGTTGGCTCTCCTGGTTCTTGATAACCATTAGTGCCATCCTTACCTTCTACATCATATCCTAAATTTTCTGTATAGGCATCGTGAAATGTTTGATAAATCCATTCATCACTTTGGCTGTCTAAGGCAGAATCCATTTCAGCCTGCCAATATTTAAATGTTACTTCCATTGGCTGAGCAATTCTGAAGTATTTAATACTATTCTTTCTATATTCAAATCCAGCTTTTAGCTCGTGTTCACCCATTTGATTCAAATAATCTAATTTGGTCCCAAAATAAGAGCTTTCATTATAATCATAGTCATCATAAGTTGTACCATATGCAGAATATTGAGCAACATTGCCCAATGAAGATGGGTTCTGCCCCTGCATGATGTTATATGAAGTATTATTAATACTTCCATAAGAATTTAAAGAAGCAAAATCTAAATCATTAAAAAATTTATTATCTCCAAATTCATCCGTAAATTTGTAATAACTTAAACCAAATTTCAAATAAGATTGGTCAGAAATACTATATGTAGCATTCATATATCCTGATAATGCTGTTTCTGTGAATTTAGGATTGTTATCAGCATTCGATAAGCTATAAGAGTGTATGTAACTCCTACCATCTTCTTGGTTCAAATTTCCACCTAATTTAATTCTTAATGGGCTTAAATCTAATAAAACATTAGCTGACACAGTCGTCCTTGTACCACCGGCATTGGTTTTTGAGCCGTAGACTTCTTGAAAATTATTATAACCTGAGTATATTGTGTCAGATTGTGCTATCCATGCACCCGTAGAATCTTGAACATTACCATAAACCCTACGATAATAGTTAAAAAAACCTTGACCTTCTTCAAATCCTGTTGGAGCCATACCATAATTTTCATTATACTCAGAATTATCAAAACAGCCGTCAACACTAGTATCGTCACAACCGGCACCAGAAGAATCAACATACATGTATTGACTACCAGAAAAATCAAGTAAAGTTACATTTTCATTTTCGTCTTTTACTACTACTCCAGAAGCATCAACCTGTAAACCATAAACTTCTGGATCAAATTCTGTATAATCCATAGTGTATGTTGGTTTACTTGAGGGATTTAAATCATCTGTAGATCTTTTTTCTACATTTACAAAGAATTTAATATTGTCACTCAAAGGTCCACCTACACTAAAATTATATAAGCCATAACCATATCCATGTAAACCATCAGTATTTGAATTTGAACTACCAAAGCCAAGAATTCCTTCTGCATTCAATTTTAATCCTGTACCGCCTTGCCGTGTAGTTGTATTTACAACTCCACCATTAACGTTACCATATTCTGCACTGAAGCCACCAGATTGAAATTGAACCTCCTCCATTGCTGAGTTAGAGACTACACTTGTATTATTAAGTGTATATGCATTATTCATATAAACGCCATCTACATAGTAAGCAACATCTCCAGCTCTCGAACCTCTAACATAGATATTGCCATCATCTGCTACAGTGCCAGTTTGAGTTGCTACGATTGCTTCTACACCTCTTAGGGGTAAGTTTTCTATTGTTTCACTTGTTAAGATTCTAGTAGTATTTGTAGCATTTTTATTTATTATCGGCTTTTCAGCAACTACCTCAATGATACCAGATTCTATTGCAGATTTAGTTAAGTTAAAAGTAACATCAGATGTTAATCCAGATGAAACAATTATATTTGTAACTCTTAGTGGTCTATAACCAATAAAATCACATTTAACTGAATGTGTTCCCACAGGTACATCAACAATAGTGAAATCACCTTCACTACTAGATGCCTGACCTAAAGAAGTCTCTTCAACTTGAATATTCGCTCCAACTAATACCTTACCTGTCTCTTTATCTACAACTTTACCGGCAATTTTACCGACATTCTGTGCAAATACAGATAAAGGAATTGAAAGAAGGATAATCAATAATTTCTTTGACATTTTTTCTCCAACTTTTTTTTTGAGTGATTTATTTTTGGTCTAGGATATAAGAAATGAATATTACGATTCAACTCATTGACCAAATACATCATTATAAAATATTGTTAGAGTGGTATTAGAACAAAACTTTTTTTATAATTATTTTTTAAAGAAATTGTATAAATATTGTAATTTATCAATCATAAGATATTTTAATAATATGTCATTATTTTCAGTAATATATTCAAAGAAGTTTTTAAAACATGATACCGGATTTAAACATCCTGAGAACCCAGGTCGACTCTTATCAATTGTAAAATATTTAAAAAACTCACAAATTAGTTCCAAATTAAATTGGATTGAACCAAATAAAATAGATATTAACCAATTATTAATAATTCATACATCTGAAATGATTGATAATGTCCAATCTATTTGTTTAAATGGTGGAGGACTTTTAGATGCAGATACACCTGTTTGTTCTGAAAGCTTTGAAATTGCTCTATATTCAGCCGGAGCATGGTTAGATGGCTTAAATGAAGTAATTAATGGAAATCCCTGTTTTGTACTATCTAGGCCACCCGGTCATCATGCTGAAAAGAATAAATCTATGGGGTTTTGCATATTTTCCAATGCAGCACTAACGGCTGTAAAAGCACTTGAAATTGAATCAATTAATAAAGTAGCAATTTTTGACTGGGATGTACATCATGGTAATGGTACTGAAAATATTGTCATAGTAAATCCAAATATTCTATACAGCTCTATACATCAATATCCGTTTTATCCAGGTACAGGATTTTCAAATGAATCCAAAATAAATAATAATATACTAAATGTACCACTTGCTTCTGGAACAAAATGGGAGAATTATAAAGTGGCTTTCTATGAAAAGATTATCACTGAGATTTCAAATTTTAGTCCGGATTTAATTATTATTTCAGCAGGATTTGATGCTCATCTTAATGATCCTTTGGCAAGCTTTGAATTATCTTCTAAAAACTTTGGTGAGATGACAACCGAATTATTAAAAATACAACCTAAAGCCTTATTTGGTTTAGAAGGAGGTTATAACTTAAAAGCTCTTACAGAGTCTGTTGAAATAGTCATAAAAAAAAATATTGAATTTTTTAAATTATAATTTTCTAATAGATAAAACGTAATTTATATTATTAATAAAAATAATATTTTTGAAAAAACAAATCCTTTACAATAAGAAAAATAAAGAACAACTTCTAGAAAAATTAAATGAAGAAAACTTTCAACGAATTACTTGCTCATTTTACAAATACCTGAATATATCAAACCCACAGGCACTGCGAGATTCGCTATATTCTGAATGGAATAATTTAAAAGTTCTTGGAAGAGTATATGTAGCAAATGAGGGAATAAACGCTCAAATAAGTCTACCTGAATTTAACTTAGAAAAGTTTAAAGAGAGTTTATTTTCATACTCAAACTTTAAGGATATTATTATAAAGTCAGCAATACAAGAAGGTTTATCTTTTATCAAATTAACTATTAAAGTTAAAAAGGAAATCGTCGCTTATAAAATTCCAAGAAATCAATTTGACATGAATAAAGTTGGCAAACATTTAAATTATGAAGAATATCATAAAAAAATAGAAGAAGGAGCCGTAATAATTGACATGCGAAACCAATATGAAGGTGAAGTTGGTCATTTTAAAAATGCAATTATCCCTAATGTAGATAAATCAGCAGAATTACTTCCTAAAGTTAAAGAATTACTAAAAGGACGCGAAAGAGATACGATTCTAATGTATTGCACGGGTGGCATTCGCTGTGAAAAAGCATCATCATATTTAATAAATCATGGTTTTAAGGATATAAATCAACTTAATGGTGGAATCATAAAATATGCACATGATATTAAAAATAATAATGTAGAATCAAAGTTTATCGGTAAGAATTTTGTCTTTGACCGTCGCCTAGGTGAGAATATAACTGAAGATATTATTAGTAATTGTCATCAATGTGGCAATCCTTCAAACAATCATATAGATTGTGAAAATCAAGCATGTCATATATTGTTTATTCAATGTGGAGATTGTGCAATAAAATATAAGAATTGTTGTTCTAAAAAATGTAAGGACTTTATTCAACTACCAAGAGAAGAACGAAAGCAAATATTTAAAGAAGGTAAAATAAAATTTACCGCTCAAATTTCTAATAAAATAAAGCCACAATTAAATAAACTAACTTAATATAATCTCTGTTATTTCCGGTACAGTTCCAATTCGGATTGATGGTCCCCAAAAACCTGTTCCTTGATTAATATAAATTTGAGTTCCATCTTTCTCATGTAATCCTTTTAAAAATGGATGTGCAAGACTCACAAAAAAATTAAATGGGATATATTGCCCCCCATGTGTGTGTCCAGAAAGTTGTAATTCATAACCAAATTTAATGGCATGTTCAATATCCTTCGGCTGATGAGCCAGAAGTAATTTAAAATCAGAATCTTCATATCCCTTTAAAGCCTTTTTTATATCTGCTTTATGAGATTTCACATAATACTTTGCAGTTCTATCAGGGATTCCTGTAACCAATAAACTTGAATTTCCTACCTCCAATAGCTGACTTTGATTAATAAGAATTTGAAAACCTACTTCAGATAATTTATCCAACCAACCTTTTAAATCTGAATAATATTCATGATTCCCAGTAACAAAATAATTACCATATTTAGATTTTATATTTCTTAGTGGTTCCATTTCTCTACCATAATTTTCTACACTTCCATCAGCAGCATCACCAGTAAAAACAACAATATCTGGATTAATACTATTAATTTTATCAACTACAGATTGAACCATTTCAGCTTTTATTTGACTACCAACATGTAAATCTGTAATGTGTGCAATTTTGAAATTTTTTAGTGCAGATGGTAATTTTTTAAATGAAATTTTTTTCGTGATAATTTCTGGAATTCTTAAACCATTTATTATTCCATAAATTGAAAAAATACCTCCAAATCCTGCTAATATTGTCTTAACTGATAAGCCTAAAAATACTTTCCTTTGAGGATTAAAATTTTGCTTAATTGGTGCAATCTTAGTCAGAATTGTAATAATATCTATTGCGATAAAAATAAAAAAAAGGATACTAAAAATCCCTAAAGATAAATAAGAAATCCAGGTAAAATAATCTGAATATTGATTCTCAACTCTGTTTATTCTCATAAAAAATGTTGCGATTGGGAGTAAATATAACATTAAAAAAATAAGACAAAAACCAATATTTACTGATATTGAATATGAATTAGGAATGATAAACTTCCACCCTGTGTAAAAATATAGTAAGAATAAAACGATAGAAAATATTATGAAAAATTTCATATTTTAATTACTTGATACGAATACAATTGCAGACTCAAGTATACCATAATCGGTATATGTTTTTACTTTCATTTCATTATTTTTTGTCCAGTAAAATAAATCTTTCTCACCTTTTCTTCCACTCGCAAATGAAATTGGTTTAGCAAAATCTTCAGGCAACTCAAGCTGTAAAGCTGAGCCTGTAAGCCTAGAAAATGCTCTGGTCTGCATTTTACATGCCGAAAACATAAACAATAAAATCATAATAGTGATGATTTTTTTCATTAAAACTCCTCTTGATAAAATTTATTAAAATATTCAAAAATTTATTAAAACTATCAATTTCAATCATTTTTAAAAATACATGAATTATAGTTAAATTACTATATGTTTTTGCAAAGTAAATTTATTTATATGTTATTTATATTTCTAATAAATATTTCTTCAATACTCATTGGACAAATTAATTCTATGGATAAGAGTAATATTAATAACGTAAACTCTACCATAACCATAGATGATATTAGGGTCTCTGATTTACATAAATATTTGATAAAAAATAAATCTATTTTTAAAAATCATTTAATACTAATGTCACACCCAAAATATTATATCCTATTAGATGAAATAATAAAAAAATTAGATAATATTATTTCGTATAATGAAAAACAACCAGTCATTAATAAAACCGAACTTAAAAGTATTGGAATGGTGTTTGAAAATCTTCATTTTATTGATTATAATCAGCTTGAAATTCAAATAAAAAATCAACTTATTAAAAATAAAATAAATTTTATAATTAATAAATAATTTCAACTAAAAAAATTAAAGCTGTTCACTAATTAATTAATAATACTTGTAAAAAATGATACAACTTTGCAATATTAGTCAAAACAAACTTTGTAATAATCTAATCGTATATAAACATCGATTTTATTTTTTTAAACTTATTGAGGGGAAATTCGTGAGTAAAAATTTATTAATATTAATATCGTTATTATCCTTAACGTTTACTACTGAAATCTATTTTGGTAATGTTGATCAAAATTCTGGAACAGCAGATATTCTTTACAGCACTACTGAACTGATAGGTGGATTTCAATTTGAATTTACTGGTGGTACTATTTCTGGAGCAAGTGGTGGTGAGGCCTCAAATGCTGGATTCACGGTAAATACTTCCGCTTCTACAATATTAGGCTTTTCATTTTCAGCTGCAAATCTAGTTGTTGGAAATGGATTAACTCTAACAACTATTGAATTTACACCTGATGAGGGTGCTACACAATTTTGTTTAAACGACGTTGTACTTTCAGATACTGGAGGTGAAACCTTAACATTTGATTTAGGTCCATGTGCCGAAGCATTACAATTTGACTGCAATGGTGATCTTGGTGGTACAGCTGAACTTGATGAATGTGGTGTATGTCAAGGCAATGGTATAATTCAGGATTGTGGTTGCGGTGCTCCTGG
>NZIV01000043.1 GCA_002689995.1 Fidelibacterota bacterium
TTTGAGAATTATGGAGATAAGGAAAAACAAAATATAGCAACATGGAAAGTTGAAAATGATACACTGACAACAAAAGGTAATTGGTTTGAACATCTTGTTAAATTAGAAACAAAAGGTTGGGAAGTATCAAGAGCAATGCCTGGTAAGTGGAAAGGGTCAAAAGAAATAACTATGGTTTATTATTTAGAAAAACTGAAGGAAAAAGAGTCCAAATAATATGAAGCAGTTAATGATGTTAGCTTTGTTCTCTGTTGCTTTTAGTCAAGAACTGAAAGTAGAAGGTGACTTAAATGTGACTGGGAATATCTTAAACTCTAAGATTGATAGTTTGGAAGTTGAAATAGATTCCTTGAAAATACAACTTCTTAATCAAGAATCATTAAATACTACTCTTCAATCTTTAATTAACTTACTGCAAAGCCAAATTATTCAATTACAGATACAAACTGGTTTAGCTGATTGTAATGGGGTTATTAGTGGAGAAGCTTTCTTAGACCCATGTGGAAATTGTGTAAATGAATTTAATTTAGTTGAATGTTCAAATATATCAGATATTGATGGTAATGTATATCAGATTCTTTTGATAGGTGAACAGATTTGGATGACTGAAAATTTAAAAGTTACTCACTATAATAATGGAGAGTATATTCATGGTGATTATATTGAAGATAATGGTGAAATTTATTACAATGCAAATGTAGTAAATAATGTTAATGAGATATGTCCTGAAGGATGGCATGTACCTACTGATGAAGAGTTTCAATTATTAGAGATATATTTGGGTATGCAAGAGTCTTGGGTGTCTGATGTTGGTTATAGAGGGACAAATGAAGGTAGTAAATTAGCAGGTAATTCTGGATCATGGACTTTTGGAGATTTAATAGAAAATTCTGAATTTAATGAATCAGGTTTTAATGCAGCAGGTAAAGGCTGGTATGATATGAGCTTTGCTGGATTATTTTTTTCACAGCAGGATTCTTATTTTTGGACAAAATCAATTGATGAAGAAGATGAGAATAAAAACTTTGTAAGAAATATCAGATATGATAATGCAAAAATTAGAAGGGCAACAGAACATATGTCCTATGGTTTTTCTATAAGATGTTTAGCAAACTAATGAAAAAAATACTTCTCATATCACTTCTATCTCTATCCTTCTCTCAGGAGCTAAAAGTTGAAGGAAATCTGAATGTCACAGGTGCTGTGATTAATGATAGTCTTGCTAAAGTTATTGCAGCTCAACAGGCTGAGATAGATGCTTTACAAAGCTTAATAGCTTCTTTACAATCTCAAATAGATGCTTTACAAAATGGCAATGAAATAGTCACAGGCACAGTTACAGACATAGATGGAAATGTATATCAGACAGTAGTAATAGGTAATCAGAATTGGATGGCTGAGAATCTAAAGGTAACTCATTATAGAAATGGTGATGCTATATCTAATGCTGAACCTGACCTTTGGTGGCAACAATTTGTAGGTACTTATATAGAGCATCCAGAAGACTACAACCTTTATGGGAATTTTTATAATTGGTATGCAGCTATAGATGAAAGAGGAGTTTGTCCTGAAGGTTGGCATGTACCAACAAGAGATGAATGGATAGTTTTATCAAATTTTCTTGGAGGAGCTGGTAATTCTGGTGGTCATTTGAAAATAGTTGGGTTTGAATATTGGAATAGTCCAAATGATGGAGCAACAAATAGTACAGGATTTAGTGCTCTACCAGCTGGAATGATAACAGGTGGTTCATGGGAGCTAAATCAATCAAACTTTAGAGCATACTTTATAAGTACTACAGAGCAAAATAGTACATTTATTTATGCAAGAATGTTAGATTATAATAATTATGCTTTTGCAGAATATAATTTATGGCATACAGAAGGATATTCCATCAGATGCATCCAAGACTAAACCCACTTCTAAAGTTATTTCTAAAATTCTTTTTAGGAATGAATAATCTTTAATAAATTTATTTATTCCATGTGTCCTATATGTGACCAAATTAGGTAATTATAGGAAATTTTTTAACAATCAGACATCTATAGTTCAACAGCCAAGATAAATTTTAATTATATGATTTAAAATTTAATTTTGGTCAAGATATAGTGGAAGTCTTAAATTTATCTATTAAATTAAATATAAAATTTATTAATTCAAGATATATTGGGTGATTAACTCAGTTGGTTCAGAGTGCCTCCCTTACAAGGAGGAAGTCGGGAGTTCGAGTCTCTCATCGCCCACAGAAGAAAAGCCTTTGTTTATGACAAAGGCTTTTTTATTACCATTCAAAATCCACCTATTCAAATAAAGTTAAAATTAGTCAAATATCCATATTTTTGAACACTAAATAAAAAAACAGTATTTTTTTAAACATTAATTTTGACATTCTGTNTGGGAGATAATCCTACTCTCAAGATACNTTTAAACATTNNTTAGACATTAATAANGATTTAGACATTATATTAATAAATAATATGNAAGTTGGACTCCCAAGCTAAATAAGCTGAAAATCCACCCATAGGGGGTATGGCAATCTGTTTTTAAAATATATAATTATTATCACTCTAAAAATGGAATTGAATAATTTAACATCCTACGCATACTAACAGAAAATTGGTAAACATCTGTTTCTTCCTGAGTTAATCCTTCAGTTCCGGTTATTGAGCCATTCAAGAAATATGGTTTTTGGATATTTAATGCAACCGTTCCTATTTTGGTATTCCATAAAAAACCCATTCCAGGTATGAGAAGAATACTTTCAGAATTTGGTGCTGGATTATCATTCCAGTATGCTAAGGAAGTATGACGAACCATAAAACTTGTACCAACTGAAGCATTAATCAATTTAACTTTATTCGAAAAAGCGGTAAATGATAAATCCATTAATCGTGATGCTTTATAGCCATATTCACTTTTACTTAATGGTTGATCTATTGAAAAAGTACCACCCACAAAAACAGGATTCATTTTTCTTTTCACAAAATACTGTGTTTCAAAAAGTAATTTGTAAACACCTTCACTCATACTGAAATGACGATGAGGTTCAGTTTCATCTGCACTCGGAAAAAATGGGGAAGAGGTTAATGTATTTTTGGATGGTTTTACAAGTCCTAATCCAAAAAATAATCGTGTTCCTGGACCAGCACCATCATTCAAAAATAAATACCGAAATATAATACGACTGTCACCTAAAAGACCACCGAGGGCATTATCAAAATTAGAAGATGAATCTTCTTCTCTGTGGTGGTCAGAATCCCAAATTTTCCCCCATGTCATAGAACGAATCCCAAAAACTTGGTTGATTGTCATATTCCAATAATTTGAAAGTCCTATAGTTATTCCGGGTGATACAATTTTAGCAGAAAGAGTTCCAAGATGATTACCATCACCATCTTCATAATCTGCATTTTCACCATCAATTTCAGGATGTCCCCAATCAATATATTGATAATTATTGTCGAGTCCAACCATAATTTGGCCGGCCCAAAGTCCGACGCCTTTATCCGAATTGCCGACCGGCAAAGACGGGTTACTTCAAAGGGCTCATTGACCCCATAAAATAAAAAAAAATGTAAATATAAATAATAATATAGGCATTTTAAATCCTTTAGTTATTTAAGAAAATATTAAGAAGTAAATCAAATTTAAATTTTTGTATAGACATAAAACTTTTTGTAATATTTTTAAATTTTACAATAAAAGGCTTTTAATAGAAATATTACTTTCAATAACTTAATTAAATTTGATAGAATAAAATTAATTTTTTTGTAATATAAAATTTTTTAGTTTGGAAAGTAATGTTATTTTATGGTTTACTTGCTCATTTAAAATTTCAACATTAAACTTAGATTCAACAAAAGTATTTAGAAAGTCATCTTTATCAAATTTTGAATTTGTATTAATAATACCAATTTTTTCATCTAAATTTATTTTAATACTTTTTACAGTTCCTAAATTCATAATCATTTTAGAAATATTTTCTACACATCCGTTACAAGTCATTCCGTTAACTCTTATTTTAATCTTTTTACCCATCAAACAAAAAAATTTCTTTATTATCGATAAATGATTTATATAAATGTTCCATTGAATCTATCACGAAATATCGGTCTTGAATTTCACTGTAATCGAACCGCATTAAGGCTATTTCCTCTATATCATAAGGAATAAAAATAGAATTATTTGAAAGTCCTTTACTACAATTAATAATATTTAGAATTTCATCATATGATGAAAGAATACCGGCACCATAGATTTGATATTTTAAATTATTTTGAGGATTATCATTTTGATTTATCATTATTCCAAACTCGTAAGTCCACCATGCAAAATTTTGTAATCTTTTTAAATTATGTGCTACAAGTTCTGAACTTAAGTTGCGTTCATTTTTTAAAATTTCAAATCCCAATTGTCCAATTGATGCTATAAAATTACAATAATTTTGATCTGTTAAAAATGGCATATGACCAAAAACATCGTGAAAAATATCGGGTTCAGGTGTATACCCAAATTCATTTTTTATCGGAGTATATTGATATTTTAATGAGAAACGATGCGATTGCCGTATAATATCTGTAGATGGAAATTGACGACTTGCATTTAATTTGAAAAATAAAAATTCATCTAGAAATCCAGCAACAGTAACAACTTCCCAATCTGTAAATTTTTTAATTATATTAGAAATTTGATTAATACTTGGAAATTGGGAGCTATTTAGATTTAGTTTTATTAGACCATTTCTAAATTCTTTTGATCCATAATTACTAGCTAAGTCAATTATATTAGAAAATAGTTGGTTCCAGATTTTATATTCTTCATTTGAAACGCAGTTAAAATCTTGTTTAATGCGCCAATCATTTTCTTCTGATAAAATTACAATATCTCCAATTGCATTCGGTTTAATATTTTTGAATAGATAATCATATTTTTGATAATTTTCAACCATTAGTAAATTTACAACTATTTCAATTGGTTAAAGGAGCTAAACTATATATATTTTAATTACTATTTCTAAATTTAATTAAGTTTAGATTTTGTTTTATCATTAGTCAATTAAATATAATTATTTTATAATATAATTTTATAAATCAATTGAAAAAATAACAAATAATAAAAGTGATTTATTTATATATTATATTTATAAATATGAGAATAAATTTACAAAAAACAGATTTAATAGGTAAAATTCAAATAATTTTATTTATTAATATTATACTTGGTGGTTTTCATCCAGAATATGGTCCCGGAAGTCAATGGAATACTACTACATCTACCATACATTCATTTATCATTTTTGAAAGTATTACTTTAAATGGAAGTATAATTAATAGCGGATTTGATAATGGTTTTTCTATGGGAGGTTGTGAAACAGAAAATTGTGATATTATTGCAGGAATATATAATGGAAATGTTGTTGGTTGGTCTTTTATGCCATATTTAAATAATGTTATCACATTACCTATTCAATTAAATGATGGTATAACTTCAGGAACAGAGGGATATCCAGAAGATATTCCTAATGTATATAATCCATTAATAACATTCAATTTCTATGATGCTAGCGAAAAAACAATATATTACAATATCGCCCAATCAGAAATTCAAGCAGGTTATTATGTAATGCAAGGAAATTTAAATATTACAGAATCTGGTGAATATTGTAGCTCAAATGGTTTTGAACTAGGACTAGAAGAGGAATATTGTATGCCTGGTATTGGTTGTAACTCATCTGATTCTGAATTCTTTGACGCAGTTGGTGATTCATATCTTGATTGCGATGGATTATCAGTAGAAGATTGTAATGGAGATATTGGAGGTAATGCTTTTATCGATAATTGTGGTATATGTTCAGGAGGCTATACTAATATAACTCCAAATGAAAATGGTTGTTTTGGTTGTATGTACCATGAAGCTATAAATTATAATGAATATGTACATTATGATGATGGCTCTTGTGAATTTGGGTCAATTAGTACTTCAGTAATATATGATTTAATAGAGGGAAATAATCTAGTTTCATTTTCAGGAATTGATGGCTGTGAAACTATAGCTGCTTTAGGAGATTTAGAATTTGCATCAGAAAATTTTAATTTTATAATAGGTCAGGGACAGGGACTATTTTATGATGAAGATAATCAGGAATGGGTAGGAAATTTAACAAATCTTAGTACAAAAAGTGGTTATTGGTTAAATACAAATAATGATATGGAATTTTTATGGTCATTAAATTGTGAAGAATCAACTTCATTAGATATGGAGTCAATTTTACCCAGTTTATTTGATTATAAACAATCTACAGAACAAGCATTTTACCTTATAAATAATATAACTATTAAAAATAAAAATGCAATGGAAGGGGATATACTTTTAGCATACAACAAAGATATATTAGTTGGAGCATCTTATTATAATAGAGGGTTAACAATTTTACCAGTAATGGGAAAAGATTTAAGCAAGCAAACAAATGGTTTTTTGAAGCCCGGAGACATACCTTCTTTACGATTATATAAAATAGAAACAGGTGAAATTATTAGTTTAGAATCTAATTTAGAACCCTTCTCAAATCTTTTAGTATCAAAAGTAGAAACCATTAATACAAATACAGATATAATTCCTTCATATTATGCTTTAAATCCAGTCTATCCAAATCCATTTAATCCAACTACTAATATTTCATATTTATTGCCTGAAAATAGGCAAATAAAAATTACGATACATGATGTTAAAGGAAAAAAAATTGAAACACTTTTACAAAGTAAAGTACCTGCTGGTAGTTATACATTAAGTTGGAATGCAGAAAATTTAGCAAGTGGGATATATTTTGTGAAGCTTACAGCTAGTGATTTTACACAGACTCAAAAATTAATGTTAATTAAATAGAAATTTATTTCATTAGTTTAATTAAATTATTTTTTATCAAACATCTCCATCATCTAAGAGTTTCCACAAATAACAGCAAGATATCGTTCTATATGGTTGCCATGGTTTTGATATCTTAATCATTTCTTTTGCAGAAGGTAAATCTTTTAGATTGAATAATTCTTTATATGCTTTTTTAATCCCTAAATCAGCTACAGGTAATATGTCTGTTCTAAACATTGTAAACATTAAAAACATATCTATTGTCCACTGTCCAATACCTTTAATCTGTATTAATTCATCTCTAATTTCTATATCTGTTAGAGATAGGAAATCCACCGAATTTCCTGTTTCATGAAAATACTTTGATAAGCATTTAATATATTCTGTTTTCTGTTTTGATAGTCCAATCTTCCTAAGATTTATATTTTCAATATCTATAATTAATTCTAGATCAGGTGTTTGATTTTTAAATAAATCTAAAAATCTATTATAAATTATTTTTGCTACTTTACCACTAAGTTGTTGATAAATAATAGATTTAGATAATGCATTGAAATAATTATCATCAGATTTGAATACAGGCCTATCATACTTAGTTATTAATTTTTTTAAATTTTTATCTTTATTTAAATGATTTATAGCATTATTTAAAATTTTAGAATTCAAATCTTATTCAATTAATTTTTATTTTTAGTATTATGAATAACAGGTTTTTAACTTTGATTTATTATCTTTATTTTAATTAAATCTATATGAAATGTTTGAGAATAATTAATCATTTAAATAAAATGTATGAGGAGGTTTTAATTCCCATTTTTCATAATTATCATTTTTTATTGTTTCAATGCCTAAATGAACATTTTTTTTCATATGGTTTTTTGATTTCCATTTTATCATTCTTACAAATAAACCAGTTTTTTCATCCACAAGAGTATAGCCCTCAATAAAACCATCACAGTTTTCAAGAGATTTTTTAAACCTCTCCATAGAATCTCTTAATTGAGTTTTATATTCTTCCTTTGGATAATGCAAAGACATATATACAAACATATTAAAATTTACGCATATCTAGTAAAATATAAATTGGATTATTTGCATATTCATAAAATTGTTAGAATTATTTATACTTACTTAAAATATATTGTAAAATAGAGATTATTGAATAAAGTTAATTAATGAAATCAGAGTTTATTTTTTTCTTAATTCTTTTAGATGTTCTTTACCATGTTCATCAAAATATAGTTTTACTAGACCATCAATTAATATTTTTAATTCATCCAAATATGATAAGTCAACTGTTTGTTTTGCTTTCATTGATGTATAAATAATATTTTGGCATAATAGAGTTAGGTCTACATAGCGTAAATAACCTTGTTCACTTGATTGTTTTGGTTTTATTCTTTGCGCTAAAAAATATTTCATTGAAATATCTTGGATTTTTTGTGCATGATCTTCTTTTGTATTAATCCAACGTATCAATTGATTCATATCTTGAGTACTCTGTTGGTTTTTTAATGTAATATTAAGAATATTATTCATCGCTTTGTCGATAGTCTGTATGTGTTCTTCAATTTCAATTATTATGCGCACATCATCATAAATACCACATGGTACTTGACAATGCGCAAATATAAAAGATATACTAAATATACAAAAAAATATGTTTTTATTCATTTTACCACCTCTCATTAAGTTACATTTTAGCATTCAATTTATTATTAATCACAGTACTTAGTTATACAAACTACCTTAAAACTTTGAAATAAGAGAATATTTATATAAAAAAATATCAAGAAAGGTATATACCTTGTGATTTTAACTAACAATCTGAGAAAACCTTTAATTCTATTTTGAGTCTTTATTTCAGACCTAGATTGGTAATCTGATTTATACACCTAAGACTTTTAAACCAATTTTTTGGTTGCTATAAGGTTGTATACTTTTGTTAGAGTCTTGGCTTAGAAGAGCCTTTAAAGCTTTCAATAATTAATGCATGAATGTATGCTTCATGCAATTACATAAATTTACTAAGTTATAGTTAAGCCGACATTACATTTATTTTAATTTTAATAAACTATTACAAATTCTAAATGTCAATTAAATACACCATTATAACTTAACCTAAACTCGCCTTTTCCTAATCCATTTAATCCTATAACGAACATTAGCTATGTATACACAGGTTACACTAAATATCTATGATGTTGAAGGAAGAAATTTAAATACTATTTTTCAAGGAGTAAAACAAGCTGATAACCACATTATAGAATGGAATGCAGAAGGTTATCCAAGTGGAGTATACTTTGTGAAGCTTGATGCAGGTGAGTTTACACAGACACAGAAGTTGATGTTGGTTAAGTAAGATTTTATCATAGTTGTAAAAGAAGAGTGCCTCAAATTAATGAGGCACTATATGAGGTAAGTCATCGAGGTATTTTTCCTATATCCTATTAAATATTAATACCTCTTTAACTTTAATCTTTTGATTTAGCTCACCAAATTTTAAATAACTTGAATTTCTAAAATCTACCTTAGAATCTAAACACCTATTCTATTACCAATGCCACTCCCTTGATTAGTTCGTTGGGGTGTCTAATTTAGTTGAAAAATCAATTTAAAGTGGGGGATACCTCGGTTGTTAAAGCTTGTTTGCTGCTTGCAATGAATGCTGATATCATAGTATAATTTATTGGTGTCACTGGGACGCCATTGGGACGATTAACAATAAAATAGGCACAATTTTGACTGCAAACAAAAAAGCCTCAAAAAGAGGCTTTTCGCTGTAGCTACCGAAGGGAACTACTAAAGGCGGAAGCGTGTTAGAATCGAACTAACCAAGGACATTTCTGCCCCTCAAACGGCTTTGAAGACCGAGGTGTCCACCAGGAACACATTCGCTTCCAATTTAAAAAGATTTTAATATTTTTTATAGTTTAATTTAATTTTTTTAAAAAAGAATTAACTTTATTATTGTTTTTAAGTTTTTTTTGAATTTTCCGTGCTTCTTTTTCAGTTTCATAATATCCATAGCGAACAGCAAATAATGGTTTTCCATTTAATACTATTCTATCAACACGAGGTTCTAAGCCATTATTTTTCATTTTTTTTATAGTTTGATTTGCATTTTTCTCTTTTCCAAATACACCTAATTGAATTGTATAATTTCTTTTAGATTCCATTTCACTAACTTTTATTGTGGTATTTAAATTTATAGAGTTATTTATTAAGTTTAATTTAATATTATTACTGCCCCAATCATGTATTAATTGAGCTGAATCAGGAAAGCCCATTTGTAAATAGATATTAACCAAAATAGAAATTGTAGGTACAATATAATCAGATTTATTGTATTTTTTAATTAATTCGTTAAAGGATTTAATAGCTAGATTAAATTCTTTATTTAAATATTGTTCGTTACCTTTTTTATATAAAAATACTGGAGCTAAATGTCCTGATAGGTCAGATATGTCTAACTTAGAAAATTGTTTTTGAGCGGATTTACCATCAGTTAAAATATATCCATTTAAAAATTGAAAGTCTGCCTGATTCAACTCTCGATCCGATAAATCTTGAAAATAGCGATTAACATAGTCTAAGTTACCAGACTTAATATGATCACGTAGTGAGCTAATTGGATATGAAAGAATGTTAGATATTGATATAATAAATAATAGCAGATAATTTTTCATGATTTTAAAGTTGTACCTTCTAGACTATTTTTATCTAACCAATCAATATCATCATTGACTAAATGTGCATTTGAAAAATGATATACATCTTTCATGAATAAGTCAATTAGGCTATCACAATCTTTTCTTACTTCATTTATATCACCTTTATAGCTAGAAAGTTTTAAGCGAATTACATTTGCAATAAGAGATTTAGGTTGTTTTTCTATTGCAGAATCAATCATGTCAATGGCCTCTTTTCTCGCACCTTTTTGATTGTAAAAATCAGCTAACGAAGAAAGTGCGTCTATATTATCAACATCTAATTTTAAAATTCCTCTTAATACTTCTTCAATTTCATTGAATCTATTTAAAGCAAATAGTGCATCTTTTATTTTTGGTAATACCAACCAAGATTGATTTGGATCACGTTCAGTGAACTGTATCCACATAGGAATTGCCCTAGCTAATTGATGCTTAGCAGTATTAACATATTCTAAATAATTTTGTTTTTCGTCTGGTGTTTGAAATTCCTTTTCATCTATTTCCATTGCCATTTCATATGCAACTTCACTTTCTTCTGCAAATGAATTTCCTAAAAATAAATATGCTGTTGATAATTCGGAGTCAATTTCTAAACTTTTTTCAAACATTTGCCTAGATTTATCAAAGTTTTTATTCTTTAATGCTACACGACCCTCTTGTAGTTTATATAAAGCAACTAAGTGAGAATTTTGTTTTTGTGTGACTTCTTGATATTGATGTAGGAAATAACTTGCTTTTTCCCAATCTTCTTTTTTTTTATGTAAGTCAACTAAGTGTGATAATGCCCATTCGTTGATTGGATTTATTGAAAGTATATTTTCAACTTCTTTAATCGCTTCATCTAATTTATTTAAAGCAGTATAATCTAATGATAAGTTTTTATATAATTCAATTTTTTCAAAAGTTGTAATTTTAGGTCTAATTATTAAGTTCCTGTGGATTTTTAAAGCTTGTGTTGGATTTCCCCCTTCACGGATAACTTGACCTAATTTAATATAAGCTTTTATATTATTTGAATCATGCTTTACAATAGATTTGAAATTTTGATATGCTTCTTTACGTTGTCCTGAAACTAGTAAGTCCAAACCTTCTGAATAGGATTCTCTTAGAGAAGATTTACTACCTGGACGAAGTGTTAAATAATAATAAATAGCAACACTCGAAAAAATAAGTAGTAATAAGATTAATAAGGTAAGGTTCATAATTCTATATTGTCAGATGCATCTTTAATTTCAACATCATCAGAAATCGCCTGATTTCTAAGTGTGTCAAGTTCAACTTGTAGTTTTCTTTTAGTTGATTTTAACGACATTATTTCGGCCTTATGAGATATAATTTGAATAGCTGAAAGTAATATTCCAATAATAGCACCTAAAAGAAAAAAAAGTGCAATTATTTCAGTTAATTTAAGATTAATTTCTTTGCCATAATATATCCAAATTGTCATATCATTTGGATTTATAACATGATTCTGAAATAGAAAAAATACAGATCCTACTACAATAAAGATACCGATAAGTGATTTAATTAATCTCATTTAGTTTTCTCTTTGTCCAAATAATGTGATGCCTTGTGCATCAGTTATTATAACTTTTATATTATCTTTTAAGGATTCATTTGTCTTATCAAAAATAACCCAAGTATTACCCATTGTGCGTCCTGCCCATTGATGTGATGATTTTTTACTTTCCTTTTCAACAATTACTTCTTGAACTGTTCCTATCAATTTTTTATTTGCGATTAAAGTTTTATTTTTTTGTAATTTAATTAGTTTTTCCAGGCGGGATTGCTTTTCATCTTCATTAATTTGGTCAGAGTATTCTGCTGCCTTTGTACCTGGACGAGAAGAGTATTTAAACATGAATGCAGAATTGAATCCAACTTCATCAATAACCTCTAAAGTTTCTGAAAACTCTTCGTCTGTTTCACCTGGGAATCCAACTATAACGTCTGTTGAAAGTGAACATTCAGGCATATATTTACGAATTTTATTAACTAAATCTAAGAATTGTTGTTTAGTATAAGTTCTATTCATTCGTTTTAAAATTCTATTTGAACCTGCTTGAAGAGGTAAATGAATTTGATTACATATATTACTATGGTTACGCATGACTTCTAATAAATCATCATCTATATCTTGTGGGTGTGGGGATGTGTAACGAATTCGTTTAACACCTTTAACTGAAGCTACAGATTTTAATAATTCTGGAAATGTACCATTAGGAGTTTTATAAGAATTTACATTTTGTCCTAAAAGTGTAATTTCTAAAAATCCTTCAGATACACATTTTTTAGTTTCTTCGACTATACTTTCAATTGAGCGACTTCTTTCTCGACCTCTTGTAAATGGTACAATACAAAATGTACAAAATTTGTCACAGCCACGCATAATTGAAATCCATGCATTAATACCTTCACTTCTTGAGGGATATAAATCTTCATAAACTTCAAACTTAGACAATTTTGTATCAACTAAATATTCATTTTTTTGTTCACGAGATTTTATTAATTCTGGGATTCTTCGATAAGAATCTGGGCCAAGAATAACATCTACATAGGGCTTTGATTCAAGCAAATCATTTTTTAAATTTTGAGCCATACACCCAAGCACTCCAAGGATTAATTTAGGATTTTTCTTTTTTAGAGTATGCAAATTACTTAAACGATTGTGAACAGTTTCTTCAGCTTTTTCTCTAATAGCACAAGTATTAAGGAAAATTGCATCAGCTTTATCTATTTTATCCGTCTTCTCATAACCTGAATTTTCCAATTGAGTTGCGACCAACTCTGAATCATAAACATTCATTTGACATCCATATGTTTGAATGTAATACTTCTTATTGGACGTCAAATTCTGTATAAGTGATATATTTTGTTGAGAATTTACCAATTCAGGCATTTAATTTATAAGTGTTTGAAAAAATATAAGTTATATATTCAACTTCATTTTTCATTTTATCACTATATCCTTACTTATTGTATAATTTATAAATTTGGCTAATTTCATATTATTTTTCATCCTAAATGTGTGAGTCAGTAAAATAATAATCTTTTGGATTTATACGCTTATTATTCTTTTTAATTTCGTAATGTAAATGTGGTGCAGTTGACTTACCTGTATTTCCAAGAGTACCAATTATATCACCACGAGAAACAGTTTGTCTCTTTTTAACTTTTCTTTTATTTAAATGAGCATAAACTGTTTTATAACCATAACCATGATCAATTTCAATATAATTACCATAAGATCCCCAATAATGAGATTTGGTAATAACTCCATCAGCAGTTGCATATACAGGAGTTCCAATTTTAGCTGAAAAATCATGCCCATCATGTCTTTTTTTCTTTCCTGAAAATGGATCTCTACGTATTCCATAACCTGAAGTAAATTCACAAATTGATTTATCTAGGGGAATTATTGCTGGAATTGCTCTATATAAATTTGGATTTTTTTCTGCTCTTGAAATAATTTCAGAATAACTTAAATCTACTAAATTTGCCCATCTTCTTGCATGATTTATTTTATTTGTATAAGCTTTTATATCAAAATTTTCTAGTGGCATTAAATAATTTAAATTTGATGAATTATCATTATCTAAACTACCTCCAGTTCCCATTTTTCGTACATCTTTTGAGATTGATGGTAAATTAACCATTTTTCTTAAGCGTTCATCTTGCCCTTGAATTTCTTCTAAATGATCGTAAAGTATATTTAAGTTTTTCTGATTTGATTCTAATTTTTTTACTAATTTTAAATTATCCTCACGTATTATTCGAACCTCTTTTAATGAAGGATTAGTCAAATAAAACCACATAAATGAGAATATAGGAGTGAGTAATAAAGTAAACGCTAAAAATCCTATAAATACAGATTTAAAAGCAGTTAAATGCAATTCTTTAATATCTGCTGAGTCCTCATTAAGGATAATTATTTTTCGTTTTTTTGTAAGAATACTCATAAATTGTCTGAATTAAAACAAATATTTAATGATAATTTACTGTTTTTCTCGCTCAGAATCAAAGTTTGAAATCCATATGATTATTTGTGGAGATATTATTACTTTGATCTTTCTTTTTATTCTGAACAGAAGTTAAATCCTCATTATGTTGATATTTAATATTTTGTTTTTCATTTTCAAGTGATTTGATAACATTTTTCAAATTTTTGATCTTATCAGTATGTATTTGAAATTGATCATTTAATGTAAAGTCTGTAGCATTCTCATTTTCAAACTTTTCATAAATAAATTGTCCAAATATAAGTTGTTCTTTTTTTAATTCTCTTTTTGTTGTTTCAATTTCAAGTTGGATTTTACCTTTCTGTGAATATTCAGTCCCTTTTTCCATGGCAATTTTAATGTACTCTTCACCTTTATCAGCAATTGTTCCTCCTAAATTACTAAGTTCTCCAATCATTTTATTCCAGACATCAGACATCTTTTCCTCCTTATTTTAAATATTTATCCAAAATAAATGCAGAACCATAAAGCATTATGGTCCCATATATTAACATTTGAACTTCATAATTCATATCATGATTTCGAATTCCCCAATAAAGACCAGAAATAACGGTAATTAATCCTAATCCTTGTATGGTTTTTAATAATACCCAAAAAAAAGTTTTCATTTTACTAAATAGATTTCAATTTTTTATTAAATAACTTAAACATAAGTTGCTTTTTAATTGAATAATTACTTCTTTTTCTTAAAATTTTTAATGGATTATCAGATTTAGATAATATTTTACAAATCTGATATTTATTTTTTTCACTTAATTTTTCATAAAAATAACGATTTACAAGCGAGGCCTTCATATGAGGGAAAATATTTTGATTTATAGATTTCATAAAATCAATTTTATCAACTAGAGATTTAACTGCATAATAAGACGAGTAAATAGCATAATTCATACCAAACCCAAAAAGATAATCTTGAAATCCACCCGCTTCACCAACATATAATTTTCCAAATTGATCAATTTTAGGAGTATCAATATCAAAAGATCCATAACTACCATACTTTTGATTATCTTTGGGAATATTAATATCCAATTTATTTTGAGAAACTTGTATTAGTTTATTCAAAATTTGTCTACCTTTATTATCTTTTTTTTTATAAGCAACTGATAATGTAGCATTTCCGTCCCATATAATTAAATAACCATAACCACTTTTTGTTAGTGATTCATTTAAAAATAAATGAGTCTGATTTGGTAAATCAGTTTTGAAGGTATATCCTTGAATATAAGCTTTTGCACTATTCGATCCTGTTGCAATAATAGACATATTTTCTATTTTTGGTGAAAAATTAAATCGTATTTCACATCCAATTGAAAGTGCGTAAGACTGTAGTTCTTTGTCAAGATCACCTGAATCTCTACCTCTTTTCACCAAATAGAAAAAAGGATTTTCATCATAAACATCTAAACTTGGATAATTATCGAAGTGGATTTTGAATTGATTCTCAGATTTGTAATTAAAGTTTAATGGAATATTTAAAAATTTTAGAAATTGAATTGGATTTAGATTGAAATTCCATGTTTCTAATCCTTCGATATCGCCATGACGTCCAGATCCACATTGTGTATTTTTTTCATAGATTATTGGGTCATAACCAGCATTTTTTAGAAATATTGCAGCTGTTAAACCAGAAATTCCACCACCTAAAATTTTAATCGGAGAGTATTTTGAGATTTTCAATTAATTTTATAATTTCTTTAGGATTTGCTTTTATTTGGGTTTTTCGCATGATTTGACCCATAAAAAACCCCTTTAATTTTTCTTCACCGTTACGGAATCGTTCAAGTTCTTTCGGATGTTCATTTGCTACTTCTAAAATGTCATCCATGATTGAATCATCTTTTTCAATTATCAAATTATTATCTTCAAGGATTTTAGTTAGTGAATGATTTGAGTCTGCAAGTATTCTAATTAGTTTTTTATAATTTAGATTAGAAATTTTATCTTCACTTTTTAATTGATAGAGTTCTGAAAATTCTTCGATTGAAATTGGTAAATCATTTATAGAAATCTTTTTATCTTTCAAAATTTTAGCTATAGCACCTAGCAGTAAATTTTTTGCTTCTTTTGGATTAAAAATTCTATTTGAAAGATTTTCAAAATAATTAGCAATATCCAAAGATTGGCATATTCTTTCTGAATCAATAAATGATAATTGATATTCTTTTTGAAATCTTAATCGTTTATTTATTGGAGTCTCTGGACAACTAAACTTTATCTTATCGATTTTTTTACTTTCAATTGATACTAGAGGTAAATCAGGACATGGGAAATAGCGATAATCTTGAGCGTCTTCTTTAATACGTAAAATACTGATAGAATCAGATTTATCATCATATTGTAAAGTACATTGATGAACTTCTCTACCACTTTCTAATATTTCAATTTGACGATTTACCTCATGTTTGATTGCTTTTTCAACAAATTTAAAAGAATTTACATTTTTGATTTCTGTACGAGTCCCCAATTTTTCATTTTCATTTTTTCGTATTGAAACATTTGCATCACAACGCAGTTGTCCTTTTTCCATATCACAATTTGAAATGCCAAGATATTGTATTAATTGCTTTAGCTGAGCTAGATATGCCCTAGCTTCCTCTGCAGATCTTAAATCTGGTTCAGATACAATTTCTAGAAGTGGTGAACCACAGCGATTTAAATCTATATGGGTAGCTTGATTTTTAACTGAATGTATTAATTTTCCGGCATCTTCTTCTAAATGTGCACGAGTCAATCTAACTGATTTAGGTTTTTTATTGAAAAAAAATTGGATTTCTCCATTTTCACAAATTGGAAAATAGTGTTGAGAAGTTTGATATCCCTTTGGTAGGTCTGGATAAAAATAATTTTTTCTAGCAAATTGAATTTTAGAATTTATTTTTGAATTTGCAGCAATCCCAAATAATATTGATTTTTTAATTGCAGATAAATTTGGAGCAGGTAACGCACCGGGAAGTCCAATACAAATTGGACAGCATCTAGAATTTGGATTACCTAGTGATTCATTTTTACAACCGCAAAATAGCTTTGTATTTGTATTTAATTGAACATGAACTTCAAGTCCAATAACGATATTCCAATTTAAATTTGAATTCAAGTTATTTTACTGAAAGAGTTTTAACTTCTAGCAAATCATTAAGAACGTTTAAACTTTCCAAAACTGATTTATTTGGTTTTTCATCTAATTTAATGATTGCGTATGCAAATTCACTATCTTTTGAACGGCTTAAATGATATTCAGCTATATTTACTTTTTGGTCACCAAGCATTGTCCCAACTTTACCAATCACACCTGGTACATCATTATTTTTCAAGAATAGCATGTGGCCTGAAGGTTTAAAATCAACTTTATATCCCATTAAATTGACAATTCTAAGATGTTCATTTGAAAATGAACTTCCACCAATTTTTATATCACCTGAATCACTTTGGACAAAAGTTTGAATTAAATTTGTATAAGTTGTTTCTTCACTGCTATAACTATGTTTAACTGAAATTCCACGTTCTTCTGCAACTAAAAATGCATTAACAAAATTTACTCTACTACCACTCACATTTTCTAATAATCCCTTTAAGAATGAGAGTATTAAGGGTTTTGATTCTTCTAATGTTCCATAACATACAAGTTGGACATCAGTAATTGCTCCTTTTGATAGTTGGGATTGTAATTGTCCTATTATATTAGCGAGATTTAAAACTGGTCCTAATTTTTTAAGTTCTTCCATACTTTTAACGGGCATATTTAGTGCATTATTAATTTTCCCATTCTTTAAATAATCTACTATTTGTTCACAGATTGATGTCGAAACACCTTCTTTGGCTTCTTTTGTAGAAGCTCCTAAATGAGGTGTAAGTAAAATATTTTTCGCAGAAATTAATGGGTGACTTTTATTGATTGGTTCAGTTGTAAAAACATCAATTGCTGCACCGGAAATAACGTCTTTGTTTAACGCTTTTGCTAAATCTTTTTCATTTATAATTCCACCTCGAGCAACATTTATAATTCTTGCTGTAGATTTCATTTTAGAAAGTCGTTCATAATTAAATAAATTTTTTGTTGAATCCAACATTGGAACATGTAGTGTAATAAAATCACTATTCATTGTGAGAAAATCTAAATCAACAACTTTTATATCATTTGGATTGAACATATCTTGCGAAATATAAGGATCAAATCCTAAAATTTTCATATCAAAACTCTGAGCACGTTTTATGACTTCACGTCCAATTCGACCTAGACCAACTACACCTAAAATTTTTCCACTAAGCTCACTACCAACGAGTGCATGACGGTTCCACTCACCATTCATTAATCCTAAATGCCCTGATTGGATGTTTCTAGATAATGTTGCAATTAGAGCAAAAGAATGTTCCGCAGCAGAAATAGTATTACTGTCTGGAGTATTCATTACGATTACACCAGCTTTTGTTGCTTCACTAATATTGATATTATCGACGCCAACACCCGCACGTCCAATTACTTGCAATTTTTTAGTTTTAGATAGAAATTGTTCACCAATCTTTGTTCCACTACGGATAATCCATCCATCAATATCTGATAATATTTTTGGATTTAAATCTATATTTTGATAATCTAAAATTTCAAAATTGGCATTTTTTAGGATTTCCATTCCTTTTTTAGATATTGGATCTGATACGAGTATTTTCAATTTCTTTTCCATTAATAATTTAACTCAGATAAAACATTATCAAAGTTAGTAAGGTAATTTATTAAATCGTTTATGTATATATTTCCCATATGTGGAATACGAAATGCTTTTCCGCGTAATTTTCCATAACCTCTATCCATACGAAAACCTCTTTTTAATAAATTCATATTAATAGCATTTATATCCCATTTTTGATCATTTTTTACACATGTTAAGGTATTAGATAAACATGATTCTTCTGGTAAAAAACTTTGACCATGATTTTTAGCCCAATCTCGAGTATATTCTGCACATTTAATATGCCTTTTCCAACGGCTTTCTAATCCCTCACAATTAATTTTTTCAATTGTCTTTTTTAATCCAAACATATGGGGAATAGAAGGGGTAACTGGTGTCTGCCATTTTTGGTGATATTTATCATAAACTTCTAGATCAAAGAAATAGCCTTTATTTTTTATTTTTTTTGAACGTTCTATCAGCCGATTGGAAACAGAATAGACTGAAAATCCTGCAGGTAAACCCCATGCTTTTTGAGTAGAAGCAAAAATAAAATCTATACCTAATTTATCTACTTCTATTTTAGATCCTGCCATTGAGCTAACTGAATCAACCATCCATATTACATCAGGATATTTTGATTTTAAGAGTTCGGAAATCAACTTTAGATTACTCATAACACCAGTAGAGGTTTCATTGTGAACCATACAGAATACATCATAGTCACCTGTTGATAATTTTTTATCTATATCTTCAGGGTGAATTCCTTTCCCCCAAGGTTTTTCAATATTTGAATAATTATATCCACATTTATCAGAAACAATAGACCATTTATTGCTAAATGCACCATTTACTGCATGTAAAATATTACTATTTGGTAATACAGAATTTTTCAAGCCCAATTCCCACAATCCTGTTCCAGCATGAGATGCAAGAAAAATACGATTTTTTGTGTAAAGTACTTTTTGAATACCTTTGACAACTATTCTGTATAGGTCTGAAAATTCAGGTGTTCGATGTCCTATTTGATAGGTAGAAAATGAGTCTAGTATTTCCTCTGAAACATGAGTTGGTCCAGGGATAAAGAGTTTTGGATAGTTCATAAATCCTTAAGTATTAAAATTGAAGGTTTTTCCAGAATGAGTAATTTAATTTCAGACAAACTTTGTAAAAAACAGGATTTTAATAATCATGTAAATAAAATAAAAATATATATTAAAATTTAAGATTATTTAAAGAAATTGAATTTAGACTTTTTTTCTTTTTTTTATTTAAAATGATTTTTAAGAACTGTAAATAATTAAATCCATTTTAACATCAATCAATTAAAATATGAAATTTCTTAATATCTCCAACTTTTAACATAATATCATTTTTAATTTCAGCCGTAAGTAATAAATCTTTATAAACCATTTTAATTATATATTTATATCCAGTATCGGTTATATTTTTAATTTCACATTGAATGGAGCAAGCATCATCAACTACTTTATCATGATTAATAATAAACTGTTCAGGACGTATTGAAACCATCTCTTTATTTAATGGAATTTTATTAAAATAATGTTTTGCCATAGGTATATAATCTCTTGGAATTATATTTGAATTTCCAAATATATGTGCAGAATATTCACTATTAGGGTATTTATAAATATTTATTAATTTATCAAATTGTTCTAGTTTACCATTATTCAATATAATAGATTTATCAGACATATAGAAGGCGTCATCTATATCATGAGTTGTAATAAGTACAGTTATTCCATATGTTTTAAATATTGTAATTAATTCATCTCTTATATCTTGCTTCAAATTATTATCTAACTGACTTAAAGGCTCATCCATAAGAAGAAGTGATGGATTATTTCCTAGTGAACGTACAATTGCCACTCGCTGTGCTTGCCCACCTGATATTTCATGTGGATATCGATTTAATATTTCTTTGATATGAGTTATATTAATTAAATCCTGTAGCATTGATTTATTTTTATGGGCATTTTTTCCAAAAAAAATATTTTCTTTCACTGTCATATTTGGGAAAAGAGAGAAATCTTGAAAAACGATATCAATATCACGATTTTCTGGTTGAATAAATTTTAAATTACTATTTAAAATTTCATCATTTAAAATTATTTGACCATAGTCAGAACTTTCCAAACCTGCAATCAATCTTAATAAAGTAGACTTGCCGCTGCCACTACTACCTAAAATTGAAAAAACTGAGCCTTTTTCACATTCAAAACTGATATCTGATAACGCTTTAATATTATTTTTTTTATAAGTTTTTGAAATATTACTGATAGAAAGTATGGGTTTCATTATATTGTTCCGATACGACGATTTAAATATATTATTGGAATGACAACAAGTAATATTATTGAAATTGAAGGTACAGATGATTCTATAATTTGAGCCTGGTTAGATAAATCAAAAGTAACAGTAGCAAGAGTCTCAAAATTAAAGGGTCTCAATATTAACGTCAATGGTAACTCTTTAGTAGAATCAATAAAGACAAGTAAACCCGCTGCAACAACTGAGTTTTTAAGGATTGGTACATTTATTTTATAAAATGAATATAAAGGAGTTGACCCTAAAAGTTTAGCAGTATCATTGAGTTTATCGCAATTTTTTTCCATTCCTGATTCTAAGGGCTGAAAGGCAACGGCTAAAAATCTAATAATAAAGGCAAATATTAAGAAAAATACTGTTCCACTTAGAACTATTTCTGTCATTTTAGAGATATGTCCTACTAAAATTAATGTACCCATTGCAATAACAGCTCCAGGCGTTGAATAGCCAAGCAAAGCAATTTTATTAGTCATTTTAACAATAGGATTTTTAAAATATTTTGCTGAAAATACAAATAAAATAGATATAAGTACAGTAAAAGTACTTGTAAGAAAAGATAACATCATTGTGTTAAATGATAACTTAAAAATATTAAGTTCTAAAAAATAACTTTTACTTAATAAAACCCAATATCCTAATCTTAAAAGAGGGAATAAAAAACCAAAAAATAATGGTATTGTACAACATATGATTGCAAAAATAGAATTTATTCCATTTAGTTTAATTTTTTCATAAGAAGATTTTCTTACTGATTTCTCATTATATAGTGCGTTAGACCTATTTTTTTTTTCAATATATAAAATTGATAATGTAAATGCCATTAATACAACTGCTAATCTTAAAGCACTTGTTAAATCACCCATTCCTAGCCAGGTTCTAAAAATACCATACGTAAAAGTTTGGATACCAAAATGTTTTACTGCTCCATAGTCACTTAATGTTTCCATAATTACTAAACTAATTCCAGCAACTATTGCAGGTCTAGATAAAGGGAGTACAATTTTCCAAAAACTCTCATATGTAGAATATCCCAATGAGCGTGATACATTTATAAGATGATTGCCTTGACTTTCAAAAGAAGATCTAGCCAGCAAGTATATGTAAGGGTATAAAACCGATGACATAACTAATGTTGTCATTAAATAAACTAGAAAGCTATCAATTCTACTCATAGCTGAAAGACTTATATTTGATCTAATCCATATTAAAAATGGATTAAAAAAATCTAAAATATCAAAGTATGCATATGCTGCAATATAGGTAGGAATTGCTAAGGGGAGTATTAATAACCATTTAAATAGTTTATGTCCTGGAAATTTATAAGTAGTGACCATCCAGGCAGATGATACTCCAAATATTACTGAAAATAATGTCGTCCCAATTACTAAAAGTACTGAATTATAAAAATAATCTCTTAAAACTGTATCAGTAATATGCTCCCAATTAGAAGTGAAATTATTTATATTAAGTATTACTAAACAAATAGGTATGAAAATTAATACACCCATTATTAAGGAAGATAATGTCCAAAGATTTAATTTGTAAACAAATTCTTTATATAAATAAATCAAAAACTTACTAATTCTCAATATTTATTTATTCCCATCTTGCTTCATCAAATATTTTTACGGACTTACTGTTATGCTTTCCTAAGATTGAAAGATTTATTTCATCTATCTTAAAATCACCCCAACTTTTTAGTAATTCAGATTTATTATTTTTGATATTAACAGGATATTCATAATTAATATTACCAAAAACCTCTTGCGCTTCGTTGCTTGATAGAAATTCTAAAAACTTTATGGCATTATTTTTATTTTTTGATGTTTTAACTAATCCACCTCCACTAATATTAACATGTGTTCCTCTATCATTCTGATTCGGGAAAAATACCGCAACATTATCAGCTACTTCTCTATCTT
Source organism: Fidelibacterota bacterium (assembly GCA_002689995.1). Lineage (GTDB taxonomy): Bacteria > Fidelibacterota > Marinisomatia > SCGC-AAA003-L08. Next base: position 23,535 of record NZIV01000043.1, read on the forward strand.
TAGAGTCTTTTGAATTTTTAAGCTTTCCGATATAATATGTATTTATTATTGCAACGTCAGCTAGACCTGAGGCAACTGCTCTAGCTTGGTCACGATCATTACCACGGGGAGCTCTAGCCATATTACTCCTTATTGCTTTAGCCCATTTAATAGCTTTTTCACTTCCATTAGCTTCAATAAGAGATGACATTAATGATTGATTATAAATATTACTTGAAGATCGAACAACTATTCTTCCCTTCCATTTAGCTTTAGCTAAATCTTCGTAGGTTGACAATTCGCTAGATTTAACACGATCTTTTGAATAAATAAGAACTCTTGCTCTAACTGAAAAACCAAACCAATAATTTTCAGGATCCCTAAAATTATTTGGTATATTATTGTTAAGAATTGATGATTCAATTGGTTCTAAAATATTAGCCATTTTTGCACGATATAACCTGCTTGCATCTACTGTTAATAATATATCCGCTGGAGAGTTTTCACCTTCGTTAATTAATCGTTCAATTAGTTGGTCTGCGCTACCCTTTACTACATTCACTTTAATTCCAGTTTTTTCAGTAAATTTTTTAAAAAGGATTTTATCTGAATCATAATGTCTATGTGAGTAAATATTAATCTGCCCATTTAAATTATTTATTAAAATTATATTGAGCATCATCCAGAGTATATTGTTTTTTAAATTTTTTATCATAAATATTTATTCTCTCTATTTTTAATATTTTATTCAACGTATTTAATTTTTATTTTATTGACACAACAATAGTTTAGAAACTTATAACAATTTAGAAAATAGAATATTTTTTAATTTAATATATTAAAAAATATCTAGTAATAATATAAATTAAAGATTTTGTAGCTTTCTACTAGACAAATAGCTTCAGCAAAATTGATTATCAGTACTACTAAAGTCTATAAGAAAGATGCTTTAGGATACTATGTATAATAAAATATTAATGGTTGTAAGTATATAACCTTCAAATTATATTTTATTTATTGATGGTTAAAGAATAGTACCGGGAGCGAGACTTGAACTCGCACGAACCAAGGTTCGAGGGATTTTAAGTCCCTTGTGTCTACCAATTCCACCATCCCGGCACGAAATTATTAAATAATTTGAAAAAGCTTGAGGCGTCGACCAGATTCGAACTGGTGAATAGCAATTTTGCAGACTGCCGCCTTACCACTTGGCCACGACGCCTAAAATAAAACCCTCATAATTCGGAGGGTTTTTATGAGCGAAAGATGGGGCTCGAACCCACGACATCAACCTTGGCAAGGTTGTGCTCTACCAACTGAGCTACTTTCGCATTACGATGAAATCATTTATTTCATAGTTCCTTAATTTATTATACACATTTTTCTCTGAACAACATTAATTTTTATTTTTTTAATTAATTCTAGTGTCCATGTCTATGACCTGGTTGGCCATGAGGAGGATTTGGTATTAAGCTCCTTTTTTTATTTCATATATCAACTATTTTTAAGATTTCTGGGTCATCTATAAAATTTTTATCTAGTGCAATTTTATTTACTATGATTTTATTTACTGCATTATCAATTACATCTTCAGCCTCTTTCATTTTTATTTTATAATTCTTAATTTGTTCTAATTTATTTTCTTGGTTTGTTTTTTGAACATTTTGGTTTGTAGGATTATTTAAATTATTTATTTTTCGTTCCATTAATTTAATTGTAGATTCATACTGAGCGATATCGATGAACTTATTATTAATTTCATTGTATAAAAAATCAAATTCGTATAAATATTTTCCTCTATCACCACATGAGTATACAGGAATTTCTTTTTTACCTCCATCATTTGATCGTTTTTTTGATTTACTTTGAATAATAAAATCTACTGGTAAGTTTGCATTATGAAGTTTATTCAAATCGTTTTCATTAGCATTAAATAATAATAAAACAAAATCGGATTGTGCATCTACAAAATCAATTATTTTTTTTAATGCTTCTACTGGTTCTTCAACTAATATATTTTCGTATTCAAAAGAGCTAGATAATCCTATAATTCCTATTTTCAATCCATTTTTATTTACAATTGTGTATGGGTTGAAAATAAAGGATCCTAAATTATTTTTTATATTAGCAGAAATATATGGAAATTCTGAATTTTCTTTTAAACCTTTTAAGTAATCGATACCTAGTGCAAAATCTTTTTCACCAATATTAAGTGCATCACATCCTATTTTATTTAAAGATGATACAATTGTTTCTGCATTAATTTTAGCTATATCTGTAGGAATTCCAGGGTTTATCGTTTTTGTTTTGAAAAATAAATCACCAGCATCGACTACAAAGAAATTTGTTTTATTTAGCTTCGCCTTATTGAGAATGGCTGATTTTCGAGCAAGACCGCCCAAAGGTTTCTTTTTTCAGCCACAAGGTTCAGTTTCTCCACCTACATTTGTAGTTGCGTATATTTTAAATGTATTAAATGTTTCTGATGAAAAAATAAATGAAAACAGGAACATTATAAAAAAGGTTATTCTATTCATTATATTATACTATTTTACCTATTAATTTTGTGTTTAAATTTAAGAATTAATGCCATACCAAGAAAAATAACATCTTCAAAAATTCTTTTTAACAACAAACCTTTAAAATCTGTATTTTCTATGTTTTCTCCAGCTTTAAAACATCCACAATGAGTATCAATTCCTCTATAAACTGCTTGTGATAAAATAAATATAAACCAAATTAACAGAAAAATTGTTATTTGTATGGATGCTTCTAAATAAATACCAGTAATTAATGATATACCGATTAATAGTTCAACCCATGGAATTATTAATGCAAATAGGTTATGCAGTAATAAGGGAGTAATATGGTAATTATCTATAAGGTCTGAGAATGTTTTTGGATCTTGAATTTTATCTATACTTGCATAAATAAAAACAGCACCCAATATAAATCTGAAAAGTAAAAGTGTATTTTTATGTGTAATTAAATTCTTCATTCTACTGAGTTCCCACTATCTTTCCATTCTGGCCAACCACCTTCGTAAATTAATACATTAAAAAACCCTCTATTCTGCATTAAGTAGTCGGCTAAATCAATACTTAAACTGCATTCTCCACCACTACAATAAATAATTAGAATATTTTCTAAATCTATATTATCAAGTTTGTATTCATGATCTTCATAATAATCATATGGGATGTTAATTGAGCCGCTAATTCGACCATTATTATAGTCATCTTCATCTCTTGCATCAATTATTATTGCTTGATTATTTGAATGCAAATATTCAACTATATCAATAGATACATTTAATGGTTCAGTTAAATTTTCAGGTAACTCAAAAATAAAATCACCAGAATCATCAGTTTTCATTTTAATTGTTTCAATTATTCGCTTTTCTTTTATTAGAGATAATGGTTCATCTAATAAGAAGTTCCTAATCATACCAAGTATTATTGATAATAGGAAAATATGAAATATATGTTTATATAAATTTGCCATAATAAAAATTTGCGAACTTTTAAAGTTTGATTCAAACCAAATTTAATTTTTATTTATTTCAATTTAATTTAAATCTTTCTATTTGTAAAAGTACTAATAAACCGATAAATTTCTCCTCTTTGAAACTGTTTTTAAATTTAGTTTTTGGGGATATAGCTCAGTTGGGAGAGCGCTTGAATGGCATTCAAGAGGTCAGCGGTTCGATCCCGCTTATCTCCACATTTGGAAAAAAATAATTATTTGGAGAAAATTCTGTGATAGGAATGACAAAAATAAGAGAGAATTCTCAGTATATATTAGGTGCTTTTTTGATAATATTTCTTGCAAGTTTAAGCTTAGGTGGACTTGTAGGGGGAGCAAATATTATGGATTTAGCAATTGGTAAAATTTATTTCATGCTTGGGAAAGATCACCCACAGCATTTGACACGTTATGCTGGTTATGTTGGTGATGAATGGATAGAAAGACAGGAATTTGAGAGAGAACGTTCAATTCAAATTAACTTTCAGCGAAACAATAGGGGTGTTGATTTAGATGGACAAGCTATTATTAGTGCTGAAAATTCTGCGTGGAATAGACTTGTAGATGAGGCAATTCAAAAACCATTAATTAATAAGTTAGGATTAAAAGTTTCTAGTGATGAATTATTCGAATATATTCTTGGAGCGCCAACAGATTTACAAAATTATTTTATTTCGCAAGGCTTATTTGTAGATGAAAATAATAATTTTATTTTAAGTGATTATCAAGATGCCGTTCGTAATGGGAATTTCCCTTTATTAGAAGACCAGCGTCAAAATTATGAAAATAACATCCGTCGTTCTTTACCTGCAAGAAAACTTCAAGAGATTTTTGCAGTTACAGGTAGTGTAAATGATATTGAATTAAAGAATAATTATATGAATAATAATATGAATTGTATTTTAGAATATTCATATATAAATTCAAATTCTATTGCAGACAGCCTATTAGAGGTTACTGAAGAAGAAATAGTAGGAAAGTATAATGATAATAAAGAGGAATCATATAAGATTTATCCTGCAAGAGTTGTTGAATATGTTTATTGGAAAATAGATTATTCAGGTATAGACTCACTTTACCATACTGAACATAAAGATTCTATTATGGATGTAACCTATGGTGTTATGGATGAAGCAAATATTTCTAGCCTAGCATCAAGTATTAAACTTGTAGAAGGCACAAAGCTAGATACAATGAAGCTTACATTAGAATATGAAAATCTTTCTGGAGTTCCTTTTAATCTAGGTGCTAATAGAAGTTTAGTTCGTTTTGCACATGATAATCCATTAAATACTATCTCTGATATTATTCAAGTTAAAGACGGTCATTTAATATGTCAAATAATTGGTGAAACTGAAATAGGTTTCAAACCTTTAGATGAAGTAAGAGCTTCTATTAAAAGTCAATTAATAAGAGATAAAAAATTGGACTATGCTAAAGCTATTATAGCATCTGCAAAAGAAAAGGCATTATCAACGGCTGATATTGCAAGTCAAAATGATTTAATAAAATATGAAACAGATATTTCAGGTTTGTTGGGCGGTAGTTTTAAAGGAATTGGTAGCAGTCCAACACTTAAAGGAACATTAAGAGCCATGGAAGTTGGTGAAACATCTCAGATAATTGAAGTTTCTTCAAATGCGGTTGTTATAACAATGATTGAAAAAGATCCTTTTTCTGAGGATGATTTTAATATTTCTTTAGAAGATCTGAGGAAAGAGGTTTTAGATGGAAAAAGATATTCTAAATATAATGATAGAGTTTATGGATTTCCTCCTTTTAATGAGTACCTTTCGGGTGTAAAAGAAGATATGCAAATTGGAGATTATAGAAGTAAAATATATTAATTAGTTTTTATTCAATTAGATAAAATAATTCCGATAATTTGGACTACATCAATAACATTTAATGCTAAATCTTGATTTAAGTCTGAAGTATAAATTTGATCAAGATTTGGAGAATTAGTCCCTAAGATAAAGCTTACTAAAACAACAGCATCAATCACGTTAATATTTCCATCTAAGTTAACGTCTCCTTGCGTAAAATTACAAGATGAGTCATTACCATTACAAACTCCACATTCGTCATACTGATATGGAAAAAAACAGTTTTCTAAACCAGGTGTACCAAAATCACCTGAACTAAATTCTATGTTTGATTCTTGCCAGTTAATTGGTTCAAGATTATTTAGGTTATTGTTAATTAATGCCATTGAAAATCCATTACCAAAAGGGAATTGACCACCATCATCCCACCAAATTGAATCTGCAACAAAGCCTTCTGGACTAATTAAATAAAGTTCATCCCCGGCATTTGCTAAATTTATATCACCATACTCATAAGCGTTATATATCCCACCATTGCTATATGGATTAGAGTTATTTGTAAATATTGCATAGCTTGAATTTTGAATTTCATAATTTTCAGTAATTAGATATTCATCTGTATCATTATCCTTTATTATCCAGTTTTTGAAATTAATAGGAATTTCATTTTGAATATAAATTTCGAACCACTCACCATTTGAATCAGAAATATTTTGAGGATTAATCATAACTTCACTAATTATAACTTTTGGAAAATCATTTTCTAAAACATTTAAAATAAAAACTCCAGGATTTCCAATTTCAAGATTATTTGGTCCCGAATTTATATGAAATTCTAAAATGAGTTTTTCAGATCCTTCATAAACTTCATCATCTCCAATATTAATTAATAGAGTCTGAGTCGAAGAAGTCTCTAATGAAAAAGTAAATTGAGATTGAGAGAGAGAAAATTCATTTACTCCAATTGTTCCATTTTTAATAATTTCAATTATAGCATCTTGACTAAAGTCTGGGTTTACATATTGAATCTCTAGTAAAATTTCTAAATCTGATTCCTCAACTGACATTTGGTTTATATTAAATGAAATATGAGGATTATTAAAGGTCTCATTGTAATACCATATCCTTCTAGCTAAAGTTGAATCAAGGATAAAAGGGTTTGATAAATTATTTTGAAATTCAGAAATTAATTCCGCTCGCTCAAATTCTTCTATATCTACTGGATCATTGTAATGCCAATCAAGTAGTGTTGATTTTTGAATACCCCAAAAATCAAGGTCTGCAGAGTCTTGATAGATTGCAAAAAAATAGAACATAGCTCGGGCAGCATTACCTTTATGGTCTTCTTTTGGTTCAAATAGTTCTAGTTCTGGTTGGTTTTCAGGATTATATTTTTCTGAATATTCATCTATATATTCTATAGGTATATTATAAACAATTTCTTTATTCCTGTACCATTTGTGTGTATCATTATCTGGAATTTCTGCAAAAGGATCATTGCCTCTAGATGAATTTATATTTGATTTTGTAGGAAATAAATGATGCATATCAGACTTTGGATTACCATATTCTGCGCCCATACTTCTTGGCCAAGTATGTTCTATATTAATATCTTTATAATATGCTTCAACGCTAGGATCTAGCTCTTCAATCCAGTTACCATTATTGATATCACATTCAGATGGGAAATCTGTTTCATTGCAATAATCATTACCATTATCACAATTACAGTATCCTCCAATCATGTCAATTGTATAACCAGAGTACACGCACGATATTTGATTGTTTTGATTATCTAAATTAGACAGAATTATGTCTCTAGATGAATCATAGCTAGGTATATTTTCAGGTGTATAATTCTCTTGTATGAAAAAAAGAAGGCTTTCTTCTGTTAAAGTTGACTCAATTACGATATTATTCTGAGAATAAATTAAGAGGGTAACAGTAATTAAATTCAAAATTACAATTTTAGTAAGTCTTAAAATCTTAAAATAATTATTTATTTTCATTGCTACTCCATAAGTCAAAATTTTAAAGATTATTACTCTGAGTAATAAACTCATTAAATTTACTTCTTAAATAAAGATAATTTAGCAATATAATTAGTGCTAAAGTGTAACTAATTTAACATTGATGGAAATTAATAAAAATAGATTCAAATTTGCTGTTATTGGTGATCCTCTAGATCAAAGTTTAAGCCCAATTCTCCACGAAGAAGTATTTTTTCAATTGGGAATAAATGGTTATTATAAGAAACAATTAATTTCTGCTGAAAATTTAAATAATTATTTAAATAGTAGAATCCTTACTTCTTTGAATGGATTTAATGTTACTCTACCACATAAAAATACAATAATGAGGGAATTGGATGTAATAAATACTCGAGCTTTAGATATTGGTGCTGTTAATTGTGTATTGAATAAAAATAATGAGTTATGGGGATTTAATACCGATTGGTTTGGATTCGCAATGGCATTACATAAGAATAAAATTAAAATTAAAGGAAAAGTAGCACTTATTCTAGGTGCAGGAGGTGTTTCATCTGCTGTTATTTTTGCATTGGTTCAAAATAATATTTCAAAAATTATTATAAAAAATAGGACTAAGAGTAAAATTAAATTAATTATAAAGCAATTTAGCTCAAAATATAAAAATATTGAAATAATAGAATTTGATGAAAAAACAGAAAAAAGTAAAAGTTTCGATTTAATTATTAATTGTACTTCATTAGGAATGTCTTCTTACTTAAATCTCTCTCCATTATGTTTAGAATATATTAAGTCGAATCATATCATTATTGACACAATTTATAATCCAAGCGAAACTCAGTTGTTAAAAGATGCAAAAAAGAATGGTGCAAAAACTTTAAATGGTTTGGATATGTTTATTTATCAAGGTTTGGCTTCTTTAGATATATGGTTTGAAAAAAATATTACTGAAAAAATTGATTATGAAAAGTTAAAAATGAAATTAATGAATAGTTTATGTTTACAAAATTAAGATACTTAACTTCTGGTGAATCTCATGGGAAGGGTTTACTTGGAATTTTAGATGGAATTCCTGCAGGATTAGAAATTTCAGAAAGAGAAATCAGATTAGAATTAGCAAGAAGACAAAGAGGGTATGGTCGCGGTGCAAGGATGAAAATTGAAATAGATTTTGCAGAAATTTGGGGTGGAGTTCGTCATGGTAAAACAATTGGTGCGCCAATAGGTTTATTATTAAAAAATAAGGATTGGGATAATTGGCAAAATAAAATGGATATTAAACCCAATAAAAAACCTGGAAAAAAAGTAACATTACCAAGACCCGGGCATGCTGATTTAGCTGGAATGCAAAAATATGATTTTGATGATATTCGTAATGTTTTAGAAAGATCATCTGCTAGAGAAACTGCGATGCGTGTTGCATTAGGATCTGTATGTAAAAAACTTTTACATGATATTGGGATTAAGATAGGTTCTCATGTCACTCAAATATATAAAGTCAGAAGTGATTTAGAATTAGATTACTATTCATGCCCAGAATCTATTAGTGAAAATGCAGATAATTCGCCAGTAAGGTGTTTGGATTTAGATAAAGAAAAAGATATGATAAAAGTAATTGATAAAGCTAAATCAGATGGAGATTCTGTTGGTGGTGTATTTGAAGTAATAGTATCAGGTCTACCTTATGGTTTAGGCTCTCATGTACAATGGGATAAAAAATTACATTCACGTATTGCTCAGTCCATGATGTCTGTGAATGCTTTTAAAGGAATAGAAGTAGGAAGTGGATTTTCACAAGCTGAAAAGTTTGGTAGTGAAGTTCATGATGAAATAGGATTTGATGGAATGAAATTTACAAGAAGCTCAAATAATTGTGGTGGTATGGAAGGTGGAATGAGTAATGGACAGCCATTAATAATTAAATCTGTTATGAAGCCAATACCAACTTTAATAAAACCTCTAAAGTCAGTTGACTTTTTTTCAAAGGAAAAAAAATTAGCTCATAAAGAAAGGACTGATTCCTGTGCAGTCCCTGCAGCTTCAATCGTTGCAGAAAGTATGGTTTGTTTTGTTATTGTTGATGCAGTTTTAGAAAAATTTGGAGGTGATACTATGGATCAATTAAAATCACACATCAAAATTAGTGGAAAATATTAAAATGAAGGAAATTAAATTGTCTGTTAAAGCTAGTAAAAAATATAGTATTTGCAGTTGCGGTTTAAGTAAATCTTTACCATTTTGTGATAATGAACATAGAGATTTTAATAAAATTAATAATACTAATTATAAATCTGTTAAAATATTTCCATCAGAAGATACTGAACTTAAATTAAAATCAAGTAACTGGGAATCTCCTGTAAAATAATTTATAATTATTAGGATTTATTGTATAATTATAGATTTTAATATTAAATTATTAAGCTTTGTACTAAATTAATTTTAATAAAATGTGGAAGAAGTATTATTTATGGCTGTACCAAAAAGAAAAATATCTAAAACGCGTGGTCGTAAAAGAAGGACTCATTGGAAACTTAAAGATTCAAATGCTATAAATATTTGTTCTAAAACCGGTGAAACACATCTTAGACACAGAGCATATTATGTCGATGGTGTTTTATACCATAAAGGTAAACCCCTTCACGAAAATAAGTAATTTATTAAAGTTGTACTAATAATAGTTTCTTATAACTAATCAATAAGTAAAAAATGAATAAAAAAGTATTAGTTCCCATTAACAAGTCCTGCAGCTTTATTTTTTGCTTTAAAAATTTAACTTCATTTTAAAATGCGAATAGCACTGGACGCCATGGGTGGCGACCATGCACCATATTCAACAGTAAATGGTGCGATTGAATTTATTCAAGATAATAGTCTAGATTCGCCCTATGTAGATCTTTATGGTAATCAAGATGAAATTGAAAAGATTATTGATAAATCGGGTTTTTCATCTGATAAAATAACAATTAATCATTGTACAGAAATGATAGATATGGATGAAAGGTCTGTAAAAGCATTTCGAGATAAACCTGATTCTTCTTTAGTACGAGCTGTCTCATCTGTTAAAGAGGGTAAATCTCATGCAATTGTCAGTGCTGGAAATACAGGGGCTCTTTTAACATCATCACTTTTCATTTTAGGAAAAATCAAAGGTATTAACAGACCTGCACTAGCACCATTTATTCCAACACAGAATGGAGGGTTTATTCTTTGTGATGCTGGTGCTAACTCAGATGTAAAGCCTAAGCATCTAGTTCATTTTGGAATTATGGCTACCGCTTATATGGAACATCTTGTGGATATTAAAAATCCAAGAGTAGCATTATTGAATATTGGAACCGAAGCTACAAAAGGAAATGAATTAACTCGTCAAGCCTATCCTTTAATGGAAGAGCATGTTTCTAATTTTATTGGCAATATTGAATCTAGATATATAATGGAAGGTAAAGCAGATATAATTGTATGTGATGGATTTGTAGGAAATTCAGTTTTAAAACTTATAGAAGGCTTAATTAAGCATTTATTTTCTTGGTTAGGAGATTCAATAAATTCAAAAACAACTAGTAAATTAGCTTCACCATTATTAAAACCAGCATTCCAAGATGTCAAAAATGTATTGGATTATGAAGAGCATGGTTCAACACCATTCTTAGGAGTTAATGGTATTGTTATGAAATGCCATGGAAGTTCTTCTGTTAAATCTATTAAAAATGCTCTCAAATCAGCAGCAAAAGCATGTAATGAAAATTTAATTAATGACATAGCAAACAGAATATCTAAACACTTAATAATAAATAGCGAATTAGAGAATGTTTAAAAATAATTCTAAAGCTGCTATTACTGCAGTTGGAAAATATCTTCCTAGTAAACGACTAACAAATTCTGATCTTGAAAAAATGGTTGAAACGAATGATGAATGGATTCGTTCACGCACTGGTATAAAAGAAAGAAGAATTGTTGAAAAGGGTCAAGCCTCCTCTCATATGGCTATTAGTGCATTTAAAAATCTTCAAAAAAAGTATAATGTAAATCCTGAAGAAATAGATGTAATAATTGTTGCAACAGTAACTCCAGATATGCTTTTCCCTTCAACAGCATGTTTGATTCAAAATGAAATCGGTGCAAATAATGCATTTGGTTTTGATTTGTCAGGTGCATGTTCTGGATTTTTATTTGCATTAGATACTGGGACCCGTTTTATTGAATCTGGGAAATATAAGAAGATACTTATTTTTGGTGTAGATACAATGAGTTCAATTGTTGACTACAAAGATAGGAATACGTGTATTTTATTTGGTGATGGTGCAGGGGTTGTTTTGCTAGAAGCTACTAATGATGGTACTGGAATTATTGATAGTGAACTAAGGTGTGACGGTTCAGGAGGTGAGTATTTAAAAATGAAAGCTGGTGGTAGCTTAAAACCGGCAACACATGAAACTGTAGAAAGTAGAGAACATTATGCTTATCAAGATGGTAGACAAGTATATAAATATGCCGTAAAAGGTATGGCTGATATTTCATATAATATTGCAAAGCGAAATAAATTAACTTCTGATACTATCGACTTGTTTATTCCACACCAAGCGAATAAGAGGATTATTGATTCAGCTGCAAAACGACTTGGAATTTCTGAAGAAAAAGTTTTAATTAACATTGATAAATATGCAAATACAACAGCAGCAACATTACCTATTGGACTTGTCGAAGCAGTAGAAAGAAATATGGTTAAAAAAGGTGATAATATAATTCTATCAGCTTTTGGAGCAGGTTTTACTTGGGGTGCAATTTATTTAAAATGGAGTCTTTTTAATTAATGAAAGTTGCATTACTTTGTCCAGGTCAGGGTTCTCAATTTGTTGGTATGGGTAAAGAATTTTGGAACTTAAGTATATCATCCAAAGAAAAATATGATAATGCATCTCAAATCTTGGGTTTTGATATTTCTGAAATTTCATTTAATGGTCCTGATGATAAATTAAAAAAAACTCAATATACTCAACCTGCAATCTTTATTCATAGCTATATAGCTGCTACTGAATTAAAAAATAAATATGATATTCAATTTTCAATCGGAGCAGGGCATAGTCTTGGAGAGATTACAGCTTTAACCATAGCTAATTCAATTTCATTTGAGGATGCTGTTGAAATCATAAAAGTTCGCGCTAATTCAATGGCTGAAGCTGGGAACATAAATCCAGGAAAAATGGCTGCAATTATTGGTGCAACAAATAAGCAAATCGATATAATCTGTAATCAAACAGGGATTATAGTTCCTGCAAATTTAAATGCACAAGGTCAGGTTGTAATTTCTGGAGAAATTGATGCAGTAAATTCTGCGATAGAAACTGCAAAATCTATTGGGATTCGTAGGGTTTTGCCTTTGAATGTTTCTGGTGCGTTTCACTCACCATTAATGTCATCGGCAAGGGAAAATTTATTAAAAGTGATTAATTCAACGCATTTTAAAGATTCAGACTTTCCAATTATACAAAATGTAACTGCAGAGCCAGCTGAAAAAAGTGATGAAATTAAGAAAAATTTAATTTCTCAATTAGAAAATCCTGTCAGATGGAGTCAATCTATAGAGAAAATCAATGATTTAGGAATTATAAAATTTATTGAATGTGGCCCCGGGAAAGTACTTTCAGGATTAAATCGTAGAATTTTAAAAAAATCCATTAATTTTAATATAGGAACACCTCAGGAAATAAATGAATTTAAAGCTTAATTTAAAAAATAAAGTAGCTGTAGTAACTGGTTCTTCTAGAGGAATAGGCAAAACAATTGCAAATGGATTATTTCATAATGATTGTAAAATTGCCTTAATTAGTAGAAATTATGATGATTTATTAAAAGCTAAAAATGAAATTGGAGGGGATAATGAAAGTATAAAGATTTATTCTTGTGATATTTCAGACTTCAATGAAGTTCAAAATGTTTTTAAGAAAATAATTGAAGAATTTAGAACTATCGATATTTTAATTAATAATGCAGGTTTGACCAAAGATAATTTACTCCTTCGAATTAAAGAACAGGACTGGGATAGGGTGGTTGATGTAAATTTAAAAGGTTGTTTTAACACTATAAAAGCAGTTACAAAGCAAATGATTAGAAATAAATCTGGGAAAATTATTAATATTTCTTCCGTAATTGGACAAATAGGAAATGCTGGACAAGTTAATTATGCAGCTTCTAAGGCAGGTATTTTAGGCCTAACAAAATCTTTAGCAAAAGAATTAGGATCTAGGAACATAACTGTGAATGCAGTAGCTCCTGGATACATTGAAACTGATATGACAGATAATTTATCTGAAGATATCAGAAATGAACTTTACCAAAAAATTCCTTTAAATCGACTTGGTTCATCAAAGGATGTTACAAATTTGGTATTATTTTTATCATCAGATAAAGCTTCATATATCACCGGTCAAGTAATGAATGTTGACGGTGGTATGGTTATGTAACTTAAAATAGAAAGGATAAGTATGTCTCAGAATTTTGATAAAATTAAAGAAATTATTATTGATAAATTAGGTATTGATGAAGGTAAAATTTCAGAAGATGCTAAATTTATTGATGATTTAGGTGCAGATTCATTAGATACCGTTGAATTAATTATGCAATTTGAAGAGGAATTTAATATTGAAATACCAGATGAAGATGCAGAAACAATTACGACAGTAGGTAAAGCTGTTACTTATATTGAAAAGCAGTTAGCTAATTCATAAATTATTTATTTTATGAATAAAAAGCGTGTTGTCATTACAGGGATGGGGTGCCTAACACCTATTGGAAATTCGGTAAAAGAGTTCCATAATAGCATCAAAACTGGTAAAAATGGTGTAGCTCCAATTACACTTTTTGATACAGACCTTTTAAGTGTAAAAATTGCAGGAGAAGTAAAAGATTTAGATATGGAATCTTTTATTGAACGAAGAGAACTAAATCGTATGGATCGATTCTGTGCATTTGGAGTAATTGCAGCCGATGAGGCGATTCATAATTCAGGACTGACTAAAGATAACTCCAATCCTGAAAGAGTCGGAGTTATAATAGGTTCAGGTATCGGTGGTATTGAAACTCTTACAGACAATCATTCAAAATTATTACGTAGTCCAAGACGAGTAAGTCCATTATTTATCCCAATGATGATTTGTGATATTGCACCAGGTCACGTTTCAATGAGGCATGGATTTAAAGGTCCAAATTATTCGGTTGTTTCTGCATGTGCAACTGGTACTCATGCAATTGGTGACGCATTTAGAATGATTAAGTATGGTGATGCTGATGCAATTGTTGCAGGGGGTACTGAAGCTTCGGTTGTGCCTATATCTGTCGCAGGTTTTTCAAATATGAAAGCACTGACTAAAAATCCAGATCCTAATACAGCATCGAGACCATTTGATAAAGAAAGAAATGGATTTGTATTGGGAGAAGGTGCTGGTGTATTAGTACTTGAAGAATTAGAGCACGCTTTAAAGAGAAATGCAAATATTTTAGGTGAAATCTGTGGCTACGGTGCGACCGGAGATGCATATCATTTAACATCTCCAGCTCCTAATGGAGAAGGTGCTGCTAGGGCTATGAAAATGGCCATTAATGATGCTCAAATTAACACTGATGAAGTTAATTATATTAATGCACATGGGACATCTACACCATTCAATGATAGAAATGAATCTATAGCAATTCGTACAGTTTTTAAAAATCATGCTAATAAATTATTAGTTAGTTCAACTAAATCAATGACAGGACATCTATTAGGAGCCGCAGGTGGTATAGAAGCAATAGCTTCTATTTTGGCCTTAAAAAATGGATTTATTCCTCCTACAATAAATTATAAAAATTTTGATTTTGAATGTGATTTGAATTACGTTCCAAATCAAGCGATTGAAAAAGATATTAATTATGCGATGAGTAATACCTTTGGATTTGGAGGTCATAATGGAGTACTTTTATTTAAAAGATTTGAAGTTTGATATCGTTTTTCACACGACTAAATTTTTTTTTTCTTTCTTTAATTACAAAACCTACAGAATTAGAACAAAAAGTTAAATATACATTTATTGATAAATCACTTTTAGAGGTGAGTCTTACCCATAAATCTTTAAAACCTAATCCTAAAAAAAATTATGAACGATTTGAGTTTCTTGGCGACGCAGTACTTGACTATGTTGTTTCAGAATGGCTCTTTCATAAATATGGAAAAGATGATGAAGGAAAATTAACAAAGAAAAGAGCAGCTTTAGTAAAAAAGCAATTTTTAGCTAAAATGGCTACTAAATTAAATTTAGTTAAATATGTAAAAACAAATAATAGTCTTGATTTAAAAAATCAAAAGGTTGCCTATAATTTAAATGGTAATATTTTTGAATCATTAGTTGGTGCAATATTTTTAGATGGTGGAATAAAATCGGCAGAAAAATTTATTTATAAATTTTTAATTATGCATGAAAATAAAGCGACAGCCGATGACAATTATAAAGGTAAATTAATTGAAATTTATCAGGAAAAAGGATTAGAACCTCCTTTATTTAGAGTGAAAAATGTAGAAGGACCAGATCACGACAAGATTTTTACAATAGAGGCAGTAGTTTCTGATGATAAAATGTTTTTAGGTATTGGTAGGAGTAAAAAAGAAGCTGAGCAAAAAGCTTCAAAGAATGCATTAGAGAGCACTAAACTTTAATTTTCCTTCTCTAAATGAGATATTTTATCTCTTAGTTTTGCTGCAATTTCATATTCTTCTTCTTCAATTGCCTTGTCTAAAGCATCTTTTAAATTATCTAATGTTTTAAATTTAGAAAAATCAGTTTCTTGGGTAGCTGGAGTAGTAGTTCCACTTTCAATTACTATACTTTTTAATGAAGCATTTTCAATTACTTATTTTGTCGCAAAAATTGGAGCTAATGATTTTAGCGCAATTGCAATAGCATCGCTTGGTCGACTATCGATTTTTATTTCAGTATTATTTTTTGTTCTTATGAAAACTTGAGCAAAGAAAGTACCTTTTGATAAATTATTTATAATAATTTTTGATATTTTTGCCTCAAATGAATCTATAATTTCATTTAATAAATCATGTGTCATTGGTCTTGGCATTTCAATACCTTCATATGCTAGAGCTATAGCCTGAGCTTCATTACTTCCGACGACGATCGGTAACTGTTTATTACCACCTAATTCTTGTAAAAGGACTGCATATCCTTTACTGGGCGGATGATAAGAAATTTTATTTACTTCTACATTTATCATATATCTTACTCTATAAAATATGACAAATAACTAATTCAAAAATATGTTATTCATCACTTAATCTATTTTTTAATTCCGTAATTCTTACAACTGGTGTTGGGTCAATATTGTTTAATAATGCACAGTAAAAGCTTATCCAATCAATTAAATGAATCATACATAAAGCTCGTTCTATATTTGAATCACACTCTAACCTAAGTATTAAATGGTTAATAGGATACTTGCTTAATAATTCTTTTGTAATTTGCATTCTTTTTTCTACTTGAGGATGATCCGAATTATCCATTATCCAACAAATAACAGTTTCTTTTAGAATTTTATTATTATTCCAGCCTTCAATTTCATTATGATTTTGCTCAGGAAAACTTAGGTGTGAACTAAGAATTTTAGCATTTTCTGCTAGTTGTCCTCTCATCCTAAATGCACAATTAGCCTGCCAACCCTCTGATGCATAGATAACAGGAAATTTATTATATATCTTTTTTGAAAATTCAATTGCATTATTAGTATTAGAGTAATCGGAGTATATCAAAGAAAGTTCAGTTAATTTATTTAAAGAATTTTTCAGTAAATTTGTCATTAAGTTTTTTGGAATTAACTTTATTTTTTCCAAAAGTAAAAGATTTAAAGCTATTGAAAAACCTAAAGCAGCTCTTGGCTGATAACCGGGAGTTACTTTAATAAAATCAAATAAATTATTTTTTGCAACTTTTAATAATTTTCCACCAGTTGTTACAGCAACTACAGTAGCACTCTTTTCTATAGCTAAATTTAAAGCATTAAGTGTCTCATCTGTATTTCCACTATATGAAGATGAAATGATTAGTGTGTTTTTATTTACCCAATTTGGAATTTCATATGAGCGATTTACAATAATAGGAATATTACAATATTGATTGCATAGTGATGCGACAAAATCTCCACCTATTGCAGAGCCACCCATTCCTGAAATCAGAATTGTTTCTATATGATTATATTCATTTTTAGGCTGCCAGTCTCTCATATAATCCAAAGAAAATTTTATTTGATTAGGAAAGCTAAGAATAGCATCAAACATATTTTTATTATCATACTTTAATTTTAATTCTTTAAAATTTATCACTTTATTTCTTTCTATTATGAATCAATTTACTAAAATTTTTGATATGTTCACTTAATAAATCATTTTTAATTAATAATTGATTCGCTTCGTTAATCATATGTGAAGTAAGTAATTCAATTTCAGATTTAATTTTGGTTTTTTCAAGGATATTACGAATTAATTTTTTACCTAATTCAACGTTATCACCAGCATTTTTTAATGATGTATTTAATTCATCGGCATAATCTTCTTTTATTCGCAACATTGGATAAGTCTTTTTTCCTAACAAATAATCTGAGTCCAGACTTTTCCCCATCTGTTTTGTATTAGAATATAATTCAAGCAAGTCATCTTGTATTTGAAAAGCTCTTCCGACTAGTTTTCCATATTTACTTAGAGCAGAGCAATATTTAGAGTTTTCTGTGATTGATAGTGCTCCAAGTTCTGCTGCCATGCCGATAAGATAACCTGTTTTTAAATCAATCATATTAACATATTCTTCAATAGTTACATCTGACTTAGTTTCAAATTCTTTATCAATTGCTTGACCTTCACAAACTGCCAAAAGACCATTTGTAAATACTTTTAATATTTCAGGATTATTTCTTTGACATTTTTGAAGTGTCATTAATGCTAATGATAACATAGCATCTCCAGTTAGAATTGCAGTTCCGTTATCCCATTTTTGATGTACCGTAGGTTTTCCGTGCCTAGTATTATCATCATCCATTATATCATCATGAACTAGTGTGAAATTATGTAAAATTTCAACTGCTAATGCTACATGCATTGCATCTTCAGCATTTCCACCACAGGCATCCGCTGATAGAAATGTAAGAATTGGACGAATTCGTTTTCCTGTACCTGAAAGAACATAATTAATTGGATTAACTAATGAGATTGGTCCATTACTATAAATCTCTAATAAGTCAGAATTTAGTTTATTTTTTAAGTATTCTAAATTAAGATTATGCATTAATTTTGAAGTTACCAAACTCAGATAATTTATTTAAAACTAATGATTTTATTTCATTTAGTCTTTCTTCAGATTTAGCTTCAAATCTTGTTACAATTACGGGCTGAGTATTTGAAGAACGAACAAGTCCCCAACCATCTTGAAAACGAATTCGAACTCCATCAATAGTTTCACAATCAAAGTTTTTAGTAAAATATTTTATAGCCTTTTTCGTAATTTTAAACTTTTCTAAATCATCATTGCATTCCATCCTCATTTCAGGTGTCGAATAATATTTTGGAATTTCTGCTGTAAGTTCTGATAACTTCTTGTTTGTTCTTGATAAAGTTTGTGCTGCCCTTAAACCTACATAAATTGCATCATCAAAGCCGTAATAATCATCCGAAAAAAAGATATGTCCACTCATTTCTCCAGCAAATTTTACATTATTTTCTCGCATTTTTTCTTTAATTAGTGAATGTCCTGTTTTCCAAATTGTTGCTGTTCCGCCGTATTTTATTATCATTTCTTCCAATGCTTGGGAACATTTGACATCAAAAATAATTTCTTCACCAGGAGTTTTAATAATTTCAGGTAAAAATATACACATCATATTATCGGCACGAATTATTTCACCTTTTTCATCGATAAGAATTGCTCTATCTGCATCACCATCAAAAGCAACACCAAAATCATAATCACCTTTTTTTATTACTTTAATTATGTCATCTAGATTTTTATCTTCTGTTGGATCTGGATGATGGTTTGGAAAAGTAGAGTCAACGTTACAATATAATTCAGTTAATTCTATACCTAAATCTTTATAAATTTGTGGTCCACCTAAACATCCTGCTGCATTTCCACAATCCATAACTATTTTTAATTTTCTTTCAATTTTAATTTTTGACTTTAACATATCTAGATAATTTTGAAGAATAGGCACATTTTCAATTTCACCATTACCAATTTCAAAATCTTGTTCTTGAATTAAATCCTTCAAGTCTTGAATTTGTTTACCATAAAAAGCTTTTTGACTAATTGATATCTTAAAACCATTAAATTCTGGAGGATTATGACTTCCTGTAATTTGAACAGCTCCATCTATATTTAGATGATACATACTGAAGTAATTTGTCGGAGTAGGGATGATTCCNATATCTTTAACATTAATTCCTGTAGAAATTAATCCTTCAGAAAATTTTTGCTTTAAATGAGGTGTAGTTTCTCTTACATCACCACTAACAGCTACAAAATCTCCTCCAGTTCTTTTAACAAATGTACCAAATGCCTTCCCAAGATTTATAACAACATCATCTGTAAAGTCAGTTTCTACGATTCCTCTTATATCATATTCTCTAAATATAAATTCGTTCAATATTTCTCCAATAATAAATTAATTTCTAGTATAAATTTCACCTAATACAACTTCACAATTTGCTCCTGTAACTGAAGGCATATTACTTTTCATTTGATTCAATTTTGAATATCCAAGAATTGCAATCAACAATGCTTCTTTATAGTCTGTATGAATTCCAAGTACTTTCGAATTATTGATATATTGTATTTGTGAATATTTTTTTAAATCGTCGATTAATATCGGATGGTGAATTCCACCTCCACTTATAAATAGACGAGAATATAGTGGTGTAAAATTAAGGATTTTATTCAAGTTAGTCGAAATAGATTTCGCAGTAAATGCAATAAAAGTTCTTAAAATATTTTCAGGTGATTCATGTTGATATTTATCAACTATTTGAAGTACCATTTTTTTACCAAATATATCTCTTCCTGTGGACTTTGGAAAATTTTTATTAATAAATGGATGATCCATTAAATGATTTAATAATTTTTCATTAATTTTACCTTTTTCTGAATACATACCATTTTTATCAAATGATACTTTCCAGAAGTGTATGCAACATTCATCAATTAATGCCATACCAGGTCCTGTATCAAATCCAATAACTTGATTTCTATTTGTATTTTTAGGAATTGATGTTATGTTTGATATACCACCAATATTTAATGTAAAATCTGAGAAATTAGTATTTTTTAAAAGTAACCAATCCAAGTAAGGCATTAATGGGGCACCAGTACCATTTTCTAAAATATCATGTTTTCTAAAATTATATATAATTGGAACTTTGTGATTTTCATATAAATATTTTGGATTTCCAATCTGTAATGATTTTATTCTTTCTTTATGATAAATTGTTTGTCCATGAATTGCTATTGAATCTAATAAATGTGTATTTTTAAGCTTTAAAGCACAATTAGAATGAAATTTACCAATTAGATTGTCTAATTCCTCAAAATTTAATTTAGGATTTTCAATAGCTCTAATAATTTTTTTTCGTATTAATAATGGAATAGGAAAACAGTTTTGTTCAATCACATTATAAGTTAGATTGAAATTACTTGAAATTTTTATTTCACTAATTATGCAATCAATAGCATCCATTGATGTCCCAGACATCATTCCTAAAATAGTCATTTTAGATAAATTTTTCACTTATTTAACTTGGCCATGATTTTTTTAACAAAATTAATTTAGCAACTTAAATACATCAATTACTAAAATGAGGTTTAAATAATAATCGTAAAATAAATATTGTAAATTTATTATTATTTAATATTGTTTAGATTGATTTAGTTTTAATAAATAATAAAATAAAGTATTTTTAAAATTTATATATTAATTAATTTAGAAATTTGCTCTAAATCTTCTGATAATTTATTATCATCTAATCTTTCTATTAAGCGTTCTACTTTTTTATATATTTTAGTCGCTTTTTTTAGTTTATTCACTTTTAAAAGAATGCGAATTTTTAATAATTGACTACTAGCTAATTTTATTTTATTATTAATTTCATCAAATATATCAATAGACTCATCAATAAAATCTAATGCCTCATTATATTTTTTATTATTAAAATTAATCATAGCCATTAATAATGAATACCGAGAGTTAAGCATTGGCATATTAAAATCATCTGCAATTTGCTTAACCTCATTTAAGTTTTGTAAAGCATTTTTAATATTATTTATTGTATAATAGCATTCAGCCTGAATAATTAAAACCTGAGCATATTTAGCGATCATATCTTCAGATAAAAAGATTTTTTTTGCTAAATTATAATACTTAATAGCTTCTTCTAATTTCCCAATATTTTTATTAATATTACCCATAGTACCATATAAACTACCTAGTCTAATTTTTTCATCTAATTCTTTAAAAATTAATTCAGCCCTTGATGATAAGTTTAGCGCCAATTCATTTTCATTAATTATTGAATAAGCTGCTGCAATATTTGTGTAAATATTTCCAAGTTTAACTTGGTCATTTAGTTTTTTTATAGATTTAAGTGATTTTTCAAAATTACGTATAGATTTTTTTATTTTCCCTTGTACTCGATTGTATATTCCTAAATCATTATAAACAATAGATAGTGTGTCTAAATTTTCACAATCTTCTATAATATCCTCTGCTTCATCAAAGCATTCATCTGCTTCATCATTTTCGCCCAAATGAATATAGGTCATTCCAAGTGCAGCATAAGCTTCTGCAAATTGGTCATCAATATTAATAGATTGTTTTAATTTTAATTTTGATTTTTCTAATGAGTCTGGACTTGAATTTATTTGAGATAAGTTTTTCCCCTCAAGATAAAGTCTATAAGCATCATTATTTACATTTAATTCTGCATTAAAAATTTTAATTTGTTCTGGACTAATTTTAAAATTTAATAAATCAGATAAATCGATTAATAAAGATCCTATAATATTTTTCATATCGTGAAATTTACCTTCAAATTTTTTATCATAAATATTTTCAGCTGAATTTATTGAAAATAAAGTGAAGTATATTTTAAATGAATCGTCATCTCTCATAATAGTACTCTGAAGTAAATACTCTAATGAAAGTTCTAACGCAATTTCTTGTAAATCTTTATCTTTATAATCTATCATTGTTTCAAATGAGGGGGTACGGATTATTGAAATTTTATTTGCAAAGTCAATTAATTGCTTATTTATCTCAATGGACAAAAAGTCATTATCAGCAGATTTATCTATTGTATAAATATCACCAAGATTTTTTGGATATAAAAATCCAATGGGTATGAATTCTTTTTCTATATTATCATTATCTAATAATATGATACTTCTATTAGATATAAAATCTAATATTATATTTTTATTTTCTGATAAATAGTGTTTTTGATCATTATATATTTTGAAAACTTTAATAGGTTTTTTAATATTTTTTAATGCAATAAAACCATATTCTCGATTATATATTTTTAAATCTTGTAACTCTACGATGAATTCTTGACTACAGGCAATTGAAGTAGGAAAGGCAATAGATTCTAGCCTACTACAAATATTGACATTATTTCCAAATAAGTCTCCATTATTTTCATACACATTTCCATAATGAAGTCCAATTCGAACTTCTATTTTGTTCTCATTGGATAAGATTTTATTTCTTTTTATTAATTCTTTTTGGATATTTATTGAAGCATAATAATTATTTTTAGCAGAAGAGAATTCAGCAAAAATTGCATCACCAATTCGTTTGATTATTTTCCCTTTGTATTTAGCAATATGTCTTTCAGCAATAATATCATGTTCTTCTAATAAGTTTAATGCAAGTTTTTCATTCGAAGAAAATAAACTGCTATATCCAACAATATCAGAAAAAAATAAGGAGGTTGACTTTTCTTTCATAAATAAATATAAGTTATGTTTATTATTTTCCTTCTTCTTGAAGGTATTCTTTCGACTTATAAAACATAGTCACAAAAATAAATAAGCAAGCAGTCACTAGCATAAGTATTGCAAAAAAATAAAAATATGTAGCACCTTCAAGTTTTAAACTACCATCAGAGTTTTGAATGAATATATTTACAGCCGCAGTAAAAAAGTTTCCAAAAGAAACTGAAAGCATAAAGAATCCCATGATTAATGATTTCATTGAATTTGGTGCTTGAGTATAAGAAAATTCTAGACAAGTAATTGATATTAAAACTTCAGCAGCAGTAAGAATTGCATAAGCTCCAATTTGCCAACCAATACTTGGAGTTTGACCAGCATCAATCCAAGACTGCACTATTCCAATAATTACAAATGATGGTACCGCAAGGAAAAGTCCAAGATTAATTTTTTTTAAAGGCGTTAGGGTAATAATTTTATCTAATGAAGGATAAATTACATAGCTAAATAATGGCACAAAAAGTAAAATCATTATAGGATTTATTGCTTGAATCTGAGATGATAGCCATTCCATTCCAAGCCAATTTCTGTTTAAACTTTCGGCTTGTAGAACCCAAGTTGAACCAGTTTGGTCAAATAGTGCCCAAAAGATTGCCACAAATGAGTAGATAATAAATAGTCTTAAAAGTACTGAAATCCCATCACTACTAAATGTCTCTTTGATGAACTCTGTACCACCAGCTGGAATGTGAATGAATACATTTCTTCCCATATAAAATACATAAGTAGCTATAATCATCAATGCTCCAGGGATTCCAAATGCAACAGATGGACCGTATTTATCGAGCATGATTGGTGTGAGTAATGTAGATATGAATGCGCCTAAATTAATTGATAAATAAAACCAGCTGAAGACTTTTTCTAGTAGGCGAGAATTGGTTTTTCCAAATTGGTCACCAACATGAGCAGAGACACATGGTTTAATTCCACCAGCACCTATTGCAATTAAAGTTAAACCTATAGAAAGTCCTAATCTTGTTTCATCGAGAGCTAGGGCGATATGTCCTAAACAATAGACTATAGAAAGAAATAAGATTGTTTTATATTTACCAAAAAATGCATCTGCAACAATTGCACCTAAAATTGGAGTGAAATAGACTGCAGAAGTAAATATATGATACCAATAAGTTGCATCTTCTCGTCCCATTGGATTAATACTGCCGGAACTATCCATTAAATATTTTGTCATAAATATCATTAAGATACATTTCATACCATAAAAGCTAAATCGTTCTGCTAGCTCGTTTCCTATGATGTAGGGNATACCTTTGGGCATATTTTTAGATGCAACGGGTGCATTCAAATATTGATTCATATTTTCCTTTTCTATATTATAATAGTTCGTATAATTGTTGAATTTTATCTTTAGTATTATCATCATTAAATTTAGTAGAACTATTAACCACTATGGTTCTAGGGAGAACAATTATTCCCANATGTCCTAATTGGATTTTCATNGATTGAATAAAGTTATTCCCTCCTCCTCCACTATGGGTGCCAATGAGAGCTTTTTTACCATTAAATACTTCACGCCATTTATCTGTAGAAACGGAAATCCATGAAATCAAATTAGTTAAAACTGGCGGTATACTACCGTTATATTCAGGAGCNCAAATAATAAAACCATCAGCTTTTAAAAATTTAGGAACTAGTTTAGTTAAAGAATTTGGAGATCCTTCTTTATATTTAATTGTAGTGAATAATGGAATATCATAATCTTCAACATTAATTAGCTCGCTATTTAATTTTATAGTTTTAGTTATTAAATTAATTTTTGTTGCAAGTTCAAAGTTATTTCCTGAAGTTGCACTGATAATTAATATATTTTTATTCATATAATTAAACCTTTATTTGATTGTTAAAATTTTAACTAAAAATAAAGTCTAAAATTATCTGACTTNGAATATGATTAAAAAGAGATTATTTTACTATTAGGAGGAGGTTAAATTTTTATTGATTAGTTTACTATTAATCTTAATTTTGTATTCATTAACTAAAGTATTGTAAAATTTAAGGAAGAAATTAAAAAAAAGAATAAATTCTTTGGTATTGAATTGAACAGTAACAGTATCAAATTTAACATTGATATAATTTTTTTGTTTTGAAATAGGCTTAAGCAGATGGAGATTTTGTTTTAAAATTCTTAATTCAAAAAAATTTAATATAATTTTAGTATGACCGAAATTAAATTTAAAATTATTGTATTCTTTTTGATATAAAATATTAAANNTACTCATAATATTGACTAAAAAGGCTCGACTATGTCGAGCCTTTTTAATTTAGAAAACTAATTCAGTTTAAAGAAATAGCTTCCTTTTTTTTTCACCCAAAAATACTTTTATTACGATATAGCACAAATACTAAAAATTAATTTGTTTGATTTATGATAATTTATAATGAGAATGATTCTCAATACAATAAAAAAATATAATTTTAGAATTTATTTTAAATTATTTAAAGTAATAATCTGGGTATAATATTTTTTAAAAATTAAAAAAATACTTTATATTGAGAATCGTTCTCATTTAAATTATTGGTATTGAAAATCATTCTCATTTTTATAATTTAATTAAAATCTTACTTTTATTATATTTTAACTAAAAAGATAGGTGATTATTAAAAGAATTATTTGAATGTATTACAGTTCAAAATTTAATTGAAGCGATATTATAGTTTTTTTGCAGTTATAGGACATGTGAAAGTATGGAAAAAAAATCAAATCTAAATTAATACACATTATATCAATAGCTTTATTGACTAGTATTTCTTTATTAATAGTCTCATGTGAAGATGATGCTATATTAGAACCTCAGTCATCAGATGATTGCCAGGGTAGTTATTGAAATTTATCTCTAAATAAAAATACAGACTACGTATACACTAAAATAGATAATCCAGAGATTTATTAAATGAATATATATAACTACTTAAAATTAATTACATTTTTATGTTGTTTTTTTTCTTTAAAATTTGCTGGTTCAATTGAAATTACTGTAATGGATCAAAATAAATTACTGCCATTATATGGGGCTAATGTAAGAATAAATTCTCTAGATAAATTAGATTCTACAATGATTGGTAGTTCTACAGATCAAAATGGTAAATCTTATTTTAAAGAAATTGAAAAAGGAACATATCAAGTTATTGTTGAATACATAGGCTATAAAAAGTATATTTCAAATAATTTTAAGTTAGGAAGTGATTCATTTATTTTAGATGTAATTATGAAAATGGAAGCACTATCTGGTCCCGAGTTAAATATAATTGGAGGTGTTAATACTTCATATAATGATACTCCTGGTTCAGCTTCTATTATCAGTGAGTATAATATTAGGCAGGTAAATCCTATCGGAACACAAGAAATATTAGATCATGTCGCTGGTGTCCATTCATTTTCTGATGATGGCATAGGTAATTCTAGGATTAGTATTGGTATTAGAGGTTTAAACCCAAGAAGATCATCAAGGGTATTAATTTTAGAAGACGGTATTCCAATTCAACCAGCATTATATGTATACCCAAATATGTATTATAATCCACCGGCAGAAAGAATTGATGGATTGCAGGTTATAAAAGGAAGCGGTGTCATAAAATTTGGTCCTCAAACAATGGGTGGAGTTGTAAACTATTACACTAAAAGGCCAAGTAATGACTTTAAGGGTTTTATAAATGCAACAATTGGCCAAAATGGTTACTTAAGTTTATTTACAGAATTAGATGGTTTAAGTTATAGGAATCTGAAAAATACAATTCAATTTTTGTATAAAAGAGGTGATGGTTTTAGAGAAAATAATCAATTTGAACAATACAATGGCACATTAAAAACTAATTACAATACATCTAATAATAAAAATTTATATTCTAAGTTTAGTTTCAATTATGAAAATTCACAAGCGACCTATACAGGTTTAACAGAATATTCCTTTGAAACAGATCCAAATTTTAATCCTAAAGAAGATGATAACTTTGAAGTTCTCAGAACTGCTTTAGACTTAATAGAGACAACTAAAGTTAATTCAAATCTTTTAAAAACAAAAAAATTATTTAGTAGTTATTTTGATAGAAGATGGTGGCGTGAAACGGATATTTTTGTATCTGAATCAAATCTATCGGAAGAATTAAATTACCAAACAATTGAAGATAGTTTAGTAGACGACATTATTAGGATTGGTAATGGTGAAACAAATTTTGGAATATTAAGAACATTTTATGTTTTAGGATATGAGCACTCGTATAAATTAAATCATAATTTTCTTAATTTTAATTCTATTTCAGAGTTCGGCATAAGAACTTACTGGGAGCGTTTTATTGATGATAAAGTTATAGGTGATTCTTCTGATGCAAGGGAAGGAAGATTTTATTGGGAACCAGACCAAGGAGATAATGTATACGACTTAAATGGGAATGGTGTATATGATGAATTTTATATACATCCTGAATACACTAGTATAGGTGATTTATGTGACACTGGTTCTGATGGGGAATGTGATTTTGTTGATGTCAATAATGATGGAATATATAATCTTACTGAGACTAGAGTCGGACAAAGTCACCACTATGAAACTGCAGCTTTATCAGGATACTTATCAAATAATATTAAATTTGGTAATACATCTTTAAATACAGGTTTTCGATTAGAATTATTTGAACAGGAGCGTATAGATTTACTTAATGGCGCTACTTATCTCGACAAGACTACTTTTGTTATTTTACCAAGTATAAGTTTTATAACGGACTTTAAAATTTTCAATTTTTTTGGTGGTATTCATAGAGGATATACTGCACCATCAAGTGGTGCATTAAAGGTTAGTAATTTTGCATTAGATACGGGTCTAGATCTCAAAGCTGAGAAAAGTTGGAATAAAGAAGTAGGTCTTAGATCTAATAATCTTTTTTCCTTCCTAGATTTCGAATTCTCATTTTTTCATCTTGATATAGAAAACTTAGTTGCAGCGGGCAGGGGTACAGCATTTAAGAATTTGGGTAAAGTGGAGACAATGGGAACCGAGTTATCTTCAAGAATTTCTTTTAATTCATACTTACCTGTAATTCATCTCACTCACACATATCTAAAAACGAATGTCTTAAATGGAATTTTAGACAAATATAGTTTTATGGGTAGTGGTGATCCTATTGATATTTCTGGGAATAATTTACCATATTCTCCTAAGAATGCTTTTATATTAGGGTTAGAATATAATTTATTTAATAATTTC
Organism: Fidelibacterota bacterium; assembly: GCA_002689995.1. Classification (GTDB taxonomy): domain Bacteria; phylum Fidelibacterota; class Marinisomatia; order SCGC-AAA003-L08. Next base: position 52,130 of record NZIV01000043.1, read on the forward strand.
AATTTTAGGTTTGACTTTAAGTATGTTGATAAAGTATTCACTGATTTTCATAATATTGGGGATTCTAGTATAAGAGGAAGTTGGGATAATATTGGACAAATTGGTATTAGAGGGCCTATACCAAGTTATCATATAGTAAATGTAAGTTTTAATTATAATCCTTCGAAAAATATCAATATGACAATTTCTGGTAAAAATTTGACCGATGAGATATATATTGGTTCAAGATTACATTCAAATCCCAATCAACCTAAGGCAGATATAAGCTCTGGAATAATTCCAGGAGCAAGAAGACAGATAAACGTTTCTGTTAAATATTTATTTTAAAATGATAATTAATAAAAAAACAAAATAAGGAAATAGAGTGAACAAATTATTGTTTAGAGTTTTAACAATTGGATTAGTTTTAATCTTTACAGCATGTAGTGATGATGATAGTACTGATCCGGTATCTTCAGGTGATACGCTAATTGATACACCAGCGACATATACATTTGAAAGTAGATATGTAGCAGGAGAGTCAAGTGTATCATATTCTGGTCAGGTTGTAAGAAATATGTTAATCAGCTCAATCAAGTCTCACATAACTGATGAGACAGTCACAGCAGCTAAATTAACAAGTTTATATAATAATGATGACGCAACTGCATTATACACTGATGGTACCACATTATTTCATGATATCTCGACTTCACGATTAGAAAATAAAATATCAACAGAAACAGTTTTAGGTTATAATGTAACACCAGCTGCACTTATGTCAACTTGGTTTGACGCAGCAGAGTCTTTAGCTGGAGCTAATGTTACAGGAGGTGTATTTGTAAATCCAATGGTAGGGAAGGGTTTACTAGGCACAGTTTCCTATTATCAAGGTACTTCAGTATATTTAGGTGACTCTAAATTAGATAATGATACAAATACTCAAGATTGTGAAGATGATGGTACCTGTGAAAATTATAGTGATATGGAGCATCACTGGGATGAATCATTTGGATATTTTGGAGCAGCAAGAACATATAGTACTATGACTGATGCTGAAAGACAAGGTTCTGGTAGCGGAGACTTTACCACAGATGTTAATTTTGATTGGGCAAAATATGCTTCTAAAAGAAGTGGTGTTGCAGGTGACTATGATGATTTAATTATGAATGCGTATCTTGAAGGTAGAACGTTGATTACAAATCAAGCTTCACTTTCAGAAATTAAAGCTCAAAGAGATGTAATTGTTATGAATTGGGAAAAAGTAGTTGCTGCAAATGTTGTACATTATGCGAATGATGTTGTTGCGTTAATTGAAGCGGGTGGTTCTGATTTTGATTGTTCAGCTGATTCAAATTGTGGTAAATATTGGTCTGAAATGGCTGCCTTTGTATTATCATTACAATACAATTCTCATAGTGATATGACTGATGCTGAATTAACTACATTACATGGTCTTGTTGGTCAAGCACCACCAGTAGCCGGTGAAGGTACAGATTATGTAACATCTTTGAATACAGTGAATTCTACTATTGGTAGTAAATTAGGATGGACTGCTGATCAATTAGCTGCGTTTTAAATTAAAAGAGTAATAAATTAAATGCTCACTAATAATTAGTGAGCATTTTTTTTTATGTATTATATTTTATTATTAATTTGTTTATTATCTAGAATTATATCTTCTATTTATTACATAGAAGATATCGATAGTCTTCGTTTCGCATTATCAATAGTTGATGAATATAGTGTAGCTAAATACCAACCTCATTTTCCAGGATATCCAGTATATTGTTTTATCGCAATAATATTATATAAAATAACTGGTAGCTTGGCTATATCTGCATCTTTAATAGGTGGATTATCAACTTTTTTTATAATATATTTTTCACTTAAAATATTAAAGATTAAAATTGAATCTAAATCTTCTGTTTTCCTGATATTAATTACCTTTTTTAATCCTATGATTTGGATTTTAGGTAATCGGTATATGCCTGATTTAATGGGTATGTCAGTAGCATTAGCATCAATACATTTAATTTTATCTGGTAAAAAACAAAATGAACAAATTATTGGATATTTATTAGCAGGTATTTTATTAGGTATTCGACTCTCTTATTTCCCTCTATTAATACTACCAATAATAATTATTTTTTTTAATAATAAAAAATATTATGTTCCAATAATTTCGATTATTTCGGGTTTACTTATATGGATTATTCCCTTTGTATTCACAGAAGGCTTAAATGATTTAATTACTGTTGCCTTACAACATGTAAGTGGACATTTTAATGATTATGGTGGTACCATTATAACAGAGAAAAATATTTTTATCAGATTAAAATTTTTGGTTAATACGATATGGTCTGATGGACTAGGAGGGTATTGGAAAAATCGAAATTTAATTACAATAATAATAAGTTTATTAACAATAAGTATTTTTATAAAATCTAAATCTTATAAGGTTAGAATTGATAAAAATTTTAAAATATTTTTATTTTCTTGCCTCTTGTATTTAATTTGGATATTCTTTTTTCAAAATTTAATATATAAAAGTAGACACGTATTACCTCTTATAGTAGCATCCATTTTAATTATTGCCCAATATCAAAACAGCCAAAAATCAAAATTATTATCATTAACATTACCCATATTTTTATTTCTTTTAACATTCAATTTAATAACATCTCATAAATTTGGAACCTCAATATATCTTTTAAAGAATCACATACAACAAAATGAAAAAGAATATATTTTAAGTAACTCTCTTATCAATTATTATTTAAAAAACAATGGGATTGAATCGAATTTTATTAATGTAGATAAAATAGATAAGGAGTATTTATTTAATTCAATTGATGGAAGTGATAATATTATAATGATTGGAGATTATTCTAAAATTTTTGAAACACATTATAATATAGATTTAGATACTACATTTTATCATAATCCATATATGAATCGTATGTGGTCAGAAATACCACTGTACTCACTATCATTAAAATGAATAATAAAGAAATATCTATTCAAATCTTAGGAGGTGGTCCTGCAGGAATATCTACAGCTTATTTTGCTTCAGAAAATGATATAAAATTTAAATTATATGAAGCGGCATATGAATTAGGAGGGAATTGTAAAACTTATAATATTGATGATTTTTACTTTGATTCAGGAGCACATCGATTTCATGATAAAGATAAAAGATGTACCGATCTTATCAAGCTGATGTTGCAAGAGGACCTCAAACTTATCCAGGTTCCAAGTCAAATTTTCATAAATAATAAATTTATTGATTTTCCATTATCTCCAATGAGTCTAATACAAGTTTTAGGTACAAAATCTGTATTTATTGAAATTTTAAAATTAATTAAAATACAATTTAATAAAAAACAAGTTACGAATTTTAGAGACTATGCTATTAGTCAGTATGGAGAAAAAATCTCTTCTATGTTTTTATTAGATTATAGCCAAAAACTTTGGGGATCTTCTTGTGAAAATTTATCTGTTGATATCGCTGGAAATAGGTTGAAAGGATTAAACTTTAAATCTCTAATTTATGAATTATTTGGATTAGGTAATAAAAAAATAAAACATTTAGATGGATCATTTTATTATCCTAAATATGGTATCTGGTCAATATTTGAAAGAATGAAAGAAAAGGCTGGTAGTGAAAATTTTCAAATAAATAATCGAGTCACAGAAATTTTCCATAGACAAAATGAGATTACCTCTATTAAGATAAATGATCGAAAAGTTATTGAAGCTGATATTGTAGTAAGCTCAATACCAATTGATAAATTAGTAAAATCTTTAAATCCTCCACCACCAAAAGAAATTATAGAGTTTACTCGCTTTATAAAATATAGAAATCTTATTCTAATTATATTCTTATTGAATAAAAAATCTGTTAATAATAATGGTTCAATGTACTTTCCTTCAAATGAATATGTTTTTACTCGAATTTATGAACCTAAAAATAGATCAAATTATATGTCGCCTCCGGATAAGACATCTTTAGTTGTTGAAATACCTGTAGATAGCAACGAAACATATAAAGATGATGAAATATCTAAATTGATTTCAAAAATTAAAAATCAATTAATAAAAATTGGTTTTTTTAACAATCAAGAAATAATTAAAGTAGAATCTAAATACATAAGAAATGCTTATCCTATTTTAGACACCAATTATAAAAAAAATCTAATTCCAATTAAAGAATATTTAAGTCAATTTAAAAATTTAATTTTAAATGGTAGAAATGGGAAGTATGAGTATAATCATATTCATGATCATATAAGAGACGGGAGATATATATCATCACTGGTAATGAAAAATTGTAATTTTTAAAATTAATTATAAAAATAACTTTTTATTTTAATAAAATTATCTTTTTCATTCTATTAGAACCATTATAGGATAAATTTACAAAATATATTCCACTTGGTTGGTTATGTGCATTCCAATTTATAGATTGAGATCCGGGTTCTAAACTTTCATTTATTAATGATGCAACTTCTAGTCCCATAATATTAAATATTTTTAAAGTATAAAAAGATTTCAAAGGTAATGAAAATGAAATTTTAATTTGATTATTGAATGGGTTTGGGAAACAGTTTATAAACTCAAAATTTGATAATTTATTATTATTTTCATTAGTTGATAAAGTTGATGTATTTATCTCACCAGGGGTACCATTACCACTTGAGTAGGTCCAATTTTCTGCTAATGAATTATCAAGACTAAAGTGAATAAGTTCTAATGTAGGACCATTGCCATCAGGCTCAGAGGGCCATGGCATTTCATCATCATAGTTTACGCTATCAACTAAAATATCATTAGAATTAAATAATCTTATTGGCTCGCCGCCACCGCTTAATCCAAATTCTAATTCACCTATAAAGTTAGTAATATTTGGGTAGTTGGAGGTAAATGCAGAGTCATTTCTACAAAGAACAAGATAACCATTTGAAGTAATTATAGTATTTTGAGGGAATGTAAAAATATGATCATCTAATTCATCTTTAAATTTCCAATTAGATATATTCACTTCAATTGAGTTTGGATTGTAAAATTCTACCCAATCATGTGAATTAAAATTATCTGCAGAATGGTAGTTGATTTCATTAATTATAATCTCATTAAAAGCTACACTTAATAATAAAAAAGAAAATAAGTAATATTTTTTTCTAAAATGATATTTCATAATTGGTACCTATAATATTTATGATTTCAAAGTCATCTTTGTCAAAATTTCCTGAATAGCAATAAAATAATTTTAAAGATGAGATGGTAGAGATATCATATTTAGTTCCAATTGAGACTCGATATTTTTCAAAATTTAAATTATTATTTATAAGTTCATGGAAAAGCTCGTAGGATAGATAAGGTTCAAAAAAATCTAAAAATTTATATTCAATTGAAAATTTGTTTCTAATTACCAAATTTTCAGGTGTTTTATTATTTAAAAAATCTTTTTGTAATTTTGTTTTAATACCATATTTGATTTTTTTTTGAGAAAATACAGCTTTATTACTTAAGCCAATCCTTGACTTAAATTTATCGTTATATTGAATATTTCTAACTTGTGCTGAAGGTTTTAAATAATTATGAATTTTATAAGAGATGGATAACTCAGTTAAAGATTTGTGAATATTATTGTAATCATCTTTCAATCTATTTTCTTTACTAATTTCAATCCCTAAATTTTTTAAAGATTTATCAATTTGGATACCATACCATAGTTGGTCATCTGTTTTTACTTCAGTTAAAAGTGGAGATAGTATTACTAGGAGTAATATTTTTTTCACTAATAATTATTATGTTATGCTTTATAGAAAACACGAATTTGCGCAGTATCTCTTAAAAAATTAATTCTACGTATTTCAAAATGATGAATATCTAAACCTGTTCTTTCTTTTAAATCTGCTAGAAGTTTACTATTATTCTCAGGCTTTATATTTTCAATTTTTTCATAATTAATAGTCTGTTGAATAAATAAGTTCTTTTGCCAATTCATTTCTAAGATAAATGTCATAATTATCAATGAAAAATTTGTAAAAAGTAATGAAGCGTAGGAAACTTCTATATTACTCAGTGCGTTTATAACTCCTATAGTAATTACAATGAATAAATAAGTCATTTCTTTAATTGGAATAGGATCCGTTCGATATCGTAGAATTGCAAAAACCGCAAACATTCCAAATGCAAACCCCATATTGATTTCAATATTACTAAGTAGAAAAGCAAAAAAGAATATTAATGTGTTGAAAATAAAATATGTAAAAACGAAGTCATTATTTGATTTATTTTTATCATAAATTAATTTAATTATTATAAAGGCTATAATGAGATTAAAACCAAAACGGGTTATTAAGTTCGTAACTTCAGGTGTAAAAATCATTTAATTTTCCTGACTTATAATTTTATTTAATATTTTCAATTTAGGTTTAAATCGATTAACCTTTAATTCTGGATTTAAATGTATTAAACCCATACAATATTTGCTGAATTTCATTCTAGTAATACTTTGTGATTTAAGACATTTTATGAAATAAGACTTTGGATTAAACTTTGATTGCTTTATTTCTGCAATGATTAATTTATTAAATATTTTTTTATTTTTATTATTTAATACGTTAACATTTGTATCTATAGTTAGTCTTTCAGTAAAGTTGTTATCTACCAAAGTAATTCTAGAAAATTTAATATTTATACTTTTTAATAGACTACTTGGATTTACTCCAGTGACAGAATTGATTAATTCTTCTTCATCTTTATTAAATGTATTTGATATTTTTTCAGATTTTATTCTTTGTTTTACTGTTCTATTTTTATTGTTTTTTGTTTTAATCTCAAAGAAAGTAGTATTTGTTGATTTGTAATTTCTATATCTTATTTTAAATCGGTTCCTATTTTCATTATGATGTTGGGTGTAAAATATAAAATCACTTGTATCAAAATAATCATTATTATAATCAAAAATTAAATCTTCATTAATTTTAAGAATTTTATAAGATGGTAATAAATTTGTTAATATGGTAGTTAGATTTTCTACATTAAATACAAATTTTGTATCATGTCTATTTAGTAGCTGAACACTATCTAAGTCTTTTAAGCTTACTGCTTCAAATTTTTTTAATAAAGTTAAGTAATCCATTTCAATTTATTTTAACAATACAACTTTTTGTGTTTTTATAAAATTCTTTGTTATCATTTTGACAAAATATACACCACTAGAATGATTTTTAGCATCCCAAGCTATATTATGGTATCCTGCTTCAATATTTTGGTTTAGTATCGTAGCAATTTCTCTTCCAAGTAAGTTAAAGATTTTCATAGTGACGTGAGTATTTGTCGGTAATGAATATTTGATATTAGTAACATTATTAAATGGATTAGGGTAGGGATTAGTCAGTTCATAATTAAAGGGAATATTTATATTTATTATTTCCTGACTATTTGATATCAGAATTTCTTGTATATAGAAGGAATCATTCGTTTTAAATAATTCAGGCTCATTAGGCTCAACTATTACAATTATTGTTGAATTACCTTTTGTTTTATATTCTGAAATTAATGTGTTATCATTTAAAATTATATCAAAATTTGAGTTATGCCTTATTTTTAATTGTACGGCGCCAATATATCCATCACTAGTAATTTTAAATGATCCTGCATCAAATAAATAGTTTGCAAAGGTTGCGTCATCAATTAATTCTAATTGTAGGATATTATTGATAAGAATTATAACATCTAGAATATTTACTACTGAGTCATTGTTTAAATCTAAGTATGAATCGGTTTCTTCGTCTAAAATTGAATGAACAATTAAAACTACATCAAGTATATTTACTTCTCCATCTGAATTTATATCACCTATAATTGAAGTTGAATTTATTCTTCCTGGAGTTCCATAGTTATTTGATGCGGACCAACTTTCAGGTAATGCATTATCACTTGAGAATTCTATTAATTCTAATGTAGCACCATTTCCATCTGCTTCACTAGGCCAAGGTTCCTCGTCATCATAATTAACTGCATCTAACAAAATACCTTCTGAATTAAATATTCTCACCCAGTCACTATTACCACTCAGACCAAAATCAAATCCACATATCAAATTTGTTATATTAGGGAATTGGCTTGTAAATTGAACTGAGTCTTTACATACTACAAGGTAATCATTTGGATTAATTGATGTTCCTTGAGGAAAGGCAAACTGATGATCATTATCTTCATCCTTAAATATATAATTTGATATATTTAGGGCTTGAGAAGTAGGATTATAGATTTCAAACCAATCACCAGAATCTGTATTAGAATTTGAATTATAATTAATTTCATTAATAATTAATTCAGAATATTGATTTGTTGAAAATATTGCTGTAACATCCTCATCTCCTGCTAATCGAAATTCAATTTCAGGTGAATAAAAGTCATTAATATCGCTGTTATCAATAATCCAGTAATCAAATCCTATTTCTTCTGCTACCTCTAACTTCATACTTATTCCGCCATGGTATTTACCAGTCCAAGGATACGAATCACTAGGAATTAAAATTGAGTTGACTTGGATTTCTCTAGAGTTTTCAGGCTGTGTATCAATAGTTAAATCATAGGGACCGGTTAGATTATAGCAAGAATTCAATCCCTCTGGGAAATACTCAATCCTGTCTCTGATAAAGTTTTTTATTTTTTCAACATTATTACGCCACTGGTCTAAACTGCCTCCCCATCGTGCAATATGTTGGGGCATATCAGACTCAATTGAGGATTCTATTCCTTCTAAAACAGAAATCATTTCTTCTTCCTGAAATGCAGTATTTAACAAGTCCATATAGCGTGTATAATAATATTGATTAAATTCACTATTTTCTCTTAACTTGTTTAATATCTGAATTACGCCAAGAGGGTCCTGCCATATATCTTCAGGATAACATGGTTCTGCATTTGGTTGCTCATTAGGAACACCCGTATAGTTAATATAGTGATTAAAGGTTGCATCTTCATCCCATAGTGCTAAGCCCCATTTTTGATGGCTACCATTTGGATCTAACCCTCTCCATACTGAAGTATTCCAATTCACCCAATCCGTACAAACAACAAAAGAATTTATTAATACGTAGTCAACAAGACTAGTAATATCTAATTGATTGTAAATATTTTCATAATTATTTTGGTTAGATAAATCTGTACTAATAATATTGTCACGTAAACTAAACCAAGCATCGATTGCTTCTTGGCCACCATATTGTGCCCATGTATTACCCCAATTTTTTACATATTGAATACTATATTTATCCTGACCATAATAATACTTGGTATAATCCGAGTCACTTGCCTTTTCTCTTATTGAATAAATTCCCCAAAAATCACCATTTGCATAAACAACGCACCTTTCACCTCTTCTCATGTCAAGATTCAGTTTATTTTTATTTGCCAATTTTTGTATGAAAATATCTCTCATGTGCGCACTAGAGTCTATTCCTGGATAATTATCATCACCTGAAGCCCTTAAAATTAATCGTTGAAACTCATCTCTATCAGATAAACTTAATAATTTTTCTTCAACTGCATGATGGTAACCCATTTCATCTCTAGCTATATAATCAAAGCTTCTTTGCGGAAAGGCCCATGAATCCTGTCCATGTTTGTTATACTCTCCATAGCCATGATCCGTTCTTATTCCTTCTTCATTAAAGTATTCTATTGTACCATGCGGTCTTAGGCCCGAGTCTCCATTTAATAGTATTTGAAAGTCATTAGCTGCAGATGAAATTATTGGTAATGAATGATTTTCATCGATAAAATATGTATTGAATTCAATAAAGCTCGGCAAGACATCTGGGTTAGTTGAGATAACAACAGCTTTTATCACTTGGGTATTTGTGATAAAAATTGGTCCATCGTATGTATTTGAACTTAATAATGGTTTATTTCCATTGACAGTATAAAATATATTTGATATTGGCTCACTAGAGTAAATTTCTAAATTTTGGGTTCCTGTATGATGTCCAGCTTCCAAACTCATTTGTGGTTTTTCAGCATAGCGTTCATAATTTTGTCCGGTATTAGATGCTTCTAAGGTAGGATTAGTAAATATTCTCCAACTTTCCAAATTATTTGAAAGGCGACCATAGGAATGACCTAATTGTGTTTTATGTAAAGGGATTTGATTAATAATTTCTCCATTTGATGAAGAAAGTATAATATTTTCTTGATTTTCTTTTGTTTGTTTTAATTTGAAATTTGAATGAAAATGATTATCTAAAACCTCATCTCTTCCTGAGCACCAAATAATAAGAAAGTCATTTCCTGAAATGTATGTACCAATTGGTAGCATCCATTTAGTGAGGTTCTCTGAATTATCACTTAAGAAATAACCACCAATATCAATATCTAAATTGCTTGTGTTATACAATTCAATCCAGTCTTCAAATTTGTCGTAATTATCAGAATATCCATTCAGATTAGAAGCAGAGTATTCATTAACTATTATTTCACCATGAATGAAAGAATATATAATTAAAGCTATAATTAATAATTTATTTTTCAATATTTAATATGTTTTAATCTAATACAAAAATTGCAAACACGAATCTAACAAAAAACTATTAGCTGATAAAATAAAGATTTAAAAGAATAAATCCTATTTCTCAAGTGTATAGTTTTGTATTAAAATTTTATTGATAGTTTACCCATAATAAATTTATTTGAAAATTCAAACAATTAATGATTCAAAAAAAAATAAAAAAACTGCGAATTAATCTTGTTTGAAGATTTCAAACTCTAATAAATTTTAGCTTATAACAAGAATTATATTTTTGTATCAAGATTTTTCACCTATATTAATCTTTACAGCTGTTGCAGTTGTTCTAGTTGCCGTACCATTTTTACTGCAAGCTATCCTATCCCCAACAAAGAATAAAGGTGGAAGTAAATTAGATTCCTACGAATGTGGTGAGGTGCCTGAAGGTTCTGCTTGGGTTAAATTTAATGTTCGTTTTTATATTATTGCTCTCGGCTTTCTTATTTTTGATGTAGAAATTCTCTTTATGTTCCCATGGGCAGTTATTTTTCAAGATTTAGGATTTATAGGACTAATCAAGATGTTAATTTTTATGGTCATTTTGGTGCTGGGATTTGTTTATCTATGGGTGAAGGGTGATCTTGACTGGGTCAAGATGTCTGTAAAATATGCTCATGGACGTTATTCAAACTTAAAAGGAAAATAGAAGTTAAATGGATTTATCGTTAACTGAAAAGTTTCAAAAAGATAATGTAGTAGTAGAGAAATTAGAGAATTTAGTTAATTGGGCTAGGTCAGGTTCTCCTTGGTATTTTCAGTTTGGACTTGCATGTTGTGCAATTGAAATGATGGCTGCAGCAGCACCTAGGCATGATTTGTCTAGATTTGGAGCAATACCTAGAGCCTCACCCAGACAATCAGATGTTATGATTGTAGCTGGTACTGTTACATTGAAAATGGCTTCTAGAGTAAAAAGACTTTATGATCAAATGTCAGATCCTAAATATGTTATTTCTATGGGAAGTTGTGCTAATAGTGGAGGACCTTATTGGCAACATGGGTACCACGTGTTGAAAGGTGTAGACTTAGTTGTTCCTGTTGACGTTTACGTACCGGGATGTCCTCCAAGGCCGGAGGCTTTAATATATGGTTTACTTGAGTTAAAGAGAAAAATCAAAGAAGAAAAGCCTTATACGAGGTCTGCATAATGAATTTTAAGAATATATCAGATTTATTAGTTAAAAATTACAATGAACATATTACTCTTGATGAAGAAAATGAAGTAATTTTTGTTACTAATGACTCTTGGTTAGAAATAGCCAAAGATTTAAAAGAAGATAAAGATTTAACTTTTGATTATTTATCTTGTGTTACTGGCTATGACAATGGAGTAAATGAAAAATTAGGAGTTGCATATAATTTCTATTCAACTTCAAAAAAACATAGCTTAGAAATCCGAATTGAGGTAGAAAGAGATAATGCTAATATACCTTCAATCGAAAAAATTTGGCGAATAGCGGATTGGATGGAAAGAGAAGTTTTTGATTTATATGGTATAGAGTTTAAAGACCATTGGGATTTACGTCGTATTTTACTACCAGCAGATTGGGAAGGATTTCCATTGAGAAAAGATTATAAAGAACCAGATTATTATAATGGTATGCCTGTTCCAAAGGATAAATCATATTGGGAGTAAGTAATCAACATTTAAAAGACCTTGGTATAATTCAAGGTGATGAAATGGTCTTGAATATGGGACCCCAGCATCCAAGTACTCATGGTGTTTTAAGGCTTAAAATTCACACGGATGGTGAGGTTGTGTCTTATGTTGAGCCGCACTTAGGATATCTTCATCGTTGTTTCGAAAAACATTGCGAGAATTTATCATACGAACAGTGTATTCCTTTCACAGACAGGTGTGATTATTTAGCTTCTATGCACATGAATCATGGATTTGTACTTGGTGTTGAAAAACTAATGGGTATTGAGCTACCTGATCGTGTGGAATATATTCGCATTATCATAGCTGAATTACAGAGAATTGCAAGTCACTTACTAGCTCTTGGTACTTTTGGCTTAGATGTTGGTGGAATAACTCCATTTACATGGCTGTTTAGAGACCGAGAGAGGATACTTGATTTATTTGAGTATTTATGTGGAGCTAGACTACTTTATAATTATATATGGGTCGGTGGAGTTTCACATGATTTACCTAAAGATTTTCTCAAACGTACTTCAGAATTTTTAGATTACTTTGAAACTCAAATTCCTGAATATAATGAGATTTTAACTGGTAATGCTATATTTATTGAGCGTACAGCTGATGTTGGTGTTATCCCTCCCGAAGTTGCACTTAGTTATGGCTTAACAGGACCAAATCTAAGAGCTTCTGGTCATGGTTACGATTTGCGCAAGGAAGAACCGTATAGTATCTATGAGAAATTTGATTTTGACGTAGTTGTTGGAAAAGGTAAATATGGAACGATAGGTGATTGTTGGGATAGGTATTATTGTCGTGTAGAAGAAATCTATGAAAGTATAAAAATCTTGAGGCAGGCTATTGATAAAATACCGGAGGGCGATGTCTATGAAGCCATGCCTAAAAAAGTAAGGCCTCCAAAGGGAGACGTTTACACAAGATACGAAAGTGCACGAGGTGAATTAGGGTACTATATTAAAAGTGATGGGAAAAATATACCAAATAGAGTTAAGATGCGATCTCCTGCATTTTGTAGTCTGTCAATAATTAATGAGGCTTCAGAAGGGTGGATGCTCTCCGATGTCATAACAATTTTGGGTAGTTTAGACATTGTTTTAGGAGAAATAGATAGGTGACAATCGTTCAGCATTTCTATCAGTTTATACACAATACACTAAGTAATATCTTTCCATTTGATCATTCAGGAATAGCATGGATTATTGCTTTAGCTATACCTGCAGTAGTTTTCTTTTTGATAATGTCAATTAATGCAATAATTGCAGTGTATTTTGAAAATAAAGTTTCTGCTTTTATGCAAGATAGACTTGGACCAATGGAGGTTGGAATTTTTGGTTTTAAAGGCGGAAAAAAATTCTGGGGTGGTATAGGTCAGCCAATTGCCGATGCTTTAAAGTTACTTTTTAAAGAAGATATATTACCTAATGTTGCTGATCGTAAAATAATGACTTTCGCACCATTTTTTATTTTCCTTGCTCCACTTCTTACATTTATTGCAATTCCATTTTATGAAAATATTGTCGTTTCTAATTTTAATATTGGTATATTGTATATTCTAGCTATTAGCTCTGTAGGTGTAATTGGAATAATATTAGCAGGTTGGGGTTCAAATAATAAGTGGTCAACATACGGTGCAATGAGAGCTGCTGCCCAGATTATCAGTTATGAAATTCCGATTGCACTATCTCTAATGTTAGCGATTATAGTTGTAGGTAGTTTGCAAATTAATGATATTGTTGCTTGGCAGTCTCAAAATAGATGGTTTTTACTTCATAGTCCATTCGCATTTACGGCGTTTTTTATATATTTTATTTCAGTTGTAGCGGAAACTAATAGAACACCCTTTGATATCCCTGAAGCAGAATCAGAGTTAGTTGCTGGATGGATGACAGAATATTCAGGATTTAGATGGGCTTTATTCTTTTTAAGTGAATATGCAAATATGCTAATTGTTAGTATTGTTGCTTCAATAGTATTTTTAGGTGGTTGGTTATCACCATTTGAGATTATAGATTTTGGTGGTATTATACCTGAATCAATTTTATCACTATTGACCAATCCTGTGACTGGTCCCTTTTGGCTTCTGCTTAAGGCTGTTTTTTTAATTTTTGTAATGATGTGGTTTCGATGGACATTTCCACGTCTTAGAGTAGATCAGCTAATGTATTTATGTTGGAAGTTTTTTATACCAATTTGCTTAATAAACATTGTCTTAGTATCTATTTGGGAGTTAATTTTTTAAAAAAAACGTGAATTTTGATTAATGCAAACTTATTTTAAAAACATATATCAGGGAGTTAGGTCTCTCGTAATAGGGATGAGGGTTACTTGGAAACATTTTTATCGTAAAAAAGAACTTGTTGCAACAATGCAATATCCTCATGAAACTTGGCCAATACCAGAAAAAAATATAGGTTTTGAGGAAAACGATTATAATTTAATAAGATCCAGACTCCATGTTGACATTGACGATTGCATTGGATGCCTTCAATGTGAGCGTGCATGTCCTGTAGATTGCATTAAAATAGATACAATTAAACCACCAAAAGGAAGTGAGTTTGATTGCGGAATAACATCTAACGATACGCAGAAAAAGATGATTGTATCTCGGTTCACAATTGATATGGCTGAATGTTGTTATTGTAATCTATGTGCTTACCCTTGTCCTGAAGAATGCATTTATATGGTTGGTGGACCAAATTCTCATAAGCATGAAATGGATTATGAATTTGGTAAATATGAACGTGAAGGTTTGCTATATGAATTTGCAGATGCCACTGAAGAAGATATTTTAGCTGTTGGTGGTGAAAAATATCTTGAAAAGAAAAAAGATAGAGCTAACGAATTAGAAAATGCTTTAGAGTTAGTTGCAATGGCTGCTGAAAAGGCTCAGGAAAAAGTTGACAAAGGTGAAGAAAAAGAATCTAAAGTAAAATCTGACCAACCAGCAGTACCAAAGTATAACTTTGGATCTTTAAATGAAATTTCTGATAAAGCCGCACGAGGCATTGCAAAGAGAGCATTTGCTAGAGGACATCGTCAAGGTAAAAAACCTGAAGATGTAGTGGGTATGATAAAATCTGACTTAGAAGTATCAAGTCTTTATTCATCTGATTATGATGTATTTATTGTAGCAGTTGGTGAAGCACCTTTAGTTATTTTACCTGAAGGTTCAGAAGAGTCTAAAAAAGAAGTTCAACCTAAATTAAATACTGAAACTAAAGCTGAAGAATCAGTTGATAAAAAAGAGTCAGCCACTAAAGCTTCTGTTTCTGGTCAAATTCCTGATATTAAAATTTTAAATGATATTTCGGATAAAATGGCTAGGGGATTAGCTAAAAAAGCATTTACCGCAGCTAAAAGAGAAAAACTAGATTCGGCTGGATTTATTACCAAAATCAACGAAGCATTAAATGAAGCAGGAAAGTCCTCGGATGAATATGCAGAAATTATAAATAAGTTGGCAGAATAATGGGTGAGATAGCTTTTTCTGGATTAACTTTTATGACTTTAGTGTCTGCATTCTTTGTTGTTACATCTAGTAATTTAGTACGGTCTGCTGTTGCATTACTTTTTACATTATTCGGTTTAGCTGGTTTTTATATTTTTTTATTTGCTGATTTTATTGCTGCAGCTCAAGTGATTATTTATGTTGGAGGAATTTTAGTATTAATTATTTTTGGAGTAATGGTTACAAATAAAATTGACGATCCAGAAGTTGGTTCATCCAGTAGAAATCAAATCTTTGCCTCATCTGGCGCCATATTTATTTTAAGTGTT
>NZIV01000044.1 GCA_002689995.1 Fidelibacterota bacterium
TGTATTAAGTTATTTTTTTCAAGTTCTTCCCAAACTTTTTTTCTTTCATTTGTATTTATAGGAAAAAGCTTCTCTATTTCATATTTTTTAATACCTAATTCTTTTTTATGTAATTCAGAAACTATGGTTGATGATGCTTCAGTTTTATTTTCAACAAAGTGTTTTTTTATTAAAACTTCATCCTTCCTTAGTTTTAATTGCATCTTTTTGAGTTTATCTCTTAGATGTCTTGCTTCATTTTTATTTGATATATAATTATCAATGATTTGTTTTATATCCATTTTTTAAATATATCAAATTGCTATAGTCTTCGCTACAGTTAGAAGCCCTAAAAGACACAAATAAATACAAAAGAACACATAAAAGAATAGGGTGAACCTATTATATCTTCTAATAAACTCACCCTAATACAAAGTAACTCAATTTGATACTAAATACTTAACTATCACTCATAACCCAAAGGTCGGGGGTTCAAATCCCTCCTCCGCAACCATCTTAAATACAATCTTATCTTCCAATACACAATTATTAGCGTTGAGTGTTAACTATGTGAATTTTAATGTCAGCTCAGCTAAATTCCCTATGCTTCTAACTAAGCGATAATCCGACAAAACCTCATGATACTTCTTCCTATTCCAGTCATGAATAAATACTTTATGGTCTTCGTGCAAAAGATTAATTATTGCTTTTGCGCATTTTACCCTTTCCCTACCATCAATAATTACAATGTTAAATTTTTTATTTAAAGTTTTAGGAAATTCTATATAGGAATCAAAAGATATTCTTTTAGTTATAAGCCCTTCCTCGACTACTTTAGCTGGAACATAATGAACTTTAGCTTTATTAAATTTTTTAATATTATTATTTATCTTAACAAACCAGCTCAGATTATGCTCTATGCTATGAATCTGATGATTTTTTTTACTTAAATGTATTGTACTGTGACCACTACCATATTCTAAAATTGAGTGATCTCTTTCAATTCTTGATTTTAAATACTCCCATTCATGAATTTTAAGATGAGGTTTATTAAAAAAACTGAGAACCCATTTGGGCAAGATAAAATTTTTAATTTTTCCTAGGACAATAAAATTATTCATATTTGATATTAATTTATCTTTAACATAATTTGAACCGGCTTAACATAAAATTAACTCAACATTGGATATTCTAAAACTGCTATAGTTTTGGCTACAGTTATATACTCAAATTGTATAAAAAATTATTCATATTTTACATAAATTCTAATTACTATTAATTATATATAAATAAATTAAGTATTTGAATTTTGTGGTTCTTATTTTAATTTAAATCATGATTTATTAAAAATTAAATTGACTGATAAGAATCATTTATAATCTTATAGCTTAGCTCGGCTAACTCTTTCCTGTCTTTAGAGTTCGAACTTATTAATTTATCATTGATGTCTACTTTTATTGTTTTTAATTTTAAAAATTTTAAAAAATGTTCAAAAAAAACATGTTTACCATAGTAAAATACATAATCCCTATTTTTAACAGAAACAGGTTCGTTATCAATAGATTTGTAGTTTAAAGTTAGCAAGTTAATATTTTTTTTATTATTTAAGGAAACTTGAAAAAAAGATGAATTAAACTTTAAAACAATTTCACCATTTGAAGTTGTGGCTTCAGGAAATATACACACAGAAACTTTTTCTAATTTCTCACTAATATTTATCATTTCACTTTTAATTTTTCTTTTATCCTTTCTATCAACAAATATGCAGCCTGATATTTTAGCAATATAGCCAAAAAATAAATCCTGTTTAACCTGATCAATGCTTCCTACAAAAGAACAATTGTAATTTGATGAGATTATCAATATGTCCAGATATGAAAGATGGTTGGAAACAATTAAACATGGGTATTCATGATTTTTTTTATCAATATTTGACTTTACTCCCAGCACCCAACAAAGTATTTTACAAATAATTGATAAAGTTTTAACTCTAATCTTTAAAGTTAAATCATTTATGAATAAACTTTTTTCTAATAAATATAAAATAGTATTAACAAGAAGTAGTATGGAATAAAAAGAAATAAAGAGAAATAATTTCATTATTGACTAAATTTTTTTTCATATTTTAATTCTATATCTTGAAGATTAAATAGTGTTAGCAAATCAATACATTTGAAATCATTATCATATGCAGGAAAACTACAAATTTTAGCACCTGCTTTAAGGTAAGATTTTATCAAAGTTGGTATTTTTATATCTGAAATGTTAATACTTCGATTTATTTCCTTGATTTTAGGCATATATTTATTTTTAGGCATAGAAATTATTTTATTATGCACCCAATTGTTTTCTAATAAATAATCAAAAACAATACCAGAGTATTCACTTTTGCAAAATATACTTGAGCATCCAAATAAATATTTGGCATTTAATCTTTTCGAATATTCTAATAATCCCTTCCATAGTAATGCAAAGACAATTGGGCTAGTTGAATTCTTATCAGTGCATGCCCTACCAAGTTCTATTTTTAAACCGTCTAAATTTTTTATTTTATTCAAATTAAACTCACTTTCAGAATAAAAATTATTTGTTTTTACTGAAGATATCAATCTATAGGTACCTATAACTTTATTTTTATCTTTGTCTTTCACAATTAAATAATCTGAAAATTCATCAAATATATCATTTTCTAAATTAAAATCTTTTACATTCTTTATAAACCCTTTTTTAAATGATTTCGATCTTAAGCGAAAAATCTGGAAGATTTCATCACTAGTATTAGCTATTTTTACAATATATTTTTTATTTTCAATATGAATATCAACGAGCGGATTTGAATTAAATTTTTTAAATTTCAAAAGGAAATCTATTATTCTTGGACTATTAGAAACATAGTTGTCAAATATGTTTAATTTATCCTTAATATTTTTTGAAGTATTCAAGCTGCCTCCTTTTTTATCATAGGAAGTATATTTTGAATAAACATATTTGTTGAATTTTCCCAAGACCATTTTTGTGAGGATTCATATACCTTAGATCTATCGAGACTGAAACATTTAGTTACATTTGCACAAAGATCACCTCCAAAATAACCATTAATTCCAGTCTCGATAATATCTCGAGGCCCTGGTGCATCAAAAGCAGCTACAGGAGTTCCACAAGAAATACTTTCTATTACGACTAAACCAAAGGTATCAGTTAAGCTTGGAAATACAAAAGCATCAGCACTGCAATATGCTTTATTTAATTCCTCTCCGTATAAAAATCCTTTAAAATCTACATCTGGATATTTATTTCTATATTCATTCAACATTGGTCCATCACCAACCATGATCTTATTTGCGTTAATATCTAAATTGAAAAATTCTTCTAAATTTTTTTCTTTTGAAACTCTTGAAACACATAAAATTGTTTTTTTTTCAGATTGAATTTTTTTAACTATCGGTTTGAAATGATTGAAATCAACCCCTCTACTCCATTTTTTAAGATTCTTAAAACCTCTTAAAGATAATTCTTTTTCAATTGAATCTGTTGCTACCATAACCGAAACAGAATTTTTATGAAAATATTTAAGGAAGGTATAAGTAAGTTGTGTAGGTATATTGAAAAAATTATTTAAATATTCAGGAAAATTAGTATGATATGATGTGGAATATTTAATTTTATTTACATCACAATACAATTTAGCTGCTAAACCAACAGGGCCTTCAGTTGCAATATGAATGTAATCAGGATTATTTTCATCTATGTGTTTTGAGATCTGCCAAACATTCAATGATATATCTATATCTTTATATCCTGGGCACCTAAATGTTTTAAAATTGTTAGGGGATATAACGATTGGATCAAATCCACTTTTTTTTAAGTTGGTTTCTAAGTTAGTTAAGGTTGTAACAACTCCATTTGTTTGTGGCTTCCATGCATCTGTAATTAATAAAATTTTTTTCATTTATGCTACCTTTCTTTTTGTATTCTTTTTTTCTTCAAATTCATTATTGCTTGCTATCTCAGCCCAGTTAATTATTTCAAATGTTCCATCATGATTTTCAACCAATGCTGTATGAGACTCAACCCAGTCACCACAATTAAAATAAAAAGTTTCATCCAACTTTTTTATCTCAGGAGTGTGTATATGACCACAAATTACACCATTAAATTGTTTTTGTTTTGCATAAGTTGTTATGGCTTTTTCAAATTCAAAAATAAAATTAATAGCATCCTTGCTTTTCTTTTTTATATAAGCACTAAGACTCCAGTACTTACCATTTAAAAATCTTCTTCTAAAATAATTAAAAAAATGATTCAAATAAATGAGAAAGGAGTACATCTTATCAGCAAATAAGGCAAAGAGTTTTGAGTACCTTGTTACACTATCAAAGAGATCGCCATGAACAACCAGATATCTTTTACCGTCCTTACCAACATGAACAGCTGTCTCAGTTAAATGAATCTTTTCAACCATACTGTTTTTATAGTCTCTAAGAAAATCATCATGGTTTCCGATTAGGTATGTACACGTTTTAGATTTTTTTGCTTTCCTCAGAAGTATTTGAATTATATTTGTTGCTTCTTCGTTCCAGGATTTACCTCTTTTGAATCTCCATCCATCAATTATATCTCCTACTAGGTATAAATATTTACAATCATTTTTAATTAAAAAATCTTTTAAATATTTTAGATTGGAATGAGGTGATCCTAAGTGTGTATCAGAAATGAATATTGATCTATATTTAGGAAGATAATGTTTTATTGAATCTTCAACATCTGATATCATATAAAACTTTTAAAATTAATTTGTTAATTTTTTTTTAATAAAGTGTTTAAAAATGGTTAATAAAAGAACTTTAATTATTTTTTTTGTTTAAATCCACATCTACTAAATACTCAACTATCAGACACAAATAAATACAAAACAACACAAAAAAGAATAGGGTGAACCTATTATATTTTCTAATAACTTCACAATTTAAATACTTAACTTATTTATGTATTATGAATAGTATTAAAAATTTAAGTAAAAATGAATAATTTTTTATACAATTTAAAAGAAAGTAGAATTTTCCAATTTATTGTAGTTCTAATTATTATAATTAATGCAATAACTATTGGAGTTAATACCTACAATTTAAGTCAATTTATTAGACAAGTATTAAATTATATAGATTATTCAATTACTATTTTTTTTGTTATTGAAATTTTAATACGATTTATTGCAGAACCTAAAAAATTAAATTTTTTTAAAAATGGCTGGAATGTATTTGATACATTAATCGTTTTACTTTCATTAGTTCCAATACCAAATAATTCAAGTTTCTTATTGTTAAGATTGCTAAGAGTATTTAGAGTGTTAAGACTTATCTCTGTTGTTCCGGAATTAAAAAAAATAATAGAGGCATTNTTATCNTCAGTTACGAGAGTGTTTTATGTAGGATTGTTATTATTTATAATTCTTTATATCTATGCGACAATAGGGTCAATTTTATTTAGCACTGATATACCTGAAAGATGGGNCGATGTAGGGGTTTCAATGATTACCTTATTTCAAGTCTTAACCATGTCCAGCTGGGAACAAGTTATGTTGCCATTACAGGATCTTTACTGGTGGGCTTGGATTTACTTTTTCAGCTTCATTATAATTTGTGGGATTACCATGCTAAATTTATTAATAGCAATACTTGTCGATGTGGTTATTAACCAAAAAAAAATCTAGCTAAAGTTTCAAGAACTGGATTATAAATTTATCCATCTGTATATGGTGTCAAAGATTTTATTTCCTCATAGACTTAATCTAATACAAAACAACTCAATTTAATGCTAAATACTCAAAAATCAGTCATAACAAAAAGGTTGAGGATTCAAATCTCACCTCCACAAACAAGCCAAACTCGGTTTTTATATTCAGTTAAATAAAGTCGTATCTAATGATACAATATCCTCTCAATGAAATATAATTATGAACAAATAGTTTCTGTCTTAAAATCTGCTTCTTTGCTAGGCTCAGAAGTTATTATGAATACATTTCTGAAAACTGATATTAATATATCTTTAAAATCAGAAAATAATTATGTTACTGATGCTGATATAAATACTGAGCGAGTTATTATTGAAAGGATAAAGAAAGATTTCCCAAATTCTGGATTTATTTGTGAAGAATCTGGAAATCAAACTTCTTCAGATTCAGATATGAGTTGGATAATAGATCCTATAGATGGGACAAATAATTTTATATCTGGCTACCCGCATTTTTGCATATCAATTGGTGTTCTAATAAATGATAAACTTGTTAGTGGCTCTATTTTTAACCCCATTAGTAATGAATTTTTCCATGCAGTTAAAGGGAAGGGATCATTTTTAAATGGTAAGAAAATAAAAGTTTCCTCAACCAAATCTTTAAGTGATTCAATATTGGGAACTGGTTTTATTATGTCTGATAGAAATTCAATAGATATAAATTTAAAAAATTTGAACAAACTTATTAAGGGTATTAGATCTTTTAGAAGATCAGGTTCCGCTGCATTGGATTTAGCATATGTTGCTTGCGGCAGGCTTGATGGATTTTGGCATTTAGACCTAAAACCTTGGGATATAGCAGCAGGTGCAATATTGGTCCAAGAGGCTGATGGAATCGTTACTGGCTTTAGAAATGAAGATTTTAATCTTTATTCAAAAGATTTGTTAGCATCAAATATAAATATTCACAAAGAAATTATGGATGGTCTTTTTAAAAATGAGTAAAATAGTGGAATATGTAAGAGCAAATAAATTATTTTTAATTTCATTAATCGTTTTTAATTTATTTATTTCATCCTGGAACTATAGTTATTTAATTATCAGTGAAGGGTGGTTCTTGTTGCCTGCTAAATTAATCAATGAGGGCCAATTACCTTACAGAGATTTTTATGCATATCTTCCGCCTTTTTACTATTGGTACTCATACTTTTTATTTTTATTAGGTGATGAGCTTATCTTTAATGCAAGAGTAGCTGGTCAATTAGTATTTTCTTTGATTTTCTATTTTTCCTATGAATTTTATAGAATAAATTTTAATAAAACTGTTTCCTTAATATCAACATTTGTCTCACTTCTAATTTATTTAAATACAAATGCTATATTTACATATGACTTTACTCATCTAGTAACACTTTTCTACTTAATAGCATTCTTTTTTATTCTTAAATCAAAAAAATCAAACTCTTCCGCATTTCTATCAGGTTTTTTTGGTACCCTTCTAGTTCTTACAAAACAAAGTAATGGTTCAGTAATTTTCTTTTTTTTAGTATTTATTTTCTTATTAATCAATAAAGAAAACATCAGAAGGATATACTTGCCTTTTCTTGGAGCACTATTAGCGGGACTACCTTTTCTCATTCATATAATTTCATACGGTGGTCTAGGTGATTTTGTAGATCAAGTCGTATTTCAGGCTGGAAGTACCAAAGGTGGAATCTATCATTCACTAACAACACTGTTTCCTCCGACATCATCTTATTATTCTTTAAATACTTTAAAATATTTTTTATTTGAAATATTTTTTCCACTTTTTATTTTTATCTTTATCTCTATTCGGTCAAATAAAAATTCTTTTTTATGGAAAGATGATTTTAAGAATAATCAAAATTTATGGATACTTTTAAGTCTATTAATTAGTGCGATATTAACGATTTATTTTACATTGCCTAGTATTAAAGATACTCCCTTTGGTTCTTACATACTTTCTTATTTTTGGAATAGAGCTTTTGTTTGGAGTGGATATTATGCGATAGCAATTTTGCTATTATTTAATAAATATAATTTCTTCAATAGAGAATCTCTTTTGTTTTTGATTTCTCTTATATTTGCTTCAGCAACATCAGCGGGACTTACACCTACATCGATATATCTTCATTTGGGATTTTTGATTGCGATTCTTTTGTCTATGAAATCATTTTTAAATGTTCTTAAATATACGGGTTTTGTTTTTGCTATAATCTTAACAATTAGTTCAATTCAAGGTAGGGATTCAATTCAATATCAATGGTGGGGGTATCTTTCGTTAAAAGGAAGCAACTTGTCGTATGAAATCCCTGCTATCAGAAAAATAAAAAATCAGACTATATCGAGAGATCTTGTATTATTAAATCAAAAAATTAGAAAATGTGAAAATGCACCAAAAAATTTATTAAGTTTTCCACATGCACCTTTGTTAAATCTTACCACAGGCCTTAACCCTCCTGGTAAATTTACTACATATTGGTTTGATTTTGCATCCAATCAAAATGTTATGGAAGATTTAAACAGATTGAAAGGTTCTAAGCTCGATTTAATCGCTATCATACATTTGGAAGAGTCTGCATACACTGGCCATAATTCTCTTTTTAGAAATAATAATGGATTATCTCAAACCGTGATGTTGGACTACATTGCACAAATTACTAATTCTGAGGAATATGAAATTTTGCTATCGAAGCAAATTAGCGGATTTGATGTTGACATTTACTATTCAAAAGTTCTTAAATGTGAATCACAATAATACAAATCAAATCTTTCAGTTTTTTTAATTATTTTACATTTTTTTGTTTTCTTTATTATTGATAGTACTTTATCTAAATATGTGTCGAATTCTTTGTCATATAAAAGAAATCCCTCTTTATTTTTATAATTTTCGCTTTTTGATAATAAATTAAATAAATAAGAACTATCCAATGAAATAAGTGCAAGAGGGGGGCCGGGTATCAATGGTTTATAACCACCATTCTTAACTAAATTATATTTAAGCTTGCTCCAGGTTAATATTGATAAATTGCCTTTTAACTTATCAATCTTCTCTATGGCATTCTGAATTTCCTCATCTTCATTTAGATTGTAATTCCTTTTAAGTAAATTTTGATTTATGGTAATTTCTCCAGTTTTTAGTATTGGTGGAATATTTTTATAATTAACAATTAGATTTGTCACACATAATGTCGATATTATGAGCGAAGGAAGTAAGAGAATTTTTAAACTAAATTTTTCGACCAATAAGTCCTTATTTTTAATCTCATAATATATCACTGTGAAACATAAAAAAAGTATAGGCCAAAGATTGTTCACATTGTTTGCAATAGATCTCATAAAAGAATAGGAAAGCACAGCAATAATAATGGATCCATAGCATGCTATTGTTAAAAAACTCTTATAGTTTTCTCTATTAATAACCATTGCTACTAGCAATGGAATAGTTATGGTAAGTATTGGTGTAAAAACATTTGGTATCATAGCCCCCAATGTCATACCAAATCCATAACTATATGAAATTAGATATGAGAAATGCAGCCCAACATTCAGAGAACCAATATTAAAGATTATTTGATAAAGCTTTAGTGCTAGTAGTGTTGTAATTAATGAAATAATAAGTATTTTGGTACTTTTTACTAATATTTCTTTTAATTTTTTGAAATTAGTAGCTATCAATAAATCTTGTATAAAATAAAAAAATATTGAAAACAACACATAGAATAATGCTTCAGCACCCCACAACATAGAAATCGCTAGGCACAATCCTAAACTTATTATTTCAACTTTTGAAGAAGTCTTTATATTCCTAATATAGCACTGCGTAAATATTAATAAATAAACTGGAAAGAATCTTATTACTCCGGTTGATGGATAGACTTGTGGCCCATATAAGTCTGTACTAGATAATAGTAAAATTATCAAAAACAGAAAAATAAATATATTTGAATGTTTAATCTTTAAAGCATGTATTGATATAGCACAGACAAGTAATATAGTTATTAGGTTTAATAATGCTTGAAAAAGATGAAAAGAATTTGTGGGACCATTAAAATCTAATAAGTAAGGTATTAAAATATTCATGAATCCATATTGGGAGGGTTGATCCACTAGTAGCCTGTATCCGGCTTCCATTCCTATAATTGGCTGAACGAAATACGATAGATGAAATCCATGATCCGAATTAAATAAATAATCAGTTCTAAAAGATAGAAGGGATGCTAGTACAAGCATAATAATAAGAAAAAAAATATTTACTATCTTAGATTTCATGATGACAATTTTTTACTTAAAAAAATAAAGGATGGAATAAAAATAAATAACAGATAGAAAAAATTATGCACAAAAAGTGTACCCGTTCTGAATTCAATTATACATAAAGGCAAAACTGCAGAGATTAATATATTTAAAAAACGATATTTATTTAAATCTTTAAGATAATAAAATATTGTTAGGGATAATGATGTAAAGACTAAAAGTTTAATTATAAAAGGTGCATCATTAGCTGAGCCTTGATATCCAAATCTTGAAATAATCTGATCTAATATGATCGAAAATATTATGAGAAACATAATATTGTTTAATAAATATGTTTTTTGAGGAATTTTAATAATTCTTGGTAAAAGAAGTATTGCTAATACGGTAAATCCATAGAAAAAATACCATAGTTTTACATCAGAAAAAATTTTTGTCCATAAGATTAAAGTAAAAATAAATACATAAGTTGTCACAGGAAGCTCTGTTAATGCACAACCATAATTTGATAGTATTAATTTTTTAATTCTATCATAAAAATTATTAACTATTGAGCCAAGTTTTAATTTTGGACTCACATGTAGTATAACTTTTATCATAATAGCCAAGGATATTAAACTCAGGATATATATATATCCTATGTTTTTTGCAACAGATAAGAGAAGGTATTTAGAATCGGAAATCATATAAACTATGGACTCTTTAGGAATTATTTTAGATTCTACTTTATGAAATTTAATATAATTTTTCTTTATTAGTAAGAATCTCTCACTATTGATTTTATTTTTTTTGTCTTTTTTTAAAGATGCTTTGATTCCATAGAGATTCTGATTTTTAACAAAGTGTTCAACTGAATCTATTTTAAGTTTTATGTTATAAGCAATATTAGATTTTATTTCATTAAATTTTTTGAACTTTTCTTCATTTTCAATATTTCTTAAAATTTCTAGATTTATATTTTTACCATAATTATTTTGGAATACTTTCTCAGCAGCATTGTTCTTAATTACTTGTTTATAGAAGTCTTTGATATTTTCTTTGTGCTTATAAAAGCTAATAAATATAGCTGTCAAATAAGTAATTAATAAAAAAAATACAAATAGGAAGATTATTCTTTTTCTCATCACCTTAAGTAACCTTCTTTATCACTATAACATTCATATAAATCGTATCTATCTGATATTATGATACTTTTACAATTTTTTATTTCTATTACAATTTGAGCGAGAGTTTTATAGGTGTCCCAGTATTTATCATGAATAAGGAGACCATTTCTATTATTTAAGGTATCTGAATTATCAAGGATTTTTTTGATGTACTCGGGATCATGATATGTGAGTGAAACAGCTGGCCCAGGAAGGAAAGGCCTAATTGATGAATTAAATGTGTTTCCTGTTCTTCCACTCCAAGTTAGAATCGATAGTGATGAAGTATTCCAATCTATATTTTGAATTACTTTGAGGATTTCCTCATTCTCTTCATCTAACCTAAACTCTGATACAAACCCACCATTATTAATTTTTAATTTTTGGGATTGAAGGATTGCGGGAATTCTTTGGTATTTTATTATTACATTAGTTAAACAAAGCGAAGATATTATTAAACATGGTAAAAATATAATTTTTAAACTGAAAGAATTAAAATTTTTGTTTCTCTTTTTAATTTCATAATATATCAAGGAAAAACACAGGAAAA
The DNA here is from genome assembly GCA_002689995.1 of Fidelibacterota bacterium. Lineage (GTDB taxonomy): Bacteria > Fidelibacterota > Marinisomatia > SCGC-AAA003-L08. The sequence goes on from NZIV01000044.1 coordinate 11,680, forward strand.
GTATAGGCCATAAGTTATTGAAGTTGTTCGCAATAGATCTCATAAATGAGTAAGAAAGTACTGAAATTATTATCGAACCATAACAAGCAATTGTTAGAAAATTGCTTCTATTTTTTTTGTTGAGTACCAAGGCAATTAATAATGGAATAGTTCCTATTAAGATTGGAGTAAAAACATTCGGACTCTGACCACTAATCGCTTTTGAACCGTAAGTTGTTACGAATGAAAAATGCAAACCTATATTTAAATTTTCAATATTAAAGTTATATTGATAAATTTTTACAATAATTAAAGCACCTAAAAAGGCAATAAATATTATGCTTGATCCTTTGTAAAGTATATCTTTAAATTTAATTAAGGTTGGTTCCATTAACAATTCTTGGAGATAATAAAGACAAATTGAGAATAGAATATAGAACAGTGCTTCAGAACCCCAAATTACAGATATAAATAGGCAAAAACTCAAGTATAGAATTTCCTTATTTCTTGAGCAATTCCTATTCCTTATATAGCATTGTGCTAAAATTAAAAGATAAACAGGGAAAAATCTTATAACACCAGTAGATGGGTAAACTTGTGGCCCAAATAAATCTGTACTGGATAAAAGTAAAATGATTGAAAATAAGAAAATATATAAATTTAACTCTTTAATATTTAGAATTAATTTTGATAATAAGGCAACAATTATAATTATTAATATATTTAAACTACCTTGAAAAATATGAAATGAATTTATTGGACCATTAATATTTAATAAATAAGGTATGAGTATATTTATGAAACCATATTGGGAGGGCTGATCATATAGAAGCCTATAACCCTCCTTCATACTCATTATGGGTTGAATGAAATAAGATAAGTGAAAACCATAATCTGAATTTAATAAGTAATCTGTTCTGAATGAAAGAAGTGAAGCTGTAGTTAATATGATTATAAAAAGAGTAATATTAAATATTCTGTAACTCACCAAATAATGATACTTTAAAACTATCTAAATTCATTAGTCTCATGAATTAGATATATGCAAGAGTGATTGAAATTGTTCCAAAAATATCATCTATATAAATAGAATCTATTTAAGTTCTCTGAATACAATAATATATACTTGTATTTATTTCTATATAGTTAATCATTTTTATAGCTGTGAAAATTCAAAACATATATGAAAGATTATTTATATCAAAATATATAGATCTAATATTAATTAAATATTTTTTTGTAGGTCTTATCAATACATTGATAAGTTTTGGATCATTCAGTGTTTTATATTATATAGGTTTTCATTATTTTATAGTTTCAATGCTTAATTTAATCTTAGGTGTTGGGATTAGTTATTACAATCATAGAAAATTCACATTTAGTAAGAGTGGTGATTTCCTAGAGAGATTTACTCCTATTGCACTTATTTACTTTATAATTACTAATATAATATTGTATGTTGCTGACTCCTTTGGGTTTAACATTTATATTACCTACCTTTTTATATTGCTACCTTTAAGTCTAGTTAATTATTTCGTATTAAAATTGTATGTATTTAAATGAAGTTATTTTTTTAGATATTTTGAAATCTTTTTATAGATACTGTTTGAGTCAATTTTATTAGCTTTTCTTAAAAAATCTTGTGATCCTACTTTATGGATGGTTTCTATGTTAATACCAAAGCTGATGACTCTTGGCGGTTTTGCAAGCTCTGATCCAATTTCCTTAATAAAAGATCCGACACCACCATTTGGAGAATGTTCTTCGAATGTAAATATCAAATCGCTTTTAATTAAAATAGTCTTTATTTCTTCTTTAACAACATCATTAATTATAGGCATTGAAATAAGCCCTATATTCTTATCATCAAGCAATTCATATGCTTTTTTTACTTCAATCAAAATTGTTCCAGAACTGATGATATTGATTTTTTTTGGTTTAAAAATTTCGATATAATTTCTTTTTGTCTTTATTTTTTTTAAATGAATATTAGGTTCACCACCGCGTGCAAGCCTTAAATACTTTGGTGACTTGGTTTTAATTAGTTTTTCATAACAGAAAGTTAATTCATATCGATCGGCTGGAACAAATACAGTCATATTAGGTAAAACTCTTGTTATTGCAATATCTTCCATTCCATGATGGGTATATCCAAGATTTCCATATGGTAATCCACCACCAACTGCAACAATAGTAACATCTAAATTGTGATAACATATGTCATTTCTGATTTGTTCATGACAACGTGATGTTGCAAAATTTGCGATCGAATATGTGAAAACTTTTTTTCCTAAAATTGACAAACCTGCCGCAATTCCTATCATATTTTGCTCCGCAACTCCTACATTTAAAAAATTATTAGGAAATTTCTTCTTAAAATCATCCAATACACTAAAGCCTAAGTCCCCAGTTAAGAGAAAAACATCTTTATTCTTTTTAGCTGTTTTTTCAACAGACTCCGCAAACAAGTTTCTCAAATTTCTTCCATTACCTCGATTAATTCATTTTTTGTAGGTGGTCTATAGTGTGATATTAATTTATTTTCAAAATTAGCGATTCCTTTGCCTTTTACAGTATTAAATATAATAACTTTGGGCTTATTTTTATCTTTAAGGGCTTTTTTAAATGTATCTTTAATTTCCAAATGTTTGTGACCATTACAATTAAAGGCATTCCAACCAAAACTTTCAAATTTATGTTTTAGATCCTTCAAATCTATAATCTCATTAGTATTTCCATAACTTTGGATATTGTTCTTATCAATTAAACAAATAATATTATTTATTTTATGATGGCCAGCTAACATTATTGATTCCCATGTGCTTCCACAATTCAATTCCCCATCACTTATCATACAATAGACTTTATTTTCAAGCTTATTTGCTCTCAACCCTAAAGATAAGCCTATAGAAATTGGTAAACCATGTCCAAGTGAACCAGTTGAAACCTCAACACCTTTTACCTTATGGCTTATATGTGCAGATAAAAGAGAATTATTTTTACCAAACTCTTTTAAATGGTTCTTTGAAAAAAAACCTTTATTTGCTAGAGTAGCATAAACAACTGCAGCAACATGTCCTTTGCTCAATATGAAAAAATCTCTTCTTTTGTCTTTTGGTTTTTTTGGATTAATTTTTAATATTCCAGAATAAAGTACACTTAAAATATCTAAACAGGATAATGCTCCGCCTAGGTGAGAACTTTTAGCATTAAAAATCATTTGAACGATATCTTTCTTTAAATTTAATGCTAGTTTTTCTGATTTAGATGAATTTTTTGATTGCATTTTTAAAAGATTCTATACCATATAATTTATCTATTCTAAGTGATAGTAACCCAATATAAACAAGTATGAAAGTATTAAATATGGTATTTGTGTTAGCATAAATATTGTCGTAGAAGTAAATATAACTTTTAGATACCATTAAAAGGCTAATAAGAATTAATATTTTAATTGAATCCTTATTTTTATCTCTAGAATTAATCATAAAAACTAGAGGTATGAAAAAATGAATTAATTTGTAGTCTGTAGAAGTAGGGGCTAGAAGACAAACTGTAGTCAAGCAGAAAATGAACTTGAATAAAACTTTCTTCATTCTAATAACTTTAATACAACATAAAGATAATAAGATTGCTAATATAATTACAAAAGCACCATAGAATTTGTTGAGATTGAAGCCTGGGCCTAGAATTAACCATAAAGAGTTTAATATCGAGTGACCAAAATGAACTCCACTCCAGCCAAGAACCATATGATTTTTGTAAAAAATCAAACCTTCAGGGAAAGTAACTATCCATTGATTTAGATTTTCAATAACATTACCATATGGAAAAATAAATGAGGATAAAATAAAAGGCAAAAAAAACATTATTGAAAGACCAGAAAAAATACCTAAAGATAATTTTTTAATATTTGATCTTCTAGCAAATACAAGGAGAAATATTAATGGATATATTTTTAGAGACGATGCGAAGCCAATGAAAAAGCCAGTAAGATAATGCTTTCTTTTGTAATAGAAAAGAAATGACAATGCTAATCCAATAAATACAAAACCTTCAAAATTAGCAGTATGAAAAGTAAAAAGAAAAGGATATGAGCAGAAAGTTAAAATTCCAATGAATAGGATTTTCTCTAAAATTTTTATCTCTTTTAAAAAAGAATTAAGGAATAAAATAATGAATGATATATATGATATTAAAATAATTTTTACACCAATGTATGGATTGCTAAATGTTAATAGTTTTAAAATCTGTATTATTAGAAGACTCCCTGGAAAATAATTATTTTTTGATGAATTAAATCCATTTAGATGAAAATAATTATCAATTGAATAATAATCGCAGAAAATATTAATTATATTGTGAAAAGGTGTAAAAATATCGGGTGAGGGTGGATATGTTATAGACTCGATTAAATAATAATATAAAAAAGATGAAATAAATCCTATGAAAATTATTGATGTAACGAGATTTAATTTATCTCTTTTATTTAATTTATAGGATAATAGATTTTTTAGTTTATTAATGAGTTTTAATAGATGCCTATGGAAATTTAAAATTCTCATTAATAAACTTTTTATTTGAGTTACTAATGTTGATGAATAAAAATAATTTAATAATAATAATAAAATCGCAGATAAGATTATGAAATTATTTATTGAATTTAAAAAAATGGAATAAAAGATGGTTTTATTATCTGATTGAAACTTAAATAAGAGATATTTCTCTTTCTCAGATTTGACCTTCATGAATTTGATATAATTTTTCTTTAAGAATAAAAATCTTTCAGAATTTATGATATTTGTTATGTCTTTTTCTAGATTTTTTTTTAAACCAAGCTTGTTTAGATTATTATTAATAAATTCTAAATCATAGAATTCTATGCTTATTTTATAATTTATCTCATTTTTAACTTTAAAAAAATTTGGATTATAAAAATGATCTTTAAGATTTAGATAATTTATTTTATCTGTCCTCTCAGACTTATGTATATCAATAATTAGCTCTTTTTTTGATTTAATTGTTTTAAAGAAATTTTTTACATTATCCTTATGAAAGTAAAAGGAATTATATAAGAAGCCAATATATAAAATTAAAAATAATAAACTTGATAAAAATAAAAAATTCTTCTTACTCATCTGACTTATATAAACTATAACATTCTTGAATTTTTGTTCATATTTAAAAAATGCTATTATCATTTAGTGAAAAAATTAAAAAAAATTACTATATTGAGCCCTACTTATAATGAAGAGGAAAATATTGACGAATTAGTATCAAGAATTGTGAAAGTATTTGTAAAGGATTTAATTGAATTTGATTATGAAATTATTTTTATTGATAATGCATCCACAGATGAAACAGTTACGAAGATTAAAAGCCAAATTAATAAAAACAGTAAGATAAAATTAATAGTCAATATGAGAAATTATGGACATATTCGTTCACCCTTTTACGGGCTACAGCAAACTAATTCCTCTGCTACAATCTTATTAGCATCAGACCTACAGGACCCACCTGAATTAATTTATGATTTGGTAAAGAAGTGGGATGAGGGATATAAATTAGTTTTATGCACCAAACCCAAAAGTGATGAAGGTTTTTTTATTAATAGATTGAGAAAATTATATTATAAAATTATGAAGAAATTTGCTGAATTTGATCATATAGAGAACTTCACTGGTTTTGGGCTGTATGATTATGAGGTTATTCAAAGATTTAAAGAAATTGATGATATTTACCCTTATATGAGGGGCATTGTTTCTGAGATACCTTATAAAAAAGCCTATATAGATTTTCACCAACCATTAAGAAAGAAGGGTAAAACTAAGAATAATTGGTTAACACTTGTAGATATGGCACTACTGGGGATGACACATTCAACAAAACTACCTTTAAGATTAGTTACAATAACTGGATTAATATTTTCTTTCTTTAGCTTTCTTACTGCAGTTGGATATTTCATTTTCAAAATTTTGTATTGGGATGAAATTTCTTTTGGCATAACACCTTTAATACTAGGTTTTTTTGTTTTTGCTTCTTTACAAATGCTTTTCTTAGGCATAATTGGGGAGTATATTTCTAGTATAAACACTAAAATGAATAAGAAAAAAATTGTTGAAGAAAGGGAGAGGATTAACTTTTAGTCTTTTTCATATAGAAAACAAAAATTTCCTAAATTTAGTGGAATCTGCCAACCCCCCTTAAGATCATTCTTCTTTTTTAATATTACTCTTGCTGCATGTCCCAGTAGATAAAAGAAAGGGAAGAAATTTTTTGTGGGCTGTATAAAAACTTGCTTGAAATCATTTTTTGACAGGAAATTATTTAATGATCTATGATTATATAGTTGTGGATGCTGTAGGCAAAAAGCTGGCCATCTTTTACCAAGAATACTTGCAAGTATTGAACTTTCATCATGCACTACACCAAACAGCTTTCCATTATTATTTAAAAGATTAAAAATGTTTTTTATAACTTCAGAAATGTTGACAATATGATCAAATACATGAACACCTATTACAAAATCATATGCATTATAAGAGACCTTTGGTATATCTGATAAATCAGTATAAATTTTGTTTTTCGAATATTTTTTAAGAATCTTATGCATATCAAGGTTTGGCTCAACAAAAGTGAATTCAACATCTGACCTTTGATTCATAATTTCCTCAGCGAAAGCTCCATTATCAGCACCTATCTCAATAATCTTTGCACCACTAGGAATATGTCTATTTATAAAGTTTAGGTAATGAATTTTTGTCCTTCTTTCTGATTCATAGTCACCAGAATGAACATTGTCAGGCATTGATCCGTAGAGGTTAATTAATTCTTCAAGAGAAAAATAATTCTTTGCATACAAAAAGCCACATTCACATCTTACATATGTAAAAAAGATATTCTCTTCGCTAAAACCGATAAATTTTTCTTTAGCCAAATCATAGTTAACCGAAGCATCGAATTTTGGCTCAACACTATCATTTCGTAAATATGAGCTTGAGCCACATGAAGGACATGTTCTTCTTACATAGTAACTTTCCATATTATAATCCTTTTACTATTCTAAATTCTTAGCTCTAAATATTTCATAAGGCTTAGTGTTGTAGTATTCTGGAGAATTTCTGTAACTAATATTTATTACTGATTCACTCACAATATTTATGCAATAATCAATACTTGGAATAATTTTAATTTTTCTATCCATACTAATCTCAGCTAGATGGCTAATTCTTCTATGGTGCCATGGACATAGAATTCTTTTATCTACAAGACAATTTGAAGATAACTTAGCACCTTCATGAGGACAGGTTGTAGGCCATAAAAATATTCTATTTTCAACTTTCGTCGTGAAGAAGCTCATAATCCCATCTATTTCACCTATCTGAATATTCTTATCGCTGGCCTCAATTATTGAGTTGATGTTGATATCAATATTGGATTTACCATTTCTTATAAATGTATTGGCCCTATATATTTCTTCAGTAAAATCAAAGTTATATGTCGATGTTGGATTGTAGAAATCATGATTAATTTTTCTTAAATCAGCCTTTCTACACCTCATAGGTGTATCCTCAGACATGAGTTTATCGTTATTCTTTTTAATAATCTTCATAATTAATGGAACAAGAAAATTAAATATTGGTCTATTAAGAACAGCAAATCTTGAGATTACTTGAACCCCCTCTTTAATATCTATACTCTGTGTATTTACAACAATTAGAAAAGGTCCAAAAGAACTGTAATAAACTTGGTTGTATTCTGAATATTCATAATTAACAACAACAATTGGTATTTCGATTCCAAATATTGGGAGCTTTGTAAGATTGATAGATCCTACATAATCATTAGCGACTATTGGTTGAACACCTTGTATTGATTCATGAACAATATTCAGATGTGGTACATCTTTGTAATTCCAATCTGAATCTTTTGAAGTATAGGGACCTTTCATTTTCACTTCAAGAATTTTTGAACTGTAACCTTCCTTTTCAAGTGATGAGATTATAGATTCAAAAGACTTTTTTTTCATTAAAATTATTATACTCGAATGGATTTTTTTAATCTATAATTTAAAGTTCTTAAATGAAAACTAAATTAACCACCTTACTTGTAATTGTTTTTATTTTATTTTTAGGAGACTTTGAAAGGCAAAAATCTCTTTTCAAAGATATTTTTACTAATGGTATTCATATTTATGGACTGCAAGTTCAAAAGAAATGTTTATCAAATAAAGTTGATTATAAGTGTCTTGAAGACTCACTATTAATTAAAGATGAGTTAATTTATTACATCAACAATCTAAATGTTCAGTCTAAATATACATATAATGAAATTAAGCTGCATTTAATCAAAAAAAATGATATTAAATCTGAACTTAATAGATTTGGTTTGAGCAATAATTTAATAAAAGATTACAGACTTCCGTACTTTGAAAAATATAAAATTTTTGGATTTCCTACTATATTAAAAAAATACTCAAGATACCTGTTCTTCAAGGAAAATAATAAGTCTTACTTGCATAAAAACTTCGAAGATTCTTTTGATAATATAGATGCAATTTATATAGCTGAAGTTCCAATGAAGTCTTTTTTAAAACTCTATGTAGAAAAAAGGGGCTATGCTATCTTATTCCTTCTAGTGCTGTTAGCTTTCTTTTATTTCTTTTCAAAAAAAAGTAGTAAGACTCCAAAATTAATCAATTTTAAGCACTCGTTTCTAATATTCATAATATTTTTTAATTTTCAAGCTCTTTTAGTTAGATTATTCACTAATTCTTATATTGTTATTAATGAAATACCTATGGATAACTACTTTTTTTGGGTTCATGATAAAATGAACGAAAAATATACAGAATTAACTCTTTTTCTGTTACTGCTTATTTCATCATTCATTTTTATAGTTATCAATTTAAAATTTAAGATAATTGATAATATGATAGAAAAAAAAGAAAAATTGAATAATGTGATTTTAGTTCTCATAGCTTTGTTCACTTTATATCGCCTTGCAAACAGTTCCAAATTTGTTAGTTATGAAATTGTTGTGTATTTATTATTGCTTTATATCTCTTTAAGTTTATACAGAAGGAAGTCATTACTTTGAAATCTAATATTGCAATTTATTTCATAATATTATTGTTTTTTGCATTCTTAATTTCTATAGTGCTGCCATTTATAAATGGTGAGATAGTGATAATCAATGAGTTTTTTAATATTCCAGACTATAACAATCTCGGATCGATTGTTCAGTTTAATAGTCCGGATATAATTCAGAGTATTTCAGATAGCACACTTAAGCTGAGGTTACTTCCTTATAAAATTCTAGAAGGAATGTTTTTTCACCATCATATGAGCTTTATAGAGCCAGCTTGGCTGTTGAGTCAAGGTGACTCAACTCCAATACATCAGTATGGGATTTTAACATCAAAGCTTATTTCATCACTCGCTATTCTTTCTAATAATGCAGTTTCTTTAGATTTTTATATGAAAGTTAATTATGGATCATACATTGTCTTTTACTTGTTTGTCTTAATTTTATTGATTTCTACAATTAAAGAAAAATTAATTATAATAATATACTTTTCTTTGATTATTTTTTTAATTTATATCTTAGGTTTTCTTATATTATATATGACCCCAACAGTCTCACCTCTAAGGCAAATTTTCTCTCCTTTAATTTTAATTTTTGTTCTATATTCTTTTAAGTCTATTAATAAGAAGTCTTCATATCTATTGCTAATTTGTTTGGTAATCTATAGTTTCTATAATTTTCACATGGCATTCTTTATGTGTTTTTCAATTTTTTTAGTTAACTTCATCGCATTACTCAATAAAAAATACGATAGAAAGATGTTTTTGTTAACCTTTTTTTCTTCAATAGTTATTTTTGCTTTAAATATTTACTTTGATTTTAATTCAAATAACACCTTCTCAGAAATTGGAATTTATTTTGGAAGTGATTTGAAGTTCGGCTCTATTTTGCTTATTCTCATTCTTCTGTCCTGTCTCTATTTAATAATTTATCAATCAAATTCTCTAATAAAAAAAGATAAACAACTACAATTTCTTTGTTATTTTTCAGCTATGACAATTATATTTTATGCATGGAACCCATCAATTGTTCATTTTTCTCAAATTTTCTGGATATTATTATTTACATTATTATTTTGGATTGATAATTATGTTAAACCCTCTCAAGTTTTTTTATTTTCTACTTTAATTATCATTTTGGTGATGTTATTTCCTGCTTATGAATCATATAAATTTAAGAAAGATTTTTATTACGATGAAATTATAAAACAATCAAAAGTATATGTATGGGAGCTTCCTAATGCAAAGATAAAATCTACTATCAATCCAGAACCAATCTATGATTCATGCGAAAAATTCAAAACTTATTCGTTGAATAAAAGTGTAGTAATGATTTCTGAATATGATTCATTCCTACCATACGTTTGTGGATTTAATAATAAAGGTTATTATCCCCAATTGGGACAATCTCTCATTTCAACTAAATTTCATAAAAAAGCTGTTGAATTCTATAGAACCGCAGAATTTGAGATTCTATTTGTGGATAAAGCAATTTCCGAGAATTCTATGGACAAAGCTAATTTTGGATTTTATAGTTTAATTAGTGATTATGTTTTTAAAAAAATAAATTATATATTACAGATTAAAAAGACCTTTGACTTGGTATCAAATGATTTTATTTTAATTGATAAGGGTAAGCTTATAAATGTCTACAAAAGAAAAATTAAAAAATAATCTATCGTATAGTATTTTTTTTAATTCAATCTGTAAAGACATCTCAAATCTAATTAAATCTAACAATATTAGATCAATAGAGGAGAAATCTTATAAAGAATGGGTTACCAATATTGATTATTTAGTAGAAGACTTTGTAATCAAAAAAATTAAATCAAATTTCCCTGATTCAATTTTCATTTCTGAAGAAAGATCAAACATTAATAAAGTAATAAATTCAAGTAGTTCATTTACTTGGATAATTGACCCGATTGATGGAACCAATAACTTAATCAAAGATTATCCTTTTTATGCAGTTTCCATATGTGGTTTGATTCATGATGAAATGCAAATTGGGTGTGTATATGATATATCCAGAGACGAGTTTTTTTATGGAGAGAAAGACAAGGGTGCATATCTGAACGGTAATCAGCTCTCAATTTCAAATACTCAAAGTCTGCAGAATTCAATAGTTGCAACAGGCTTTGTTATGTCGAAAGTTGACTTTGCTGCTGAAAATTTTGAAAATTTGAAAAAAATTTTTTTTAAATGTAAATCTTTTAGGAGATTAGGTTCTGCATCACTGGACCTGGCTTATCTCGCGGCAGGTAGAATAGATGGTTGTTGGTATAAAGGTCTGGAAAAATGGGATTTTGCTGCGGGTTGTTTACTCGTCACTGAAGCTGGTGGTAGAATCAGCTCTTTTAAAAATAAAGAATTTTCTTTAGACTCTCAATCTCTGATTGCATCTAATTCATTGATACATGATGAACTTTCGAATCTTTTCGATTAAATAAATTTAAAAAATTTTTTTATTTCCTCTTTGGATGGAAGTGGTGACATCAAATGTAGTGGATTTGATTCCATTGAACCTTTTTTCGTTATCCTACTAGTTATTTTAGGGAAATAAGTTTGTAATGGATCGATAGGAACAACAAATACACAGGGTTTTTTAGATTTCATCATTTTTTTAAAAATTTTATCTTCTTCAAATCCAGGCTTTAATCTTAAAAAATCAATATTCCATGATTTAAATAGCTTATTCCAATCAGGTATTCCAAGCAATGTTTCTTTATCGCATCCCATATAAGCACCATTAAAATAGTTTTTTTGAGTCATTCTGATCGATGCATAACCATTATCATCAAATATAAAAGTTTTAATATTAAGATTATTAACAGCTACAGTGCCAAATTCCTGCATATTTTGAGTCAACCCACCATCACCTTCAATATGTATAACTCTTTTATTTAAATCAGAGAATGCAGCACCAATTGCTCCTGATAATCCATATCCCATTGATGCTAATCCTTTATTATTTGTTATTAATTGACCATATTTTTGCTTAAATGATTGTTGAAATGTTGTATAGGCACCGCCGCTGCTACAAGGAATGATTATATCTTTGTCTGATAAAATTTTAGAGATTTTTTCGTAAAATATGTAAGGTGAAATATATTTTTTTCTAGTAGTGTTTTTTTTGTCATTCAATGGAAAGTAATTTTTTATCTTATTGCAATAGCTGAGCCATTCATCATTTTCCCCTAAATTATATTTTAAAATTTCAACTAAAAAATTATTTGCATCACTTTTTATCGGATACTTCACCACGGGGTGTTTTTTATTTAACTCTCTTTCATCAATTTCAACTTGAATGATTTTTCCTTTTTTTATAAATTCTTTCCAATTAAATCCGCTTTGTTGTAATCCAAGCCTAGTTCCTAATGCAATTAAAAGATCAGATTGTTGAATAATAATATTAGAATGTCTTTGTCCCCAAGTGTTAGGTCTCCCAAAGAAGTTATCATATGATGAACATATTCTATCAGCAGCATTCCAAGTTGTAAAAATAGGTATTTTTAAATTTTTTAATTTTTTTTGTAGTTTTCTTGCAGTTGATCTACTGACACCAGCACCAAGGAGTATGGTTGGTCTTAGTGATTTTTTAATTAATCCAACTATTTGTAAAATTTTTGAAGATTTCATATTTTTATTTTTAATAATTTTTGCTGGTTTTGGTAGTTTCCAATTTACATCGGCTCCTTGTATATCTAATGGAATCTCTATAAATACAGGACCTTTTCTATCAGTAAACGACTTGGATACTATCTTGTCAAGTTGATAATCTCGTAGAGGGTTAGTTAACTTTTTAGATAATTTTGTAATATTTTTCACAATATTATATCCATCTATTTCTTGAATACCCCTTTGTATTAGTTCGCCATTAGACAAGTCTTCTCTCTTTACTTGTCCACCAATTACTAATAATTCTCGACTTTCTAAAAATGAACCAGCTATTGCTGTTACAATGTTGGTGAGACCTGGACCTGCAGTTACGAGAGCAAAAGCTTTACTTTTTTTAAGATTTAATTCATTAAAATATTCAGCCGCAATACCTCCTGCAACTTCATGAATAACAGGTATACATTTGAAATTTGTTCTAAAACTATTTTGTAGGTGCATGATATTTCCACCTGATAGGTAAAAGCAATATTCATATCCAGACTTTTTTAAATAATTAGCAAGGTAATCACTATATTTCATTGATATGAATATTAAATCATTATGTTTTGGTTGTATAGGAATAAATTGATTCTTATGATAAGATAAAAAAATTACATTTTTTATTTTTTTTTAAAAGGAAAGCTTATTGAATCTAATTGAAAAAAAAATGCTCGATATTCTTGGTGAACTTAAATCCCAATTTAATGTATTAGGAGTTAAAGCAGAATTTGAAGCTGAAGGTACAAGAGATGATGATCTTTTTCGTTTATCTGACATTGTAAAGAAATCAGGACTTGATCTTGTTATTAAAATTGGTGGTTGTGAGGCAATAAGCGACTTAAATAATTGTAAGAGGATTGGTGTAGAGAGAATTGTTGCTCCTATGATAGAGTCCAATTTTGCATTTCAAAAATATATAGATTCAATTAATAAAGTATTCGATAAGGAAGAAATTTCTGATATTTCTTTTTTTATTAACCTTGAGACAATTTCAGCAATGAATATAATCAACGAGCTATCCCAAATCGCAATACAATCTAAAATTATTGAAGGTTTTGTATTAGGGAGAGTTGATTTTACTGGTTCGATGGGATTAGGGAGAGAACACATTAATTCCGAAGAAGTTTTAAATTATGCTAAAAATTTTTGCAAGATAATGAATGACCATAATCTAGCTGCTGTAGTAGGTGGTGGTATTTCTAAGGATTCTCATGATTTTTTAAAAACTTTAAATGATAATTTTTCTTTATCATCTTTTGAAACAAGAAAAATTTTATTTCCTGGAAAGGTATCTAATAAAAATTATAAAGAATGTATTGATTTAGCAGTAACATTTGAACTTTATTATTTAAAAAATAAATTGAATTATTATTCTAAAATATCTTATGAAGATAAGGATCGAATACAGATGCTTGAGAAGAGAGTCAAGCTCTAGACGGATAGTTCAGAAATATCTATATCATTTTTATTTTTAGATAAATATTCATACACATTCTTTATAGCAATATCAATTTTTGTAAAATTATATTTCCCAACTATATCTAGAAGTTTTTTGTTTGTCCCTCCATACTTAGTTTGTATATCACTATTTTTAATATTTATCTCAACATCCTTTTTCGATACTTCTTTAACAATATTTGCAATATGTTTTAATTCTAATGCTTCAGCTGTGCACAAATTATAATCTCCTCCAGGATAATTATTTTGAACAAATTTCAAGGTTATGTTGCATAAGTCTTTTATGTATAAAAAATCAAATATTGCATTCTGATTCACAACTAATTCTTTATCGAAAATAGCTTTTACACAGATGTTAGGAATAAATCTGTATCTCCAATTATCAAGTTCTCCAAATACACCAAAGAGCCTTAGATTATAAACATTGTCATATTTTTGTGAAAAGAGATTCATAATATTTTTAGATAAGCCATAGGGGTCTTTTGGAATTTCTGATAAAAAATCCATTTCATTAATTTTTTCGTGCCATTTTTCTCTTGGATATTCTCCACCCGAACCAAAATGTATTAGTTTTTTAAATGATTTAAAATTCCTGATAATATTAAAAAACATATTAATATTTTTTTCTAATTGTAAATTTAAATCTTTGCTTTCATTATCTCTAGGGTGATAGTGATGGTTAGCAGTATGAATTATTACATCAAACTTATTCTTAGCTAGATAGCGATCAACTGAAGAAGACTTTGAAAGATCTAAGTCTTTAGAGTTAGGTGAAAAAACATGAAATTCATCAATATCATTAAAGAATTTCTTTAATGATCCACCAATAAACCCCGATGCACCAGTTATTAGTATTTTCAACATAGATTATATAATAAACATTTTGGATTAAATGCAAAATTTAATCTATTATTTAAGAAATGAAAAATCTTACTACCACTTTCTCTTTTTATTTAGTTTTTATTTTATTTTTTTTAATTTATGTAAGATTTAATGGCTTAATTTTTGATGCTGTTTCTTGGGATGAAGCAGCATACATGACAACTGGAAGGGATGTTGCAAACGGCTTAATTCCATATAAAGATTTTTTAGAGCTAAAGCCACCTCTAACTTTTTTCTTGTTTTCAATCCCATCAGTTTTTTTTGATGATTCATTTATTGCTTTTAGGCTTTATGGATATTTATTTTTATATCTATCATCAATTATTTTATTTTATATAGTTAGTGAAAATCATAAGTTGAATTTAGCAGTACTTTTTGTCTTTTTATTTATTGGAATAATGAATTATCATTTTTGGCTTTGGAATACTTCGGAATTAATTACTTTACCTTTCATTTTGTTAAGTTTTTTATTTTTAAAGCAAAAATCTTTTTTCTACTCAGGGTTAATGATTTCGCTTGCCACTCTTATCAGAATAAATTATTGCTTTACCGTAATTTTTATAATTTTTTTTCTAGCATATAAAATATATCGAAAAGAAATGAAGTTCATTTATCTTTACAGATATATTCTTGGTGGCCTAATACCCCTGGCGATCTTCATAATATATTTTTATTATCATGGAGCTTTGTTAGATTTTAAAATTTCTAATTTTGATATATTCCTTGCATATTCTTCTGAAAATACCTTTTTTTCAGGTATTTATAATTTTTTTAAAGCTATTTTTAAACTCAATTATTTTTATTCATATGTTTTTCTTCCATTTTCTATTTTATTAATTTTCTCTTTGTTTGGAGTAAAAAAAGATGATTATATATTAAGAATTTATATCTTATCTATTTCACTATCTATTATATTAAGTGGCCACTCATACTCTCATCATTTTATTCAATTAATTCCCTTTTTAATTATATTTATTGCTCAAACTAATTTTGACTGGTGCAACTTTACAAATAGGTTTAAGAATTTTCTGTTGTATACATCAATTTTAATTACTTTCTTTATTTCCACTTTTAGCAATTATAAGTTTATTAAAGAAGGTAAAAGTATCAAATCATATCATCTTTATAATAAAATTTTGACTGTAATTCCTGCTATTGATTCAAATACCAAAATCTTAGCTTTAGACTACCAAATTATAACTTGGAAATATAAGAGTCCGAGAATGAGCAAAATAACACATACTCCATCTCTCTTTAAAAAAACCACAAAGACAAGGATAAAGCCTTATGTAAGAAATGGTATTTTTGATGAAAATTATTTAGATCATTTATTAAATGCTAAACCAGAAATTATTATTTGTTCAGTTAGGATTTGTGAGGAATCAAGGAAAAGTTATGAAGTTGAAAAAATTTCAAAATTACTAATCGGATACAAAGAAATATACAGAGAGCCTAATGTTTCAAAGTGGGAATATACAAAAACAGGAACTATAATTATTTATAAGTCAGTTAACTAATAAAATATATTAGGATATTATTACAGATATGAAATGTGTTATTCTAGCTGGGGGTTTAGGAACTAGATTGTCAGAAGAGACTAATCTTTTACCTAAACCTATGATTGAAATTGGAGGCAAGCCTATACTATGGTACATAATGAAACATTACTCTTTCTTCGGTATTAATGATTTTATTATTTGTGCTGGATATAAATCAAATGTGATCAAAGATTATTTTATAAATTATAGAGCAAATAATTCATCTGTTCATATTAATTTAAATTCAAATGATATTACTTTTGAATCTGCAAGCATCGAAAATTGGAAAGTTTCAATAATAGATACTGGGCTTGAAACTAATACAGCTGGTAGGCTCAAATTAATTTCAAAATATGTTGGTGACAATTTTTATATGACCTATGGTGATGGAGTAGGCAATATTGACTTAAATCTTCTTTTAAAATTCCATCAAAGTCATGAAAAGCTTGTTACACTCACTGCGACAGTTCCTGAAGGGAGATTTGGAGCTATTGATTTAGATGATAATAAAGTTGTTAGCATTAAAGAGAAATTGGATACTGCCGATAAATTTATTAACGGTGGCTTTTTTATAATAAATAAAAAAGCATTAGATTATATTTCATCATTAGATGAGCAATGGGAGAAGGAGCCACTTTCTAAAATTGCTGAAGATGGAGAGTTAATGGCTTTTAAACATAGAGGTTTTTGGAAAGCCATGGATCATTTAAGAGATAAGGTTCAATTGGATAAAATGGCTTATTCCAAAAATCCACCTTGGAAGATTTGGTAAATTAAGTGGAAAATTTTTACAGAAATAAGAGAATTTTAGTTACCGGACATACTGGGTTTAAGGGTGCTTGGCTTTCTCAGATTTTACTATCTATGGGAGCTAAGGTATACGGAATTTCATTAAGACCATTCGATTCCCGCGGTAATCTTTATAAAATTTTGAAATTGAAAAAGAATATGGACTCAAATTACTTAGATTTGAGAGACTTGACTAAGCTCAAGTTAAAATTAAATGAAATCAATCCCGATTTGATTTTTCATCTTGCAGCACAACCATATGTGCTTCAATCATATGAAAAACCATTAACCACCATTTCATCAAATATTATTGGACTTGCAAATTTGCTAGATTCATCCCGCAGCCTTAATAATCTTAGTGCTATTTTAAATGTGACTACTGACAAATGTTATGAAAATTTAGAAAATAAAATTCCATTTGAGGAAGTTGATAGGTTGGGAGGTAAAGATATTTATTCTGCCAGTAAAGCTTGTTCCGAAATTCTTACAAAGTCATATTATCAAAGTTTTATGAGAGATTTGAAGGTTAATATTGCAACAGCACGTGCTGGTAATATAATTGGCGGTGGCGATTTTGGAGAAAATAGAATTGTTCCTGATTTAATTGAAGCAGTTCAAAGAAATGCTACATTAAATGTCAGAAGTCCTGAATCTATCAGACCCTGGCAACATGTGCTAGATGTATTAAATGGTTACATGTTACTCATGCAAAAAACCTTTAAAAATAATGGTGAATTCGAGTCTTTTAACTTTGCACCAAATGTCAGACAAGTAGTTACTGTAAAAGATATTGTTAGCATATTGTCCCACGAATTAGATTTTAAAAAGGTTAAATACAAGAAAATTAAAAGTAATAAAGAATCTATAACTTTGAGATTGAATCCAAATAAATCAAAAAAAATATTAGGATGGAAATGTAAATACAGCATTAAAGAATGCATTAAAATTACTGCAAATTGGTACAGGTCTTACTTAAATAATGAAGACATGAAAACATGTTCTGAAAAACAGATTAATGATTTTTTTATTAATTCCCTTTAAAGAAATCTTGTATACATTCGACCATATAATTGATCATATTTTCGTTTAAACCTGGATAGACTCCAATCCATAGGGAGTCATTCATAATTATATCAGTATTTTTTAAGTCACCTGAAACTTTAAATTTTAAATTTTTCATATAAGGTTGTTTAACAAGATTTCCAGCAAAAATTAATCTGGTTCCAATTTTCTTTTCATTTAAAAAATTAATGAATTTTTCTCTAATATTTCGCTCTCGTACTGTAATAGGAAAGCCAAACCAGGATGGATTTGAATTTTCAGTTGGAACTGGGAGGATTATTTTATCATCAAGATTTGATAGCCCATTTTTTAGTAGATTAAAATTTCTTTTTCTTATTGATATAAATTCTTNTAAATGCCCCANTTGGGCTAATCCTACAGCGGCTTGCATATCTGTGATNTTGAGATTGTACCCAAGGTGTGAATATATATATTTATGGTCATATCCTTTTGGAAGATCTCCAAGTTTCCAATTAAATCTCACACCACAAGTATTATCTTTTCCAGGAGGACACCAGCAATCTCTTCCCCAGTCTCTAATTGATTCGAGTGCTTTAAGAATTAAATGTTTAGATGAAAATACTGCACCACCTTCTCCCATTGTAATATGATGAGCAGGGTAAAAGCTAAGAGTTGCTACATCACCAAAACTACCTACTTTAATACCTTTATATTCTGATCCTAAAGCATCACAACAATCTTCAACAAGAAATAGATTATTTTCTTTACAAATCCTTTGAATTTCATCTACTTCAAATGGGTTTCCAAGAGTGTGAGCTATCATAATAGCCTTTGTTTTTTTTGTAATAGCAGACTCGATTTTTTTTGTATCGATGTTATATCCAGGTAACTCAACATCAACAAAAACTGGTATACAATTGTTCTGAATTATTGGATTAACAGTTGTGGGAAAACCAGCGGCAACCGTAATTACTTCATCACCATCTTTTATATTATTTTTTATTAGATGGGATTTTAAACATGTGAATGCCAATAGATTAGCACTAGATCCAGAATTTACTGTTAATACTCGCTTTGCTTTTAAAAATCTAGCTAAAGTTGATTCGAATTCATCATTAAATCT
>NZIV01000045.1 GCA_002689995.1 Fidelibacterota bacterium
TATCTGCTTTTTTTATATTTTTAAATGGATAGTAAAAATATAATCTAGGTTCTATATTTGAATTATATCGATAATCTTTTAATTTATTATATAAATTTGTTGTTTTACCTATATTATATATATTATTAAAATTATTATTTGTTTGTATAATGTAAATATCACCACTTTTAAGACCATATTTATTTTTACCAAAAGTTGATTTTGTAAATTTATAAATATTATTTATATTAGAATCAACATTTTTATTACAATATTTTTTTAAATGAACACTTAAATAAGTTTTTTTTTTAAATTTTTTATTACAATTAGCACATATATATTTATTTTTATTATTTTTAGATTGGTCATCGACAGTCATCGAATAGTCATCGACGGTCATCGAATAGTCATCGACAGTCATCGAATAGTCATCGATTTTTTGTGGCGAGTCATCGACAGTCATCGAATAGTCATCGATTTTTTTTTTTTTACTAATTTCATTTCCAATATTTATATCATTTTTACATGGGAATTTACGGTTAATATGTCTATCATATGTCCACTTTTTATTAGTTTTAAAATTACAATTTTTACATATATATATTACCATTTAATTATAAATTATATAATAAATCTTTAAATAAAACTTTAAAATAAAATTCTAAATAACAACAAAATATACTTATAAAACTTATAAAAAGAATACATATTAATGTATATATTATATATTTTTACACTAAAATAAACGCCACAAAAACGCCACAAAAACGCCACAAAAACGCCACAAAAATTTCAAAACGCCACAAAAACGCCACAAAAACGCCACAAAAACGCCACAAAAATTCACATATTTATCACCAGTATTGCTACTTTTTACATTAAGGCGCCACAAAAACGCCACAAAAACGCCACAAAAATAAAAAAATCTGACTAAAATTACAGAGAGAGAGGTGAAAAAAATATAGAGAAGTTCTTTAAAAAAAATTTTTTATTAATAGTATAAAAAATACTATTTTTATAGAAGAATTAAAATATACCAAAAAAAGTATAACATGAGGCTTTGCAATATATTTTATTTAGAACCTTATACCTTTTAATGAATTCAATATTTAGAAAAGACATATACATGAATGATAAGTTTTAATAATAACATAAAAATGTTAAAATTTTTTATAATTTAATGAAAAAAAAAAATTATTTTTTTTAATTTTTTTTGTAATTTTATAAAAAAAAATTATTTTTTTTAATTTTTTTTGTAATTTTATAAAAAAAAATAATATTTTTTAAAAATTTTTTATATTTTTTAATATAATATTTAAAAAAATAATAAATGTATAATAATATTAATGATATGTTTTAAAAACAATTTTTATAATTTTTTAAGCCATATTGGATTTGGTGGAATAGCATTATCATATTTAATAAATAATATTATTTATATGAGATTATGTTTATCCATATCAAGTTTGATATTGGTATTTTGGGGATTATTATCATTGCCTGAACAGTCTTGTTATTCAACTATAGGATGGAATTTATTATTTTTTTTAATAAATATTTGTTATACCATATATGAATATATGAAATCAAAAAATAAAATAACAATGAATTAATAATTAAATTAAAAATTATTTGTATAATTTTTAATTTATTTTTTACATTTAAATTTAATATTTCCAAAGTCATTTTCAGGTCCAATTAATACACAAATAGAAACTAAAAATACTAAAGAATAAACTAAACTATTTAGAATAGTAATACTAATTAATAATGCCATTTTATAAAAAAAAGTCATTTGACAAAATAACATAAATAAAGCAGAACCTGCTGTTGTTATTGCGCCAGCCAGTACTGTAGTACCCATTCTTTCTAAAGAATAAGAAATTCTATCTTCTCTAGAATTGTAACCTTTTTCTTTGGCTTCTTCATACATGTGCCCTATATGTAATGTATAATCNATACTAAATCCTATAACTATAACAGCAGAAACNGTTTCTGCAATTCCTAANTCCCATCCCATAATAAATTTACAGAATCCTAATACATTTGAAACAACTAATGCAATTGANGAAATTGATAATAATGANAAAAACCAATTTCNTGTTGCAAATANTAATACTAAAAATGATACNGGGAAACATATTGCNAANCCNGTAAACATACTACTAATAAGNTTTCTTTCAATATCATACCAAACCCAAGTTATTCCAGCATCTTGAAATGAATCACCTAATTCATTNGGTGTATTTTTATTAATTTCAATTATCATATTTTCAGAATTAATATAAACAGGTTCTTTAATTTTCATTGGTAATAAAGTTTTAATTGTACTTCTAAATGAAACGGTAATGTATTTTAATTCACCATTTACAAAACCAATATAATTTTTCCAATTTTTTAAATTATTGTTAATTGGTATGGTATTTGTTCTAAAATCACTTAAATTTTTTATAAATGTATCTTTATTAAAATTATTTCCATATATATTTTTATAATCTTGAATAAAACATATTGTTGTATTNGGTATTGCTATTTTTCCNTTATAACCNGAACATCCTTCTAAATCACAACTCCAATCATTTATAAATTTACATGTTTTCTCAATATGATTAAGACTATTTGTAGTTAAAGCATCAAAATCTTTTTTAAATATTACATCTCCTCTATAATCATTAGGTTTAAAACCATTATACTTACTTCTGTCAATTTTATCAATACCCCAAGTTATTGTAATTTCAGAATATTCATTAACATCATTTGTTTTAAAATCATTAGTCATACTNTCNACAAATCCAGTGAACATATGATCTTCATGAAACCATTTTTCTTGTTCAACAGGAGGAGATAATAGAGATGCTTGATATACATTAAATATACCATAACCAAGTAAAATTATTGATAATATTATGGGGAATATTTTAATTTTTTTAAGTTTAATATTCAAACATGCTGAATAATTTTTAAAAATTTTATAAACACATCCTAATTCACTAACATCAATGTCTTCTAATTGTAAATTATTATTAACATTTTGTTCATTATCATTATCATTAATATCTTTCACAATAGGACTTCCGCAACAACAATATTTTTTAGGACAAAAATATTTATCAAAGAATGATTCTTTAATCATTACAACACAAGGTGTAAATAATATAACAAAAATATAATTACTAATAATTGTTAANGCNGCATAAATACCAAANGTACTTATTGGCATAGCTGGTGANGTTGCTGTAGCTAAAAATGCAACAGTTGTCGTAAATGAAGTATTAAAAACTGCAATTATAGTTCTATCAAGAGTATTTTTTAATACTTCTAATTTATNATTGCCATTAATTTTTTTATTTTGTTTCCAAGCATCTGTAAAAACAAATACATCATCTGCACCAATACCTAAGGCTAAAAATATAGCACATCCATGTAGTTGTGTAAAATATGTAATACCNAAAATACATCTATAAATAAAAAAAGCAAAGGGCATAGAAAATACAATTTGCAACATAGAAAATGCNGCAATAANACAAGATCCTGTATGCATTCTAATCCAGAATGAAACAAATAATATAGAACANAAAGTCCAAGTCATATCTCCATTAACAACTCTATTAAATTCTAAAGAATTAAANTTCCATGCATAATACTGTATTTTTAAATCATCATAAATTACAGGATTTAANTATCCACTTCTAAAAAATGTAGATTGAATATCAAATTTATCAAAATATTTTTGTTCAACATTTGAATAAAATTTTTTATATTCTTCTCTTTGTTCTTCAGGTCGATCAGTATTAGATGAAAACCCTTTTAAAGGTTCTCCTAAATTTATAAAGCTTCTTGTAAAATATGCTTCCTTATTTTTATTAAAATTTTTATCAACAAAAAAACCGAATGGACTATTTTCATTATTATTTATATTATTATAAATAAAATTTTTTTTATTATCAATATATTCTTTACTTAATTCATTACATTTCCAATCATGATTATCTGGATAAAAAACATTTGTAATTGATGTTTCTATTTTAGAACAATTATTATTTTTTAAATAACAATATTCATTATATAAATCATTTTTAAAAACTTCTTTTTCAATTTCACAAATACTTTTTAAATTTTTTTGATTAAAAATATCTTCATTTCTATTATCTTTCCATTTATAAATAAAAGATATTGTTCTTGTTTGNGATAATCTACTTCTTTCAGCGATAATTTGAACCTTTTTTAATTCATCTGTTTTAGAATTTGCTATTCTTAAAACATCATTTTGTTCAGATATCTTACTATTGGTGATAACCCAATCATAATTACCTCCTTCTGAAAAACCCATTAAATTATTACCAATTAAAAATCCAGTAATAAATAAATTTATTAAAATAAAGGAAAAAAATATTTTACATGTATGTTTATATAAAAAATTACTGTAATAATTTAAACACTTCATTTATTATAAATTAATTTAATTATCAATTCTTTAGATAATATTAATAAANTAANTTATTTTANTTACTNNTTTTTTAATGTATCAANAAAACTAATCCAATCTTCATTATAATTNCTAAATACTAGATCAAATATTTTCTCCATTACAAAAAGTGCTTTTATTATTTTAGTTTCGTGTTTACTTCTACCATCTTTTCCATAATCACCATTTACATTCCAATCAGCATAATCATCACTATGATTGCCACTATTATCAGTAATGGTAATATTACATTCCTCATTAATTGTACTCTCATATCTTTGATAATAATCACTGTATGAACTTCTTGTAACATCTAGATTAACAGTATAATTTATATTTTTTTTTTTCTGTTCTTTTTTAAATTCCTTTTCTTTTTTTTTTTGTTGATTATCAAAATATTTTGTAAATTTATTAATAATATAATTTATTATAGTTATTATTTTATTATTTTTTTTTAATTTTATTATATTTAATTTTTGTGCAAATTCTATTAATTCTTTTTTTTTTTTTTTTTAAAATAGTGAATTATAAAATTTTTATAATTAGAATTACATTCGAAAAGTAAAGGTTTTAGCATATCTTCCATATTAAAATCATTACCTATAAAATGAATAATACTATCATAAGTATTTTTAGACATATTTTTTGATGAATTAAATCCTTCAAAATTTAATATTTTAGTTACATTATCGCTATATTTAAAAATTGTAGTGTTTGAAACTAAAGTATTAAAATATGAATTTTTTTCTTCATCTTCATCTTCTTCTTCTTCTTCTTCTTCTNNNTCTTCNTCTGTATCTTCATCAAAAAAAGCATTTTCTTTTATAAAATCATATGAAAAATTGAATTCACAAGAATAATCATGATGATATTCGTCATCNTCNCTGTTACTTTTTTGTATTTTAATTTTATTAATTTTAATATTATGGATATAAGGAAATTTTTCTTTATTTTCTAAATCAAGTGTTTCTTTTAAATATTCTAAAGATTTATTTATTTTCAACAATTTTAATTGTTGTTCTAATTGTGCAATATCAGTTGTTGTGAGTGTAGCCATTTTTATAATAGTTATAAATTATTTTTTTTACTAAATTAAAAATTTTAATTAATTTTAATTTCAATTTTTTAATTAACTGTGTATTTTGTTACTTTTAAGCATTACAATATAAATTATATATATTTGAATGTATAATTTATATTTTAATTTTTAATTAACTTCTTCAATAGAAGGTTCATATATTTCATCATCATCTTCATAGTCGCTGATATTATTGAATGCATTAATACCATCATTATTCGAAAATTTATAAGCTTTCATAAGTAAAGGATTTATTTTATCTAAAATGTCTCTTTGTTTTATTTCATAAATTTCTTTAGATTCTTCAGGATTTTCATCAATCCATTTAAGTTCTTCTTGCACAATAGTTTCAAGATCAATTGCTAATTCTTCACCTAATTTTTCTCGGAATGTTTTACCATTAATACTATTTTTAACTTGGTAAAGATATGTTTCAATATTATTTTTTATTTCTATTTTTTCTTTAATTTCAGAATCTTCTTTTTCAAATTTATCAGCTTCTTTAATCATTCTTTCAATTTCAACATTATTAAGCCGACCTTTTTTATTTTTAATAGTTATTTTTTTTGTAGATCCACTAGATTCATCTGAAGCAGATACTTGTAAAATACCATCTACATCTAAATCAAAACAAACTTTAACTCTGGGTACCCCCCTAGGGAGTTGTGGGATACCTGTAAGTTCAAATGTACCTAATAAATTATTATTTTTTGTTAATACTCTTTCTCCTTCAAATACTTGTATTGTAACGCCAGGTTGATTATCAAGGTATGTACTAAATATTTGTTCTTTTTTAGAAGGAATAGTCGAATTTCTATCAATTAATTTAGTCATAATACCACCTGCAGTTTCAATACCTAAAGATAATGGTGCTACATCTAATAATAATATATCTTTAATATTCTTGTCCATATTACCAGAAAGAATAGCCGCTTGAACAGCGGCTCCATAAGCAACTGCTTCATCCGGATTAATATCTTTTGACAATTTTTTTTTTTTTAAAATATTTTTTTAACATATTTTGAATATAAGGTATACGGGTAGACCCGCCAATTAAAACAACTTCATGAATATCATTTTTATGAAGTTTAGCATCCTTAATTACTCTAGAAACAGATTCAAGACATCTTTCAAAGTCTTTTCTACACATATCTTCAAATTTGGCTCTAGTTATATGCACCTTAAGTTTTTTTGATTTATAAAAAGATTCAACTTGTACAGTTGTTTCACTCATATTAGATAACATTATTTTAGCGTTTTCGCATTCTGATTTAAGTTTTTTAATATTTTTTGATTTTTTTTTTATAATATCTAAAGTAACCTTAGAGTCATTTTTTTTTTTATTATATGATTCAATAAATGAATTTAAACAATAATTAATCAATCTATTATCAAAATCTTCACCTCCTAGATGTGTATCACCGGATGTTGCTTTAACTTCAAATAAATCTTTATCAATAGTTAATAGAGATACATCAAATGTTCCTCCACCTAAATCAAATACCAATACATTTGTTTCATTTTTATTTTTATTTAATCCATATGCAATAGCCGCGGCTGTTGGTTCATTAATAATTCTTAAAACATTAAGTCCAGATATAATCCCTGCATCTTTTGTAGCTTGTCTTTGTGCATCATTAAAATAAGCAGGAACAGTAATAACTGCATTAACAATATTTTGACCCATATATTCTTCAGCAATATTTTTCATTTTAGATAATATCATAGATGATATTTCTTCAGGTGTAAAAGTCATTTTTTTTTTCTTATATTTAACAGAAATAATTGGTTTATTTTTAATATTTTTTTTTACTTTGAATGGCCAATTAGATATATCATTTTTAACAAATTTATCATTAAAATTTCTTCCAATTAATCTTTTAGCATCATAAATAGTGTTTTTGTAATTACTACAAGATAATATTTTTGCAGATTCGCCAATTAATCTTTCTTTATCAGTGAAAGAAACATATGATGGTGTTGTTCGATTACCACGTTCATTCGCTATAATTTCAACAGTTCCATTTCTATATATTCCAACACAACTATATGTTGTACCTAAATCTATACCAATACTAATATTATTTTTATCACTCATTTTATTATTATTTTTAAATAATAAGAAATCTTTAAATAAAATTTATTATCTTAAAAAAGCGAGTATATAAATGATAATCAAAATATATGTTTATATATTTTTATTATTTCAATTTTAATTTTTCTAATTTTATTTTAATTAATGCATTTTCAATATTTTTTTTTTTATTATTATTAGTCGAATATATCATTAAAATATATTCTTGTTGATATTCTGGTAATATTATGGATATTTCATTATTTTTAATTGTAAAAGATTTATTTTCTTTTGATTTTTTTTTTATATTTTTAGTATTATAAAATGAAATATTTTGAAGAGGGTTACTTTTATTACCACTGTAAAATCCAATTTTTCCAATGTGAATATGAATGTCTTCTTTTAATATTTCATTATCAATTTCATTAAAATTTTTCCAAGTAACATTTATTTTTTTTTTACTAACTATCGTATCAATAAATTTATATAATTTTCTATTATTTATTCTATCCATAATATTTTTTGCATTAATAACATTATCTATAATAATATTTTTGTTAATATGATTTAGTAAAAAATTAGGATAACACATAATAGTTCTATCATCAATTTCAGTGAATAATTTAATATCATTAATAGAATCTGATAATTTTAAAATAGGGTCTAATAAAATCATAATATCATTAATCATAAATTGAATAGAAATAACAGTTTTATGACTATAAATTGTTTTATGTAATCTATATCTTGTTTCAAATAGGTTTACTATATCCATATATGATTGTTTGGGATAACAGATAGAATTATTAATAATATAAACATCATCAACTAATCTAGAACAATCATAACCATAGTGTAAACCAACACTCCTAGCATCTCTTTTTATATAATCAAATTTATCAACATCTATACCATTTTTATTATTAGATACAATTTGATATATAAATGATTTATGATTATCAGTAGGATTAATAATATTTTTCATAAATTGTATTTCATCATCTTTAATAAACTGATATAAATCAGAACAAGTATGTTTAATAACATGTTCAAGAATATAACATGATCTATATTCATGAATATTCATAATATTATCTTCTTTAGATACACTAGGAATAAAAATATCATCAAATACATGACTAAAAGGACCATGTCCTACATCATGATATAGTGCAGAAATTTTAATTAATTCACAAATCATATCATCTAAAAAGAATTTTTTAATATTTTTTCTTTTAAAATAGTTATGCAATTCTTTTATTTCAAATAAATATTCATGCATAAGATCTTCATTTGTTCTTTCATTAATACATTTTAAAATCCTACCAGCTAAATAATAAGTACCTATAGAATGCTCGAATCTAGTATGAATAGCTCCAAGGAAAACATAATTAGTAGTACCAAGCTGATATAAATTTCTTAATCTTTGGAAACATGGATTATCTATAAATTTAACAGCTAAATCACTACATGGAATAAATCCATGTATATTATCAAAATATGTTTTATAATTATGGTTAATTTCCATTTTAATATAATATTAATAATATATATTAATTTTTTTAAATAAATATATATTAAATTCAATTTTTTAAATATAATGATCTGAAAGAATTTCCTGTTTATATGAAGGATTACATAAATGTAATATACAACCAGTTAATTGTAATCTTGTATCAATACCCTTACTAATTATCATACATGTTTTAGTTATAATTTCTAAATATCTAATTTTTATTTCAATAGGTATTATATCATCACACATTAATTTAATAGTATTAATCATACTTAGAACTAAATCTGAACCCGAAAATCCATCATCCCACAGAGATTTTAATTTTATCAATGCTTCTTTTGGAGAATTATTATAACAATGTTTAAATATATTAATAATAACAATAGGATGTGGTTTATCGCATAATTTAAAAACGTTATCACTATTAATAAATTTGTATCCATCAAAAGTAAGCTGTAGGCAATTAATCGCTTGTCTCATATCTCCTTGTGAATTAATTATAATAGAATTAATACCACCATCATCATAAGGAACATCTTCCTTTTTTGCAATTTTAATAATTTTATTTTTAACATGCTCTTTATTTAATCTTTTATATCTAAAAATAATACATCTACTTTGTATTGATTCAATAATATCTGATGAATTATTACATGTAAATCCAAAACGTGTAGTATGTCTATATTTTTCTATAAGATTATTAATTAATTGTTGCGCTTTTTTAGTCATATTATCAGCTTCATCTAAAAGAATTATTTTATGTTTAGCATATTTTGATTTTTCTTTTTCAGGTATATTTATTTTTTTTCTACAAAAGTGAATTATATTTTCATGAACAGCTTTAATCCCACGATCATCAGATGCATTAAGTTCTAACACATTATCTTTAGTATATGGACCGAGAAGTTCACGAGATATACATTGAATAGTAGTTGTTTTACCTATACCAGGCATACCAGTAATAATTAAATTAGGCATATCCTTTTCAATACTCATTTTTCGAAGTTTATTTAATGTAGATATATTTAATTCTAAATCGTTAATATTTTTAGGTCTATATTTTTCAACCCATGGTATATAATTATTTTTATTTTTATTTTTATTTTTATTTTTATTTTTATTTTTATTTTTATTTTTATTTTTATTTTTATTTTTATTTTTA
>NZIV01000046.1:0-11885 GCA_002689995.1 Fidelibacterota bacterium
GTTCCAGTTGGCATAATATCATTCCTCTGATCCAAAGAAAAATCAGTTCCTAGAACATAATTTAATTTGAGCCAAGGAGAAATATTGTAGTGAAATTTCATATTCCCATAAGCTCTCTCCACAGCCTGAGTCTGAGACAGCTCATACAGAACCCAATATGGATTATTCCATCTATGGTCTCCATCTCTGGTCTCAGGATATGGATCGGTAGAACTTCTGTGGTATTGGGTAGTAGGTTCTAAATAAGGTCTTAAATTGAAATCAGGTGGAGTGCTGAGCAATCCTTTTGCCAGTCCATCTGTGCTGTGTGCCCTTATTACCTGATTCCCCTCTACTTTTGCATAAGACATGCTTCCAGTTAAGGTAATCTTCTCGGTTAGAAAGTGAGTCCCTTTTAAACGAAACGTTCTTCTTAAAAAGTCAGAAGGTATCTGTCTAGTGGGTTGATGACCAAAAACAGTGCTTACGGTATTTTTATATTCCGCAAATGTTTGCCAGTGGGCTCTTTCATAATTTTCACTCATAGAAAAATAAAAGGTTGTTTTATCACTGCCTCCCATAGCAGAGACTGTCTGTTCATAATTATTGCCAATCTCTGTAATATTTTCCACGTGATCATAAACATCATCTTCAGCTCTAGATGAGTCAAACCATTTCGAACCTTTCACATTTAAAACCTTTCCCCACGAGTACGATCCACCTCCAACAAAATCACCCCCATCTCCCTGTCCAAAATGTTTCTGTAGAGGATATATCTTGTTCATACCACTTATACCATAATTTACCTTATATGTTATTTTTGTTTTCCCTGTTGTTCCTGATTTTGTTGTAATTAGTATCACACCATTAGATGCTCTGGAACCGTAAATGGCAGAGGCAGCAGCGCCCTTAAGAACATCTATTGATTCAATATCATCCATATTAATATCTGCCATTCTACTAGAAGACTCCGGATGGCCTCTCTCGCTAGTTTCCCTCCCTCCAGAGTCAAGTGTCCTAGTACTAATAGGACTACCATCCACAATTACTAAGGGTTCATGACCTCCTGATATAGTCCCTGTTCCTCTTATTCGAAAAAAAGCATTGGTTCCAGCATCGCCGCTTGTTTTTCGTACTTCTAACCCAGAAACATTTCCTCGCAAGGCGGAAACTAGACTCACTTCTGGAGAATCCTCTACTTGCTCTTTGCGAACCGTTTCAATAGAAACTCCAAGCTTTTTTGTTTCTTGCTCAATCCCAACCCCAGTTACAACAACAGACTCCAGCCTCATAACGTCTGCTGAAAGAACAAAATTAATTTGATAATCCTTTTTATCTGTTTTCATATCTCTCAGAGTATCAATAGAACTCTGGTAACCTATGTACGATGCTTTTATCAAAAAAAGTTCCTGTGATTTTACATTCAACATCTCAAATCGGAAGTCACCATTGGAATCTGTCGCCGTACCAGAAGTACCATCAACAAGACTAACATTAGCTCCAATAAGTTCTTCACCAGACTCGCTTACCACTTTCCCATATATAGTGACAAGCTCTACCGCTAATAATCGTAAAGGGAAGGCAAGAAAAAGAACACAAAAAAAATACTTCATAAATTTGGCTAGAAAATAGATTCTAAATATTGAATGAAAATAGAAGAGTTGTATGTATTTGTTGTATGGCCGATGTTAGGCAAAGTCGTAAAGAAATGTTTATTCCCTGGATGCGCAGCATCCAGATAGGACTTATAATTACTATTTTTTTCATACCTATTATCTCCAAGGAATTCATACTGGCATCCTAGCGTAATACCACTTGTTTCAGTGTCCAATTCTCCAATGAAATAATCCACTTTATTGGAAAGAAAATTATTCCTTGCTTTTTCTTTTCCTTCTTTTTCCATGTAAGGACTCAGAGCATTCAGTCCATAAGGCCAATCATCGTAAAAGATACAATCCTCTATAACAGATAGCATACCGTTTTCTCTTCGCCTTGTAGAATCAGGGTGCAAAAAATACTGATTGTTGACAACAGAAAAGTGAAGGTTTAAATGGTCGTAAGTATTGTTCTCTTTAGTAGCCGAGTACATGTGCACAAAAGCTGCGCCTGAAGAATGTCCAGTGATTAAAACATTTGTAATCAAA
The DNA here is from genome assembly GCA_002689995.1 of Fidelibacterota bacterium. Classification (GTDB taxonomy): domain Bacteria; phylum Fidelibacterota; class Marinisomatia; order SCGC-AAA003-L08. The sequence goes on from NZIV01000046.1 coordinate 2,124, forward strand.
GGGAATAGGTTTTTATCACTCAGCCTAGACAGTAGTGAATCCATCAATTCAAAGCTACTGGCACTGTTCCCGCTTGCAGACATATACGAATCCATTCCCCACTTCCAGCTAGTAGAATTCCAATACCAATCTGAATTAGAAGATTGTTCATTGAGATTAATAAAGTGCGGGGAAATAACCAATACATCTTCTTCAAGCTCTTGCGAACTTATAATTGAAATCATTCTATCAAAGTATTCATCTGCATTCCTGGTATGACCATGAACCGTAATCACTGCGCTATTTATCTGGGACGATGAATCGATATGAAAAGAAGAAAAAAAATTAAACGTCCCTCCCTTTATTTCAAAGCTATTTGTGCAGTCATTGGTGGAACTTAGACAAGGATACTCTACCAAAGTATTGTGCACACCTGACACGTCCGTAATTTGTATCGAATCTTTGCAGCTAGTCCCTATGAACAAATATCCTAACATAAACGCACTATATAAAAAATGATTTTTCAATGAGAACGAACAATTCCCGTTATCGTAAAAGGATAAGTTTTCTCTGAAAAGATACTTTTCCTACTTTTAAAATATAAAAATACATTCCAGAAGATACTTCCATACCCATAGAGTCCTTACCAGACCATGATACTGTGTGCTTTCCTGCTTGCACGCTACGATTAAGAAGAGTCAAAACTTCTTGTCCTCTGATGTTAAAAATACTAAGTGCTGCTTGATCAGGTATTGATACCGTAAATGAAATTTCTGTCTTTGGATTAAATGGATTTGGATAATTTTGCTCTAGTTCAATCTTCTGAGGGTATATTTCATTTTCAATAGAAGCCCAACCACAAAGGAAATTATGATTGCCACAAAATATCGCCGCATCCACCAACGCATCTGAACTTGCGGGCATATCTCCTGGAGCGGGACTTAAAAGGCATGGAGTTGGAGTCCACTCTCCAAGTTCTGCAGATGTAGCACTACATTCATCATTTATACAACCTCTCGAAGCATTCCAGTCTCCAGCATTTCCACCACAAACATCCATGTTTCTAGAAAGAATATAATAGCGCGTGGCCTCGGTTACACCACTAACGTCCCAGGCATCACCCGGATCCTCATTTGCATAACCAATAGCATCCAGAGTTACACTCATTTTTAACCAGGCCGTTGTATCCTCAGCCAAGGCTTCTGGAAGATATCCAATGTGAGTTACCTTGATTCCATCATCTCCAGTGTGCTTTAAAAAATCATCCGGCTCAACTAAATCAGCACAATCCTGCAGACTTAGATCTGATGCAGCTCGCGTGACTACGTACGTTGTATTTGGAGGGAGAATGCCATCTAACCTTATCCAACTGGTTTCCATCCAATGACTACCATTCGAAGTTCGGCGCAAAATATAATTCGATAAATCTATTGGCTCATTTTTTGGGTTGTATAGTTCAACGGAAGTATTATAAGTAGGGCTACCCCTAAATCCAACATACCAGTCAGTAATAAAAAGATCTGAATACGTCTCTTCATTATCGGTTGGATCTTCACTTAAATAACAATAAAACATAAAAGGACCATTACTTGATGATCGCTCAAGTTGTCCATCACTTGATATAACGTCCCAATATATAGCAGCATCAGATACACCTTGGCTAATTAGTAGGTCGTAAAACTCCTGCAAAGGCACTTCCATACTATTAGACTCTACGTTGATTTCGTCAATGGGGTCAGATAATGTCTCTGCAAAACTCATAGTGTGGAGGTAGGTTATATTTTCACCATCAGGATCTTCGGACACACCCCACCCAACTGTTACTGTCTGCTCTAGGTTATTCGGATACAAATAAAGCAGGCTATAATCATCAGGGGATGAAATTTCAAACTCAGTAGGCGGCTGGTTTTGTCCAGTATCATCATTCAAAATGATTTCTAAAGAAAAAGGACCATTACTTGATTCAGTTAAATGTTCAAGATCAGCTACTGTTACATCCCAAAGGCAGTTGTTATTAGGAAATTCTTCGCTGACGAGCTCAAACAACTCACTTAAATTAATATCAAGACTTAACTCATTTTCTATTTCAAATTGATAATATACCGTTTCAGCTTGATCACTTCCGTGTCCATCAGGAGTCCACAGACTAAAAACATACTGTAAGTTATCTCCATCTGGATCATACGACTCTAACCATGAAAAGGTAACTGTTTCATTCGTATTTTCAGAATTAACATTTAAAATAGAAGAACTAACAGGTTCTTGAAGTGCAAATGATCCTGGGGGACTGTTAGGAGCCTCTAAGCATAAATACCCATGAGCATCACAGATTACTAGCATGTCAGCCTCAGCATCGGACGCTTCTTCAACATCTCCATCAGGTTCGGCGTCAGGTCCACCAGTATCCAAAGCGCAACCAATAACTTCCCACTCGCTAAGAGCTGGAGCGGTTTGAGTACAATTATCATTTACACATCCACGAGAGGTATTCCAGTCTCCACCATTGCCTCCGCAAACATCAAATTTTCTCTGCAAAATATAATACCTTGTTGCTTCGGGGATTCCTGAAACATCCCAAGCGTTACCAGGATCATCATTTGGACTACCAACTGCATCTAGAAGATAGGCGCTCTCAATCCATGCTAATGTGTCATCATTATCCTGTTCTCCAATGTAAAAAATACCAACAGCATCATCTCCACTTTGCTTTAAAAAAATATTTTCATCTACATAACCAGCTGGTTCTCCATTTCCATAGGTAAGATTGGCGCAATTCAATAGGTGTATATTTGCAGCTGCCCTCGTGATCGTAAATGTTTCTCCAGCGGGAATCGTACCCCCTAGCCTCAAAAGCCCATCCCCAACCTGCCAATCGGATCCATTTTGTGTTCTTCTAAACATATAGTGAGAGAGATTAACTTCCACCTCTTTGGGATTATAGATTTCCAGAAGATTATTGTAAACATCCTGTCCCCTCCAACCAATGTACCAATCACTTATAAATAAATCAACAATCTGAGCAGAAGAAATTGAGAGCAAGAAAAAAAGTTTCAAAAAGTTTTGTGCTAATTTCATTGATGACACCATTTTATTTGGAATAATACTAATAAATATATGTTAAACTAATACTTTCACTTTAAAAGTAACATCTTTTTTGTTTTTCTAAAGCCATCTACCTCCAGTGTGTAAAAGTAAATCCCTGAATTTACTCTTAAGCCAAAACTGTTGGTCCCNTCCCAAGACACTATATTTTTCCTACCTGGATGATTCTCCCCATGTATCTTTTTAATTAAAACACCTTGTATATCGGTAATATTTAAATGTACGNTATCACCCNTTTCATATANATAGCGAATCGATGTATTATTNTTAAAAGGATTTGGNAAGTTATGNTCTAGACTNATTTGGTTGGGAATTGTGCTATTTATTACATCCAACCCATTATTTATAAAAATACTAAAGTCCTGCTGTGATGGAGCTTCATTCAAAAAAATACCATTAGACTCTATTTCAATAGTCTCATTTTCAAAATNATTNAAAATGAGATATAATGTAACAAGCAACATATCACCNTCAAANGGAATGGAGCTTGCGCCTGCGANTGTAATGNAGCCANACTCTGAAATAGAATATTCTATTTCAAAACCATAATCAGNGGCTGCACCTGAATAAATAGATCCCGAATGCAGTTGCATATTATCATATTCAAAAGAAAGAGTGAAACTATAAAGATTACTTGCATCAACTATACTTATTGGAATAGTGAGTATTTCTCCTTCCTCTCCANAAATTTCAGGTGCATTTAAATCACCGCTTGCGGCATAGGAATCCAGATTGGGAATAGGAATTGCATTAATATTTCCTGAAAGATATTGCAATATAATACTTGCATCAAAAGACGAAATACTCGAACTATTACTAACATCACCTGTACTTTGCTGAAGCAGGTCCATTAATCCATTACCGGAAATATGGTCTAATATTAAACTTGCATCATTCTCCGAGATTTCAGCGTCCCAGTCAACATCACCATACAATGTATCAATCTGCACCATAGATTCAAAAACGGTAGTGTCACTAAGCCCAATTTGATCGAATGCAATAAGGCCTACATCAAACAAGCCAGGATAAGTAAAACTGTAGTTAATATTGCCATTTGAGTAAATAATATCGTTATCTATGATCCAAATTAATTGTTGTATAGAATGAGTACCAGCTACAGATTCATTAAAAAAATTCACATTATGAGGGTAGTCTCCTGAATGGTTATTTGATGAAAANTCTGCAGNNGGATATATTAAATTATTATATTGTTCACAACTGCCAAGGCCAAAAATGGCATTCCTACCACATTCTGAACTAAATATTCCATTATAATCATGGCCTACCCCTGAAATCAAAGCAATTTCTTGATTATCAAGAATTTGGTTCCCATAGAAATATTGTAAATAATTGTAATAAATAATTGATCTCTCCAAACGATTNCCTCCCTGCGTTATCGACTCACAATCCTGGGTCCCTCCAACATCCATATTCCCAATCAAATATTGAACTTTACGCCTAGAGTATCTGTCTCTAATAGAATCTGTACCCATCATACTCATATATTCATTTAAATCGTCTAAACCATACTTATAATCATTATATCCTCCACAATTTTCCGGTAACTCCCAAGGGATCGGAAGAAGATATTCACCATACCTATATTCATCCAAATACANANAGCTTGATGGAGCGGATACAACATATCGTAGTTTCCCCTCAGCGTCTTGATCGGATCCGGCAGCATATCTATTTACGAATTGTCCTCCTGCTGAGTTACCTACTAATGCAATATCTTGTAAATTTGGAAAAATAGTAAGAAGATGAGCTGTAAGTGAATCCATAATCGTAAAAGAACTAATCTCGTAGTCTCTTGGATGTTCGCTAGTAGAGTTAGACTGCCCGCCACTAGACCAAGGAGTTGTTCCAGACCAAAATGCAAATGAAGTGCTAGGCTGCCAATTATTAAGGTCTGTTGTAGTTAAAAATTGAGGTGCAATAATAATTGTTTCAGAATGTACATTTAAATTAAAGGCATTATTATAAATTGAATTGTAATAATCATCAGCATTTCTATTGGCACCATGAATAACTATCACTGCTTTTAGAATATTTTCGTTTGAGGCATCCAAACTATGATTTGAAAAAAACGGTAAATTAATTGCATTACCATTCTGCATGATGAGAAAGTTTTTATCTCCAATTACCTCAACCTGAGCAAAGATAAAACTCGCTCCCAAGGCTAAAAAAACCATCTCTGAAAAAATAATTCTAAATGGCATTATATTTATTTATAGTCATTTGATCTTTTTTTGCAAAAACTATTAAAAAAAAGGGGCGNAAGCCCCTTTTTTAATAAACCACAATTTTAGCCTAAATATCTACGAAGATTTTTACTTCTCGATCTATGACGTAAGCGTTGAATGGCCTTTTCTTTGATCTGTCGAACTCTTTCTCTGGTTAAATCAAACTCTTCACCAATTTCATTCAATGTCATTGCGCTGTCTCTATTGATACCAAAATACATTTCAAGAACAATCCTTTCGCGTTCTGAAAGAGTATCAAGTGCTCCATTTACTTCTTCGCTCATAGACTCCATCATAATTTTAGCTTCAGGTTCTTCCGCTTCAGAGTCTTCAATGATATCCAAAAGACTACTGTTTTCGCCTTCTTGGAATGGAGAATTCAGTGAACTGTGCCTACGNGAGTATTGCATAGCCATAAGTACTTCATCTCCGCTCATTTCAAGCTGAGCACCAATCTCATCACCTTTTGGCTGTCTTTCAACTTCTGACTCTAGTTTCTCTGCTGCTCTGGTTATTTTTGTTATAGTACCTACACGATTAAGAGGTAAACGAATTAATCTAGATTGTTCAGCAAGCGCTTGAAGTATCGACTGTCTAATCCACCACACAGCATACGATATAAATTTAAACCCTCTGGTGTGGTCAAATCTTTTAGCGGCTTTAATTAGCCCCATATTCCCTTCATTAATAATATCTGCCAGAGACAGACCATTTCCCTGATATTTTTTTGCAACAGATACTACAAAGCGAAGATTAGCTTCAACCAATTCTTTCATGGCTCTTTCATCTCCTTTTTGAATTCTTATTGCAAGCTCAACCTCACGATCAGGAGGNAGAGGGTTGTATCTNCCAATTTCCGCTAGNTACATACTAATACTNCCACTGGATACTTTGCTTGGACGTCCTTTTTTCTTTTTTGGAGCTTCTGCCGGTTTATTTTCTTTATCAAGAGCAGCTACTTCAGATTTCACCTGTTTCTCAAGATCTTTTTTAGTTTCTTTTTTGGATTTAGCCAACTAGCAACCCCCACTAATATAAATGATTATTTTGAATTCGGATAAAGACTACTAAAATACACATAATTTTCTATTTTATAAATGAAATCTTTTGACTTTGTTTAAATTTATCTGAATTTACCGAAATAAAATATGTCCCGGTTGAAACACTGTTATCAGGGTGCCAATTAATAACTTTATTGCTATTTTCAATTACCGAGGTCTTAAACTGATTAACTAATCTACCATTTATAGAAAATATAGAAATTTGGACAGAACCAGATTTAGGACTTTTAATAGAAAAACTGACACTGCCATTAAATGGGTTTGGAAATGCTGCTCCCATTGAAAAATATTCAGGATAGAAAATAATTTCCTCTTCATTTTCAATGGATACAAAGTTTGGATATCGAAGATATTCTCCGTTAGAAAATTTTAATAATTCTTGATTTTGTATGCCATTCCAATAATGATTATTGAACTGATTCGGAGTCGTCATGATAGAAAAATGGTCCACAAATTCTGCAAAAAATAGTCTTTCGCTACCACCAAAGGCATAAAGTGCTTCCCCATCTGAAACAATCATGTTTAATTGACTTGAGGAGACTCCCGCATTAATGAGTCTGGATAATGAAGACTGCAGGCCAGAAATTAAATCGCCTCCATTTAGGTTGTAATGTTGCATCACAAGTAATAAGATAAGTTCAGAATCAATAACATTACCCCATCCGCCTCCACTCCATTCTCCTCCATCAAAAGTTTGTGGAGGGTTAGAATCTAGCCATGAAAGATCATTGCCATTGTTGGTAAGTAAATTATATAAAATGTTCTTATCTACTGTTCCGTTGTGCATAAGACTAAAGGTTTTTCCATTTATATAAAATATCCAGGGATGTGGATTGGGGATGGCATTTGTACCAGAACTGCCAAGCCTAAGATGACCCAAAGCAATGCCAGTGGCTGAATCATTTAATAGTAATTCAACAGTAGACCAATACAATGCTGAATCTTGTCTTGCTGGAATATTAGATCTTTTTAATAAAGTTAGAGAATCGGAAGCTAACCCACTATAACCTAACAATGACCATCCATCCATCATCGTTTCTGATTGATGGAAAAAAGAAGTTAATTGAGTATCTATCTCTTCCAATCCGCCAGAGGATATTGATGATAAAGTGTTAGTTTTACTAGACACTGCCCAAAGCTTACATGCCTTAATAGGGTGAATTACACAAGAAAAACAAAATAACGCACAAAGGCAATAAAAAAATTTTCGATAGAAGATCAAAAAAAAGATCCTGATTTACTTTTCTTAATATACATAATTTAATGCTTGATTATTAGACGAATTCAGATTGGCTGTCAAATTCTAAAAATTTAGACTAATTGAATAACCTTGGATATTATTAAATAATCCAAAATCAGAAAAAACATAATCAACGTTAAGTAAGGGACCTCTAGGAATTTGATATTTAATTCCTGTACCAAAAGAAAAACCGTGCTGTGGTCCTAAAGTATCTCCTGAAGGATCTAAATCATATAGACTATGCGATTTACCTAAACGCAAAGATATTGTATCCATAATTTTATATTCTAAGCCAACATTCAAATATTCAGGATTATTATTTGGGTGTATAGCATCTACTGCAATCAAACATTCCATCAATGGAGAAAGAACAAATGTTTTACTGAGGCCAAATCTAAATAAAAGAGGAAGTGGCCATTGACTTGTTCCTAAGCTTCCATCTATCCTGTCATTATTACCATAAATCGTTTCATCAATATCGATATCAACTAAAGTATTCACACCCTGCATACCTAGTTTCCCACCAAAATTTGAAATACTCATTCCAATATTTAAATTACTTCTGGTTACAAACATAGTTCCTATATCTACTGCATACCCTTGGGCTTTCATCTGCCATATAGATTCTTGTATAAATTTTGTTTGGAACCCAAATGAAAACCTGTCTGTCAACTTTTTTGCATATGCAATACCCATGGAGATATTTCCAGCATCAAATTTTTGTCCATACTCATTAGGCTCAGGTTCTTGTACGGTACGAACCATCATCTCATCCATTGTAACAGCGGTAAAAGATAATCCAAGACTTCCATAAACACCCATTGGAACCACAGCAGAATTATAGTAAAACTGTGTTTCTACTAGCCATGGTGAGTAAAAAGATTGTACCTCTGGTTTATCTATATTTACAATGCCAGCAGGATTCCAGTAAATAGAACTTGCATCATCCGCTACAGATACGTACGCACTACCCATACCAATAGATCTTGCTCCGGGACCTATCTCTAAAAATGCAGCAGAAGTAGTTGCTACATTGCTCTGAGCATTTGCAATAGAGCTAATAACAATTAAAAATACATTTAGAATATATATCTTCATTTGATTACCGCAAATTTTCCAGTGCGTTCTCCAATACCCGGAGCATCAATATGATAGAGGTATACTCCATACGCTATATCTAAATTATCACTAGATAACATATTCCAAGACTCGGTACCATTTTCAAACACATCGTCATGATGCAATGTATTTACTAAATAGCCTGAAAGAGTAAAAATTTTAATTGTGCAAACACTAGGGAGATTTATAAAGTCAATTTTTCTNGGTCCCCTTCCAGATTCATATTGATGCCTTGGCTCCCATGATGCAGCAACAATATATGGGTTTGGAACCACCGCAATATTATCTAACTGACTANTAGCTTGCGATNCATCAACGCTTGAAGGAACCGAGGTGAAACTATACACATCTGAAGTAGAAAATGGTCTATCAATTTCAATGTGAAAAATATCACCGATTTCTGGATCAATAACCTCTAAAAACGTTGTATCATACAGTGTTGTATCCGTGTAAAGAGTNTCCGTAGAAGTTATTAGAGTATCGTAGATAGTAGTGTCTGTTATTGCTAAAGAATCTTGACTAAATCGTATTGTAATTAGAGGACCGTCAGCGATAGCACCATACGGCCGAATAGAAATTGATTCATCGGGGTCCCAGTCACCATCCTGATTAAAGTCTGAAATTCGAAATGGTGGCTCATCATTGTGCGTTATATTTTTTATTCTAAATGGAACATCCTTGCCATTTGGATCCACATGTACAGAGTCACCTATATTACCTTCAAACTGTATTTCAAAATCCGCAGGATAAAACCTAGAAACATTCATTGCAATAAGTCCATAATTACAATCACCCACAGACCACCTTGTTGAATCATCATTTAAATCATAAGGTTTATCTTTAACAATAACACGCATACCATCAAAAATAGGGTTGTCTGTTTCACCATTAATAGTTTCTAAATGATCAAGATGAAAATAACGGTAGCTAACTGCTACCTCCNCTNNNGANANNAGTTCTGNGTTCTTGANAATAAACATNCCCATTTCNGAAAANANTTCNTAGTCAACNCCNT
>NZIV01000046.1:11890-12341 GCA_002689995.1 Fidelibacterota bacterium
TAGGCTATNGTCCCNTCCACATTTGTNACAGAGANAGGNTNAATNGTNTCATACACNGTACTATCATTNANTANNGTTGAATTAANTCTNATTTTAGCATCTAAATTATCGTAGGTAGCATTTGCGCTACTATCACTATTGATTGTCAAGGTTTCAAGAATTAATTTTTGGTTTCGAATGCTAAACGAAAGATCCTCAGCGGTCTCCAGCGTATCAAATACAATTTGATATTCTTTTGAATCAACAATAGCAAACGGATCTATGACCTCTACTGTGATCAGTCCTGAACCATATCCAGATATATGTTGGATAAATTGCTCGCCCTCAGAAACCGTATTGGGGGCGACATATCCCAATACCGCAGGATTAGGTGTTACAACAGCAGCATTCTCGCTTAACCTAACCACATTACCTTTGTAATCTAAGTCTAAGGTAACCGAACACTCTGAAG
>NZIV01000047.1 GCA_002689995.1 Fidelibacterota bacterium
AATGTAGAAACTACTGGGTCTTTAAAAGTAGGAACACCAGATCGTATCCGTTCTTGTTCTCTAAATTCTTCAGGGTCTTTAAAAGTAGGAACACCAGATCGTATCCGTTCTTGTTCTCTAAATTCTTCAGGGTTTAATGTGGAAACTACTGGAGTAGTAGGTATGTTGCTATCCCTAGTCTGAGTATAGCCAAGCATATCAGGTCTACGACTATCAACAGTTAGAGTAGGAACATTAGAAGGATCAGGAATAGCAAACTCACTAGCTTCGGATTTGAATTGATTTCTAGTTTTTAAAGCATTTTGATCTAATTGACTCATATTAGGACTAACTTCAAAAGATTTCTGTCGAGGAATATTACTTTGTGTATTGGGATCATATTCAAATCCTTGAGAGCCAAAACTTAACTCATCAGGCCGATCTTTAACAGCTTTCATTTCTTCTGGCAAAAGTGTAGGTACAGGATTTTGCATATACTTTTGTTGTGTTTCTACTTGTTCTAGATTGTCCTCGGCTTGGGCAAGTTTTATATCTGCTTGATTAGCTCTAGACTCTACTTGGGCAGGTCTATCTCCACCTAAAAATCTAGGGTCTTTTGGATTTATTAATTTTGGTGCTGGTTTAGTTGAAGCACTCTGTTGAAAATCTGTACTTAAAGGTGGTGAGGCTCCTGCTTCACGGGCTTTTATGCCTTTTTTAAAATATTTACCATCACCGCTACGAGGATTGGTTAAAGTAATATTTGACTGCATTGCATTTATTGCATCTTCGCCTAAATATGGAGTATTTGCCATTGGTGGTTGAGAAGCATCCGTAATAGGGAGATCAGTTTGATTATTAAACTCAGGTCTAAGAGATTTCTTTACATTCGGAGACTCAGAATTAGAAGCAGGTTTATTTGCTGTTATAACTGCAGTAGTAGCATTGTTTGCAATTGATTCTACTTGGTTGATGTTTAAATTAAGCCCTGCAACACTTGCAACTTCACCTAAAAAATTAGACACTTCTCCAACTATGGAACTTAATATACCTTTTTTTGCATCAGAATTAAAATTTTTACTTTCTTCATATCCGTTTAATATAGCTTGATATTCTTGTTTTTTAGGACCATCAGGTAAATTGTTAATGGCATTTTGCATAGTAGCTACTTTTTGACGTTGATCTATTTTTAATGCTGCTTGTGTTACCCCACCAAATTTAGGAATTAAAAGAGCGATACCCACTCCAATACTTTGACTTGCAGTATACCCGTCTGTAGATTCGTATTTCATCCTATCAAAAAATTGATCTGAAGACATAGATGAATAATCAATAGCAGTTGCTCTTGCTTCTTCACGTTCTATACGCTGCATAGCTCCATCATCATTAAAATTTTGTTCAACTTCTTTTACAGCATTATTAATTATATTTGCCTCTTCAGATTCGTTTCCTTTTACAACTTCTACGTATCCTTCTGGAATAGGAATAACAGGTTCTCCGTTAATAAAAGTAATAATAGTGCTGTCGCCTTTTGCATTTTTAAATTCTTTTGTAAGTATATAAGAAGAATTAGCATAACTAGAATAATCAGATTTTTCATTTGAAGATGTAGGTACATTTTGTATAGGCAAAGGTCTTACAACAAATCCCCCTTCATTAAATTCCATAGGTTGATTAACATCTCCTACAACAATAAGATCAGATGCAGTAAAAGGAAGATCGTCAGGCAAAGTAGCTTCATCACTATTGCCCATTTGACCCATAGCTTCCATTTTTTTAAGACCTATTTTAGCATCTTGTCTAATTTTCATAAGTTTGTCTAAGCCTATATATCTTACTACATCTTCAGGAAAAACAAACTCACCTTCACTTATACTAATTTCAATATCATCACGCACACCTTCTTTAGTGCCGCCTATAGGTACACGATTGCCTGATACTTCATCAATCTCACCACCTTCATCGTTAAGTCCACCTAGTGCAAAGTTCATTTGATTATCCATTGGTACTAATCCACCTTCCTTAAAAGTAGCAGGTCTTGCTCCTTCAGGCATATTATCTATGCGTAGTTTACGTAATTTATTTATACGTTCTGCTTTGAGGGCAGGAGTAGTTAATTTTGGTACTTTTGCTAATACCAACGCTCCTATTTGTACAACAGCATCTGCATTAAATACAGGCATCATTGTTTCTTTATCGTAAAAAAAACTATGTCTTTCAGGATTAAATCCTACTTGAATCCATTCAGGATCATTAATATATTTTTCAGCTAAAGCAAATGCATCTTTATCAGAAAAATCTTGCCATTCACCTTTCATAGTTGCAAAAGGAGTTTTAGTTTGTGTAAATTCTTGAGGTACTCTTTCGCCTGTTTCTTTATCTAAAACTTTTTTTGTTTTCTTTGCTTCAGTAGCAATATCAAGAGCTAATTTTTTAGCTCCCCTATTAGTCATATCAAAATTTACATTTTTTAAAACTGCTGTTCTTCCATATAATTTACCTTTTTCTTTATCTACAATACTTGTTACCCAAATATCGTGTTCATTGTATGCAGGTATATCTAAACGAGAACTTACTATATTACCTTTATCTAAACTACTATTTAATCCTAAAATGCCACTATCTGATTTATCTTTAGTTAATGCACCTACAACTTGTTTAAAGTTAGGCATCATTGTTTTTAAATCTTCAGGTGTAAAAGATGTAGCAGGTTGATTTTCTCTAATATATTTTCTATACTCAGGACCAGACATAATACCTGCCTGTAAATCTTTAGCCTGTTTTGAAAACTTTCTTTGTTTTCTACGTTTACTTTCTTCTTTAGGTACTTTGTTTTCTTTTTTCCAATTATCTATAGCTTCTTTATTGCCTAACATTTCCGTAGCTTCATCAGCTAGATCATCTGTTACTACAGAAGTTTTAATAGGTGTGTCTTCAATTATCTCAGGTAAATCTAAAGACATTTGTTTATTAATATCTTGAGCTTTATCAGCAGCTTTTATAACTGTTTTACCAAGTTTAGTAAGTAGACCCATTCTGTAGTACCTCTTCCCTTAATAAAAGTAATCTGCGTAATGTATGTATTGCGCCTTGCGCTCTATAAACTATAACACTTTCATCTGCCTGTTCCATAGACCTTTGTTGTTGTTTAATTAAATCCTCTACATAATTATTGAAGTGGTCCCACTCCTGTTGGTTCGCTACCAGTAGCTTGAGGTTGTTGATTAGGGGGTTGTTCATTTCCTGTAAATCCTTCTTGTCCCGGTGCTGGTACATTACCTGTACCTACAGTTGCACCGCCTACACCAGATGCATCCATTGGTGGTTGGCCTTGAGGTGGCTGTGGTTGATCTTGTTTAAATTCTTTCATAAGTTCTGCCTGTAATGCAGCTTCATCCATATTATTAGTTACTTTGTCGGGATCAAGATCAAGCGATTTTGCAATTTCTCTAATAATATATTGAAATTTTGTAAAAGGAGCAAGAGCAGGTGAAGATGCAATTTGCATAAATTGTGTAAGTCTTTGACTGCGTACTTCATTAGCCATAAGACTTTCTGTGCCACGTGCTTTAACTTCTAAATCGCCTTTAATAGAAGAATCAAAATCAAATTGCATATTAAATCTAAATAAACCTTCACCTAATGGTCGCAATAAATAATCATCTACATTTTTTACTACAGCTTTAATACTACCTTGCGCTGCATTCATAAGCATACTAATACCTGATGCAGTACGACCTATTCCTTGCACACCTGTTTGTCCATGTGCAAAACTAGGAAAACCCGTGCTTTCATCTGCAAGTACACGTGCTTTATCAAACAATTGTAAATTTTCTGACGCCACATTAGGAAACTTAGTACCAAAAATAGCTTGCCCCGGCGCACCGCCTTGGCGTCTAAAAACTTTGCCGGGATACAATGATAAGTCTTGACCGGGAACTAAGTTTGTTTCATCAATTTCTATAAGTAAATTACCAGACAATACTGCATTATCTACAGCCATACGCATAAAACCGTTCATTAATGTTTGTGTATCGTCCATGTTTTCGGCTATACCTACCCCAAAAAACGAATAAGGATTTAATTCATAGGGGGCAGCATGATATGGTATTTTTGCAGGTTTAAAAGGATTAATAACAAGACGTAGCAATTTCCCATTACAAATCCACACATTTGCTTGTAATTCATCTAATTCAGACAACTCATTCGGTATATCTACATCATGTTCATTAAGCATATCTACATCTACAATGCCCCAATATTCAAGGACTTCGTATCTTTCTATGCCATGTTCTGGTGCATAATCAGATAAATCGTCTTCCCATCCTTCTTTAGTGTAATTTTCTCCTAAATCAATTGCATCATCAATTACATTTCCTCGAAAGTAAGGGCGTTTTTTTAATGCTCTTAATTGAGAGCGAGACATTTTATGTCGTTCTATTACATATTGAGCTTCGTCCATGTTATTTGCATCTGGATCAGGATAAAAATTCCAAACAGATACATGTGATACTTGAGGCACTGTTTTAATTATAGGCGAATACTCGCCTTCATCATCCCAATTAGGATATTCTTTGTCTACAGCAAATGGTCCTTTCATTACACCTGTACCAAATAAAGACATTTCAAATGCTGTATTTCTTAAATGTTTATTTGCTCCTGACTCTTCTAATTGATCTTGTATTTTTTTCTGCATTTTTTTAGCAGCAACCATAGTAGGGCTAAAAGTTATAGCGGTAGGTGTTGTGCCAGCACCTTCTTTTAACCCTTCTATGTTTTCTAATTTATCTGTAAGTGGGCCTAGTTTTTCTTCTAATGTTTTAACTGTTGCACCAAGTGGAAAAGTTTTTCCATCACCTTTAAATCCATATGGAGATTCCGATTTGTTTTGTTCTTTTAGTTCTTCTGGTTCTTTAGGATCAAAACTTACATTTTCTACAACTCCATCAGGTAATTCTGTAGGATCAACAGTAAGAGGAAATTTATTATTTGCAAACATAATATCAACAATTTGTTGATATGCTGCAAGTGTTTTAGTCTTTGTTACTTTAATAAAAATCCTAGATTTTTCAGCTTCTGTAAATTGTACATCAGGACCATATATGCCACGATAATTTCTATAAGCAGTAAGCCACCGTTCTTCGTCTTGTTTTCTATAATCTTCTGCACGTTTATACCTTCCTTCAATGTAAGGAATAATGTTATTAGTTTTATAATCGTCCAAAGAAGATTGATTACTGTCTTCTAATGCAATTGACTCTTCTTCAATAAATGTGTTATCTTCTTCCATTATAATTCCTTAATATCCAAAAGTAGCATCAGCTACAGGCATTTTATTTATAGGACCACTTTGAGGGTCGTAATCCCATATACTAAAACGAGGTCTTGACATTATACCATATCTTAATGCGTCATACAAATGGTCTTCTGAATTAGTATCTACATCTTCTGGATTTTTTTTATCTAAAGGTATGGCAGGTAATTGTGAAATTGTTTCTATGCAACTATTAAAAAATACTAATCTTGGTTCATCTGTAAATTCATCTGTTTGTAAACGCCTGTGTATTTCATTTTTTCCTGATACACGTGAACCTTTACTTCTATCTGATGGACGCCACTTACATCCTTTCATAATCATTTGTTCTGCAAGTGATGGTCCTGTATCTCCTCTTTTATGCCACAAAGAAGAATCTAAAACTCCGTATCGTAAACCGCCATCTCCTGCTTCTAAATCTAATATCATTTCAGCTAAATCAGTAGCTAATACTTTTGATACATATAATTCACGATATACAACTAATTGTTCACTAGGAGATACAGCAAACCACAAAACCCCTGAATAACTTCCATATCCATAATCACATGCCCTAAATTTTACCCAATTATTTGGTATAGTATAAGGTTCGATTACATGTGTATTTCTATTAAACTCTGTAAAAGCTGCGCCTTCTTTAATGTCCCAATCACCTTCAAGTAACTGTTTACGTTGTTGTTCTGGTAAAGACAAAAGCATTGCTTCATAATCACCTTGATTAGCAAGATAAGGATTGTCTTTTAATCTGGCAGGTATAAATTTTCGTCTAAATAAATATTTACCTGCTTTAACATGACCTGCAGGATATTTTAAAGGCTCACCTGTTTCTATGTCTGTAGCTGGAAAAGATTTACCTGCAGGAGAAGGATCAATAAACATTTTTTTTACCCAGCCATGTCCTCTACCGCCGGGGTTTGTAGTAGCTCTCATTGAAAGAGGTAATGATGGGTCTGAACTACGTAAACGTGATCTCATATAATTCCATGCAAAAGGTGTAGCCCATTGTGTAAGTTCATCAAAACCGATCCAACTAAATGCCAATCCTTGATATTTAGTAACATCTTGATCCTTATCTAAATAACTCATCCATAAAGTAGCACCTGATGGAGCAGTCCATTGCATTTTACGTTCCGACCATTTAATTCCCGGCCAAATTTTAGGATATAATTCTTGTGATTTTGTAATAAGTTCTCTTAGTTCTTCTGTAGTATGCCGCAATAATAATCCAGTAAAAGAAGAATTACCCATATATCTTAAAGGATCAGATAACATTGCATAAGATTTACCTCCACCAGCACTGCCACCATATAATACTTCTCGTTCACTAGCTGCTAAAAACTCTGTTTGTGGACCCTCATTAGGTTTAAAAATAACATTATGTTCTTCTTGAACTTTTTTAATAAAATTAATATCTGATTTTAATTCTTTAACAGGTTGTTGTTTCTGTTTCCGCTTGGCTGTCAAGTCTTTTCTTTTCGAGGGTCTCCGCTTTGGCGATTGCCTTTTTCGCATATTCTGCCCATCTGCGTAAGTTTGCAGCTTGTTGTTTTCTTTTTCGCTCATGTTTTAACCGTTTCATTAAACCTACATGGGATATTCTTCTCCCTGTATTTGCACTTAACCAGTTAGCAACTTCTCTATAAGAATATTGCTTTAAGTGTTTTTTAGCTTGTGCTAATTTATTTAATTGGTCAGGTATCGGCTTTAATAGACCATCATCATCAGGGTGAATTTCGTAACCAAAAGGTATTGTACGTGCTACTTTGGGTATTTCTACCCATTCATTTTCTACTTGTATGTCTATAGGTTGAGGTAATTTCCATTCACCTAAAGGCTTAATCATCGCAGTCACATATTTCTTTACTTTCTTCGCAGTCACACTCAAGTTCTAATGCTTTAGCTGGCATTAACATAACACCACCTTTAGCTTCTACTTGCATTTTCTCAGTTTTAACTAAACCAGTACGATCTAATAACTCTTTAGCTGATGCTACTTTATCACGAATGCCTAACTCTGTAGGATCATGTAAACCTCCTACAATAGCCATAGCTGCTTTAGGGGCATTACGTGCCATATACATTTGTGTAGCTTCAAGTATTTCTTCTTTTATACTTTTTACAACTTCTGAAGTGCTATAGCTATCAGCATAACCTGCCATACGTTTAGCCAAAAGAATATCACCGCCGCACTCATCAAAAAGTACGTTAAGAAACATTTGTTGTTTTTCTGTAAGTTTGCGTGTCATGTTAAATCATCTCAAAATGTGGAGCATCAATAAATGGCCTACGACCTTTTGATCTACGAAGATCAATATACTCATTCATTGCATCTTCCATTTTGCCTTGATAGGTAGATATGTCTCCAACAGTCCAAGCTGCTCCCCATTTTATAGGTATGTTTACTTTAGCAGCAGCAATAGCAATAGCATTAGCAATGTCATCATAAAGATTTAACTCCCAAGATATTCTTGGACCTAAATAGGCTACAAGATCAACTGCACGACCTTCTAAGTGTTTGCTTTTCATAGTTTGACTAGCACCCTTGGCTACAAGCTCTTCTTGTTCTGCAACAGTTCTCATGCCACAAGTTACACCAAAGTCTACCTCTGTTATCTTAATTGCTTCCTCTACTACCTTTTGAAGATCAGGGTCAATACCCTTCATACGATCAATACTTCGTTGTGAAAGTTTAAATTTCATTAGTATTTCTCTCCAATATAATCTTAGCCTGTTCTCTTATTAGTTCCTGCTGTTTTTCTAAAACAACAAACTGTTTATCTATTTCAGATAACTGAGGAAACTTTATAATATTATCCTTTTCCAAAGAATTTACTTACTGATCTCATTCCTATACTAGCTGATACAATACCTCCAAGAGCAACCTGATACCATACTGGCATAGTCTCTAAAGATGCAAAACCTGCTGCTACAACAGTATTTCCCCAATCTCCACAAAAAGCTAAGATGAGTGGTACTGAAAAAAGTAGGGTGATCCACTCATCTTTCCATGAGTTCTGTGTAGCTCTCATGGCTTCCAAGTCCCAATCAATCTCACCTGTTAACTGTTTCTTTTTTATTTCAGCCTCAGTGAGTTTTACTTGGGTCTTAGCATCAATAATGCTTGTAGCTAATCCTGCAATACTAGAAAAAATGTTACCTAACACTATTTGTCCCTTTCGTTATTTAACCAAACGGCAAAACAACCTGTAAGAGCACCCATACAAATAGATACCAATCCTGATTGTTGAATAGACGGATCAGGTAAAGACATAAACCAATGAACTGCTTGATAAGTTAATATAGTTACAGCTAACATCATAAGTCGTGGCATTAATTGCCATTTAAGAACTCGTTCCATTGCAAGATCAACCATTACTTATTTTTCCTATCTTTATGAAAATCTTCTGTTATAACGCTTGGAAATACTAGCAGCTTTTTTAGGCTGTTTAGAAAATTGTCTACCTGCTTTTGTATCTTTTCTTTTTTTTGCAGAAGAAGCTGAATACGTTTTTGAATCCATAGCCTCAATAGCACTCGCTGGTAAATAACGTTCGCCTGTAGCTTTTGGACCTTGAGTCGAAGGGTTTCCACTTTTAGTTCTCCAATCTTGTTTAGTCCAAGACTTTAAACTTTTTTGTGACTTAGCTAAAGTCATTATGTAATCTTTACAAGTTTATAGCCTTTTAGTTTAGCCGCAGCACGAATATCTTTAAGTGCCATTGCTCCACCTTTAGCTGCACCTTTTGTGCCTATGCCGCCTTTAGCATAGCCTTTTTTACCCATACCACCTTTTTGCATCTTACCTTTACCGTCCATTGCAAAAGCAGGAATCATTTTACCAGTTTTAGGGTCTTTTTTCATAGGCATACCGCCACGTGCCATGCCTCTTTTCTTCATGCCACCACGTGCCATACTCTTCTTTTTATGCATTGCCATAATGTTAGTCCTCTCTATATAAATTATTGAATACTCTTTTAGTATCCCAAATATATTCAACATCTTCTTTAGAATTAAAAATATGTTGATTAGGTCTAAAATCAGGTGCTCCTTCACCTACTTCAAACCATGCTGGATGAGTTACTCTCACTCTATTATTAGGCAACGCAACTATGTTACCTGTATATTCTCCTGCATCTAACAATTCTAATACATGAGACTGTTTGTGTTGTGCAGGATCATCTGCTACTTCACTATCCGTATAATCTACCGTAAAATAATATTTAGCAGGGTAAAAATCCCCATCGACTTTTGCAATCCAAGGTGCAGGACTTGCACGTTCTATTTTATAAACAGAGTGCCAATGAGACATACAGTCCCAAGGCTGGGCTAAATAAGGAGGTAATTCAATAGGCCATTCTTCATAAGGTGTGTCTGCTATTAACGCTGTAAGAGGCATTCTAGCCCACATAGCACCCCCATGTACATTAGGCTCATCCTCATCGTCAACTTCAAATCCAGTAAAAATTACTTGAAAACTTAATGTTCTATTTGGCATTGTAGTAACTGCAACTACCATGCAATGTAAAAAATCACCATGATACTCTTGCATATTTTTTGTATATTCACGACGAACCCACGCTTTAAAATGTGGAATATTACTTTGAAGATAGGGCATTCTCTTTTCTTAACCTCTCTTTTGCTTTTCTAGCTACTTCTACAACAGCTTTCTTGCCCATAACTTTAGCACGTTGTTCCATAACTGTCAATATCTGAATTTTTCTAGCAAAAGATTTACCTGATCTTCTTACTCTTTTAACTGTAGCCTCTGCTTCTTTTACTGTACCAAACTTAATCGGTACAGTATCTTTTGGATTTTCGTCAGTGTATAGCCTACGACCAGACCCTTTAGGTTTTTTACCTGTGCCTAATTTAGGGTCTTTAGCCATATTACGTGTAACCTCCACCTGCAGCTTTATAGGCTTTAGCAACCATTTGTGCTTTACGTGCTGACCACTGCCCCGGTTTACCGCCCTTACTTCCAGCTTTTATCCTGTTAAAAATTTGTTTACGTTTTCCGGGTTGAGTATAATTACCTGCTTTATTTACTGTTGATTTACTTTTAGTAGTCATGTAGAAAACCCTTCTTTACTATTCTAAGTCTTGTACTTTTAAAACAGGCAATGTTTTAATTCTTGTTAACATTTCTAATCTTTCTTCTTCAGGCATAGGAATCATACCTGCGTCAGACAAAATACCTTCTTCATTCCAATGTTTTGCCCATTCTTCCATATAAGCCTGTAAACCGGGAATAAAATCTATATGTGAATGTTTTACATATATATACAAAGCTCTTGATATAGAATAACTTCCATCAGCAATTGCATCAAAAGTAGGTTCAGTTCCAGATATTACAGCACCTTGTAATGTGTCCGTATTTTGATCTAAGTAAGAAAAACCAAATATTCCATATGTGTTAGGGTCTTCTTGCAATTTTCTTACAATTAAATTATCTTGTTCACCTGCTTCAATATAAGCACCATCTGTACGTATTGCCCTACAAAGTTTTCCTTTTTTATCATTACGAGCTATAGATGCTGCTTTAGCAACTTTATCTTTAGCACAATAACCTTTTTGATTTACCATCTCTACATAAGAAGCACGAGTTCCTGATGTAGTGGGAGGTCCATATACACGGATTTTAATATCAGGCAAAGTAGAATCAATGTCACTCCATTTTTTATATGGATTATCTACCCATGTCCCGTCTTTTTGTGGTATCTTTGCTGTTAATGCTTTTCCTAAATTAACTTTAGATATAACAAGAGGTATTCCTTTTTTTGAATTAGCTACTACAATACCATCATAACCTACTTTTATTTCTGTAAGTTTTACACCATTACTATTACAAAACTCTAACTCTTTAGGTTTCATGCGTGAAGAAGCATTGCCTATGTCAATATATTCTTTACCTGAACCTTGGCATACACTTTTTTTACCAATAGAAGAACCTCCAGATTCAACGATAGGCGTTTTATATTTTGGGTTATTGCCTAATTGTTCTGCAACTATTGTTGCAAATGGAAGCACGGTAGATGATCCTGCAGTATTAACAACATTTCTTGCTGATACTGTGCTTGCTACACTTAACGTAATAAATGCAGCAAGTGTAACACTATTTATTGTATATTTTGTCATAGATTTCTCCTCTTGTCATACCTATGTCTTTTAAAGTTTGATCCGTCATATTTTTTAATTGCCAATAGGCTACTCTTTTTTCTTGTGTCTTTTGAATTTCAATAAAAAAGTTACGTATTCCGTTTAATAAAATCTTGAACATGGTATTTTTCTCCTTACTTACCAAGTATAGTTATACCATGTTCAAGTTAAAATTTATACAGCTATTATTGCAATGCTGCTATGCAACAAAGTAATTACTTTTTACGAGCATTCCTAGTTCTAGGAAATGATCTATTTGTAGCTCTAGGTTTTGCTTTTAAATTCTTTTTATTATTATCTAATGGATTACCATTTCTATGATCAACGTCTTTATTATCTCCCTTACGCACCACGCCTGTTTTAGTCATGGCACTTCTAGCAGAATTACGTGAGGCCCGTCTTCTTTTTTGTGTAGGAGAAGCGTGGTAATTGCTATATTCAGATTTGTAATTACGTGTATTCATACTAGGGTCGTAACTTAGGTCTAAGAGATTTCTTTACACCCGGTTTAGATTTAGATACACGCTTTGATGGTACTTTCATATTGACTCCACGACGAGTATTGGTGTTTTCTGTACGTGATTTAGTATCACTTTTGTCTTTAGCTTTTTGTTTTGCAGCTTGAACCTTTGCAACTTCTTTTTCAATACGTGTTTGTAACTTAGCTCTTTCCTCTGCAGTCTTAGCTTTCTTTAATTCACTACGTAGTTTAACTATAGCAGCCGCACTAGGAACACCTACTGCTGTACTACCAATAACTTTATCTCCTAATTTTTTAGAAGCTGTACGAACAGCACCAACAACAACACTACCTTTTTCTGCTCCCGGTGTTGCTTTAGTTACTTTAGTACCACGTAAAGCACCACCAATTTTAGAAGATACTCCCGGCGTTTTAGCTGTTTCTATTGCTGCAAGTCTATTAGCAGTAAGGTTTATCGTTTTTTTACTTGTACTCTCTATTGCCTTGCCGCCTAACTTTTCTATTAACCTTTTTCCCATTGCTTGACTTGCCTTAGAACGTGCTATTTTATAGACTTTTGAGCCTAATCTTACTAATGTAATTATTGCTGGTATTGCCATTTGTTTATATCCTTACCATTTTACTTTATTAGCCCAATATGCCGCAGACATTTTGCCTTTAGCTATGTTTTTAGCGTGTCTAGCCTTAAAAGAAGCACGTTTTTTCTTCATTTTATCTGACTCCCCAGCTTTAGGTTTACCAGCAGTACTAGCACCCTTTTCTCCAAACTTAATATATTTATATTTGCCACCTTCACTAGCCATTACGTGATGAGATTTACCAGAAGAGTCATTTAAACGTTGAGGCTTATTGACACTTTTAAGTCCAACAGCCTTCATTTTGTTTTTAACTCTTTCAGGAATAGACATATATACGTTACTTTCTATAGTCAGGATTACTATAAGACTTTTCTACCCAACCTTCAGCCCTCATAGCGTCTTCTACGTGTTGTAAAGTAAAGGATTTACCGTAGTGAGCATCTACCATTTGCTTTACGTAAAAGACATCACTATGCGGTATATGTAATTTATCCAAATTACCATTTAAAAGATTGTCATAAAAATCTTCTAATACATGTTCTGTACTTAGTTGTACTGATTTTTTATTCATTGTCAATAACTTTCTACAAAATACTGTAATTAAATATCTATTATAAAAATGCAATAACAATTTTAACATACATCTACCATTTAAAGTGTCTGCATTTAAATGTTTTTTTAATCTAATTTATAAATTATCTAAATGAAAACACTTTAAATGTCTGTCTACTGTCTACTTGTATAGTTTTACACATTATATAAAACATGTCAACCCCTAATCGTACAATAATACAATTTAAATGTGCAGTATGTGATAAAAATAACACTTATTATGTACCCAATACATGTATAAATAGTAATATCGACATAGTGGTTAACTGTTAAAAAACCTAATCTGTGTATTTGTGTGTATATATCTACGCATAGACCCCCGGTGGCGCTTGCCCGACCGTACATTTTCACAATACGCAAGCTGCACTAATCCTTTTTAACACTTGGTTACATCAAAATAATAAAAATATACACCATAACAATAAAATTTATAAATAAATCAATGACATAAAATCAAACGGTAACTGTTATCAAATCAGTTGCCTATATTATATATGCTTTTGCGTGGTGGATTTATGCAGTGTGTGAACAAAAGTTTAGCCGATGCACAAAAGTATGTAAAATAATATATCCCCACAAACCGACTCACATTTGTTCATGTTTTGTTCTATGCCTTATATATATAAAACTATACCTATACTTTTGCTATCTATTTCTATGCTTTTGCGTGCTTTAATTTCTTGTTGTATTATGATTTATTGTTTGTAGAAGATACGACAACAAACTTTCAAACCCTAGACCACTTGAGCAGACCGCCAATGACGTAGGGTTTATCAAATAAGTTTAGACGCTCTGCCTTTTAATAAAACTAAGTGCTTGACACGCTTTAAAATGTCTGAAAGAGTAAAGACACATACCACCAAGTGGCGTAGGTGGCGCAATGTAAAGATTGCAGGTACGTCGCACTACTAAAACTAAGTGCTTGACACGCTTTAAAATGTCTGAAAGACTGACGGCAATGGCTCTGGCTTGTGGATTCAAGTATGCCCAGCGAGCGAGCGGATTAAGCAACCGCACAGCGAGAAAAACACCCGATAGGCACGTGTGCCTTTGAGCAAGGGGTGAAGCGCAAAATGTCCCATGAAGAACGGGGCTTGAGCACGGTGACTTGAATCAGTCCGTCTATAGTGCTGGTTGCTGTTTTTTGTGTAATCACAAGCTGCACAATTTTGGGCCAACCCAAACCATGCTTGACATGCGGTGTGGCTTGTGATTATTTGTAAAGACAACACAAATTAAAAGGAATTATCCTATGGCATTTAGAGGTAAGTTAATAGCGTCTGGGTCTGATGCTAAGACTATCAAGGGCAACGGTGACAAGTATGAAACCGCTATCATGTATATGCAACCNTGGAAATNTTCGGGNATCAATGTTTGTGCCAATGCTGAGATTGCTGGCTGTATTGANGGTTGTCTATTCACTGCAGGTCGTGGTGCTATGAACACAGTACAAGCGTCACGTGCTAAAAAGACTGCATGGCTTGCTAATGACCGTGACGGGTTTATGGTGCAACTTGTTATAGATGTCACCAAATATGTCAAGTATTGCGGCAAGCAAGGTGTGACACCTGTTATTCGGCTCAATGGTACAAGTGATATTCGTTGGGAGCGTATACCTGTATTTAAGGATGGTGTGGCTTATGACAATATCTTTGCTGCTTTTCCAGATGTGCAATGGTATGACTACACCAAGATTGCAAATCGTAAAGTTGAAAATATTAAGAATTATCACTTAACTTTCAGCTACAGCGAAGCTAATCCTTTGTATAAAAAGCAAATAGAGATTGCAAAAGCAAAAGGCATGAACATGGCAGTAGTATGGCGTAGTATTGATGTCATACCGCACACTTTTATGGATAGGCCTGTCATATCGGGTGATGCCGACGATCTACGGTTTCTTGATCCTGATGGTGTAGTGGTCAGTTTATATGCTAAAGGCAAAGCCAAAAAAGACACTAGTGGTTTTGTTATAGACTAAAATAAAAGGTTGACAGTATCAGCTAACATCTTTACGGTGTTAGTCATACTACCAACCCTAATAACATAGCCAACAGAAAAGGAACACGCTATGACTAACACAGTACAACGCCCAATTGTTAAAACATCTAACCCTGAGTTGTATGCAGAACATACAGCACACATGTCTAAAGCGACACGGTACACTTACAACTACAGTGTGCTAGATGATTACATCTTGGAAAATTACAGCAATATGACACGTAAAGAAATTGCTACTAATTTAAATGAGTATCTCAGTCGTGTATCGTACCGTGTAACTAAATTGCAATCACTTAACATAATTCCTATCAAATGTCCCAACCTTTCACGTGAAGGTAGACTAAAAGCGGAATATATACAGTCATGGTCTAAAGCCAATGATTTGTACAAGGAATTAATGTCAATAAATCCTAATGCCTTGACGCTTGTGCTACAAGGACCATGACCACAAGCCTAATATAGGAATTAATGTCAATAAATCCTAATGCCTTGACGGGTTGAAAATTATCTAGAGTTATACAAGTATATCTTGACATATGAGACTATGCTTGTATAACTTATACATAACTTTTAACGCAGCAAAAAGAAGTGGAGTACGTAAGATGTTAGTATCAGCACAGTCAATCTTATCAGGAGATGTACGCACAAAAGATTTACCTGTAACAATGGATCAAATGAGCCTCTGGCGTAGTGGTGAATTAATTCAAAAGGCAATGCCTGACTTGTCACCTATAGACCGTGACTTTATCAAGGGCATTTTTGAAGATGAACTAGATCAGTTTTGGTCAAGGGTATGAAAATACCTACACGTAATATGAAAAATGCCCCTATGGGTATCGTCAACCCTGTTGCACGTGCTATGCTACAAGAACGTAAAGCGCCACAGGTTGTACTACCTAAGAAGGGCAATAAGGCTAAACGCAATAGACAAAAAGACTTCCGTAAAGCCTTGAGGGAAGGGTTATATTTATAATGACACTAAAAGCATATGATATATCCCTATTAATAAATGGTGAGTATAAATACTTAACCTTAGACGATACTATACCATCTGTAAATGATTGGAAGTCTGCAGTAGAAACATCTATGATGTTAGTTAAAATGGATGACTCAGATGCTATTGTAGACTTACTAGATGTAAAAGAGCACACTCCTAATGAATTTATAGGTATTAAATATGCTTATCCTGTGCCATTAGTTATACAGTAGCAATAAAAAGGATTAGAAAAATGATGGGAACAGCCTTGCTATGTCTAGCAATGAATGTCTATCATGAAGCTAGAGGTGAAACTATGACGGGTCAATATGCAGTAGCGCATGTAGTTATGAATCGTGTAGAAGATAGACGTTGGCCTAATGATGTATGCAAAGTAGTTAAACAACGTAAATCTAAAACTAAATGCCAGTTTAGCTGGTGGTGTGATGGAAAATCAGATAGACCTAAAGAAGAATACGCATGGTATTATGCTCAAATGATTGCTACGGACGTTATAAAAGGTAATGTTCCTGATTTTACTGGTGGTTCTACTCATTATCACGCTAGTAATGTGAAACCTTATTGGGCAGATAAAATGCTTTATCAAGGTGACTTTGGTACGCATTACTTTTTTAGGGAATACGCAAACTTTCCCTTGACCAAATAAAAAAATAGATGTACAACATAGTAACAGTTGCCAACAATGAAAGGAAATAATATGGCATTTGATATGATACCTGAAGAACTTGACTTCGACGTTGAGTTTGAGAAAACTAAAGTAAAAGATAAAAAGTATGTCATCAATGCAACAACTGGCGATTATTTAGGTATCGTTGGTCATAAGTTTCAATGTGCTTCGCATGGCGATTTCTATCGTGGTGTGTTGGACACTGCAGCAGAAACATTAGAACTACATGATGCTGACATGAAATGGCGTACTGCACGTAATGGTGCTTGGGCTATGCTTGATGTAACTTTACCAAATCAAAATGCAATCATTGAAACAGAAAAACACGAAACAAAAATAGGTAATCGTATTGTCAGTCTACATGGTATTGATGGTAGTTGCAGTAATCAAGTTTACTTTGGTGCCATAGATTTCTTTTGCACAAATGGTATGATATTAGGAGACTATGATAAGATTCGTAAGAAAAATACTGCTAACTTTACGTTGGATAGTTTTATCTACGAATTGCAACGTGCTAGGTCTGATTTTTATGAAAGCGCAGCAAAAATGCAAGTGTGGGCTAATGTTTCCACTAAATATGTGGACGTAAAGACATTACTAGATGGGCTTGTGGTTAGTAAACGTAAATCTGCTAAAATGTTTGAGCTATATTGCCAAGAAGCCAGTGTGCGTGGGCATAACAAGTTTTCTTTGTATTCTGCATTTACAAACTATGCCAGTTATGCCGATGAAAGAAATGGTTTTAGCCTAAAGAATAATGGTAATGACACGCAAGCTATTAGCATGTGGACACGTGAGCAAGAAGTGAGCAAGTGGGTCAGTGATCCTAAGTTCATCACATTGGAAGCTGCATAATGACTAAGTTGCCACGATATGTACAGCCACGTAAACAACCTAAAGGTGTAGTGTCCTATCGCTTCAACCCACCTCAGTCTCTTGTTGATGCTGGGGTGGTACAACGTAAAGAGTGGGGTAGTAATCTGTGGCAAGTTAAACGACTCGCCAAAGAGTTGAATGCTTCCATTGATAAATACCGTGATGAACAGTCAAAGATAATGCAAATAAAACCTAGTAGTACTGTTGCAAATATGATACACTATTATTATATGTCTAATGATTACAAAGCATTAAGACATAGTACTAAAGTAGATTATAGGTACTTTCTTGATTTACTGGAGTATGAAATAGGCCATCGTAAACATGGAACTGTTACCTCTAAGGTTGCAAAGCAAGTGTACGAGAAATGGGTAGAAAAGGGTATTAGCTATGCAAATCATGCGGCTACATGTGCCAGTCGTGTGTTTAATTATGCTATTGAAATGGAACAGGTAACATACAACCCATTCACTAATATAAAACGCAAAACTGTATCTCAACGTAAAGTTGTATGGAAACATTCAGATGTGATAAAGTTTCTTGATGTGTGTTTTAGTCAATATGACTATCGCAATATGGGTATGATTGTTGCTATGGCATACCAATGGTGCCAGAGATTAGGCGACATGCGTAATCTTACATGGGACTCTATTGATTTTGATCAGCAGCGTCTGTATCTTGAGCAATCAAAGCGCAGGGCAGAGGTTTTTCTGCCAATAGATAAGAGTCTGTTTAACATGTTAAAAGAACAGCATGTTGACTTTGGTTTTCAACCATATGTAGCGCCACATCCTAGACCTTCTGGGGGTAAGTTCCATCCTTATGCTATGGAAAGACTTTCTAAAGTAGGTAGAAAGATCATGCGAGAGGCAGGTATATCTAATGAACTACGTCTTATGGACTTACGTAGAACGGGGGTAACTCAAATGGTAGAGGCAGGTGTACCTTTGCCCCAAGTAATGGCAGTTACGGGTCACACACATGTTGCATCTGTGAAACCCTACATGAAAAATACATATACATCTGCAAATAATGCCTTGACAGCTAGAACTGCTCATGTAAAATCGAACACAGTGAGTAACATAGGAAAGTGAAATGAAATACTTTTTTGAATGGTATAAAGAATTACGTAGTAGACATATACCTAGTAAAGTGTTAAAAAAACATGGAGGTGCTCCGAATTATACCATTATAAATTGTTTATTCTGGGCTATGTGGAACTGTAGAAATAAACAAAAGGTTGAATATCGTGAATATAATAGAAATTATAAATGATTTACAATTAAGTTCTGGTGACAGCAAACGTATGAACTGTCCTACTTGTGGTGGTCGCAATACGTTTACCGTTACAAATGCTATGGGTAAGGTTATATGGAATTGTTATAAGGCTTCATGTCCCGTCAGTGGTGGTACTAATGTATCAATGTCTGTGTCTGATGTTCGTAAAGCATTAGGATACATGGTAGATGAATTAGAACCCTCTCCCTTTAAAAAACCAGACTATCTCGTACAAGGATATGGTTTTCCAGAGGTACATAAATTTTGTAAGTTGTATGGTTTAGACCCCAAAGAATTAAAACTATTATATGACGTAAAAGAAAATCGTATTGTCTTTCCTATAATGAAAGATGGTAAAATGGTTGATGGTTCTGGGCGTTGTTTGTCACACAGTCCCATAAAATGGAAGCGTTATGGTAAAAGCGACTTGCCATATACATTTGGCTGTGGTACTGTGGCTGTAGTGGTAGAGGACAGCGTGAGTGCGGCAGTTGTGGGTGCGACAGCGAATCGTCTGGATGCTTCTAGTAATGGTGTATATGTCGGGGTGGCTGTGTTGGGTACGTCATTATCAGAGGGACACAAGAGATACTTATCGCAGTTCTCTACCATAATTGTAGCACTAGACCCCGATGCAATACCTAAGTCATTAAAGTTTGCTAAAGAGTTACGAACGTATTGCAAAAATGTACGTGTACTTAAGTTAATTGATGACTTAAAATACCGCAACCAAATTGACATAGAAAATCTAGAGACACTAACACTTAGTTAAGGATACACCTCGACATGGAACTAGCACTAATAAGAAGTCTTATGGACAAAGAGTTTTACGACAATCACCGTGGCACTCGTTGCCCTGAACGGTTATTCAGTCCTGATGTACGCAAGATTAAAAAGGCAATTGACTCTGCAATGCAGCGTTACGAGCGTACCGTAACACCTGAAGAAATTGAAGCATTGTTTATAGCCAACAACCCAACTTTGACTACGGCACAAAAGACTGCATACAAGGGTATCTTTGGGTCTGTAAAACGTGAGCAGCTTATGGGTGCTGATATAGCACAAGAAGTTCTATCTAAACTGTTTCAACAGGTAATTGGAGAGGACATTGCTAATCTTGGTTTTGACTATGTAAATGGGACTAAGGATAGCCTAGAACCATTACGTAGTTTACTTGAGCAATACGAAGATAACTTTACTCCTACTACTAATATAGAATGGGAAAATGATGACATTGAGCATATCCTTGCCCTTAATAGCTTAGAAAGCCAATGGTCTTTTAATATCCCAACTCTTACAACTAAAGTTGAAGGCGTCAATGCTGGTCATCTTATTGAGATTGGAGCTAGACCTAACACTGGAAAGACATCTTTCCATGCTAGTATTGTTGCAGGAAATAATGGTTTTGCATGGCAGGGTGCCAAGTGTGTTGTCTTATGTAACGAAGAGGGTTATCATCGTGTAGTACACCGCTATATAACCGCCGCTACTAACATGGACGCCAGAAGGGTTGTTAACAATACGAGTAAGGCTATGGAAATATATGGTAAGATTAGACCAAACATTAAATTCAAGGACTGTACAGATCGTGATATGTCATGGGTAGAGAGTGTATGCAAAACATACAAACCTGACATTGTGATACTTGACATGGGAGACAAGCTGGCTAATATGAATGGTTACTCTCGTCCTGATGAGGCTTTGAAAGCCAATGCAATACATGCAAGAAGGATTGCCAAGCAATATAAATGTGCTGTTTTCTATATGTCTCAGTTATCTGCTGATGCAGAGAATAAAGTAGTTCTTAATCAGTCTATGATGGAAGGTAGTAGAACAGGTAAAGCTGCAGAGGCAGACTTAATGTTATTGATTGCAAAGAACCCACCTGTTGAAAATGCAGAAGAACAAGATATGCAGCGTCATCTAAATATAGTCAAGAATAAGTTATCAGGATGGCATGGCATTGTTCATTGTGAATTAGATTATAAAACGTCGAGGTACTCAGTATGAGAGAATATATCAATGACTCTTGGAATGTTGTAATGAATGTAAAGTACAACCCATTAAGAAACGTACATGACACACAGGCAAGGCATTTAATCATGCAAATACTTGCATGGATGTGGTGCATAGTATTTAGTTTCTTTATGGGTAGTTATATAATCTTTGGTCTAACTGCTATTGCACATATAATATTGCTTGCTGCAATAGCAATAACTGTAAGTACCTTTGATACAGCCAACAGAAATCCACATATACTGTATAATGTAGCTAAACGTATTGATGGGTACAACGGCAGAAGAGTAACGGGAGAGCATGACTAATGATAAATTGGGTTCAAATAATGTCTAAGGAATCTAAAGAAACTAAATGGAGAGTGCATCCTTACATAAGGTTAGTAGACTTTCATAAACCTCTACTATCTCAAATGCCTGTAATATTATTTACATGTGGGGTGTTTGTGGTACTGAGTATAGTGCTAACACTAATATATTATGGGAACACACATTAAATGGTTGTAGATAAAAAGAATGAGCAACAGAAGATGCTTGATATATCTTTTGAACAATCTGTTCTTGCTAAAAAAGAAAGGTCTCGTATGAACATAAAGACAATAAAAGAAAAATCTAAAATAGAAGTTACTCTTATTAATTCTATGGGCAATGATCTTACAGTTGCTAATGCAGCTAGAGTTTCTTTTGGTAAGACAAGTAATATGGATAACAGTGATCCTTGGGGTCCACCTGTGCTATTAGAAAAGGATGCTAAACTAATTAGTTATTTAGCTAAACACAAACACATGTCACCCTTTGGACATTGCTTTGCATCCTTTCATATTAAAGCTCCTATCTTTGTAGCTAGACAACTAGTAAAGCATAAGTTTCTACGTTGGAATGAGATTAGTCGTAGGTATGTAAATGATGAACCTGAGTTTTACATACCTGAATTTAGAAAGGCAGTAAAAAATAAAAAGCAAGGTTCAGGAGAACTACTTAATTCTGAAAGATTAAAAGTACGTTTTGAAAGAGAGATGGTTTCTGCAGCACATAGTTATCATTATCTATTACATCAAGGTGTATGCCCAGAGCAAGCACGTATGGTGTTGCCACAAAACACCATGACAGAATGGTATTGGTCAGGTAGTCTTGACGCCTTCTCTGATATGTGCATACTTAGATGTAAGCCTGACACTCAGGCAGAAACAAGACAGGTTGCTGATAAAATATCAAAAGAAATGATAACTATTTTTCCTGTATCATGGAGTGAGTTACAAGATGACTAATAGAAAATTTGTAGGTATAGCTAGAACATTTTTTATACTCGTATTTTTAATAGCAGGTATACCTCTACTTTGGGGTATGTCTTTCGAAAAAAACTATCCTTCTTATTGTAAGCAAGCTATTGCTATACCTTGTTTAGGTATATACGACAATGACTAAATATGCTGTACAAATAGAAATTGAAAGTGGTGAATATATGATGGTTGCTTCTGTAAATCCTTGGACTTACATGGATGAACCAAAATTATTCAACAGTTATGAAGAGGCTACCAAAGAGGCAATGAGATGGAACACTGGAAAGGTATTAGAGTATGATACTTACATTGGACGTAGAAAATACAGTAACTAAAAGAGAAAATAAGCTACATCTTGATCCTTTCGAGCCTACCAACACTCTGACTATGGTTGGTCTATTAGACGAGACAGGACATGAGGTTATTTTAACCTTTGATCATTCAGAAAAACAAGGTACACCTGATGATCACGCATTTTTACAACGTACTCTTAACAAAACAAAATTACTAATAGCGCACAATGTACCGCATGACCTGCTGTGGCTATGGGAGTCTGGCTTTACTTATGATGGTAAGGTATTTGATACGATGATCGCTGAGTATATATTGCAGCGTGGGCAAAAAGAACCCTTATCACTTGAGGCTTGTGCAGAAAGGGATCAACTAGACACAAAGAAACAAGAAACATTAAAAGAGTACTTTAAAAAAGGATATAATACACGTGATATACCTTTAAGTGAGCTATCAAGTTATTTGTCTGCTGACTTATCTGCTACACAACAGCTATATAACAAATTAATATCACGCATTGAAGGCACAACATTGCAGAAAACTATTGATTTATCTAATCAACTATCTATTCATTTAGCACGTATATATCAAAGAGGTTTTAAGGTTGATTTAAATGCATTAGACAAAGTGCAGAAAGAGTTTGAGAATGAACGTCAAGATTTACTTAATAGCCTTGAGGAACATACACGTGAATTAATGGGCGATAGACCAATTAACCTTAATAGTCCAGAGCAACTATCGTGGGTTATATATAGTCGTAAACCTAAAGATAAAAAGAATTGGTCAGAGTTATTTAGTTTTAATGATAATTTTAAAACTACTGTAAATCGTAATACAAATGTGTTATACAAACAAAAAGCAAAACAGTGTCCTACTTGCAAAGGGATAGGGCAAATTAGAAAGGTAAAGAAAGATGGAACTTCTTTTAAACGAACCAACAGGTGTAGGTGCTGTGATGGTTGTGGGTATACTTTTATGGATACTAACGTTTTAGCTGGATTAAAATTTTCAGCGCCTAATCAAAAATTTATTAGTGCTAATGGTTTTAGTACAGGTAAAGATAGCTTAACTATACTTGAAACAATAGCCAGAGTTAAAAATATGCCAGAAGCAGAAAAATTTTTACGGAACATGAAGCGTCTTAACGCTATAGAGGTGTATTTGTCTAGCTTTGTTAATGGTATATCAGTTCATACAAAGCCTGACGGTATGTTACATGCTCGTTTATTACAACACAGAACAGGTACTGGTAGATTGTCAGGTGCTGATCCTAACATGCAAAATATGCCACGTGGTGGTACATTCCCTGTAAAAAAAGTCTTTGTATCACGTTGGGAAGGTGGCAATATTATGGAAGCAGACTTTGCACAACTAGAGTTTAGAGTAGCTGCATTTTTATCTCAAGACAAAGTTGCTATGGAAGAAGTAAAAACAGGCTTTGATGTACACAGCTATACAGCTAAAACTATTACACATGCTGGTCAACCTATTACGAGACAACAGGCTAAAGAGCATACTTTCGCACCTTTATTTGGAGCTACAGGATATAATCGTACACCTGCAGAGAGACAATACTATATAAACTTTATGGAAAAGTATTCTGGTATTGCCGCATGGCATAAACGATTAGCATCTGAGGTACTTACCACAAATTGTATAACTACACCATCAGGTAGGACATTTACATTTCCTAATGTTAGACGTAATAGATATGGAGTTGTAACATATTTCACACAGATTAAAAATTACCCTGTTCAATCATTTGCTACAGCAGACATCGTACCTATATGTCTTATGTATATTGATAATTTATTATTAACAAATAATATGAAAAGTTGCATAGTAAATACAGTACATGACAGTGTAGTAATTGATGTACATCCAAAAGAGAAAGAGAAAGTACTAAAGGTTATAAAAAGAACTAATGATAGGCTACCATATATTGTGGATAAGACATGGAATATAAAGTTTAATGTACCCCTATTATTAGAGGCAAAAATTGGCCCTAATTGGCTTGACACAGTAGATGTGGCGTGATATAACTACCAAATAAGTTCAGTGTAAAGGAGAATATACACATGACAACAACAGAAGTAACAACAATTGATACAAACAACTATGCAGTTATGGCTAAAGCTATGGGAATGGGACAGTCTGCTACAGAAAAAAAGACAAGCGCACTAGCTCGTTTACGTATTGTACATCAGCCTATTATGGGTCAACAAGAGATTAAAGGTAAGATAAAAAATGTAGAGGTAATACCAAGTGGTGTTTACAAATTAGAAATTCCAGATGGTGGAGTTTTATTTTCTAAAGATATTTGTATACGTCCATTCTTACAACGTTACATGTATAAAAAGTTCATAATGGGTAGTGGTGACGTTAAGAATCGCTATGTCAAGACGGTTATGGGAGATAGTCTTAATATTGACATGAAAGATAATGACGGTGGGTTTAATTGTGGTAAACCTTCTGGTTGGATTGAAGACTTCCAATCTTTGCCAGATAGTATGAAAGACTTAATTCGCTCTGTCAAACGTGTTCGTGTATTATTTGGTGTAGTTGATATGATTGACTGCACGGATATCAATGGGGATTTAGTTGAACAGGATAGCACTCCCTTTATCTATGAGATTGAGAATAAAGATGCCTTTAAAATATTTGGTGGATTATTTAATAAGCTAGGTAAGATGCAACGCCTACCACCGCAGCATTACATTCGAGCAACCACGGATGAACGTGAACTTCCTAATGGTAACAGTTTCTTCGTGCCAAAAGCAGACCTTGATTTGATGGAAACATTAGATATGGACAACAGTACTCAGGAAACCTTTGGTGATTTCATGTCATGGATAGGAAATTATAATCAGTACATTCTAAACGAATGGTCTGATAAAATGAAGCATGACAATGAAGAGATGCCTAATGATGTAATTGATGATTTTATTGATTTAGAAGAAGAGGTTCCCTTCTAATGTTAAAGCCAGAAGGCATTATATATAATATGTCTAATGAGGATTATCACAATTCTATTGGATATTCTTCCTCTGCAATAAAGACAGTGTGCAAGCAATCGCTTGCTCACTACATGGCACAAAAACCTTTAGGCGATAGTCCAGCGTTTGCACTTGGTACTGGGGTACATGCAAGTTTATTAGAACCTAAACGTAATTTAGTAATTAAAGGACCAAAAACACGTGTATCTGCAGCTTATAAAAAATTATATAGAGAGAAAAAAATTGATCAAGTAGTACTTACGGAAGTAGAGTACCATGTACATAATAAAATGTGTAAATCTGCACTTGAAAATAAATATACTAGTGCTATATTAAAACATAAGGACAGGGTAACAGAAAGTAGTATATTTACCGTGGACTCAGCTACAGGATTAAACATTAAAACTAGACCTGACTTATATATACCAAAAACAGGTTTTATATATGATATTAAAACTACCACAGACGCATCTCCAAAAGGATTTGCAAAACAAGTACAAAAGTATGCGTATCATATACAAGGTGCATTTTATATGCACACTTTATTAGAGGCTGGACTAAAGGCCACAACGTTTAATTTTATAGCTATAGAAAAGACTGCGCCATACGTAACTCACATGCATCGAATAGATCATGGTTTAATGGCTAAGTCTTTAAAAATAGTAAGAAAAACACTTGTTAAAATTGCAGAAGCAAACAAAACAGGTGTATATGACACAGGATGGGGGGAAACCTCTCTATTAACATTAGGAGATGTAAATGTTTAACTCAGATGAACTAAGTGCAATGGAAGATGAAATAAAAGAAATGGAAGAGGCATTACAGCAAGCCAAGGCACAATATAAAGAAAAAAAATATAGTGCTTTGCGTGATGCAGTTAAGACAAGGAATGAAATGGATAAAGTTGTACAAGAAGAATTAAAAAAATTAGGAGTTTCTTCTTGGACTAACAACAATCCAATACAGTTTCCATTCCAATTTAAATTCTAAACATGGTATGGGTAGGGTTTAGAAAAGCCCGTACCTATGGGTATAGGAGTGGGTTAGAGGTCTCAATAGCAGATTATTTAAAAGGTTTAGGCGTTCCTGTAAAATATGAAACTATAAAAATAGAATGGGAAGACTTATCTTATCGCACCTATACCCCTGACTTTGTGTTACCTAACGGTATCATAATAGAAACAAAAGGATTGTTTACTGCTCTCGATAGACGCAAGCATCTTGCGATAAAAAAACAACACAAAAACTTAGATATTAGATTTGTGTTTACTAATAGTAGACAAAAACTACGTAAAGGTGCTAAAAGTAGCTATGGCACGTGGTGTGATAGATATGACTTTGATTACTATGATAGGATCATACCTGAGTCATGGTTAAAAGAAAAGGGTAAAGACAAACATAAAAAGTTTATTATATACCCACACCCAAAATTAAAAAGGAAGTAAGCATGACAAACAAAATTGAAGACCTTAAAGATGAAGATTTTGCCATACGAATAAGGCCTTTTTTAAACAAAGAAGGTAATTGGGAAGGGGATGTTTCTATTGGATTAATTACATCATCTGAAAATCCATTACAAGATGAAGATTTTTCATACATAATACATCTATGCAGTATGATGTCTGCAGTAGTCCCTGTATGCGAAGAAGATGAATACATTAGAAATAAACTGCACAAATATGTAATCTCTGAGATTGAAAGGGATGAAGAAGAGCCTCTATATTATACAGAAGGTAATTTAATTACTCTTAATAAAAATACTAAAACAAAAGGAAATGCTTAATGGCTAAATGGAAAGAGTTTGATATTGATCCAAATCCTCGTTTAGATGTAGTAACTAAACCTGAGCATTACAACCAAGCGGGTATTGAATGTATTGATGCAATGAAAGCTATGACTAAAGGTATCCCAAAATGCAGGGAAAATATTACAGCACATCAATCTTATTGCTGGCAGAATTGCTTTAAGTATCTTTGGCGTTGGCCTTATAAAAATGGCATTGAAGACCTAAAGAAAGCCCGATGGTATCTTGATCGGCTTATACAAGAGATACAAGAAGATGCAGGTTAGAGTTATGATGATATTAGAAATAGATCCAGAAGATTATCCTGTGCCTGTGGATGAAAGTTTAGAAGATGAAATATACGACTTGATAAACGATACAATTTATGATACAGATGGTGTAAAGATAAGCAAAATAAAGGTGATACAAGATGACAAGTAATACTCAATTACCCACAGACTACCAAACATTTATTGCTACTTCACGTTATGCACGTTGGCTTGAAGATAAAGGACGCCGTGAAACTTGGCATGAAACAGTGTCTAGGTATATAGATAATATTATAACTCCTTGGGTTGGCAATGATACATCAATTTCTGATGAAATATATCATCATATAATTTCATTACAGGTAATGCCTAGTATGAGGTCAATGATGACTGCAGGTAAAGCATCAACAAGAGATAATACTTGTATGTATAACTGTAGCTATTTAGCCGTAGATGACCCTAAATCTTTCGATGAAGCTATGTTCATCCTTTTGTGTGGCACTGGTGTTGGATTTAGTGTTGAGAATAAGTTCGTTACTAAGCTCCCAGAAGTCCCACAACTGTTCGATAGTGATACCACAGTTGTTATTAAGGACAGTAAAGAAGGTTGGGCTAAAGGTCTCAGACAAGTGTTAGCACTCCTATGGGCTGGAGAAATTCCTAAGTGGGATGTTTCAAGAGTACGCCCTGCAGGTACAAGACTAAAGACATTTGGTGGTAGAGCATCTGGTCCTGCACCACTAGTTGATTTGTTTATGTTTGCAGTAAACACATTCAAGTCAGCACAAGGACGTAAACTATCTTCTATAGAATGCCATGACATTATGTGTAAGATTGGTGAGGTAGTAGTAGTAGGCGGTGTTAGGCGCAGTGCTATGATTAGTTTATCTGATCTAACAGATGATAGAATGAGACATGCTAAGTCTGGTGCTTGGTGGGAAAATAATACACAACGAGCACTAGCTAATAACTCTGTTGCTTATACTGAGAAACCAGACATGATGTCTTTCATGCGTGAGTGGACAGCATTAGTAGAGAGTGGGAGTGGTGAACGTGGCATATTTAATCGACAGGCTTCTATTAATCAGGCGTCTAAAAATGGTAGACGTAATATTAACTTTGATTTTGGGACCAACCCATGTTCGGAAATTATCTTACGCCCGAATCAATTCTGCAATTTGTCTGAAGTTGTTGTCCGTGAAACAGACAATATTGAGGATGTCGGAAGAAAAGTCCGTATTGCAACTATACTTGGAACAATACAATCTACCTACACCCACTTCCCATACTTGCGAAATATGTGGAAGTATAATACAAAAGAAGAACGTTTGCTTGGTGTGTCACTCACAGGTATAATGGATAATCCTTTAATGACTACAAAGAATAAAGGTTTAAAAGAAACATTGGAGTATTTAAAAAATGTTGCAATTAATACTAATGCTGAGTGGTCTGATCGTTTGGGTATCCCTGTTTCTACTGCTATCACATGTTGTAAACCCAGTGGCACGGTATCACAATTGGTTAACTCTAGCTCTGGCATACATGCAAGGCATAGTCCTTATTATATTAGGACTGTACGAGGTGACAATAAGGATTCTCTAACACAGTTTATGATTGATCAAGGAATACCTTATGAAGCAGATGTAATGAAACCTAATGATACTACTGTATTTAGTTTTCCTATGAAGTCTCCTGATAACGCAATATGTACCGCAGATGTTACTGCCATAGAACAACTAGAGACTTGGCTAATGTATCAAAGGTATTGGTGTGAACATAAACCTAGTGTAACAATTAATGTTAGATCAGATGAATGGATGGAAGTAGGTGCCTTTGTTTATAAGCACTTTGATGAAATGTCTGGTGTTTCTTTCTTACCATTCAATGAACATACATATCAACAGGCTCCATATCAAGAGTGTACAGCAGATGAGTTTATGGATATGATAGATAAAGCTCCATTAAATATTGATTGGAGTAAGTTGTCTTCTTATGAAGTAGAAGATAATACATCAGGTATGCAATCATTTGCTTGTACTGGAGATGTTTGTGAAGTAGTAGACATAACTTAATGAAAGGAACTTACTATGTATATAGTTTTATTACTGCTTAATTACGGAAGTGCAGTAGAAATAAAATCAGACCTAAGAATATTTAACACTAGACAAGAGTGTGAGGCTGTGTTACAAATACACTTGGAAACACTAAGACTAACAGCACCTACTCCTTATGCAGAAGCTAGTGGTAAGTGTGTAAACATGGAAGAAGACTCAGTAGGAGTATAAAATGAAGCCTTATAGAAAGCCTTTCTCACATAACTTATACGGTAAGTATGATGGAATAGCAAAAGAAACGTTAATTAAACTTCTAGAAGCAAAAGGACATGTAGTTATAAACAGTAAAGAATCTTACACTGCTGATTTAGTTACACAAAAAGACGGTAAAACATACTTTAATGAAGCAGAAGTAAAAGTATCGTGGAAGGGAGATTGGCCTACTCACTGGAAAGAAATACGTATACCA
The DNA here is from genome assembly GCA_002689995.1 of Fidelibacterota bacterium. Lineage (GTDB taxonomy): Bacteria > Fidelibacterota > Marinisomatia > SCGC-AAA003-L08. The sequence goes on from NZIV01000047.1 coordinate 30,094, forward strand.
GAACGTAAAAAGAAGTTACTAAGTAAGTATACAAGTAATTTAACTTTTTACATTTTTAGGGAAGACCTTAAACAAGTATGGTGTATTGACAGTAAACAACTTAAAGAAGATACCTTAAAAGAGGCAAAAGGCAGAAATATAATGAAAGGTGAACAATTTTATCATGTTCCATATGTAGACGCCAAGCTAATTAATATAAAGGAAACTGCATGACTACTATCATACCAACAAGACAAGACAGAGGTTTAGGTAAGTATGACGCTCCCCTTAAAGTTCAGTGTCAACAAGGTTACTCTTCTTTTTATAGAGGTCGTTTAAATAATCCTTTTAACGTTAATACTATGCAGTTTCGTGAGTGGAATCGTGGCTTTAATAAAGCATATTACGAAAACTTAAAGAGAGTAAAACGAAATGAACAGCTTAGAAAAAGACGCAAAAAACTTTATGCAGGGGAAGTATAGCATGTCTGACTTTAATTCGTACCAAAGATCAGCAGCAACCACAGCTATCTATACAGACAAGGTTGTGTATCCTGCACTGGGCCTAGTAGGTGAGGCAGGTGAGGTAGCCAACAAAGTTAAGAAGGTTTTACGTGATAAGGATGGGGTCTTTACATCTGAGGATAGGGACGCTATAGCCAAGGAGATTGGTGATGTACTGTGGTACTGTGCCGCACTAGCCACTGATCTTGAATTAACATTAGGTTATATAGCTAGTCAGAATGAGTTGAAGTTATCTAAGCGTAAAGCTAATGGTACTATTGGTGGTAGTGGTGACAATAGGTAAAAGAAAAAGAGGGGCAATTAAGCCCCTCACTCTTTAGAATATAGTATCGCCAGTACTTAGTGCTTCATCTAGGGCTTTTAATATTAACAAGTGAGCGCCATTTGTTCTGTCAAAAGGTGTTCTATCTTTTTCATTTAGTTTATCTTGCCCAATATCATAAGCCTGTTTTGCCCTTATTCTTCTGTCTTTTGGTATTTTATTATATTCATCAGTTGCTAATTCGTTAAAAGATACTCCTTCTTTAGCAGCTTCTTTTGTGAGTTTTTTAATATCGTTTGTAAACCCTTTAATTATAGGACGTATTTGTTTATTTACAAAAGCGTCTATAGACTCACCTGATTTGTACTCAGGTGACATTTCCATATATTTTTTACGCAGACCAACCTCTATATTTTTAACTGCACCTACTACTTGATTTAAATTTTTACGCATTAATTTATTTTGTGCATTTCTAACTTTTTTAACAGGTTCTTGACTACCTAATTCCCAATCATTAAAACCTTTACGGATTAAATACTCTGCATTTTCAGAGTTTCCTGTAAATCTAGTAATACCAAATAGCCCACTCCCTATTGCTCCTACTCTAGTTCTACCACTGTCTACATCAAACAAACCTTCACGTAACGGCATATCTCCAATGGCACTAGGATTAAATATATTTCCATAGCGTTGATCAAAAGATCGTTCTACATTAGATGTAAAAGACTCGCCAAAATCTTTTAATATATAGTCTCCTGATCTATCTTCATAAGTCATAGGTCTGTTTCCAGAGATACGTTGTGCCTCTATAACTTGTGCTAGAGGCACACCCCAAGACGCCAGATAGTTACCCATGGTAGCACCTAATAGTTTACCTGCCTGTTCTTCACCTTTTAAATCACCAGCATTACTAATCATGTCTCCTATTTCATCAATAAATACATTACTTGCACCTGTACGCATAGATGCACCACCAAAAGTTTCTAACATTTCATCTGCTGTAAAACCTTTCCAGTTATTTAATGTACCTTTCATTACTTGATTAATAGCTTCACCTATCCATAAGGTTTGTCTCAATGGAAACTGTGGTGTAACGTCCATTACTGTACCATCACCTGTATTAACTTGTTCGTAAGAGGCTGGCTCTTGACCACTGGTTCTGTACTGATAGGCAGCATAGATAGCCATAGCACCTGTCATGTTTCTAGTAATATTCTGTCTGTCTTTAGCGTCTAGTGGGCCACGTTTACCCATTATACGTTTTAATACTGGATTAGCTGCACCAGCAGAATATTGTCCCATTAACTCTAGTGAGTTAAACATAAATCTTGGAAATTCTATTACAGTAGTTAAGCCGTTACGAGTAATAAAATCTGATGCAGATTTAAACATAGGTACATCTGGTGCTTTAGCATATGTAACATCTAATGCTCTACGTATAGATTGCTCAATTAAATCTTCAAACTTTGCCTTGCCTTTAGGACGTACACTACTACTGTTAGCCATAAGGTCACGTAGCTTACCATCTTTAAGAGCCTCAAGAAAATCTATACCGTATTCTCTTTGTACAAGACGTTCCATTTCACCCATAAAAGCACCCCTACGTACAAGATATTCTTGTATTCTGTTGGGAGTGTTGGCAAATGTTACTACATCTTCTACTTTACTTAATACTGTATCTAATGCACCACCTTCACCACGACCTGTAACTTTTTGATATTCATTAACATTGTCAAATAGATTAGTGTATTGTTTTGCAAACTCTGGCCTATCTAAAATATGCTCTGTTAGTTCTTTAGCTAGTACAGGATTACGATACATATACTTTAGGTGTGACAAGGAACCTTTCCAACCACCTCTAAGGTCTAGTAATGCTTTACCGCCAGCAATAACACCATCATTCTGCAAAGCATAGATAGTATTATCCATAATGTTTTCAAAGGCTTCCATAGGCGCACGTATAGCTGCAGATTGCAGGTTACGGGCAGCAGTCTTAATCATACTGACCATACCACCACGCCTAATGTTTTCTAAGCGTCTAAATGTACGCATGAAACCCTTCTGTCTTTTTTCTAATGCTTTGTTTTTAGTTGCATTTACATTATCTAAATGTCCTGCACGTTTAATTTGAGATAGTTTGTTAAGAATTTTACCAGCGTCTGACCCACCACTTACTACAGTCATTACATATTCATCAAATGTCAAGCCATACTTTGCTAAACTATCAGCTAGTTCTTGGTTAGCATCAATGTCTTTACCAACAGTAAGTTCAAACAAATTGTCAATAACTGTTTTGTCATTACTCCAACTATTAGGATTGTTTATTTTAAAATCTTTAGCTATAGATACAATAGCATTAAATTTTTCAGCCTTTAGGATAGGACTCATTAACGCATCTGCATCTTCTCCTACATCTAGGAATGCTTCTGCGTCAGTAAATATCCTATCTGCATCTTTTCCTTGTGCTATTAAATCTGCCTCACTAGCAGACCTACTAGCCTGTAGGTTCATTACATCTGTTGCTGTATCTCTACCAGCGTCCCTTGCTTTTTGTTGATTGATGGATAGCTTGCCCGTTTCAGGGTCTACGTCTGTTACATTTACTTCATTAGCCTCTTCAAATTCTCGTAAGAATTGTTGTCCAATTTCTTTACCTTCACCAGTATTAGCAGATACTCTTGCAGCTTCTACTGTCTCTTTTGTAGAAGATGTATCGGCTGCAACAATTTTATCCATAACTTTTTTTCTGGATTTTCCAGCAACCTTTGTGCCTACCTTAACTACACCAAAAGCAGGTGCTAATGACAGTGCAGCAGCACCTACTTGTAAACTGGCTACACCATAATCACCGTTCTTTATACTCTCTCCTGCATCTTTAAATAAAATAGGTACATCTACTATACCAGTTACAGGATTAAGAAATTCATCTGCAGTAACAATAGTATTTATTTGTGATATGGATAGCCCACTATTTAATAGTTGATCAGTAAGTCCACTAGTTACAAAATTTTCACTAGTTAATAATTCAATTAACCGTTCTTTCTTTTCATTTACTTTTTCTACTGCACGTGCGCTTTCTTGTTCTGCATACACTTCTGCAGTTTCACTTAATGATCCTACCTCTATTCCTCTAGCTTTAAGTTCATCTTCCATAGCTTGTTCCATTTGTTCTGGAACAACGCCTTGTCTACGTAAATCTTGCTCAATGCCCCTACGTATATCTGCAAACTCTGCTTTTCTTCTTACGCCTGTTCTAGTAGATTTACCTGATGCATCATACTCTTTTGCTTTAGTAGCTTTAAACTCTGTATCATACATAGAGTTTACTTTTTCTACTACATCTGCACTTAATTCTTGTCTTGCTAAATTGTCTGCTTCAAAAGTTACCTCGTCTGTAGGCGCACGATCATCTGTAATAAGTTTTTCATTACCTACAACATTAACATTAGGACCAGTACCATAAGTAGGATCAAATTTTTCACCAAAAGAAAATCTACCTTTAGAATTATTTACAGGTTGAGGTTTATTTTTTTGTGTTATTTCACCAGTAAACTTTTCACCAAAAGAAAATCTACCTATAGAATTATCTATGGGTTTAGTTTTAGTTTCTTTTGTATTAATGGGACTGTTACTAAGTTTATTTTTTTGTGTTATTTCACCAGTAAACTTTTCACCAAAAGAAAATCTGTCCATTATTAATCTGATCCCATACCTAATAATGTACCTGTAGTAGTAATTATTGCATAGCCTATGTCTTGTTCACCCTTATCATTAGTAAATACGTATTCAACAACTTGATTAGGTCTGTATTTACCTGATTTTCTTCCTTGTTCTATTTCTTCTTCACTTCTTGCTGTTGTACCTGCATTTTCTAATGGAACAAACTTAGGAATTGCAGGATTAGTATTTAAAAAAACAGCTTCAGGCTTATTCTTTGTGTTTTGAATGTAAGCAATTGCTTGATTATTTAAAGAAGTTCTTTGTCCTTGTAGTTTTGTTATAAAGGGCTTATCTGTTACGTTAATAAATGCTTCTTCATTTTGTGTTATAATACTGTCCATAATACTAAATACTTGGCCTTGATTACCTTCAAACTTTAATGTTATCTCACCATTTATATCTCTTTTATACAATCCTGCATTTTTAAATGCATTTGTAATAGGTGTTTGTAATATAGCATCACGTGTTTGTATAGAAAAATCTAATTGTCCTGATGCTGCCGCATCTTCGTTTTCTTGTTTAAATTTTTGATGTGCTGCATTAATACTATTAAATCTTTCTTGTGCAGCTACACGTTGTGGCTCTGTAGAAGCATTTAATATATCTTCATTAGCAGCTACAAGTGCAGCTTGAAAAGTATTATGATCTTTTTTCTCTTTTTCTGCGATAGGTTTAAATGTTATAAAACTAGGTACAGCACCATCTTGTCCTGCAGGTATATCTGTTAGTTTACCAGTAGTAATATCTACCATTAAAGCAGGGTTAAGTCCTGCATCTCGATATGCACCAGCCATTGCTAATGCCTCACCAGCAAACCCAATACCTTTATTAGCAATGGCCTGTGCTTTGTCACCATAATGAAACTGTAATTTTTCTATTAATTCTTCTAATTTTTCTTCCTCTGCTTTACGTTCTTTCTTTTTTAGAACAGATGCAGCATAAGCACGATCTGCTAATTTTTGTTTACGGGCTTGATCACGTACACGTTGTGCCTCATCTCTTTCATCTTGAATTAATTTTCTTTGCTCTTTACGCTCGTCTTCAAGTTTAAATTCTTTAACAAGACCTTCTGAAAACCCACCTGCAAGAGCGCCACCTACTCCACCAAATAATCCCATTTACTTTCTCCTCATCATAAGACCCGTAGGCTCAGATGTTTCTTTTTCTTTATCTGTTTGTTCTACTTTGTCTGAAACTTTTTCTTTGATATTTTTAAAAGCTAGAGCAATTTTTGTATTATCTATTTTATCAGGATCAGTTTTTATTTTTGTACCCATTTCGTATTTAATATCCGAACCCTCTGCAACATTTGCAATAATTTCCATTATAATAGGCATTACAAGAATACCTGCATCAACACTATGTATTCCTTCCATTATAGAACTATTATTAATTATTTGAGCTAGAGAAGTTACAGGTACTCCTAATTCTAACACATCTAAAGTTTTGTCTACAAATATAGGATCAGTTAAATAATCCATGTAATAATCTATTACATTTTCTATATCTGCATGTTGTGCAGGTTGTTGCCAAGGTTTTGCGCCTAGTTCTCCTGTTAAAGACATACCGGGAATTGGAGCATCTAAAGGATTATTACTTATTGTCATTTGTTCTTACCCTTATTAAATCTAACATGAGTCCTGCAACTCGTTTACGTGAATCAACATTACCTTGTTTTTTATCTTTTGTTTTGGGTTTATTACGTGACAACAATCCTGTATGAGAACTTTCTACAGGTGCATTAGATTGACTTTCTTCTAATAATTTTATCATGTTTAAGTAAGACTGTCTAGCTTGATTTATCATTTATTTTTCCTTATTAAAAGAGTGTATCTATACCTTTTTTAAGCCCATAAGAAAGTAATTCACCTACAGCACTAGCTTGTGCTATACTTTCTCTGTACTCATTTGTTGTTTGAGCTTGATTATTTACAAGATGTTGTAAAGCTAAGTTATTTTGTCTTTCTCTTTCGTTGTCAGCAGTTGTCCAAGCCCATTCCATTTGATCAGCATGTTCTTGCCATAAATTTTGATATGCTTGATTTGATATTGCTAACAAAGATTGAGCATTAATTTCATTTGCTCTATTTATTGCAGCAGTATCTGCAGTTGCAATTTCTCTACGCCAAGTTGCATTTGCTTGAGCAATTACTAAACCATTTTGTGCATTAAATTGTTCACGTTGATTTGTTAATTCCTCAGTAAATTTACTAATAGCATTTTCTTCTCCTGCATTAAATTGTGCCATAGCATTTGCTTGTGAAGCATTAAACTGGGAAGTTTGCGTTTTAAGACTAGCAAAAAATTGATCTGTTTGATTTTTACTAGTAGCATTAAATTGAGCAGTTGCATTTACTGCAGCCTGATCTGTAAATAAAGACTGTACACGTTGTTGTGCTTTAAACATTTCTGTCTGTTGTTCATTAGCTAGATTAGACATATCCATAGCTAAAAAAGATTGGGCATTTTGTACAGCGGCAGCTTGACGATTATTTAAATTAGCCATGTCAAGATTAGCAAGTGCAGCAGCTTCTGCTACTACTAACGCTTGTTTATTAGACAAATTATTTAAAGCCATAGTATTAGCAGCACGACTATTTTCTAATGCTATTTGTTGCTCTGCTGTAAAGTTCATGTTAGCTATGTCACTAACTTTTGATGCATTTGCAACACGTGCTTGAAACGCTTGATTAAACTCTTGCCCCATAAATGAAGCACGTTGTTCTGCAGCAAGCATAGCTCGTTGCTGTCTGTTACTAAGATTTTGCATTTCAAAACTTGCAACGGTAGATGCGTCTGCTTGTGCAATAGGTAAAGAGGCTTCCATAGCAGCTTGTACAAGAGCTTGCCCTGCCATGCTACTAACACCTAGTCCACGTGCTGCCATTTGCGCTGTAGCGGCTCTCATTGCTCCTGAAGCCCATGCAGGAGTGTTACCGTCCTCAAAGTCTTCCATTAAATTTTCTAGTTGACCTTTTACGGTAGCTTTTTTTGTAGGAGTAGCTTGTGCTGCTTCTATCTGTTCTGTAAATTTAGCTGCTTTTTCTGCGTTTGCTGCAGGTTCAATAAGTTCTCCTTGTTGCAATTCTCTTTGAACAGGATTGTTCATCATAACTGCTTCACCTTGTGCTGCAGTTAAATCAGATACCATAGATTCTTTTTGTTCTTCTGCAGATACTTTAGAATCTTCAGATATTTCTCCTTTTACTGTTTCTGTATCGTCTAATACTTTTTTTACATCCTCTTTAGTTTCTCTTGGATCATCTATTATATTAGTTCCAGTAGTGGTTGCTGCAGTAGCATCTTTTACATCTGCTGTTTTTGTTGTAATAGAAGGTGTACCTGTTATTTGCCCTTTATCTTCAGATATTAATTGATTAGTATTAACAACTGTTCCAGAAGGTTGTGAAATAGTTCCTGTTGGCATAGTAGGATTATTCATTCTATCTATAGAATCTTTTTGTATTTGATTTTGATTATCTTCTATATCTTCATCAACAACTCCTCCTTCTTCATAGTTTTTACGTACCATACCACCATTCATCATATTAATCGCTTGCTGTGTATACTTTTCGTATTGTTGTTTTGCCGTAGGATTATTGTTAAGAAAGTCTTCAAACTTATCTGCACTACCTTTAAAGCCCAACGTATTTGCAATACGCTGTTGTGCTTCTGGTTTAAATCCTTTAAATTGCATATTCATTATTATAACCCTTGTAAATATAAAACAAACAAAAATAAACCGTATAATCCTAATAGTACTGCAATTACTATTGCAGCAATTCCTACATTATTATACAATTCTGTTGCCCATTTTTCTCTCTCTTCTTCTTCTTTTTTTCTTGCAATCCTAGCATCTGCTTGAAACTTTACCCATCTATCCCATTGACCCGGTTCACCTGCCCATATCATTATTTCTTTTAGTGAATTTTCTTGTTCTCTTATTTCTTCCAGAGCCATAAAAGACTCTAAATCTGCACTATTACGTCCACGTGATTTATCTTCCCTTACCTTTTTTTCGATGTCTGTTTTTGCGTGAGTATAATCAGCTATTTTATGAGCAACTTTAGCAAGATCATTGCCATTTTGAACAGCAGTTTTAATTACTTGAAAAGCAGCATTTGCTACAGCTAATTCAGCAAGCATTGTTTAATCCTTTGGTCCTTCAAACAATCGTTGTATGTCTCTACGCATTTCTTTTTGTTCTTGCCTTACTTCTTCTAGTAAATCTGTTCTATAAGATATTTCCTTTTCTAACATTTGTATCTTTTTTTCATTTGTAAATATCATACGTATTAATGCAAGTATGCTTGCACCTAATGCCGTTGCAATTATTATTAATAAATCTTGTAATGTGGTGTACATAATTATTCTGCCCCATTAAATATAATTATAACTCCAGAAAAACTGCCATCTACGCCACTGCCATCATTTCTTGCTTGTATGGATATAGTAGCACTCGCAGAGTGAAGTTGAAAACCACCTCCATTAGTGCCTCCTGTATATGTGGCACTTTGATAAGGGTTACTATCCATTCTAGATTCGTTAACAAAAGGCAAAATTAACGCACCTTGACCACTGCTTAACGTAGCTAAAGTAAAAGTAGTAAAAGTACTATTAGTGACGCCATTATTGTGAGTCTGAACAGACGCAAAAGTTAATCCTTGAGTATAAGATTTAAGCGTACTAGCGNCAATCTGTTTCATGATTCCACCGTCATTCAAAACCATTTGGTCTGAATCGGCTATCGTGACGGTAGAAGCAGATGTGTCTCCGTCCATAATGTTAAGCTCTGCTGCAGTACTAGTAACAGCCGTAGAGCTTAGTTTTAAATTTCCAGAAATATCTAAATCTCCAGTAACGCCCACTGCGCCAAATAAACCACTACCTGTTGTTCTAATCTCGCTTGAACCCGTGTTAATACTGCCAAAACCACTTCCAATTTGACCACTATTAAGAACACCAACTGTTGTAGCTGCAGTAGTTACTAGATTAGGCATTGCTGTTATTTCATCATCAAAGTATGCAGCTAAATCTGTTACTGCTACTTGCACCATAGAACCATTATCATTTATAACTACACGATCAGCGTCTTCAATTGTAGTAGATGTAGCAGAAGTGTTACCATCAAGAATATTTAACTCTGCTGCAGTAGAGGTAACTGCCGTAGAGTTTAAAGTAAGTTTGCCATCTGGAACTATTAGCCCTGCAGCACCGCCTAAAATTAAATCATCTTCACTTGCATCCCATTGCACATAAGCGCTTGCCGTATCACCAAAAAATTTAACATCATACCCTGTATCATCCACGCCTACTGTAAACGTATTATCTAATTGAACAGCGCCATCAATATCCACAGCATCTAAATTAGTTGTGCCATCTACGTCTATATTACCAGATATATCTAATGATGCACCTTCAAAAGTATTAGCTACTAATGTTTCACTGCCAAGTGACCATTTATCATTTAATTCATCCCAAACAAATGATACATTTGCAGCATTACCTCTTTCTATTTCAATACCATAAGACTGATTAGTAGGAGGACTTGCTCCAGTAAAAGAAGAGTTAATAAGTACTAAATTATCTGCTAAATTAATTTCACTTGAATTTACAGTAGTTGTTACTCCAGAAATTGTTAAATTTCCAGACACAGTTAAATCTTGAGATATTGATATATCACCATTAGAAGCTATGGCAATAGCATCAGTATCACTAGCAGAACCAATAGTACCTGCATCATCTATTACAATACTTCCTGAAGTAGCTACACCTGAAGATGTTATATTTCTAAAACTAGAAACATCTTTGTTAGAATCTACCGTTACTGTTTTGTTTGCTACTACTGTGCCAACAGACGCACCTGTATTATTGTAATTTAATTCAGCAGTAGAAGATGTTACACCATCAAGAATATTTAATTCTGCAGCAGTAGAAGTAACCACAGTGCTATTTATTGATAAAGTATCAGTTTCAAGTGTTCCGTCTATATCAACATCACCAGATATATCCAGTGTAGCAGCGTTTAATGTACTCGACAATGTAGCATTTGCTGCGTTTAAATTGCCTGTAAGTGTTAAGTTACGAAAACTTGCTACGTCCTTATTAGCATCAGCCGTAACAGTTTTATTTGCTACAACAGTACCAACTGCAGCGCCTGTATCATTGTAGTTTAACTCATCAGTAGTTACACTTGCACCATTTAATACGCTAAGTGTAGCTTCAGAAAACGATGTAGTACCAACTGTTAGTGATCCCGATACTTCTAAATTAGCATTTATATCTACTTTAGTAGCATCAATTTGCACTTCTGCATCTGCTACAATATCTAATTGACCATCTACACTAGATTGAATATGAATTGCATTATCTCTAAACTGAACTTTTTTATTTGTATCTACTAATACATCTTGATTTAGTCCATCAATATATGCCATACCATCTATATAAAGGTCTTTAAATTGTAAACTAGACGTACCTATATCTACTGTATTATTAGAATTAGGAGTTACAGTAGTAGAACTAGCAATAAATTCCCCACTAGGTCCAAGTGTATTTATTCTTCCTCCTTCTTCTGCTGTGCCATCGTGAGAATGACCAGAAGTACCAAAAGCTAATGCAATTTGATCAAATTCAGCATCAAGGTCATCAGCATTAATAATGTTACCATTGGCAATATTATTAGCATTATCTTGTCTTGTGTAGCCTGTACCCATTTTAATTACCTTCTTGCATTTGTATTATATTCTAACGTAGCTGTATCTAAACCAAAAGAGGGATTAGTATTATCTGTTTCAAATTTTAAAGATACTACAAATCCTGTTCCTACTGTTTGAGTTTTAAATATTCTAGCTAATTTTCCACCATATTTAGCAGAAGTATCTGATGCAGTATTAGTAAATAATGCTTGACCGTAAAAAGAAACAGTTGATGCTATATTACTAAAACTAATTGCATTAGGTTGAACTGAGTTTAATTCATCAAAATCAAATTTTAAAGATACATCAAATTCAATAGAGCCTTTTGGATTTGTAAAAATTGTGCATTTATATATTGTTTTACGCATTCTAGGATCATTTAAAGGCATAAAAGGGCTTTGATATACTGCTGATATATTAGCTCCATCAAAACTATTTCCGCTTTCTAATTGATAAACATATCCTGTATCGTTAGAGAATAAAATAACTTCTTTGTTATTATATAAATTACTTGCGGCTACGTTAGCTTTAATACCACTCATTTCAGACCAAGCAAAGTTTTCTCCACCTTGAGAAGAAAATTGTGTGCCTATAATACCATTGCTAAATAAATTGTTTGCAAATAATCTATATTGTGATTTACTTCTAATCACAACACTAGTAAAATTAATATTAGAATCTATAAAATCTGTTAATTTACTTTGAATAGCTTTTGAAATAACTCCTAGTCCAAAGTCTCCAATACGATCTGTACCACTTAAAAGCCTAAGTCCATCAGGACCAAGAAACATTATATCGCCACCTACTTCTTGAATTGATTCTGGACTAGAAGTTCCTATGTCAGTAGTAATTGGCTTTAAAGAAAAATCAGATGCTGTACTTCCTGTAATTCTTTCTATACTATTTTGTGTGAATATAATTAGTTGTTCTCTAAATACTATTAATCCTGTTATATTATTTGATACACGAATAGTTCCTGCATTGTTGCCTGTGTTAAAATCATTATCAGTAAAAGGTGCAGTAAAAGTAAGTTTTGAACCTTTAGCAAAAAATAAATGATTTCTATAATTTATTACAAATGAAGCACCTTGAACATCAGATGGTGCAGAGTTTAATGCAGTATATGTTGTACCATCATATAAAGCAGGAGAATTAAAACCATCTACAATAGCAATTTTTTGTGTTCCACTATAGTTATAGTCAGTAATTCTTGTTTGTAAAGCTAATTTTCTACTTGTACTAATAAAAGTTAGTGCTGCATCATCTACTGGACTAGAAGCAAGTGCGGGATCAATAGTTAAAGTTGTTCCACCAGAAGAAACAGTAGCGTTTGTTCTAACTGTATATACTTTATCTACTCCATTAATTGTAAAAACATCTCCATTTTGAGGGGCTGATGTGATACCATCTATTATTAATGTTGTTCCTGTTTGACTACTTCCGTTTACTAAAGGAGTACCATAGTTAGGAACATTTATTTTTTCATATTCAGAAGATACTAAATCTCCACCTGTTTGAAATAAATCGTTATTGTAACCTATTATAGCTTTTACGCCAGCATCTGTGCTAAATATTCCTAATCCATTTGCTGTATATTTTGATACTATTGAAGTAAAATTAATAGCTGCTGCATTAACAGGACTAGAAGCTAAAGAAGTAGTTAACGTTAAAGTTGCTCTATTATTTACGCTATCAAAAGATACATTGCTTATTGTATAAGTCCCTGTTATACCTGTTACTGTAAATTTATCTCCTATAATAGGAGAAGTATAAATATTAGCAATAATAATAGACGTTCCAGTTTGACTAGCTCCATGTACAACAGGTTTTCCATAAGGAGGAATAATATTACTACTAAATTTTTTAAAACCTAATATTCTTCTATATCCACCATCTATAGCACATTCGTAATTCTGTAATACAGTAGCTGAACCGGGAGCATTTATACCTTGTTGAAGAGGACTCATATTAGTAATAAGACCACCTTTAAATTCAATAGGAAAAGTTTCTCTGGTACTAGCCATTAATTAACTCTTGTATTAGAAGCATACGCACTACGTGTAAGCATAGTAGAATTAACATATTCGTATCTATTTATGTAAATAGTTCTCATTTGTTTAATTCCTTGCTCAAATCGTTGTTGCATCATTGCAGCTTCTTGACTTTCTCCTCTAAATAAATAAGCATTATACATAGCACCATCTATTATAACATATCTAAATTGTTCTGGCAATGTTGGTACAGATGTAGCTGTAGTTAAATCAGAAGGTATTTTATAATATTCATAAGTAACTGTATATGCTTTATCTGGTGATGGCACTAAAGCAAACTCTTCACTAGGAGTACGAACTACTGAATGAGGCATTCCTTGCACTACAGTAGATGTATTATATTCGTTGTCAACGTATTTTTCTAGATATTCATTATATCTTATAACTTTTAATTTTTTAGTTTGATTTCCTAATGTGCTATTTCTTTCTATTCTAAAAGTATTCATATCAACACTTTTAGCATTAGAAGGAAAATCATATCTTACAGTGCCTACTGTAACTGTTTCGTTTTCAGTTTCGTGATTAAAAGGCCATTCAAATTCGTGTTGATTGATATAGCGTATAGAAGCATTTATAACATCTTTAATCATACTATACTCACCAATAGCAGTGTTAAATGTAGTAGTTGTTAATTCTACTTCATTTAACCTTCTATTAACATCGTTAATTAAACCTAAAAAATTATATGCCATTATCTATCCTTGACTTTTAATTTAATTGCTCTTTGTGAAGTACGTGATAAACTGTCTGTTATAGTACAATAAAATACATAAGTTTCTGAATTTAATCCACCTCCAATATAAGCAGAAGCAACATTGTTTGTATTTGTTTTTGACACTAACATAATATCATCTATTACAGCATTAGATGAAATATTAGTTATAGTTTGACCGGGATTAATGTTTGTTTCTGGTTTAAAAGCATTAGATTTTACTGCCCACTGTACATTAGATATAGTAGCATCACCAAGAAAAGCACTCCAATCAATGCTATAATCTAGAGTTTCATCTGGGTCTTTATCGGGCCAACTTAATGCCATATTGTTTTCCTTTATGCAAATACTTTTCTATTTTGAGAAGCTATTGTAATTAATCTTGATGTATCACTTGCCGTAACTAAATTTTCTCTAGTAAATTTGTCTGCAAAATTAGCAAAGTTAAATACTACTGCTGTTGTATCTATGTTTCCTGTAGCACTATTTCCTACCGTTGTACTTAAAGAACCTGCAGTATTAATTTGAGGCGCTCTATTTTCAAACAAACTAATTACATTAGATATTATTTTCTCGACTGATACTCTTGCAGAAACTATACCAATGTTTCCTACACTAGGGGTTGCTACAAGAGTACTTCCGCTATTAACTTTTATATTACTGTTTACGGCAGTGGTAGATTCTACTCCTGAAACAATTGCATTTACTTTTGGTATTGTTGCTGAAACACTGCCTGTTGTTTCTTGTCCTACAATAATTAAAGTGTTGTGTGATTCTGTTGTAATATTTTCTATTGAAGTTGTACTTTGTACATTTGATATAAAAGTATCTGTATTTATTGTAGGTAATTCAGTTTCTCCTGTAGCATTTATACCACTTAAAAAGTGAGTAAGTAAAATAGAAGTTCTTGGTCCATGCGGAGAAACGTGCTTACTAAAATCTTTTCCTTGCTCTTTAAATGGTCTAATGTTACCTTTTATTTTTGTTATATTAGTACGATTATCGTGATCATTAATAAGATGTCTAGCACTAAGCGCTGGATTAGTTCTTTCTGCTATTCCAATCAAACCATATAATTCTATAGTTACATCAGGGCCACTAATTCCTATATTACTTCCACTCTCCATAAGTAAAAATAATTTACCTTTAAGATTTCCTAGTAACAAAGTTTGATTTGACACTCCGACTAAGTTACTAATAACTTTAGGAGTAATAGTTCCAACTGATCCTGTAAGTAAACCTCCTCCATCTGGAAAATCAAATACATTACCTTCTAGTGTAAATAACTGACCTTGAGAAATAACTAAAGTATTTAAATCCGAAAAACCAAAACCTAGTACAGGATCAAAGGGATCGGCACCTATGCTAAGACTAAGTGTACCTGTTGAAAAAGTGCTTTCAAGACCATCAGGATGTTCATCGTCAAAAGAAGAACCTAAAGGATTAAGACCTAATAATGCTTGACTTTTACCAATAGGAGTTATATTTCCTAAACTTACTGTTGCATCAAAATTACTTACTAAAGGTTCGGATACTATTAAAAGTAAATTCCCTGAATTTAAAAGTAATCCTGTTGTATCTAAAGCAGGGGTTACATGAGCGATTCCCTCTGTTCTTTCGTCTGTGGGTATAATAATAATAGAATTTGTTTGATGTGTAAAACTACCTGCAGCAGAAGTTCCTTGTAATTCTGTTACAGTAGAGTCTCTAAATCCTGTTCCATAATTTATATAATGATCAAAACGTGCTACATAATTAACGGGTATAGAGGATATTTGAGTTGCAGTTTGTTCTTGTTGTCCATTATCTATAAAAGGAATAGATTGATGTGGTACTCTATCAGAACCTACTCCTGAAAAATGTATTACCTTTACATCTCCTACAGAATTTCTATAATCTATTTTATTTGTATTTGTGTCTACAGTAGCATTTCCTAGTTCTGTTTGTACTTGTCCTACTTCTCCACTTCTTTGAACACCAAACATGTTTACAAATGCTTGAGCTAACGCATCGCCGCTTACTTCTCCAGCAACAGGTGCAGAAGAACCAGTTCCTTCTCCTTCTAACAATGTGCCTGTTTGTCCTGTAGCCAACTGAGAAGTTAAATCTACATTTGCTACAAGCCTACTTGCAAATGCCCTATAAAAAGGTTGTGATATAGCAAAACCACCGCTTGCGGCAGTGTTACCCATATTTGCATGATAATGACAACCGTAATATAAATGATCTACATTGTCAACATATATTTTTGTAAAAGCACCCGATGTTCCACCAGAAGATAAACCACTATTAGTTACAAAAGTTTCGTATCTAGCTGTTCCTGATCCTAATCCTGCAGCAGTATTAAATACTAAAAAGTGTCCTGCATTACTAGAATGACTTTGGTCAAATATATAACTATCTCCAATAATTAAACTTAAAGCAGGTCTAATTACTCCATCTATTTGATATACACCACCAACAACTTTTACTATATGAGTAGTGGTATTACTACCTATTAAAACATTATTTGGTTTGTTTAATTTAAATGTACCGTTATTAAATTGTAAAAATGCTGAAGGAGCGCCATCTGTACCACGCTCTCTAAGTTCTAAACCTTGTGTCAAAGGTATGTAAGGAACCGTAGAAGGTGTTGTTGTTTCATTTAAAGATGTAGTATTTCCTGAATAAACAGCAGCAATTAAATTTCCTAAACTTCCTGTAGAACCTACACCACCATAATAGTTAGGGCTTCTTAACATTGCTGTAGTTACTTTTATATTTTGAGATAAATCAAAAAATAAACCTGCATCACTTTGCCTAGAATCTGATGGCACTGCAGTACTATTTGCACCAATGGCTAAATTTAATGTAGTAGGATGATTAAAATTATTTGCGTCTGGCTGAGTAAATACATCATTGTCAGATACTCTAACAGTTATAGAATTGTTTGCAACAAAATCAAAATTTAAATTAAATAAAGGAAATGTTGGAAGTTCAACACTTGCACCAAATATAGGGGGAAATACAGGATCAGATGGAATAAAACCATCTGCGTCTGTAGCGCCTTCTATTGGATTTCCATTTGCATCTACTAAACCACGTTGTTGTAAATCTTTTAAACTTCCTCTAACAAATCCTGTAGCTTCTAGTCCTGTAAAAGGTTTTGTTGAATCTGAATTTTCTATTGTAGCTAAAAAAGGCAATCCATCTTTAAGAGGTGGGTTATAAAATGCTTCCATACCACAATCTGTAAGAGGATCAAGTCTAGGATTATAAACATCAACAGTTTGTAAGGTTCCCCCTATTAACAATTCATGTTGTGAATCAAAATTAGGATGTAATAATTTACCTATAAAAGTTTGTACCTGATATGGATTAATAGTAAAATCTATGTCTAAAGTTCTTAGACCTTGTAAAATAATTCCACTGTCAGGAACTGAAGCAGCAGGATTGTGCATTACAATTAACATACGAGTAGTGGCACGTTCTGCACCAACTACCACAGGTACACCATTAAAACCTAAAGTAAAGTCACCTAATGTTTCTGTAGCTGTAGTATCTTCTGAATAACCAGCAGGAATAGTTTCATCAGCTACAGAACCATAAAATCTAATATTTTTTACATCATTGTCAGAATTTTTATATACTTTTGTATTTGCAGCTTTATGAGGAAAAAATAAATTTATATCTATTGGATTGTGAATTGCTCCTGCAGGAGTACCTGAAGGTTGACTAAGATTAGCTTTTGTTATATCATAAAATAAATCGCCGGGAAATTGATAAATAGACCTATCATAAATAAATCTTTCGGGAGTATCTGCATGAAAAATAGGATTTCCTGAATTGTCAACACCTGTTTGCAATCTAAAATGATTAGCAAATTGATCTGATAATCCAACCTCTCCAGTACCTTTTACAAATCCTTGAGATACGTTACCACTAACATCTAATAAATTTTCTACAGTAGTTGATGCATCAAAAAACCCCATACCAAATTGTACAAAATAATGTTCTGACGATACTGTTGTTCCCCCACTATCAAGAGGAAACTCTTCTTTATTTTTGACAACAAAATTAGCAGGTAAAGGATTGCCACTTGAATCTGTTAAACCTGCATTAGTATTATGATATACCGTACTATTAAATTGTCTTACGGGTGTAGGACCAATTATTGCAGTTGCCGTTAAAGTTACATTTTCAATACTAGAGTTAATAGGAACACTTGTTAATTTAGGGCCAAAGAGTTCCTTTACACTAGCTGCAGCTACTGCATTACTTGCTATTGGCGCAAATCCTAACACTAACTAAATTCCCTTTTAACTATATATGTATGCCCTAGAAGCTGTATTTGAACCAGATATTTGAGGATAATAAGTACCAATTGAAACTCTATTACTAACTTTACTAACTTTAATACCTTCACTAAAATCATTTAAATTTAGTCCACCTGCAGTATATTCTGATTTAGCCCTAGACCCATTAGCAGTAACATTTCCATTAGCTATGTCAGTTAGATTAAAAAAGAAAGCCTCGTCATTGCCCGTATCAGCAACTACTGCTCCACTTGGGCCTATACCAACATATTTTCCAAACTGATTACTTTCTCCTGTTACAAGAGTAGATAACTCTACTATAAGTGCTCCTGTTGACATTCTATATATCCAAGCCTTATTAAATGAAGTTCCACTTCCTATAATTACATAGTCATCCCAAGCATCAACAGAATAACCAAATTGAAAATTAGTACCAACTCCGCTTAATGATGCTGGTAAAAACGTTCTAAAATGAGCAAATGGAGATGTAGCATTAAATATATCAACTCTACCATCATTGCTGTAACTTCCGCTATCATAATTTGGAGAACCTATTGCAAAATAAGTATTAGTTACTCCAATACCAAAACCAGCATTTGAATCTGCAAAAGGACCAGAAGAAAAAGGTGAAGATATTTGAGTTGCTGACCAAGAATTATTAGCATCATATACTACTACTTTACCTGTCGGTGTAGAACCAAAATTTGCTCTTGGCGCAGTAGCTACGAGATAATTTCCATTTTGTGTAAAGCCCATATTCATTCCTAAATATGCTCTAGCACTAGACCCAAAAGTTTGAAAATTAGTAATTGCACTATAATCAGAAGCACTATATATGTAAATAGTACCAGTTTGTCCATATGATGGTGCATTAGTGTTTGGTCCCGAATTATAAGCACTAACTGCTACATAATTTTGACTAATTGCACATTCTCCAAATCTAGAAATGCTACCGTTTGGAGACTCAGTAAATGTATTAAGAACTGTATTATTAGTAGCATTATATAGTATAGCTTTATTGTCTTCAACAGCACCTAAAATATACTTGCTTTCAGAAAAGTCTCCAAATAAACCAAAGTTAGAATAATAACTTGTGTTTGAACTAGTAACAAATGCCTCTAATGTTCTAGTAAAAAGTGGTGGACTAAAAGATAATGTAAATGCACTTACTGCAGTAACTGCTCCGTTTATATTATCTGTAGCGCTAAAAGTTAAACTAAAAGTACCTGCATTAGCTTCTAATGTGCTAGGAGTTATAGTAAATACATTATCTGATTGACTAATAGTTGCTATTGAACCTAAAGAACCCGATGTTACTGCATAATTCCAAGTAATAGGTAATCCTTCTGGATCAGAAGAAACTGCAGTAATAACTGTAGGTGTGCCGTCTTGAGCAAAAGTATAAGTAGCATCTACTCCAGAAATACTAGTAGGAGAAGCATTAGTTACAGTAGCAATTACAAACCATCCACGACCAGAAGAACTTGAAGTAACTATATTTGCTCCCATAGCATTTCCATGTGTTTGGCAGTAATACTTTAAATTTGTAGAAGCATCATTTGGCACAGTATAAGTAACAGTTGCACCAGAACTACCAGCAGTACCTGATACTACTACCCCTGCAGTAGTAACCGATTCAGCCTCACTTGCTGTACCAAAATTTGTAACTGTTTTAAAACCTAGAGGATGTGTTGCATTTGAACTATCGCTTACATCAAATATATAAGTCATTCCACGATTTAATGTAAGAGCAGCATTATTTACACCATCTATTGCAAATACATTACTACCGCTAACATTAACAACTGTTACAACAAATGTAACTGGTGCTGCATAAGAATATATAAACATTTTATTTAAAGAAGTAACAAGAACTGTATCACCAGCTTTAGGGTTAGGAAGTGCTGCAAGATCAGACATAGCAGTAACAGCAGTAATAGATGCACCATCTGCTAATTCATATTGTGAAGCACTACTGTTATATTTTAAAATTTGACCGTCTGAAGGAGAAGCAGCACTTACATCTGTAAGACCATTTACATTAAATGCAACAGAAGATTGTAAGTCCGCTAATTCAAATTTTGAAGTGCTATTAGAAAATTTTAATATTTGATTATTTGTAGGAGATGGTGCATTAACATTTCCAATATCATTTATGGTATTTGCAACAGTAGAAACTGCATTCCAAACTACTTTAGTAGAATCATAAGTATATTGTATGCTGCCTACAGTAAATGTATCACCATTACTAGGCGAACTAGGAAAGTTTGCTTTTGCCATTAATTAAGACCCTCGTTTATAAATATATGCTCTACCGCCAGTATTTCCATTTTGATCAGGCGCTTCTGGATTTCCAAAAATCATATATTCACTATTTCTTGATAATGTAGCACAAGAAGAGTTAAAACCAAAAAAATCTGAAGATAAAGGAGTTCTAATATAACCTAGATATGACCAGCTTGTACCTGTTCTTTTATATATAATAATATCTGCTTGAAAAGTTCCAACCATATTTGTAGACCAAGCAGCTTGTTGACGCCCTTGCAATGCTAAAACACTTCCAGAAGAGTCAAAACTTCCCGCACCTCCCGGTCCTAGTGTTTCAGTATATGTTGATGGGTTAGTTCCTGAAATAGTTGCTTGTAAATTCCAAGAAGAACCATCCCAATAAAAAACATAAGCCTCTTGATTGGCTCCTAAATTTCCTGCTAATAAATAATTACCGTCTGAAGACATATTACCCAGTTGACCAAAACCACAATTGGCATTACTTGCAGGAGTACCAAAATGTATTTTACTTTCCCAAGACCAAGTAGACCCACTTCTATTTGCAATCCATGCTCCACCAGCATTTGTTGCACCTACATCTAATCCTGAAGAGCCTGTTGCAAGTTTATTTCCATCAGAAGATAAACTAACCCATCTACCAAAAGCAGCACCACCGCCTTGATTACTAACTTCAGTAGGAACTGATATTGTTTCTGCTGCCCAAGTAGTGCCTGTTCTTTTATATACATATACTTTATCTACTGTAGTTCCAGAATTACTACCNCTAGGATTACTGCCTAATGCAATAGTATTTCCATCACCAGATATAGCATTAATATTCATATGTTCTAGTTGAGTATTATAAGTAGAACTGTCATTACCTATTACTTGTTGAAAACTCCAAGTGCTTCCACTTCTTGTATAAACGTAGTTTAAATTTCCGTTAGAAGTATTAGAAGCTACTACAGTATTTCCATCATTAGATATACTTACACAATCACCTAAATAGTATTGATAATTAGAGTTAAGACTTGAATCTATATAATTTTCAATATCTTGTTCTACTGACCAAGTACTGCCCGATAATTTAACTATTCTAATACCACCATAACCATTAGTAAATCCTTGACGATGTCCAATTACAGCCGTTCCCTCATTAGAAATATCAGTGCCGCCGCCAAAGAATGGCCTATAAGCTCCACTAGTATTACTTGTTGCTATTTCTTGAGATAATGTAGGAACAGCCCAACTTATAAAAGCTAAAGTAAAAGCACTAGAAGCACTAACTGCTCCGTTTATATTATCTGTAGCACTAAAAGTTAAACTAAAAGTACCTGCATTAGATGTACTAGGAGTTATAGTAAATACATTATCTGATTGAGATACAGTAGCTATACTTCCTAGGGAACCTGCTGATACTGAGTAAGACCAAGTTAAAGGAAACCCTTCTGGGTCGGTAGCTATTGCAGTAATAACAGTTGGTGTTGCGTCTTGTGATAAAGTATAAGTAGCNTTAACCCCCGAAATTGCAGAAGGAGAATCATTTGTAATAGTAGCAATTACATACCAACCAACTCCTGTATACATAAATAGTTTTTTTAAATCATTTACAAGAGCAATATCTCCTGTATTCATTCCTGTAACTGCAATCAAAGCTGCCATATTAGCTACTACACGACTAACGCCAGCAGCATTATTATCTGCACTATAGGCAAATCTTGNCCATGCAGTACCGTCATAGCTAAACATAGCTTTGTCTGCCGTAACATAAGCTAAGTGTCCTGCATTTATACCTGTAAGAGCATTCATTGCAGTTTGATTAGCAACGACACTAGCTGATGTACCAGCCTCTCCTGTCGATCCCTGTGACCCCGTTGGTCCTGTTGGTCCTACAGGTAATGTTTCAATCCAATAGTTATCGCCTGATTGATCCGTATAATAAATATAATTTTTAAGAGTTGCTTCATCTACCCAAATATCGCCTTCTTGAGGAGAAGCAGGTGCGTTTGCCGAAACTGTAGTTCCAGAAAATTGTGTAGCGTTAGCCCATGCCGTGCCATTCCATGCAAGAACTTCTGCAGATTGTGGACTTGATATTGCCGTAGTAATAACAGGNGTACTAGCATTTGTCATATCTTCTGCAGTTGAAGTTACAAAAACAAAAGATTCTGTTCCTGCAACACTGTTACCAACATTAATCCTATTACCTGCACCAAGACTACCAGATAAAACTGTATCCCTAGATAACGTAGTAACACCGCCAGAAATAGTTACAGTTCCTGTACCTACTTCAAATGCGGTGTCACCACTTTCAATAGTATAGCTAATAGTATCTCCTGTAACAATTCCAGCACTTTGAAATGTTTGAAATCCATCAGGAGGTGTATTAGACATAGTTATACTAGACACATTACCCGTAGTAGATATTTGCATCTTGGCTCTATTTACAAATTTTACCACGATATAATACTCCTTTTTTGGGTAATGTTATTTTTTACGCAATACGAATAATTGCGTTGGTTGCATTTGCAGTTGGGAACTGAATAGTAAAATCACCTGCTGTAGAACTTACTGTACCACCAAAACTAAAAGTAGCTACCGCTAATTTTCCAGAATCACTATCGTTGTAAATTAAACAACCAATTGCTGAAACAGTTACAGTTGAAAATGTTTCATTAGCAAAATCAACAAAAGCTGTAGTTCCTGATGTAGTAACAGTAGGACTGTCTAAGGCTTGCCCACCTGCAGAATAACCACCGCCACTAACTTCTCCATTACCTTGAAGTTGAGTATAAGAAGTAGTAGTGGCGTCATATGTACCCGTAGCAGAAGAATCTGCACTAATAAGAGCAATTTTGAAAGTATCACCGTTGTCAAAATTATGCTTACCCTTTAACAGATTTTCTTTAAAAGAAGTACACATTGCTGTAGTTACTGTAGCTGCCATTCTATAATCCTTTCATAGAACAAAATATAAGTAGGCTGTTTTTACACAACCTACTTAATACTTTTACTTATGCAAGATAATCACGATCAGCAAGCGCCGATGGCGTCATTGCTGCCGAAATATCCGCTACACATGCGTACAAACGCAGTTTACCAGTAGTTGCCGCTGCACCTGCAATAGTTACATCAATGGTATCTGCAGTGCCAACGAGAGCTAGATTTTCTGCCGCAAAGGTAGAAGCTGCTCCTGTGTTGACAAGGTTGGTTTCACCATTAGTACCTTTTACAAGATAAGTACCTGCTGCTTGTGTTAGATCACCACCATCAATGATGTCATCGCCAGCAGCGAAGTCAATATTACACGTACATGATGCAGTAAACGGTTTAAGTATTTCTGCCCCTGCAAAAAGAATAATTGATTGAGCAGGAATTTCAAGTAATTGAAATATATCACCGTCTGCAATAGTAGCACCAGCAACAATCATGGCATCAATATCCAAGATACGTTCTATAGTGCGTACAGGATTGCCTACATTGGTATGTTGTGCAATACTATTAGCGCCAACGCCGGGAGTAGTTTTTAGAGTCATGTCAAAAGTAGCCATTGTATATCTCCTTACGCTGCGTTATAACGGGCAGTAACGATTGCTTCTGGGCGAAGAATCTTACGACCATACAAATGCATTCCCCGAACAATGTCAGCGAAGCTATCAGGATCACGGTAGGTTTCTGTTTTAGAAATCTGCTCTGCAGTTGCAACAGCAGATTCATGTCCTGCCATAATTACACCAAAGTTAGTAAGCTGGTTTGCAGTTCCAGAAGTACCTGCGCCTGTACCTACTGAAGGCAGGTTAGACGAAGTATACAAACGAAAACCATGAAAGTTGTTAATAGTCAAACCATTACGTAGTCCACCTGATTCACCATAATCAGCATTTAAAAAACGGGAATCTTCATCAGCGAGGATTTCCATAAATACTGGATCAACCACTAACCAACGATTTGCACTATCAACTTGTTGTTGATCAAGCAAACGTTTCATGCGAGATATAATCATCGCAGGAGATACGGTTGTTGTTGGCAAAGAAGTGGCACCCGGTAAACGTGCAGCTACTGGAATAGAATGAGTACCAGCAGAACCTGTAGTAATATTACCGAAATCACCTTTATGCAATTGCATAGATGCAAGCAATTCGTTTGCACCAGCAGTAGTAACCGCTTTGGTTCCATTAACTTGATCATTTAATGCGCCAGCAACAGTATGCAAAGCAGACTGTTTATAACCAGCCATATAACCAAGAACTTCTTGATCATGTTGATCAGCTAAACGATATGCAGCACGATCTGTTGCGAGTTGCATAAAATTTACATGAGAATGTGCTTCTTCAATGTCATCCATTTTAAAAGCATAATAATTTGCTTTGTCAATAACTAATTGAAAATCAGTATCCTCAAGGTCTTGAGCAGTGACATTTGTGCCACGTGCATACTCTGATACAGAAATTTCAGGTTCTTTAAGAATCCTAACTGTATCGCCTTGTCCACTAATTTCTCCAAAATATTCTGAATTAGTGATGTCTCCAACTACAGTGCTTTTGCGGAATGCAAGCTGTACCTGTTTGGAGTAGATAATGGGGCTAAAATTTCCATTAGGGAGATTATTATAACCCGCCGCTGTCTGAAATGCCATTGTATTTCTCCTTGCATTAGACACAGATACAAACTACAAATGGTTTTAATGAGGCTAATTCTATAGGGTAACATTGTTGTAAAAAGTTGGCCTACCTTTTACAAAATGGGCCGTAGATTTAGGTAGTCTTTATACCTTATTTATGTTTGTGATAATAAAGTTTAATGCAAGTAATCCAATTATATATGGGGTTGCATTAAACTTGTTAAGTATAGTTATATCTTTTTATTTTTTATTGTCAAGTACTTTTTATCGTGCGCTACCAGAAAGATCATAAATAAAATTTCCTGTTCTAATAGCTTCCATAATTGAATCTTGATACTTTTCGTATTCATTCGCAGACATTTTATTAACTTTAGACTCACTGAATTTATTATTGTTAGAGCTAGAGTCAGGTGAATTGCGACTACTTTTATTACTTACAGTTTTGGCAGCATCTTTTTCTGTAGGTAATTTTTTAGATTTTATATTGCGATCTACTTTATATAAATCAATAGCACGTGCTGCTGATCTTGCATCTTCTTCATTTTCATATAATGCTTCTTGTACCCATTTAGGCTGTTCTTCTGCCCAATCGTGAAAATCATCACTGTCACGAATTTCACTAAAATCAGGATGCAAACGCAATAATTCTATTTCTGCTTTTTCTCTTGATGCTGTTTCTCGCATAAGATCAATTTCTTTTACACGTTCTTGTAAACCTGCTTGTTGTTCACGTGCATTTTTAATTGCAATAGTTTCTATAATTGCAGCTATCTCAGGATGTTCTTTTGCCCATGCATCAATATCTTCATCTGATTTAGGTAATTTAATTTTTTTTGCGGCAGTTTCTTTTAGTTGAGATTCTAAAGCTATAATACGTTGCTCTAAGTCTGCTTTTGCTTTTTGTGATCCTCTACGTAAATCAGCATAGCGTTTTTTGTAACTTTTTTCTTCAGCGTTTTCTGGCTCTGGTTCTACTTCCTTATCTTCTTGTGGTTGTGTACTTTCTTGTGCTTCTTCAAGCATTTGTTTTAATTCTTTTTCGTCTTTTTCTATACGTTCATGTATTTTACTTTTACGTTTAATTATAGATTTTTTTGTAGGCTCTTGATTTTCTAATACTTCAGGTTCCATTGTATTTCCTATTTACTGGGGCCACCGTAGCCTGTGTTGTAGGGGGGTGAGTAGCCAGTTCTAACTAACTGTTTTAACGTGTAGCTAAACCACGTTTACTTGTATTTATTTTAACACGTTTACGTTTTGATAACAACCCTCCTTTATCAAAAGAATAACCACCATCGCCGCCTCCTCTTTTTACTTCTTCTTCAGCACTTTCACCGGGGCCGCCACCATCAAACATATCTTTAAAACTCTTAAACCCTCCCTTATTTCCTTCAGGATCGGCTGGTGCTTTATAAGTAGTACCATCGTCTTTTACATTGTAACGAGTTCCTTCTTTATTTGCTTTTTGTTTTCTAGTAGGTTTTGGTTTAGGTTTATTTAATTCACGTTGTTGATATGCAACATTTTTAATTCCCGGTCCTGTATATTTTTTTCCGTCTAAAGTTGCTCTACCCCTTCCTAACAAACCTGTTTTAACAAACTCAACACCATTAATATCTTTAAATACAGTAGCAGCATCAGAAACATTAATTGAAATACCTCCATATTCTTTTTTGTCTCTTAAATCTCTTACTTTAGTAACTTTACCATCATCATTAACCATAACACCTTGTGGGTCTTTATCACCAGAAATTTTACCTACAGCGTAACCTCCAATGCTACTTCCTGTAAAACCACTATTTTTTGCGTTTACATAATCATCAGAAAAACGTACCCTATCAGGTATAAGAGATTTAGCCCTTTCAACACGTTTTCTTTCTTGAGTTGTAATTTTAACAGGTTTTGGTTTTTTAGAAAAAGTTGAAGCAGGGTCTTTAAAAGTAGGAACACCAGATCGTATCCGTTCTTGTTCTCTAAATTCTTCAGGGTTTAATGTGGAAACTACTGGNGTAGTAGGTATGTTGCTATCCNTAGTCNGAGTATNGCCAAGCATATCAGGTCTACGNCTATCAACAGTTAGAGTAGGAACATTAGAAGGATCAGGAATAGCAAACTCACTAGCTTCGGATTTGAATTGATTTCTAGTTTTTAAAGCATTTTGATCTAATTGACTCATATTAGGACTAACTTCAAAAGATTTCTGTCGAGGAATATTACTTTGTGTATTGGGATCATATTCAAATCCTTGAGAGCCAAAACTTAACTCATCAGGCCGATCTTTAACAGCTTTCATTTCTTCTGGCAAAAGTGTAGGTACAGGATTTTGCATATACTTTTGTTGTGTTTCTACTTGTTCTAGATTGTCCTCGGCTTGGGCAAGTTTTATATCTGCTTGATTAGCTCTAGACTCTACTTGGGCAGGTCTATCTCCACCTAAAAATCTAGGGTCTTTTGGATTTATTAATTTTGGTGCTGGTTTAGTTGAAGCACTCTGTTGAAAATCTGTACTTAAAGGTGGTGAGGCTCCTGCTTCACGGGCTTTTATGCCTTTTTTAAAATATTTACCATCACCGCTACGAGGATTGGTTAAAGTAATATTTGACTGCATTGCATTTATTGCATCTTCGCCTAAATATGGAGTATTTGCCATTGGTGGTTGAGAAGCATCCGTAATAGGGAGATCAGATTGATTACTAAACTCAGGTCGNAACTNAGGTCTAAGAGATTTCTTTACATTNGGAGACTCAGAATTAGAAGCAGGTTTATTTGCTGTTATAACTGCAGTAGTAGCATTGTTTGCAATTGATTCTACTTGGTTGATGTTTAAATTAAGCCCTGCAACACTTGCAACTTCACCTAAAAAATTAGACACTTCTCCAACTATGGAACTTAATATACCTTTTTTTGCATCAGAATTAAAATTTTTACTTTCTTCATATCCGTTTAATATAGCTTGATATTCTTGTTTTTTAGGACCATCAGGTAAATTGTTAATGGCATTTTGCATAGTAGCTACTTTTTGACGTTGATCTATTTTTAATGCTGCTTGTGTTACCCCACCAAATTTAGGAATTAAAAGAGCGATACCCACTCCAATACTTTGACTTGCAGTATACCCGTCTGTAGATTCGTATTTCATCCTATCAAAAAATTGATCTGAAGACATAGATGAATAATCAATAGCAGTTGCTCTTGCTTCTTCACGTTCTATACGCTGCATAGCTCCATCATCATTAAAATTTTGTTCAACTTCTTTTACAGCATTATTAATTATATTTGCCTCTTCAGATTCGTTTCCTTTTACAACTTCTACGTATCCTTCTGGAATAGGAATAACAGGTTCTCCGTTAATAAAAGTAATAATAGTGCTGTCGCCTTTTGCATTTTTAAATTCTTTTGTAAGTATATAAGAAGAATTAGCATAACTAGAATAATCAGATTTTTCATTTGAAGATGTAGGTACATTTTGTATAGGCAAAGGTCTTACAACAAATCCCCCTTCATTAAATTCCATAGGTTGATTAACATCTCCTACAACAATAAGATCAGATGCAGTAAAAGGAAGATCGTCAGGCAAAGTAGCTTCATCACTATTGCCCATTTGACCCATAGCTTCCATTTTTTTAAGACCCATTTTAGCATCTTGTCTAATTTTCATAAGTTTGTCTAAGCCTATATATCTTACTACATCTTCAGGAAAAACAAACTCACCTTCACTTATACTAATTTCAATATCATCACGCACACCTTCTTTAGTGCCGCCAATAGGTACACGATTGCCTGATACTTCATCAATCTCACCACCTTCATCGTTAAGTCCACCTAGTGCAAAGTTCATTTGATTATCCATTGGTACTAATCCACCTTCCTTAAAAGTAGCAGGTCTTGCTCCTTCAGGCATATTATCTATGCGTAGTTTACGTAATTTATTTATACGTTCTGCTTTGAGGGCAGGAGTAGTTAATTTTGGTACTTTTGCTAATACCAACGCTCCTATTTGTACAACAGCATCTGCATTAAATACAGGCATCATTGTTTCTTTATCGTAAAAAAAACTATGTCTTTCAGGATTAAATCCTACTTGAATCCATTCAGGATCATTAATATATTTTTCAGCTAAAGCAAATGCATCTTTATCAGAAAAATCTTGCCATTCACCTTTCATAGTTGCAAAAGGAGTTTTAGTTTGTGTAAATTCTTGAGGTACTCTTTCGCCTGTTTCTTTATCTAAAACTTTTTTTGTTTTCTTTGCTTCAGTAGCAATATCAAGAGCTAATTTTTTAGCTCCCCTATTAGTCATATCAAAATTTACATTTTTTAAAACTGCTGTTCTTCCATATAATTTACCTTTTTCTTTATCTACAATACTTGTTACCCAAATATCGTGTTCATTGTATGCAGGTATATCTAAACGAGAACTTACTATATTACCTTTATCTAAACTACTATTTAATCCTAAAATGCCACTATCTGATTTATCTTTAGTTAATGCACCTACAACTTGTTTAAAGTTAGGCATCATTGTTTTTAAATCTTCAGGTGTAAAAGATGTAGCAGGTTGATTTTCTCTAATATATTTTCTATACTCAGGACCAGACATAATACCTGCCTGTAAATCTTTAGCCTGTTTTGAAAACTTTCTTTGTTTTCTACGTTTACTTTCTTCTTTAGGTACTTTGTTTTCTTTTTTCCAATTATCTATAGCTTCTTTATTGCCTAACATTTCCGTAGCTTCATCAGCTAGATCATCTGTTACTACAGAAGTTTTAATAGGTGTGTCTTCAATTATCTCAGGTAAATCTAAAGACATTTGTTTATTAATATCTTGAGCTTTATCAGCAGCTTTTATAACTGTTTTACCAAGTTTAGTAAGTAGACCCATTCTGTAGTACCTCTTCCCTTAATAAAAGTAATCTGCGTAATGTATGTATTGCGCCTTGCGCTCTATAAACTATAACACTTTCATCTGCCTGTTCCATAGACCTTTGTTGTTGTTTAATTAAATCCTCTACATAATTATTGAAGTGGTCCCACTCCTGTTGGTTCGCTACCAGTAGCTTGAGGTTGTTGATTAGGGGGTTGTTCATTTCCTGTAAATCCTTCTTGTCCCGGTGCTGGTACATTACCTGTACCTACAGTTGCACCGCCTACACCAGATGCATCCATTGGTGGTTGGCCTTGAGGTGGCTGTGGTTGATCTTGTTTAAATTCTTTCATAAGTTCTGCCTGTAATGCAGCTTCATCCATATTATTAGTTACTTTGTCGGGATCAAGATCAAGCGATTTTGCAATTTCTCTAATAATATATTGAAATTTTGTAAAAGGAGCAAGAGCAGGTGAAGATGCAATTTGCATAAATTGTGTAAGTCTTTGACTGCGTACTTCATTAGCCATAAGACTTTCTGTGCCACGTGCTTTAACTTCTAAATCGCCTTTAATAGAAGAATCAAAATCAAATTGCATATTAAATCTAAATAAACCTTCACCTAATGGTCGCAATAAATAATCATCTACATTTTTTACTACAGCTTTAATACTACCTTGCGCTGCATTCATAAGCATACTAATACCTGATGCAGTACGACCTATTCCTTGCACACCTGTTTGTCCATGTGCAAAACTAGGAAAACCCGTGCTTTCATCTGCAAGTACACGTGCTTTATCAAACAATTGTAAATTTTCTGACGCCACATTAGGAAACTTAGTACCAAAAATAGCTTGCCCCGGCGCACCGCCTTGGCGTCTAAAAACTTTGCCGGGATACAATGATAAGTCTTGACCGGGAACTAAGTTTGTTTCATCAATTTCTATAAGTAAATTACCAGACAATACTGCATTATCTACAGCCATACGCATAAAACCGTTCATTAATGTTTGTGTATCGTCCATGTTTTCGGCTATACCTACCCCAAAAAACGAATAAGGATTTAATTCATAGGGGGCAGCATGATATGGTATTTTTGCAGGTTTAAAAGGATTAATAACAAGACGTAGCAATTTCCCATTACAAATCCACACATTTGCTTGTAATTCATCTAATTCAGACAACTCATTCGGTATATCTACATCATGTTCATTAAGCATATCTACATCTACAATGCCCCAATATTCAAGGACTTCGTATCTTTCTATGCCATGTTCTGGTGCATAATCAGATAAATCGTCTTCCCATCCTTCTTTAGTGTAATTTTCTCCTAAATCAATTGCATCATCAATTACATTTCCTCGAAAGTAAGGGCGTTTTTTTAATGCTCTTAATTGAGAGCGAGACATTTTATGTCGTTCTATTACATATTGAGCTTCGTCCATGTTATTTGCATCTGGATCAGGATAAAAATTCCAAACAGATACATGTGATACTTGAGGCACTGTTTTAATTATAGGCGAATACTCGCCTTCATCATCCCAATTAGGATATTCTTTGTCTACAGCAAATGGTCCTTTCATTACACCTGTACCAAATAAAGACATTTCAAATGCTGTATTTCTTAAATGTTTATTTGCTCCTGACTCTTCTAATTGATCTTGTATTTTTTTCTGCATTTTTTTAGCAGCAACCATAGTAGGGCTAAAAGTTATAGCGGTAGGTGTTGTGCCAGCACCTTCTTTTAACCCTTCTATGTTTTCTAATTTATCTGTAAGTGGGCCTAGTTTTTCTTCTAATGTTTTAACTGTTGCACCAAGTGGAAAAGTTTTTCCATCACCTTTAAATCCATATGGAGATTCCGATTTGTTTTGTTCTTTTAGTTCTTCTGGTTCTTTAGGATCAAAACTTACATTTTCTACAACTCCATCAGGTAATTCTGTAGGATCAACAGTAAGAGGAAATTTATTATTTGCAAACATAATATCAACAATTTGTTGATATGCTGCAAGTGTTTTAGTCTTTGTTACTTTAATAAAAATCCTAGATTTTTCAGCTTCTGTAAATTGTACATCAGGACCATATATGCCACGATAATTTCTATAAGCAGTAAGCCACCGTTCTTCGTCTTGTTTTCTATAATCTTCTGCACGTTTATACCTTCCTTCAATGTAAGGAATAATGTTATTAGTTTTATAATCGTCCAAAGAAGATTGATTACTGTCTTCTAATGCAATTGACTCTTCTTCAATAAATGTGTTATCTTCTTCCATTATAATTCCTTAATATCCAAAAGTAGCATCAGCTACAGGCATTTTATTTATAGGACCACTTTGAGGGTCGTAATCCCATATACTAAAACGAGGTCTTGACATTATACCATATCTTAATGCGTCATACAAATGGTCTTCTGAATTAGTATCTACATCTTCTGGATTTTTTTTATCTAAAGGTATGGCAGGTAATTGTGAAATTGTTTCTATGCAACTATTAAAAAATACTAATCTTGGTTCATCTGTAAATTCATCTGTTTGTAAACGCCTGTGTATTTCATTTTTTCCTGATACACGTGAACCTTTACTTCTATCTGATGGACGCCACTTACATCCTTTCATAATCATTTGTTCTGCAAGTGATGGTCCTGTATCTCCTCTTTTATGCCACAAAGAAGAATCTAAAACTCCGTATCGTAAACCGCCATCTCCTGCTTCTAAATCTAATATCATTTCAGCTAAATC
>NZIV01000048.1 GCA_002689995.1 Fidelibacterota bacterium
GTTGCTCAGGATGATGTAGAGGAATATTGGGGAGATGATGAAGAGTATGATGAGTTTGAAGATGAAGATGAATACCTTGATGATGATGAATATGAAGATGAAGATGAATACGAGGATGAGG
This sequence comes from Fidelibacterota bacterium, assembly GCA_002689995.1. Lineage (GTDB taxonomy): Bacteria > Fidelibacterota > Marinisomatia > SCGC-AAA003-L08. The sequence continues at coordinate 122 of NZIV01000048.1, forward strand.
ATGANGAGTATTATGAAGATNATGAGGAAGATGATGAGGNATCCAGANATAGAAATAATAGGAATAGTGGGCAAAGAATAGAAGATGCTGCAGAAAGNCTTGGNTACACTGTTGACTTAACGCTGGGTTCTCCAAGNTTTGTAAACCCAATGCTTATGTATTGGAATTCTACGATTGANTTAAGAGCAAGTGTAGAGTTTCCTGTTTTAATGCAGGTAATGGGGGCGAGGTTTAGGTTTGGTGCCGAAGCAGGAAACTTTAAATTTACGAATGCAAATTATCAAGAAATNAATGGAAGCCCAGTTGCCTTAGATGCAACATTTAGTGGAATAACTTTAATGGGTATTATGAGTTTTCCAGCCGGACCAGGAAAAATCAAAATTGGGGCTGGCATGGTTGGCTCTTCTTTTGGNTATACAATGGAATCTTCNTATGGAATTAGAATAGGTTCGATGGAAATTAGGGGAGGAATTCGCTCAACTGAAGCTATNTCGGGAAAAACAGCAGACTCAGTTAATTTAGGCAGGGTAGGTTGGATGGATGGTCAAATTGTGCTGGGGATCAACCTTTAATAGGTTTTAAAAAACTAAATTTATAGTACTTATGCTTAGAATAATTCACATTAAGTGCCTTATAGTTGTTNTNCTGTATTCAGTATCATCTNTGGTTGCTCAAACTGTTAGCTTTACGCCTGCNGGACAAGGCACGGANTATATGCGCTATAATGTTGCAACCTCTACTGGTAACAACTCGGGTGGATTAACTGGTGGTTTTACCGTTTCAGGAACCGGATTNGACGATGGNAATATGTATATTATACAGGTTTCTTTCGATGGTACCACATGGAACACTGATTTTTCTTCAATGGTAGCTTCAGCAGGCTTTTTAGTGGGTGGAGGTTCTGGTGGTAGGTTTACTTCTGATGCCGGAGGTGCTCAAATTTCTGTAAGTCATGAGGTTTTTACTGCATTAAGTACTTGGCCTGGAAATGATGGTTCCATTACTTTAAGAATTTTTGAATCTGGTTCGAGTCCTGCGCTATATTTTCCAACAAGCGCTGGTGTTACTTGGACATTGGATCTTACTAGGCCAACTATTAACACTGCCTCTATAAGCTCAAATAATGGNACTAATACTGGATTTGCAACAACNGATGATGTNATAACNCTTAGTATTACTNCAAGCGAAAATCTTATGAATACCGNTGATTATGTGTTTGCTGGAAACATTTCAGGNTTAAACTTCATTACTCAAACAGGATCAGATGATGCTAATTGGTCATTTGCTAGTACTGTTACCACTCATGCAGAACAGGTTGTGACNTTTTCAATTTCATATTTTGATGCAAATTATAATCCAGGAACTTCTGTTTTAGTTTCAACTACCGATGGATCAACAGTAATAGTCGATAGAACAGCACCAACTTTGGGTATAAATATATCCTCTAATAATTCGGTAAACACCCTTGCTAAAGAAGGGGATGTNGTTACTTTAACAATTTCAGCAGATGAAACTTTGAATGGGCCTCCATCTATTGTTCTATCAGCTGAACCAGATCCTACGATAAGCCCTCAAGCTCAATCAAGCGATTACACAGCAACATACTCTCCAACTTCAGCTGCTGGAGACCCTGAACAAGCTATGTCGTTTCAAATTTCAAATGTAAAGGATAGAGCTGGGAATTCACTAAGCACAATTACTGAGACTTCCGACGCNTCCTCAGTGACTTTTGATAATACTGCTCCGGTAGTGCAAACAATAACAAGTTATTCTAACAATGGCATAACTACTTCTCGAGCTAAGGCAGGTGATCGAGTTACAATTAGTTTCTCTAGNAATGAAGAAATTCAGACTCCNACGGTACTGCTAGCAGGGAGCGCATCNTCAGAAGAAAACTCGAATGGAGATAAAGTTACTTGGACAGCATCTAGNCTAATGGATGCAGGTGATTCTGATAGTGATAATGATAACCCTGTGATTGTGTTTACAATTAATTACACAGATTTAGCTGGGAATACAGGTTCTCAAAAAACTCAAGCTAATTTAGAGAGTAATTCTGGCGTAGTTTTCGATAATACTGCTCCTAATGAACCAACAGTAGTTGTTGCCTCCAGTAATACCACGAATGCTAGCTATGCAGTGGGAGGTAATATTGTTTCACTGACCATTACATCAAATGAAAGTCTTTTAGATGATACCGATGGTGATGACATTCCTGATGGAGTATATGATGCTACTATCGCAGGAAGACCTGTAAATGGAGTGGGGGTAGAAAATATTACTCGAGTTTCAGGGACTGAATTTACTGCTCAAGTACAACTTACAGGAAGTGAACCAAGTAATCCAGTAACTTACTCTTTCAGTATGATGGATCTTACNGGGAATACTANAGATGTAGTTGCAAACACNAGCAACATCTTAATAGATAACGCATCTCCTTCAATCACTCCTGTTAATATAGTCTCTAATGGAATAAATCCTNTNTATGCTAAAGTTGGTGACGTCGTCACTTTGTCATTTAATTCTGATGAGGACTTGTCTGGAGTGGTTGGTCATACTCCNGAGGCTACCATCGCTGCTAATAATGCTACACCCGTACTAACAACNGGAGATGTATCAGACCGTACAGCTTTTCAGTCCACGCTTGAAATGACAAGTGCTATTGATGAAGACGTTGTTCCATTTACTATCGAGGTGGAAGATTTAGCAGGTAATTCAGTAAGTGTAAATTCTTCTACAAATGGATCTTCTGTTACATTTGATAAAACCCGGCCAACGGCAAACTATGTAACTATGACTTCAAACAACNCAAATCCAGTGTACGCNAAGCCTGGAGATATAATAACTCTCGAGGTGAATACCGATGATATACTTTCAGTTGATCCTACATTTACAATCTTTACAAAAACAATTACTGAAGGAACAAACCCGGTNATAGTGGAAGGTGGTAATGTATCNCAAATTTGGACCGCNCAATANACCTTGCCAACTAATACACCTACTGAATTTGATGATGGCTCAGGTGCTGTAGAGGTCCCNTTTACCTTAACCTTCACAGATAAAGCAGGAAACAGTGTCCTTTCTACTCTTACATCATTATCTAATGATGGTGATGGTGTTGTTACATTTGATGAAGTTGTACCTACTCTTACNACTGTAAAGATATCCTCAAATAATGATGACCCAACTATTGCTAAGGAAGGAGATATTGTTACTGTAAATATCACGGCTAGTGAAAATTTGAAAAAACCAACTATAACCATTGCACAGAATGCAGCTACCTTAACTGATGCGACTGACGCAGATGGTAGAAGAACTTATGCGGCAACATATGTCATGGGAGCAAACACTGAAGGAATAATCCCCTTTGCTATTGTTTTTGAAGATTTAGCTTCGAACGAAGGGGTTACCGTAAGTGCGTTATTAAATGATGATGACGGTGCAGTTACTTTCGATAGAACAGTACCCTCCTTAAGCACTGTGACTATTGCTTCTAATAATGCAAACGGTCTTACAGGTACTGCGATATTAGGTGACCAAGTCACTCTNACGATTGCTTCTTCTGAGGCTATAAAGGTTGGCTCTGATCCAGTTGTCACGATAGGAGGTAACGATGCTCTCGTTTCTAGAGCAGCTGATGGAACGAATCAAAATTTTACAGCTACTTATTCGATGACTTCTGGAGATGGGACAGATGATATCGCCTCCATAGCTTTTACAATATCAGGTTTTAATGATGCAGCGGGAAATCAAGGGGTAGCTGTTACNAGTTCAACGGATGGCTCTAGCGTAAGCTATGATCCAAATCCTCCATCCTTAACAGATATCTCTTTATCATCTAATGGTGACAATAGTTCCTGGGCAAAAGTAGATGATATAATTACTGTAACTTTTACTTCGAATGAAACATTAAAATTTACAGATGCTAATGGCGACGGTGTTGTAGATGATGATGCAACAGAACCTCAAATATCCATTCTAGGAAGCACTGCAGATGTAACCATAACACAGCCTCAGGCTAACAGTTGGGTTGCACAAAAAACAGTAACAGCATTTCATGCCGAAACTAACGTAGCATTATCAATTATCTATGGAGATCCAGCTGGTAATAATGCTGCCTCTGCTATTACTTCTACCAGCGATGGTAGCTCAGTTACTGTGGATAGAACAAANCCAACTTTATCCAAAGTAGATGTATTTTCAAATAACCAAATAAATCCAGCATTTGCCATTGGGGATAATACAGTTAGTATNGTAATTGAAGCTGATGAGGCACTTAGAACACCTACAGTGACACAAAGCCATTTAGCTGAATCGTCTATTAGTAATACAGATAATGGAGCAAATTTAAATTGGATTGCAACTCANGCTGTAACGGATAGTGAGAATGAACAAGCCGNTGNNTTCCCAGCAATGACTTTTTCAGTTTCCATATCTGATTTAGCAGGCAATGGACCCATAACTGCAACCAGTGTCCTTGCTGATGATGACGGTCTAGGAATTACTTACGATAACTCATCCCCATATATTATTCCTCTAGAAACGCCGTCTATTAGTTTTACTTCAGATAACACCGTGAATACAGGTTATGCTTCAGCTGGGGATAGATTAACACTTAGTTTTAGTTCAAATGAGCGTCTAGATCCTGANAATGTAAATGTTACAATTATGGGAGTGGCTGCAACTACATCTGGTGGAGTTTTTGCTGATAATGCAGAACCATGGACAGCTAGCATCTTAATAGGGGCAAATGAATCAAGTAATGGTTTTGTAAATCCAATTCCTTACTCAATTAGCTTTAACGATATTTATACTTCTCCAGGCATCCAAACNTANACGGAAAGCGNTGAAAGAGATAATATTATTTTTGATACAGAGAAACCTNCTATAGANATATTCACAGTCTCATCAAGTAATACTGATGTAAGTACTTTAGNAAANACAGGTGATATAATATCAATATATGTNAAAGGGTCAGAAGCTTTAGCTATAACAGATGGNACCGATACAAATGCGCCAATNGTTACAATTGATGGAAATCAAATATCCTTAACGCAAAAAGTNGGTGTNCCTGGAGATCTTGAATGGGAGNAGGAATATGNTGTCCCTTCGACTTTAAATGANGGTGTGTTGCCACTCATATTGTCNTACAAAGATTATGCAAATAATGCTGGAGACCTTATCATAACTCCNACTGACGGTAATTTTATTACTTTTGATAAAACACCACCAACCTTAGATAGTCTCTCAATTTCTAGTAACAATAGTTTCACTAACGGATACGCTAAATCTGGAGATATTATTACCATAACATTTAAGAGCCAAGATGATCTAAATAACCCTCCTGTAGTGATAGTCGACGGAGATGCAGATAATCCAGCAACAGTCACAAGCCTTAATAATAATCCTAAGCTATGGCAGGCTACATACGTAATGGGTGATGCAAATACACAAGATGAAATTGATTTTGCAGTCACTTACTCTGATTTAGCTTTGAATGAGGGAGTCGTTGCCACCAAAAATTCTATAACTGATGGAACCTCAATTATTTTTGATAGGACTCCAACGGATATATCCGGCGTAACATTTGCTCTTGATCCTAATTCGGATACTGGCCAATCTGATAGTGACAACTATACGAGTGATACGACCCCACGATTTAAATTTTCTGGTTTGATTCCTGAAATTGCTACAAAAGTAGCNACAGGAGACTCATTAATTCTNTACGCAGGCGAAGCTGAACTCAAATCAGGATTTGTTATAGTTTCACGAGATACTGCATCGATTGTTTGTAATACTTTAGCTTCTGATCCACAGGCAGTTGACTTTTCTATTAGAAGCAGAGATTTAGCNGGCAATCTATCTGATCCAGTTGTTGGAACGCCAGTAACTATAGATACGGATGCTCCCCAAGTTGCGGGTGCTCTTAACTTGATAAGGGAGTCAGACTCTGGTTTATTAGATAATGATAACATCACCAATAAAATTAACCCTACATTTGAAGTAAGCGGCTTAACCCCTGGAGAGCTTTTTGATTTGAAATTATATTATTCACCAAGTGCATCTGACTTTATAAGAACTATCAGGATGAGTCAAGCGGAAACGGATTCTATTGCTTTGGATACCTCTATTTTAAGCTTGCGGCTTAGCGATAATGATTACAGTTTTTGGTACACGGCAACGGATAAAGCAGGAAATGAATCACTAGCAAGTCCGACTCTTGCATTGACGGTAGATATTACTGCTCCTCTTGCGCCCAACACGCCTGATTTATTAGATGATAGAGCTAATGGTAATGACCCAGATGGGTTTAATGAATATGATACAGGCACCTTAAATAATGACAATGTTACAAACTTAGATGCTTTTATATTACGGGTTTCTGGTTTAAGCACGGGGGATAATTCAGTTGTTATATTTAATGATTCTCTTCCTGGTCAACAACTTGCTGAAGAAAATATTGCTACAGAAACTGTTGATCTTTTANTTCAAAATGCAATTACTGGAAATTATTTTGCAAAAGTTACTGACGTAGCAGGAAATGCATCTGGAACATCGGAGCTATTAGCTATTACAGTTGATCAAATTCCAACGGAGGTAAATGGACTTGACAACCCAAATGGTAATATTGTTGGCGATTTTTCTGAGACCGACGAATTTGGTGAATTTGCTCCTGTGACAATAGATCTTTTAGGTACGTCAGATTCAGGACTAGATAGTACTGATAACATTACAAATTTGATTACTCCTTCCTTTCGGATTAAAAATTTAACGATTAGNGATTCTGTTTTCCTTTATGCAACTGTTGCAGGAGACCAGCTCAACGNAGTAGCTAAAGGAATTGTTGANAATACTANAGANATANTAACTGTTGATGATTCAAGCCCTCTTAGCCAAAATGCTTACGAGGTTAAACTTCAAACAAAAGACTATGCTGGTAATCTTTCTGAATTTACCTCTTTGGTATTAAATGATGCTAATCTTTATGTTGACAGTGTTCTAACAGTTACTGTTGATACTACTCCATTTACAATTGCGGAAGATCCTGATATGATCGCTGAAGATGATACTGGCTTATCTGATTCTGATAATATAACTAGTACCAGAGCNCCAAGGTTTCAATTTAGGTCATTAGAAGAGGGTTCCGCAGATTCTTTGGCACTATTTGTGACTCACCCTTCTGGTTTAACTTCTCTTTCTAGATCTGGGCTGAAAGATACTAATGCGGTTGTAGATACGCTTCAGGTATCTAATAATTTGACATCAGGAGATTATACGTTTAAATATAAAGTAATTGATCTTGCAGGAAATGAGTCAAGTTTTAGTAGTGATATATCAGTGACAATAGATTATACTGCGCCAAGTTCTCCCATTGATCTTGATTTGATTTCATCAGATGATAATGGACCTTCAGACTCCGATAACCTNACCAATGCAGCCTCCATGACTATAACATCTAACGGATTAGTTGCAGGTGAGTATGGTTTTCTTTANTCCAATGATGGACCAGATGATGGNGATANAGATGATGATGTTTTAGTTAGTTCAGTATTACTAACTAACCAGGATGCAGGTGTTGCTAGTTTCAATCTAACTAATGATGCCTCAGGAATAAGTAATTATTATGTAATTGCACAGGATGTTGCCGGAAATGCTTCAGGGGTAGAATTTGCTCCTACTTTGGAATTGCAAATTGATTTAGATGCACCTTTGGTTGATAATATTACTATTACATTAGACCCTAACACTGATACTGGTATATTACTCGATAATGCTGGATTCAACACAACGCCTACTTTTATTATAACCGATTCAGAAGCTGGTCTTACGGCAACGGACTCTGTCATCCTTTTTTATGCTTTGAAACCAAATAGCCAAAATCCAGCCAGTGGACTTAATGGAATAGAAAAACGACTTTCGGCAGCTTCAATTGATGCCGTATCTGAAAATTTAGTAAGTGCAGGTTTTGATGAAAATGCAGATGGTTCCATTGATGATGGTTCTTACGCAATTACGGTTAAGATTAGAGACTTTGCAGGAAACTTGTCAAATGCTTCATCAGAATTAGTCTATAGATTAGATACCCAAGCTCCAGCTCCTCCGGGAGATTTAGATTCTCTTGATATGCTACCTGAACATGATCTTGGATTTAGTAATTCTGACAATTATACTAACTTTACTGCTCCCCAATTTTTTGTTAGAGATTTAGAGCCTTTTAAAAGAGATTCTGTAAAACTTTATGCGCAAAAAGGGTTTACTAATTTCTATGTTTCTGCATCAGCTGCNGGTGACGATCCTCCAATTGCTTTATTGAAGACCTGGGAAGATTTGGCTGATGAGAATGGTTTTTTTAATGGTGTCTTTGATGATGGTGAAGGTTTTGAATTGACCGAGGGTTCATGGGATTTGACTTACACTATACAAGATTCAGCAGGTAATATTACATCTGTACGCGATACTTTGAATGTTGTGGTGGATAAAACTGCTCCTGCAGCTCCGATATTATCCGATCTTCCCAGTGCTTACGATACCGGTGTATTATCAAATGATAACCTTACTAACTTAAGTGATTTAAGAATCACTCTTAAAGGGTTAGTCTCTTTAGATATTGGAGAATTGTATCTTTACGATGGAGATGGTTTTTTTGATAGAACTCAAGATACAAGAATTGATTCTGCTTTATTCGACTCCGATTCGTTGTTTTTTGAACCAACTGGTTTAGTTAATGGTGTAAATGAATTTTATGCCGCATCNATTGATCGNGCAGGTAATGCATCTAGCCTTTCACCNGGGCTACAAGTCACTGTTGATCTGGATGCTCCTTTAGTAGATGATATTATTATTACTCTAGATCCGGANTCGGATACAGGAATTTTATTAGATAATGCGGGGTTTAATACAGAACCTATTTTTACAGTAAGTGACCCTGTGGCTGGGTTAACACCTACAGATTCTTTAGTTTTATTTTATTCTCTTAGGCCAAATAGTCAAGATCCTGGAAGCGGATTAAATGGTATTGCAAAGCGCTACGCCGCCTTATCAATCAATGATGCAGGATCAGAAAGTTTAGTTGGTGCAGGGTTTGATGAAAATGCAGATGGTTCTTTAGATGACGGTTCTTATACAATTTCAGCTAGATTAAAAGACTTCGCAGGAAATTTTTCTGCACCTGCTGGAGATTTGATTTACAGGCTTGATACACAAGCACCTATCTACTGGGATGAAGATGCTAACCAATTAGATNNTAATAGTTCTTTTTTGGCCCCTGATTTAATGGCAGAAGATGATAGGGGATATAGCAACTCTGATAATATTACTAATTCTCAGAATCCTAGTTTCATAATAAATAATATGCATCCATTTTTAGAGGATCAAGTAACTCTTTTTGCACGAAAAGGGTTCACAACTACAACAGTAGGTTCAGGATTTGTTTCCTCATTAAAAACTAGTGACACTTTAACAGTTCCATGGATTGATGCTAATGGTAGTGGGACACCGGATGCTGGAGAAGGTTTCGCATTGGACGATGGTACTTGGACTTTAACTTATACGGTAACAGACTCAGCTGGTAATGTTGCTCCNGAAAGCCCTGCGCTAACAATTGAGGTGGATGCTACGTCTCCACCGGTACTAGGCGCTCCAGATTTAATTACCGAATTTGACACAGGAGAATCAAATCAAGACAATTTAACCAATCTCGGTGTAATTAATTTAGATCAAACNGATACAATTCCTGGTTTTAAGTGGGTTCTTTATTCTGCAGCCGATGATGGTGACGGCATTTATGATGAAGTCCTTGATGCAGCCATTACACCTTTAGATTCAAATTTGTTTCCTGGAGGACAAGGGGATGATGGTTTAGATTTAGATGGAGATGGTAGTCCAGATGGGGCGAGGTCTGTTACTTCTGGTATTCAAGTAAATGTCGATCCAGTATATCATTTTTATTCGGTTCAAGAAGATGTAGCAGGTAATAGATCTGGTAACAGTGATGTATTAACTATTGGTGTAGACTTTGTAGATCCTGCATGCGTTGTTACCTATGATGACCCAGATGGAGACGGACAGCCTGATAACCTTGTCAGATTTGCTGATGGTGCTATAAAAGCTACTTTTACTTTTGATAAATCCATTGATGATCAAAATAGTCCTCCTTTTATTGCAATTGATTATCCTGGTAACTCCTTGCCATTAGATACGGTTTTCCTTACCAANCAGGATATTGGTAATGATTTAATTTGGGAATACTTAATTCCATTGAATAATAATGGGATGGACACCCTAAACGGTTTTCTAGATCTTGTACTTACTGCCTCAGATAGATANGGGAACTCAGTGGCAACTATTTCGGGTAATTCTGATATTAGAATTGATAATTTGCCAGCTGTTTTTTCTAATGTTGTTCCAGGNTCAGGTTCCTTTAACAATGCGGATAGTATTGTTGCATTTTCATGGAATCTCAACGAGCCCAACGAAGGGACAACGCTATTGTCTGCTGAGATAACATTTAATAACCTCAACGATAATACAAATGAAGTTGTTACTCTTGCACCTAATGATTTTGTTGAAGGAGATAGAGCTTCTGGAATTCTGCCTGGATGGAATAATGATCCTTATACTATCCCAATTGTNGAGGGTCTTTATGAGGTTGTGTTTACTNGTGAGGATTCTGCAGGAAATATTGGTAATGATACTCTTAGTAATTTTGTTTATGATACTACCCGGCCAACAGCAAGTATAACTTTTAGCAGACTATATGCTGAAGATGGGGACACAGTAGTGATTACAGCTTTATTTAGTGAAGATATGTTGGCTGATACTTTGGATCCATATACTTTGAATCCAATATTTGAAGCAGATTTGCCCCCCTATACAGGAAATCAAATAAATTCACCAATGACTCTTGTAAATACTCCTGAACTTTTTCTTGATNTTGGAATAGATGGTGTACCAGAAACTTTTGATCAAGGAGAAGGAGATGGTTTGTTNACTTTAGTGGATTATGNTACTGGAAACCATGAGCCTTTTGATGATAAAAATGGAAATGGAATATGGGATGAGGATAGTGATCTTTTTACCTTCCAATATATTTTTGTTCCTGGTACTGGAGGTAATGGTCCNTTAACTAATATAGCCATATCAAATGCTAAAGATTTAGCAGATAANCCTGGNAATCCAGTTNTAGATTTGGATGTAAATGATGATAGCATTGATGATATACTAACTCTAGACAATTTTGATGGTACTGCAACATTTTCCTATCAAAACGTTACCAACCCGAGTTTGACAAATGTTGGTATAGCTGGTGATACTATTCGAGTATNTGTTGCAACTAGNGAGTTTGTTAAACAAACAAGTCCGATCCCAACAATTGATCTAATTTANAACACAAATAATCCTGGTGCAGGCGATACANTGNTGGCAGTTAGCTTATCTGAACCTAATATTGATTCTACTACTTGGGTTTTTGATATTGTGTTAGCTGACTCTGTATTTAATGATGGATTTGTTAACTTTTCTTTTAATGGCAATGACCTAGCTGAAAATCCAATTGTAACGTTTGAACAAAATCAAATATTTGCAGTAGATAATTTACCTCCAGCTTATTACGAGACTGGAGAAATTCAAATTATTGGTTCCAACCCTGTACAGGGTTGGATTACAGGTAATACAGCTGAAATTGTCACCACTGTATTTATTGAAGATACACAGGTAGATTCAACTTTAGTAAATGGCCAAGTTGAGATTCAATTTTACAACCAAAGTCGTGGGCAATCATGGGTAACAATAGGACCAAATACCCCAATTGAAGAAAATAATGGTGAATTTCTTTTTAGTCGGTTTATAGATGATTTATATGTTGTTATGGATACAACAGCAACAGGTGTAGATGGTTTACAACCAGGTGACCTGATTGAAGTCCGAGCAAAAGTAATTGATAAGCACGCAAACGAAAAAGCATTTGGAACAAGCCCCACTACTTTAAAATATGATCCAAGTGGGCCAAGCGCAGGTCAAATTACTGGTGGTGTATTTGGTATTACATCAGATAACTCCATTTATACTATTTTTTCAACTGATCAAGTTGATATTTCTTGGACACCTTTTTTGGAACAAGATGCTGATGAATCTGGTTTGCAAGAATATGGACTTTCTATTCTTAAGAAAGATTCAACCACATCTGGAGAAATGATGACATTCTTTGATACTGTTCTTACTGCAACTATTGAACCTCTTCAGCCTGATACATTTTTTTCTAAGGAATTATTTCTTACTCATAACACAAAATATATTGCTCAGATTGTAGGCATAGACACAGCAGGTAATTATTCAGATACATTATCATCTGATACTCTATTAAGACTCAATTCTGCACCAATTATATCCACAATTCCCGGTGAAAATATTGATGAAGATCTGCCTTGGATTCAAACCGTCGAAATTACAGATCTAGATTTAGCAGTTTTCCAAGGAGATACTCACGTTTATGCAATAGATTCAACATCCATTGATATAACCGATTACATAGAGCTGGGACTAGCTAGAGGAGGAACTTATCGTGATGTATATTTGAGCTGGAGCGCTTCAAGGCAAGACGAATTCTACACCGGATGCGTAATCGAGATTGCGACAGCTGGAGATCCCCAAGTAAGGACAATCCTGGCATATGATGGGAACACAAGAGCTGCTACAGTTTCCGATGGTGCCAACGATTTAAGTCCTACTCCAACTCAAGGAATTGATTATACCATTAGTCCTTCGGTACCAGCTATAGATCCTTTAACGGGAATAATAACTTGGACTCCCAAGCAGACTAATATTGGTCCGGTTGATATAGTTGTGACGGTCACTGATGGATATAGTTTATCGGATACTGTCAGTTTTCAGCTAGGTGTCCAATCTGTAAACGATCGGCCTGAATCTATTTTAGGAGACTCATTATCTGTAGTTGAATGGGAAGAAGATACAACCACTTCTATTACCCTAAGTAAATACTTCTTCGATGTGGATAATAGTATCATGACAAATGATGGATTTAGATGGAATGTAGTAATAATGGATACAGCAGAGTTAGACGAAGATTTTCCTTTGGGAACAGTGATTCCAGGACCAGGATCCTCCAATGAACTCCAAGCTAAAATTGCCAGAGAATATTTAGGCTTTGATCCATTTATGAATTTTAGTTCCAAAAACTTTACAAATCAAAGAATACATCAGTTAAACAACGCAAGGAATAATCCACTTTTGGATGTTCAGATTTCTGAAATTGATATTAATAACGATGGAATTATGGATTCTACAAGAGCATTGTTTATAAGTGATTCAAATTATTATGGAGCTGCCCACAGTATTATTTTCATTGGTACAGATTATTCATGTATAGAAAGTGATTATGATGATTGTACAGATGGTCAGGTTCGCGATACAATTACTGCAGTGATTACTGCAAAAAATGATCCTCCTAAATTGGATTCTATTCCAAATCAAGTTATGTACGAGAACGATTCCCTTTGGCTAAAATTTGGACCATATACGAGTGATGTTGATGATGATACATTAACTTTTACTGTAACAGCGTTAACCAATGATGATAAGATTACAATACAGCCTTTGGGAACTAACCAAGAAAATTTAATATCATCATCTGTTCAAGACTCTATTCGTTTTATACCTACGCCTTTATGGTCTAATGAAGCAGTAATTCAAGTTATCGTTGACGATGGAAGAGCTTCAGATACTTCATCATTCATACTGGATATTGAAAGAGTCCTCAGACCTCATTTTTCAGTTTCGGTTACACAGAATAATGCCTTTAATAAGTATTTTCAAATAATGGTTTTGGATACTGTAGAGAAAGCAACTTTCGTATCATTAGATGTCGCTAATTCACAAAGAAATATTGATAAAATAGCAGATTTCACTTATATAGCGCATGTATATATGGAATCCTCTGGAAACTATCCAATTGACGTATCTGCAAATGCAGTAGTTGGAGATACAACTATTCGAGAATATTTTTCATTGGCAGCTGGTAGATCTGCAGCCCGCTGGGCTGGGCAAAGCTTTGATGGAAAGTTTTCTGTAGTTGGTAATCCTGGAGCAGTCACCTATGACCAATCCTTACTTATTATTGATTCAACTCTTTTTGATAGAAGTTTTCAAGATAGAGCATCCTATGTTCTTGGCAATGAAGATTTTGAATTTAATCAACCTGTAGAAGTTCGCATGGCTCATGAAAGAGATGGCGTGGCTATATATAGAAGAAAAAATGGATCGATTTGGGAAGAACTACCTTCTATTAGTAAGGATGGAGAAATTTTTACTTTATCTGAAAGAGCAGGTTATTTTAAACTAGGTCCAAANACAATTATTGTGCCAGAACAAACAAGTATTCATCAAAATTTTCCAAATCCATTCAATCCTACTACAACTATAATGTATGACATTGGTCTTTTGGATGGCTTAAAACAAAGAGTATCCATAAGTGTTTATAATTTATTAGGCCAACACGTGACTACATTAATTGAAAATAAAGACCAAATAGGGCAATTTAAGATCCAATGGAATGGAACTGATAAATTTGGTCAGCAGATGTCTTCAGGAGTGTATTTTATTCAATTACAAACAAAAACAGGTATTGTTCGCAACAAAAAAATGATGTTACTTAAATAATGAAAAAATATCTACATGCAATTATTTTTCTGCCCTTACTGTTACTAATAAATAGTTGTCGGCAAGAGTATGAACCTATTGATTCAGATTTTTCTCAATTTGGATGGAAGTATTACGAGAGTGGTGACTATCTTGGAGCAAGAGATTGGTTTCAGGCAGCATTAAAAGAAGACTCTACTTTCGCGGATGCCTATAATGGTGCGGGATGGAGTCTTGGTCATCTTGGTCAAGCTGACTCTGCTAGGGAATACTTTAGCTCATGGATTGCGCAGTCAGACGAAGAAAGTGATTATCTTTTTGATTATTATGCTGGTCTAGCATTTGCATACAATGCCTTAGGAAATGATGAGTTAGCTCTTTTTAATGCTCAATCTAATTTTTTTGGGAAACAGGATGTTGTAAGTGGGGATATCTGGTGTTTTTGTCATCGAAAAGATATAAACCAAATTGATGTTAGGCTTACACAAGCCATTTCAGAATTTAGGTTAGGTATGTTTGAAGAATGTCTTGTATCTATAAATGCTACTTATACTGATTTAACAAAGCAACTATCTCCAGCGAATGATGCAAATCAGATTAGTGGCGACTTTCTTGACCTAGATAATAGCGGTACGTTCACTCTAAATGATAAACTGTATAATGGCGAATGGATTGATTCTACTCCTGATGGCCAATTGAGTCCTGGTGAAGAAAGACTTTTTGATTCATATCCGTTGTTTTACGATGTTGCAACTGTTATGGGTAGATCATTTTTGGCAAATCATCTAGCTATTTTAGCGGTGCATACGTCAAGTCAAAATGGTAAGAATAAACTAAGTTGTAATACTGATCGCTGTAATTAATTTACATATTAGATAAAATATTTCTATCCTAACTTTTTCAGAAAATCCCCATCGTAAATGGATGCAAAAAGCGATTCGTCTTGCAGAGCTTGCCCGTTTAAAAGATGAGGTCCCGGTTGGAGCTGTTATAATAAAAGATGAAAAAATTGTTGGTCAAGGCTTCAACCAAAAAGAACAACTAAAAGATCCAACAGCGCATGCAGAAATCATTGCCATAACATCTGCTGCATCTACCATTAATAATTGGCGACTAGATGGATGTTTAATGTATGTAACAAAAGAACCATGTGTAATGTGTTCAGGTGCTATTATTAACTCCAGGATTTCAACACTTATATTTGGTGCATATGATGAAAAAAAAGGGTGCTGCGGTTCAATGTATCAGCTATGTGGAGATAGTCGATTAGAAAGTAAAACAACTGTCAGAGGAGGTGTTGAAGAGGTACAATGTTCTTTACTACTAAAAGAATATTTTAAAAAGAAAAGGAAATAAATATAGGATATCTGTTATCACGCATAAGATATAATAACAAAAATCACTAATTTTTCTGAACTGAAAAGGATTCAGGTGCTAAAGCATTTTTTAATCCTACCCTTTACACTCGCAACTCTTACCTCATTACAGAAATCATCTTTTGCATGAGAGTCTCCATGCTCATCAATATTAGTATCTTTGACATCATAGGTGATATTATTAATTAGGATAGCTAAGCTACACCTTTTTCATTCTTCATTCCAAAATTACACATGCCGAATGAAGCTAAAACCAATCCATTTATTTTCCCATTCTCGCCAACAAAGGTAACAAAGATCCCTTAAGGACTTACTGCTTTTTTCTTTGAGACATTGCAAGATCCACAACCAGCAAATGTAAAATTCATTATTGTGATAAAAATAATAACAAAAAAAGATAGATTCTTCATAATAGTATGCTTTGAAAAATTATATAAAAGAATTGTTTACTTAGGGTTTTTAGGCATTAGTATCTTGAGAATTTATGTTGTAAACAATTGTAACAAAAATTGTGTTTTCTCTAAGGTGCTGTGACTGAGAAGTTGTTAAAATTTCAATGTTTTTATTATCGTCTAACCATGTTTGTATTGTTTCTTCTATTTCTTTGCTTAGAGGTGCTAAGCCAGTTTTAACTATCTCAAATACTTTTACCTTCATTATATACTTTCCTATTTTTAATAAACATTATTCAATCATTGTAAAAAGATATGATTATTATTTATCTATACAAAATTAATTATAAACCCTTCTTTTAGTGCATTCTAACTCATTAGGTAGGGTAAGAAAGTGCGGAGAGAGAGGGATTTGAACCCCCGGTACCCAAAGGGTACACTGCATTTCGAGTGCAGCGCATTCAGCCAGACTCTGCCATCTCTCCAAATAATGTATTAAATTAAACTACTAAAAAAAAGATTATCACATGACTGAAATACAACGAGCAGAGCTTAAAGAATATTTAGAAACCATCTTAGATCTTTACGGAGAAGATGAGTATGAAGAATTTGTTGAGGATATTGTTTATCATTATTGTGAGAGAAAGTTTGGTGTTGGAAGAGAAGAATCAGTAAAAACGTTTTATGAATTAATAAATGAACTTTAAATAAAGCATACTAAAAATATATGAATAAAAAACATAAAAGCTTCAAACTTATTCTAATTTGTTTGGTTTCTTTATCAGTCTCATTTGCATCTGATGAATCTGAAATGTCTTTGTTTGAAAAATTGATTGGGGTTTTGGTTTCTGGAGCACTGATCTTTTCGCTAATTAAAGGATATTTGACTGTTAATAAAATTTGGAAACGAAGAAAAAACGAAGAAGTTGCAAATAGTATTTCCATTGTAGCAGCAATGCTAGGGTTTGCTGTTGGTTTTCCTTTTTTATTAAACAGCTTATTGATTACTAATGATTACTTTTCTGCAGCAAAGAGTGTTGTTGCACTTATTCTCGCGACCGTATTCACATTGATTGGAACAGGGTATTTTGTAGATAAAAATCGAGGCGCAGGCCTTTTTACTCTAATTGGTAGAGCGTTAAAGCTAGAAGGAAAAGAGTCGGGTGAATTGATTACTGATATGCTACGTCCTAAAGGTGCAAATAAAATAATTGAGATTCTTAAGAAGTTGGCTGCAATTGATGATGATATAGCTCAAGAGGAAATTGATCTAATTAATCAATTTTCTGAAAAATGGGGTATTGATCTTCCTGAAATAAAACCAGGGAAACCCGAAGAGGTAACTAATCTTGTGGAATTAAAA
>NZIV01000049.1 GCA_002689995.1 Fidelibacterota bacterium
CATAATCGTATTTAACCTTAAACTGTGCCTCCACCACCTGTACCGCCTGGTGTGGTGCCTGCAGGTCCCGGTGTTTGTCCTGGCTGTCCACCACCTGTTGTGTCAGGATTTGGTGCTTCAGGATCCGCTGTTGGTTCCTCAAATTGATCTAGATCTGATGATATGCCTGATTGTGATACACCACCTGATCTTAATTGACTATTTTTGGTCTGTTTTTTCTGTGGTACATTGTTCTCTTCTGCCCATTGTTCTGCATTCCGTGCCATTTCTTCTTCTGTTAAACCGAGATATCTTTTCAGTGCAAATCTTTTACTCATGTAAGGTAATTCTGCTACCTGAACAAACGATTGAATTCTTGCTTGATCCATTTCAGTTTGTCTGTATGCCGCGAAGTTTTGTGGCGGATTGAGTTTTAGTTCAAACATACCAAAATCTATATTGTAACCTTTGCTTTTAATCCATATTTTAAACTCTTCATCAAATGTTGGATTCAACATTGATTGTAATCTTGCACAATATTTGTTAAATCTCAACTCTTGGATGTATGCTGTGCCAACTCTACCGTCATTGTATTGTTGTTGTCCATCGTCAGGACCTGTCGGCAAGTATGAACTTGGTATTCTTAAACCTCTGAACAGTTTGTTTGTAAAGAATTTAAGATCGTCTATCTCACCAAGATTGGTTCCACCCGGTAGTGTATCAACTTTAGATCCTCTTCCTTCTGCTGTCTGCGGAAAGAAGTAATCCTCATTAATACTCATAGGATTGTATGTTGCATCAATGTAGTTGACACCACCCGATGTGCTTGGAATTCTTCTTTGATTGATTTCGTTTTTCACTCTTTCAACAAATTGCATTGCCAAGTGTGTTGGCATATTACCCACATCAATATAAAACACTCTTCTTTCTGGTGCTCTTTGTACCCTGTAGATAATAATTGCATCTTCTAATAATTCTTTTTGTTTGTAAACTTTAAAAACCTGTTCTAATACTGATTGACCAAATGGAAACAAGTTGTCCATTCCGTCGGACATTGTCATATGTACAACGTGCTCTGCGTTTATGTTGTAAGCATTCATAGTCTTGTAGAATCTGCCACCTTGTCCACCAGCAAATCCACTCATGTTTGAACCTTGTCCTGCACCTGCATAATTTTGACCGTAAGCCGCTGTACCACCACCTGTTGTTCCACCACCACCGTATGTTTGATTGGGTGTTATCTGAGTTGCTGACAATCTTTGTAAGTTAGGATTGATGTCTCTGACAACATACTGTTCAGGTTTTTTGCCTTCGGATTCATTTACAACAATTCTGTCAACTTTTGCGTTGTCTATGTACAACCATTTCATTGTTTCTGGATCTCTTACAAAAAAACAGTCTCCGTATTTTAACGCATTTCTAAATATTCTAAAAATTCGCTTTGTTAATTTATTAGACTTGGTCCATTGTTGAAGTGCTTTCTTTAAAAGTTTAACTTCGTGTTCCGTTGTTTCATCTTTAAACACAATGTCGAACGGAGTTTCGTTTTCTTTGTTTTGTTGTGTAGAAAATTCTGCAAGTATATCTAGTGCCGCATTAATTTCCGAATCAGAATCCATTTGATCATATTGAAAATATCTCTGTATTCTGTTAGGGTGTCCTGTGTACACATCAGGAAGATAAGATGAGTAATTTCTTTTTGCAAAGTTAGGAACTTTTTCACCACTTAAAGGCGATAAGTTTGCATCTCTAAAATATTTTTTCCAAGCCATACTATATATTACACTTTTTTATTCAAATCTGCAACCTTAAACATTACCAATAGTGGTTGTATCCTTACGGGCAGTTTTCTCCACTGCTTTCATTGATCTGCTTTCGATTGCAACAAGTGTATTTACACCGTTAACCATATTCGATAAAGTCTTATTTGCGTTGTTCAGTTCAGTTACCATTGTGATCATTTTGTTTTCAAGATCTTTTGTGTTGAATGTTTTCATTAAATCACTGTTTGCTGTGACTACACTGTTTGTGCCTGCTGTGACCATTTCTGGTCCTTTTTCACCTACAAGATAGGTTTTTCCTGCATCCATTCCTCCACCAAATTGTTTTTTTCCACCTAACAGTGCTCCTGCTCCCTGACCAAGCATGGATCCCAGTCCTGCACCGATTAATGCTCCTGGTATTGCACCAATTCCGAAGAATCCTGCACCCAGAGCCGCTCCTGCCGCCGCTCCTGCCGCCGCACCGCCTAGGCCATATTTTCCTGCTTTTCGTACATCCTTGTCATCGCTGGCCATCATGGACAAACTTGAACCCACACCAAGTGCGGCACCTATGCCTGGTATAACTCTACTGGCTCCAAATTTTGCCGCACCGGCTACTCTACCGCCAGTTTTTGTGCCAAATAAATTACCTAACATACCACCTTTGCCTAATCCTGCGGCTTTCAATGCCGCAAATGTTCCTGCAAATATCATTGCCGTTTGTGCACCTTTATCAAACAGATATTTTCCTGCCAATATACCTGCTATTGCCGTTCCTGTCAGTGCTGGTACCTTGGCCAAGCCGGCAACTAGACCGCCCACACCCTTCATTAATCCTTGTGTGGCATCTGCAAACAGGCCCAGTGCTGGACCAAATGCCGCCAACAATCCTGTTTCAATCATTTGGAACTGTCCTGATAATCTTTTGGTTGCATCTTGGAATGTGGTCAAACCCTGTGTCAGTGCTGTTGATGTTTCACCTTGCTCTGCCAACACTGCATTTAAATCTAGATTTGTAGTTGCTAATTTGATTACACCGTTTTGCAATCTTAAAAATTCTACGGTACCTGTCACTGTGGCATTTCTAAATCTTTCCTGCGAAGCAATGGATTGATTTCTTACCATAGACAGTGCCTGTTCAGTGGATATGACACCCGCAGTCAATTGCCTTACAACTTTTCCTGCTTGTGGTAAGTTTTGTACCAATTGTAATCCTGCTTCGGTTACCGGAACACCTGCGTTGGCTATAAGGTCTTGGAAGCCTTCTGCAAGATCCGGAGAAATAGCACCAATGGTACCTGCAAATCCTTCAAGACGCTGACCCACCTCTCTTGACTGTCCGGCCAAGAATGCCTGGAATCTTTCATTGGTTTGTTGTTGTTCTATCTGTGACTGTAACTCGGATCTTTGAACACCTGTAAGTTTAGCAAGTAGATCCAACTGTTTTGCAAAGTTCAGTGCTGATTGTAAATTTTGTTGTCTAGCATTTTGATCAAAGTTGAAAGTTCTTCTCTGTCTTTCTAAGTTTAATAATAATGTTTCATTTATTTCTTCGACTGTAAATCCCAACGGTGCCAATTGTTCTACTCCCAGATCCCTAAATCCTCTGGATAGATCAGCAATTCTTCTTGCACCAACTGTTGTTGATCCAAACAATGCCGCTAAATTCTGTGCGTTGCCTCTTACAAGTTGTGCAAAGTCATCCAACGGTAGTAATGCTTCACCGGCCGCCCTTCTCAAATCAACAATGCTTTTTCCAAAGTTAGCACCTGTTTCAGAAAGTTGTCTAAATGTTTCAATGTTGGTATCAAGCCTAGAACCCAATCCACTGAATGCATCACCAAGTACACCTCTGCCTTTGAATACTCCGGTAAAAGAACTAATTGTACCTTCACCTCGCTCCACCGCGGTGTATAATCCACCAAGGGCAGATGAAACACTTTTAATTTTATCTCTGTATTCTTCTTCTCGTCTTAATTTTCTATCAAACTCTTTTTCTTCTTGTTCGAGTAATCTGATAAGTCGTTTACGTGTTTGACCTTCCGTGTAAGTGTCTCTGATTTCTTGTCGCCTGTCTCTGAATCTTTCTCTGGCAATGCTAATACGGTCTTTTAATTCTATATTTGTCTGTTTAAGTGTTTTTTCATTGGCCGTTCGCAAACTGCTCAGCGACTTTGTATACTCTTCGGTTATTTTTCTTATCTCGTCTTCTGTTGCCATATGGTTTTATTTTGCACCTTTTTATACGCATATAAATATTGACACATATACGTATTTGTAGTATATTTATAGGATAAAAAAATGGTAGAAAACAGTAACCCTTTAAACAAGTATTTCAGACAGCCTTCGATTTACATATCGTTGCCATCGGGAATGAGTTATCCTCCGCATGTAATTCAACCTACAAAAACAGGTGAATTAGGAGTGATGCCAATGACAGCCAAGGATGAAATTAGATTTAAAACACCTGATGCATTAATGAACGGACAAGGAATTGTTGATGTGATACAAAGTTGCATTCCAGACATTAAAGATGCATGGCAGATTAAAGCCTATGATTTGGACACTATTTTGATGTCAATTAGGATTGCAACCTACGGAGAGACCATGGACATTAGTTTTAAGGTTCCGGTCACTAATGAAGAAGTAAGCCATACATTGAATTTACCAGCACTGTTGGACGATATTAAAAGACAACAAATGAAAAACGAATTGGTGTTAAAGGACGGTTTGAAATTCACGATCAGACCTTTGACCTATAGAGACATCACCACTGTTTCAATGAGAACTTTTCAAGAACAAAAAATGTATGCTTCTATACAGGAAAGCACAATGTCAGAAGAAGAAAAGACTAAAAAATTTGATGATGCATTCAAATCTTTAACAGAATTAGGCACAACAATCATGTTGAAAAATGTAGAAAAAATAACAACACCGGATGGTACGGAAGTTACAGATCCTGAACAGATAAAAGAATTCATCGACAATGCCACAACCACACTCATAACAGAACTACAAGAATTGCTTAACGGTATTAGAACACAAGGATCAGTAAAACCTGTCAAACTCAAAGCCACAGAAGAGCAGATTAAAAACGGTGCTCCGGCAAACTACGAAGTTCCTGTAACATTTGATACCGCAAATTTTTTCGTATAACCTTGCTGTCACAGTCGGATTCTGAAATAATAAAGACATTGAAAGATATGGAATCAGCAACAAAAGAAATACGTCTTGAATTGATGAAAATCATTTGGTATATGCGAGGTGGAGTAACCTATTCCGAAGCGGCCGCATTATCTCCCACAGAACGTGAAATTATTGGTAAATTGGTCAAAGATAATCTGGAAACTACCAAGAAAACCGGTCAGCCTTTCTTCTAAAATATAGTATAATATAATGATATTTAAAAATATGGATAATTATCACTTGTATGTCTGAAAAAGACCTTGTCAAAGAACTTAAGAACACCATCCAGGATCTTACACAGGACCGAGATGAGGCTCTTGCCAAAGTNAAATCCAAAGAACAACGCTTGAAGCAGGTGATGATCAAACTGGAACACGCCACGTCGGATGTTCAATCCACAGGTCACAAGATCGGTGAGCAGAACAAATTGATAGCGGATCTCCAGGCCAAACTTGATACCAAGGAACGACTGCTTGAAGAAGCACTGGAAAAAATTAAACACATACACGATGACTCAACAACAAAACCCCACAGCAACACAGACGATCAAGAACTGGATCAGTGAGTTTGTAACCAAACCCAATCCTGTATTTGGCAATCTNCCGCCCTGTCCATTTGCACAAAAAGCCATGATAGAGGACAAGGTTGAATTTTTAGAACTGGATGGTGTGGCCGGATATGCCACCCTGTATGGGCATATATGGAATTTTGATTTTGACCAGAAAGATGTGCTGTGCATGATTGCCCAACCAGAACAGTTCACCGCCGAACAAACAGAACANTTGGCCAAGGATCTCAACAACTATTTCATGCCTAGGGATATCGTGGTGCTGGAGGACCATCCCAAAATAAAAGAATCCGTAAAAAATGTTGTGCTGAACAACGGCAAATACATCCTGTTTCTGGCACAGGGTCTAAGCAAATTGAATCATTTCAGCAAACTGCTGGAACATGGGCCTTATTATAAAAATTGGTCTAAAGTTTATCTGGAATCAGTGAAAGGTTTCCGAGACCGATAAAACCATCCAGTTTAGAATCACGCCTGCACAATCGTTTATATAATTTTTTATTGGTGCTCCATTCGGTGCCCGTCCACCATTCGAAACCTTTGTATTTGGCCTTGTACTCTGAGGATTTTTCGTAGCCGGAACCCATGTAGAAATGTGCCACATAGTTTTCTGATGCCCATTGCAGTTCCATGTCCATGGTGATGTCTGATATGGGAATGGTGTTGGCATGAATGCAACTTTCCAGACCCGCAAGGTCTTTGGAATCGTAGGTGTCTATGGTTGAGTAGTTGTCCTCTTGATATCTGTATCGTTTCTGTTTGGTGAAGCCGACTATGTTGTCCGCGGTGCCCAAATAGAATATCATGAACTGATCACGTGCATGATAGTGGCCAAAGGGATCGTAGTCCGCGCCAAAATTTTTTCTCTTCATGTACTGTTTGTAGATGTGCGGCAGGCTCAANAACTTTACCATCTCCGATGCGTCAATAACTTTTAGGCCCAGTTGTTTGCCCTCGTATGTGTGTTCCTTGTATCTGGGTTTATAGGCCTGCAGATTCACCCGGGTGCTACGTGATTGATAGAATACTTCATTGTATTTGCCTATGGGATTGTCCAGCGCCAACCAACCTTGATCCAACGCTTCTGCTTCGTCGTCCTGCTCAAAAATTGCCATGGGTTTGCACACAACCAAATCCTGCTGTTCCTGTTTGCCAAATGTGTGATCCCATATAAACTGCATAACTGTACTTAATTCAGTGCAAAGATGGTCTGCAACCATCTGAAACTCGCTTACGCTCGTTTCCTTTTTTTTAATTTAACGCAGTTGTAAAAAACTTGAACGCAGTATGCGTTCTCTGTGGTAGATGAGCAGTCACAATTCGGCTATTTCTAGCCGAACTGACTTTAAACTCTGTGGTGAGTTCGCAGTCACTATGCATCGCTACCGTGGTTGGGCGGTTGTGCTGTACCCATTTGCTCATTCATTACAACGCGAGCCNNCCAAACCCTTGCATAATAGTNNNTGGNANNCCTGAGGTNTATCTTTTTCTANNNGCCTCATCATTTTTTGCTNTNTGCACCAANGGATTCACCTGTCGCNTNTNAGCCGCATTTCCNTGCTCACTGGTNNATGATGCTATNTTTGCCTGTTGGAATTTTAAAAAGTAATTGTAGATTGCCTATCGCACTTGTTTATACTAGTTTTCTTTGGAGGTCAATCTTTTTGGCTTTAAATACCGTCATGAACTGGACATACAAGGGAAATGAAATTACCAACATGCCAGAAGATGTTGTGGGATTTGTGTATATCATAACAAATACAACCAACGGTAGGATGTACATCGGCAAGAAACTGTCAAAGTTCAAAAGATCAAGGCCACCACTGAAGGGCAGGAGGAACAAGCGTAGGTACAAGGTCAACTCAGACTGGCAAGACTACTATGGTTCCAGTGATGATCTCACATTAGATGTCAACAGGTTGGGCAAGGACAAGTTCTCGCGGGAGATACTTTTCTACTGCAAGTCCAAGGCAGAACTGTCATATGTGGAGGCACGTGAACAGTTTGCACACAAGGTGTTGGAATCCAATGATTACTACAACGGACACATTAGAGTGCGTGTGCATGGCAAAGGAATANTNAAGAAATGATACCTGTAAAAGGTTACAGCACTTTTGATACANTAAAACACTGTGTTGTAGGTCAAGTTAATTCACCTGAAAATGTGGAAGAATCTTTGAAAGAAGTAATCTATCGTACACAGGAAGACTTGGACAATCTAGTCAAGATACTTGAGTCAATGGACGTGGTGTGCTATAGGCCAGCGGTTGTAAACAAAGAGAGGCCTCCCATATCACCTAGGGATTATTTTGTGGTTTTAGGAGAACAATTATTCGTTGGCAAGGTCATTGCAGGTTACAAAGACATTCTTAAATCTATAGATCGTGGGAAAATAAAGTGGTACCTGGGAAACGATATATCTAGTGGTAACATGATACGCTGTGGCAATCATGTGCATTGGGATATCAGCAAAAATTTTGCACCTGATAAAGANCAAGAAATAATGAAATGGTTACAAGATAACAACTATAAAGTGTCTGTGACCAGGCATGGATGGCACATGGATGGTATGTATAGCATACTGAAACCGGGAGTCATAGTGGCATCTCGAGGCTTACCGGAACTAGAAACAATTTACGCAACATGGGACATCTGCTATGTTGATGCCAGCGAAGTCCAAAAACCCATAGAGCACGAATGGGGTGGCGATCACACAGAAAGCAATTACGATATTAATATACTTTCCGTAAATCAAGAAAATTGCATAGTGGCAAAAGAGAATAAAACAATGTTTAAGTTTTTGGAAAAAAACAAAATAAATCCCATAGTCTGTGATTTCAGAGATAAAAGTTTCTGGGACAACGGAATACACTGTGTNACACAGGATCTATATAGAGAAGGTGTTATGGAGAATTACTTGTAGTTGTGATTTTATCNACAAACAAACGGTAATGTTTTTCATGAGGATGAAGTCCGTCNGTTGCTCTTTCTTTGAAACTGTCCATTCGCGGAAAAGCCGGGAGTAAAGTAAATCCTTCCTTTTGTTTTAGGTATTCGTATTCTTCTTCCTGCCATGCAGAACAGTAAAGATCAATTTTTTTTGCATTACAGAAATCAAGTATCTTATCAAAATGAAGAATTGAGTATTCGTTGTCTACGTCATTGAATATTTTTTGTTTGATCAAATCCATCTGCTGACGTAGTCCCGGATCGTTAAAAAAATGGAAATTGGATTTTTGACTATTTANGTCGACGTTACTACATATTCTTATGTGTAGATCTCCAATTTTAGACTGCACTATTCTTCTTGTAAATGGTGGAATGAGTATCACGCACTTGTCAAAAGGATGGCTTTCGTGTAGTAAAGACATGTTATTATAGATTGCGTCAACACCAGCACTGGCCATGCCCAGGTTAAGGAAATCCTTACCAGTCTTTTTAGCAAGTAGATAAGGCCATGTAGCAGTGTCTGGTTGGTCAGCNCCATATGTGAACGAACAACCAAAACAAGGAATGTAGCCAACATCAAATCCTTTATGGCTTCTGTCACGATAATCCTCCACAAAACTATTTTTTGTAAATTCGTATGTGTGTATAAAATCACGTGCTTTTTCCGAACAGTGCCACGTGCTTGATCGGTGTGAACGGATATACAAGTCATCTATGATCAAAGTGTACAGACCTGGCTTCTCGATGGTGTGTACNGAGTCCAGCGTTGTTTTTGAATTTGGAAATTTATAACTCGTATTGTGGAATATGTTGGCGTCGATCCCATTGACANTGATATTTTCAACACTTATTGGGCTATCNACTTCGTTGAATTCAATCTCTACTTTATTTTGATTTGGATAATCTAATTGTTCGTGTACTGTTCTATCGCTGAATTTTATTTCTATATCTAATAGCATGTAATAAAAAACCCCCAATTATTACTAACCGGGGGTTATTGGTTTTGCAAATCCAATGATCGATTACGCCGCTTTCTTGGCCGCGTTCTTGACTTCCTGAATTTCTTTTCTTCTTGCTTTGATCAGTTTAGATAATTCTGCTAGGGCCTTTCTGGCTCTTGTTGCAGAGGCTTTTACACCCTTATCAACAAACTTCCCATTCTCTTCTGAGTAAGTNTGAATTGCTGTCATTATAGCGTCATGTGTTTCATTTGACATAATTTACGTCCTTCCTTTATTA
>NZIV01000050.1 GCA_002689995.1 Fidelibacterota bacterium
GTTAATAAAAATTTGGAATTTATATTATCCTCTGGCGATATGATATACTTAAGTGGTGGATTTATATTTGAATATAAAGGGATTGAAATTCACTATGCAACGGGAAAGCAGAATTTTGATTCAATTTCTATGCTTCACCAAGGAATTGATTTTATTATTGATTTAAATCGAATTAATGAATGGAAAAAAATATTAAAACCATAGGATAATTTATGCTTTTGAGTATGACAGGTTTTGGAAGTGGAGAGTATTCTGAAAATGGGATTTCAGTAACAGTTGATATTAAATCATTAAATAGTAGATTTCTAGATATCCATTTAAAACTTCATCGTTCTTTGTATGAATATGAATCAAAAATCAATTCTTTAGTTAAAGATTGTCTGAAAAGGGGTAGAATAACTATATCAATGGACATTAAATTTGAGTCAAATGAATTAGAGAATTTAATATTAGATAAACCAAGATTACAGCAATATATGAAAATAGCGAATGATATATCTCTTGAATACAATAATCTAAGACAATTAGATATCAGTTATTTTTTGAATAATCCAGAAATTGTTCAAAAAGAAACAAATTTTAATAAAGAACTAATTGAAAACTGCATAGAAAAAAGTTTAATTTTAGCGTTGAAAGAAACTGAAAGATTACGAGAAATAGAAGGCATCAAATTAGGAAAAGATTTAAATAATAGAATAAATGTTTCTAATGAGATTATTAATAAAATTAAAATAGAGACGAAGTCTAATTGGTCAAATCAAGTTGAAAAGTATCGAATGAGAGTCCAAAATATATGTGAAGACGTTTTACTTGACAGTCAAAGAATGACTCAGGAAATTGCAATTCTTGCTGAAAAAAAAGATATTACAGAAGAATTGATTAGATTAAAATCTCATTCAGAATTATTCAATCAGTTTTTAAATGACTCTGAAAGCTTAGTCGGAAAGAAAATGAATTTTCTTTTACAAGAAATAGGTAGAGAAGTTAACACAATTGGCTCAAAAACAGATTTATCACAGGTAAGTCATTTAGTAGTTAACTTGAAAAATGAAATTGAAAAAATAAGAGAACAGGTGCAAAATATATTATGAGCGATGGTAGACTTATCGTATTATCTGCTCCTTCGGGGACTGGAAAAACTTCCGTATGTAAAGAACTTTTAAGAAGAAATCCTGATTGGACTTTTTCAATCTCTGTTACAACAAGGGAGCCAAGAGAAGGTGAAAAGGATGGCGTAGATTATATATTTATGGAAGATGAAAAATTTAAACATTTAGTTAAATTTGGTGATTTCATAGAATGGGAATGGGTCCATGGTAATAAATATGGTACTTTAATGTCAACACTGGATGATGCTTTAGATGATGGAAAAATAATGTTATTAGATATAGATGTTAAAGGTGGAAAAACTATCTCAGAAGAATTTCCAGACGAAATTATTTCTATTTTCATTGAACCTCCAGGAGATAATATAACTGAAAAAAAAGAAGTACTTGAAGAGCGTTTAAAGCTTAGAGCAAACACTCCAATTACTTTGATTAAAAAGAGATTGAAAAGGTTAGACTTAGAGTTAGAGTATAAAGATAATTTTAAACATCATTTTATAAATTATGATTTAGAAGAAACAACAAATGAAATAGAACAAACAATTAAGGAGCAATTAAAAAGATGATTGTTACATTACCTTTTAGTGAATTAAATAAAATTAATGATGATATATATAAGAGTGTTGTAGTAGTTGGAAAAAGAGCAAAACAAGTAATTAATGATAGACAAATAGAACGTGTAAATATTGTTGATGAAGAGGAAGATTATGAAAGTTTAGATACAGTGCATGAAGTAGAAATCCAAGAGTACATTGAAAAAGATAAAGTAATTGTTACTTCATTAAATGAATATTTAAATGATGATTTAAAATATTCTTTTGAGCAATTACAAGATAAATAATGAATAATGGATTTAGAATTACGGAGAAAATGGCTAAATCAGCAAAAAGAACTTTTTGGTAATTCACTATATATAGAGAGTAAAATAAATCATGATGACAGTAACATTGATTTAGATTTATCTACCCATAAAATTAAAAATTGTCAAAAATGCTCATTAGGTTCATCTGAAACTAATTTTGTTTTCGGCATCGGTAATCCTGATGCCGATTTTGTTTTTATAGGTGAAGATTTAGGAAAAAAAGAAGATTTAACTGGAAATCCATTTATAGGCGAGTCTGGAAAATTACTAGATAAAATAATGTTGGCAATCAATTTAACTCAACAGAATACATATATTTTAAATGTTTTAAAATGCAAAACATATAATGATATAAAACTTAAATCTGCTGATGTAAAACAATATAAACCATATATAAAAGAACTAATTCAATTTATTAATCCAAAACTAATTATCTTTTTAGGTGAAATTATCGCACAGACAGTTTTAAATATAAAAATACCATTAAATGAAATTAGAGAAAAATCTTATAAGTATGAAGGAATTGATGTTTTATCAACATACCATCCAGCTGAATTACTTATGAATCCAAAATTAAAAAGACCGACTTGGGAAGATTTTAAAAAAATTAAATCAAATTATATTTTAGAGTTAACATCTTGACAAATCAAACATCAGAAATAAGATTACCACCACATTCATTAGAAGCAGAACAAGCATTATTAGGATGTATTTTAATTGAAAATTCTGCAATTTCTAAAATAATTTCTCAAGTTCAACCTGATAGTTTTTATAAGCCAGCACATTCAAAAATTTTTAAAGTTATGCTTGACCTTTTTGAGGAAAATGAAACTATAGATACCATAACTGTTGTTGACAGATTACAAAAAGATGGTGAGCTTGAAAATATTGGAGGAGCATTTTATATATCTAGTTTATCCACAGAAACAGCTTCATCTGAAAATGTTGAATATTATGGGAAAATAGTTTCTGATAAATCGACTTTAAGAAATATAATTTTAACTTCAATTGATTTATCTACTTTAGCCTATGAAGCGCAAAGTGATGTGACCGCAATATTAGATAAAGCTGAACAAAAATTATTTGAGTTATCTCAAAATTTTTCTCGTGGTGGATTTATTCAGATTGAAGAAATGCTTCATAATGTTTTAGATAAATGGGGTAATCATAAAAGAGGTCAATTCCTTGGTGTTGCAACTGGTTTTAAAGAATTAGACAAAAAACTTTCTGGTTTTCAAAAGTCAGATTTAGTAATTCTTGCAGGAAGACCGTCAATGGGTAAAACTGCTTTAGCATTAAGTATGGCAAGAAATGCTGCGGTGGAGCATAATTTAAAAATAGGGCTGTTTAGTCTCGAAATGTCTTGCTCTCAGTTAACTGAAAGATTAATTACAGCTGAAGCAAAAGTCGATAGTCATTTAGTAAGAGATGGGAGATTGCCATCTAAAGATTGGAAGAAATTATCTAAAGCAGCTGGAAGTTTAGCAAAAGCACAAATATTTATCGATGATTCTGCAGATATGAATATCATGGAACTAAGAGCAAAAGCACGACGTTTAAAAGCTGAAAAAAATATTGATTGTATTTTTATTGATTATTTACAATTATTAAATGTTCCTGGTAGAACAGAAAGTAGACAACAAGAGATATCATTTATATCAAGATCATTAAAAGCATTAGCAAAAGACTTAGATATACCCGTAATTGCTCTATCTCAGCTTTCTAGAGCTCTTGAGGCAAGGCAAGACAAACGACCGATGATGTCTGACTTAAGAGAGAGTGGAGCAATTGAACAGGATGCTGATGTAGTCTTATTCGTCTATAGGCCAATTGTTTATTCTAAAAAAGAAGAAGATGAAGGCAGAGGGGAAATTATAATTTCAAAACATCGAAATGGACCAACAGGGATTATTGATGTTGCGTTTGTAGATAAATATGCTCGTTTTGAAAATATTGATTTGCATGCAAATGAATATTATACTGATAACTTTCCCGGTTAAAATTGTTAAACTCAATAAAAAATATTTTACCTAGAGGAAATGGAAAACCAACTCAATTTTTAACAATTATAAATGAGTTAAATAAGCATGAAGAAATTTCCAAAGAGGTTGAAGAATTTATTTGGAAAGCTTATTCTTTTGGTGAAGTTGCTCATAATGGTCAAAAAANAAGGTCTGGAGAACCATATTTTAATCATTGTGCTTCAGTTGGTGGAATTCTAGCTAATTGGAATTTAGATGTTAATACCATTATTGCTGGTTTATTACATGATACTGTTGAAGATACAGAAGTTACTTTTGAACAAATATCTAAAGAATTTAACGCTGAAATTGCTGAACTAATTTCAGGAGTTACTAAACTTTCAGGAATAAAGTTTTACAGCCGACAGCAAAAACAAGCTGAAAATTTTATGAAAATGTTTTTATCTGTTGCAAAAGATATTCGTGTAATTATTATAAAATTTGCAGATCGACTTCATAATATGAATACAATCCAATATCTCCCATTGATTAAACAAAGAAGAATTGCAAATGAAACAAAAGAAGTTTTTGCTCCATTAGCTCATAGATTAGGAATGTATAAATTAAAAAGTGAGTATGAAGATTTAATATTTAAGACAATTGAACCTAAAGTTTATCGCAAAATACAAAAAATGCTTAAGTCAAGCAAGTCTGATCGTGAAAAATATCTAACTAAATTTATTCAACCAATTAAAAACCAAATTAATAAGTATTCTATTCAAAATAGAATTATTCATAGAACAAAACATTATTCTTCTATATATGGAAAAATGAAAAGAAGAGATAAATCTTTTGAAGAGATTATGGATATCATGGCTGTTAGAATAATAGTAAAAAGAGTAGACGAATGTTATGCTGTTCTAGGATCAATTCACCAGTTATATACTCCATTACATACTCGATTTAAAGATTTTATAGCAACGCCTAAAAGTAATGGTTATCAATCTTTACATACTACTGTTTTCGGGGTGAATGGAAAAGTTGTTGAAGTTCAAATTAGGACCGAAGATATGGATCAAACTGCTGAAATTGGAGTTGCTGCACATTGGGCTTATAAAGAAAACCAAGGAAATGGAAAAAAGGAAACAAAGAGTTTAGATAAACATATTAGCTGGCTAAGGGAATTAGTTGATGTTTTACAAGATGAAGATAAAAATTCAAATCCCAAAGAATTTCTTCAGCTACTTAAAATTGATTTATTTGAAGAAGAAATTTTTGTTTTTACTCCTAAAGGTGATGTATTTCAATTAAAAGAAAATTCTACACCTGTAGATTTTGCATTTGAAATTCATACAGAAGTTGGTATGCATTGCATAAGTGCAAAAGTAAATGGTAAGATTGTTCCATTAAATACAAAATTAAAAAATGGTGATAGTATTGAGATTATCACTTCTGAAAATCAAAACCCTAGTTATGCTTGGCTTAAATTTGTTCAAACAATAAAGGCAAAAACAAATATAAAAAAATGGGTTAAAAAAGAGCAGAATGATAAAGCCATTGATTTAGGAAAAGAAATTCTAGAAAAGACGTTAAGAAGATTAAAAAATAAAAAATTAATTAATGATATAATTAAAAATCCACAGCAGCTTGGAGTTAATTCTTTAGATCAAGTATATATTGGTGTATCTAATGGTACATTTACAGTTAGAGATATAATAGAAAAATATTCTCCTTCTGCACAATCAGATGAAAGTAAACAAAATAAAACATTTACCCAAAGATTTTTAGATAAAGCTAGAGGTACAGCTAGAGGAGTAAGTGTAGATGGTATTTCCAATACCTTATTAAACTTTGGTAAATGTTGTAATCCAATTCCTGGTGAAGAAATAGTTGGTTATGTCACACGTGGTAGAGGTGTAACAATACATAGAAATTCATGTAATAATTTACCTGTTTTAGATAATGAAGATAGATTTATTCATGTTGAATGGAATGTAGGTAGAAATCAACAATTTTTAGTTCAATTAAAAGTAGTAGGTGAAGATCGTAAACATTTCCTTAACAATATTACGAATGAATGTTCAAATCATGATATTAATATAAGTAGTATCGATGCCAAATCAGAAGAAGGACTAGCAACTATAAATATAATAATTGAAGTTAGAGATCGAAGACAATTGGCTCGAATTCGAAATCGGATAAAGAATGTAAAAGGATTAATAGATTTGGAGAGGGTGTAATGATTGGTATAACATATACAAGAAAAGATATTATAAGAAAAGTATCTAATCAGTTAGATTTAGGTAACAAAGAAGTTAAGATAATCTTAGATGAGATATTAGATACAATGACAGGTATTTTTTTAGAGAAACATTCTATTTTAAGATTAGAATTAAGAAACTTCGGAGTTTTTGAAATAAAACCTACCAAAGCAAATCCAAAAGCTCGAAATCCTAGAACTAATGAAATTATTTATGTACCACCTCATAGAAAAATACAATTTAAAGCTGGAAAAATATTAAGGAAAGAATTGAAAAAAGAATATCAAATCAATAAATGAACAGAGTTTTAGGTATTGATTATGGAGCAAGACGAGTTGGGTTAGCAATATCAGATCCATTAAATATTTTTGCTAAACCTCTAAAAACATTAGATCGTAAAGTTACGCCGAATTTTATTGAAGAAATAATATTGACAATTGAAGAATATTCTATTAACAAAATTGTAGTAGGAATCCCTTTTAATATGAAAGGATTAGATTCAAGACAGACAATAATTGTTAAAGAATTTATTGAAGAATTTAAGAAAAAAACTAATTTACAAATTTTATTACAAGATGAACGACTTTCATCAAAAGCTGCTCAAGATAGTTTAATTTTACAAAATAAATCTCCTTCGCGAAATAAAGAAAGTATTGATTCAATTGCAGCATCTATTATTTTACAGGAGTTTCTAGACTCACAATAATGTACTCATTTTCATTAAATCAAAAATTATTAATGTGTGTTATCTCTGGATTTTTTTCTGGTTTAAGTCATCATCCGTTATCATTAGGATTTTTAGCATGGTTTAGTTTGGTACCTTTTCTTTACTCTTTATATAGTTTTACAAAAAAATACCGAGTAATTTTAGCGGGATTTCTATTTGGATTTACATATTCAATTACACAAATTTTTTGGTTAGCGTTTAATATTGGAACTAGTCCCTTAATTGCTAAAATAACGGCTATTTCAGCAACATTATATTTATCAATTTTTTATATAATATTCTCTTTATTAATATATAGAGTAAAAAAAAGATCTCCTTGGATAGGTGTTTGGTCGATGCCAATCATATGGGTAGCAATAGAATATTTAAAAAGTCTAGGTTTGCTTGGCTTTCCTTGGGTAAGTATTGGAAATTCTCAGGCTGATTATCTATTACCTATTCAAATTGCGGAGTATACTGCAGTTTATGGTGTTAGCTTTTGGATTGTTTTACTTAATGCAGGCTTAATTTATTGGTTCCAATATAATTATAAATCTACGATAATAGTTTTATTATCAATATTTATGTTTCCATTTTTATTGGGTGAGATTTTAATAAGAAATATTCCTGAAAATAAATCAAATATTAATGTTACAATCATACAGCCTAATATTCATCTTTCAGATAAACATGGGCGAAGTCCAATTCAAAGTCTGAAAAAAATAATAAATATAACTAATAAGTATATATCTGATTCTACTAATCTAGTAATTTGGCCCGAAACTGCGGTAAATACTTTTATATCTGAAGGTAGTAAAACTGAAAAAATAATTAAAGAGTTTCTACAAGATAAGTCATTTCAATTACTAACAGGATTTCCTGAATTAGAAAAGACAGAAAGAGGTAATCTTTATTTTAATTCAATTGGTCATTTTGGAAAAAGTGGCTTAATAAATTCATATCAAAAAATTCAGCCTGTACCATTAGCCGAACATATTCCATTTTCAAGTATTTTTCCGAGTTTAAAGAAAATAAATATAGGTCAAGCAAATTGGGAAATAGGAAAAAATCATACTATATTTAATCAAAATCAAATTAAATTTAGTGGTGTGATTTGTTATGAGTCAACTTATCCATCATTAGTAAGGAAATTCGTTAACAGGGGTGCTGGATTTATTTCAGTATTAGTGAATGATGGTTGGTATGAATCTGCGCCAGAGCCTCAACAGCATGCTAATCAATCCATTTTTCGAGCTATAGAAAATAGAAAAACGATTGTGCGTTCGGCAAATACTGGTATATCTATGGTGATAAAACCAAGTGGAGAAATAATTCAAAAATCTTCATTAAATGAAAAAACTGGTATTTCAGAAAAAATTGGTATTCAAAAAAAAATAACTTTTTATTCAAAATATGGAGATGTTTTTTCATGGATAATGATAATTATGACAATAGGATTAATAAAAATAGATTTTAATAGAAGGTAATCTAATGAAAAAAATATTATTTTTAATATCATTAACAATATCTATCTCTACTTCAAAGAATAGTAATGTATCCATAATTAAATCCTTAATATTACCTGGTTGGGGGCAATTAAGTGAAAACCAAAGTAATTCTGCAAAAAAATTTTTTATACAAGAGGGCGTAATGTGGTTTTCATTTTTTGGCTCAATATGGACAAGTGATTATTATGAACAATCATATTTAACATTTGCAAAAGAAAATGCAGAAATTGATTTAAGGGGTCTTGATTTACAAATGGCTGTCGATGTCGGAAATTATTCAAATCTGATTGAGTATAATGATAATAAACAGAGAAGACGTCAATTTAATCTAGTTTTAGATGAAAATGATATAAATAATCATTGGCAATGGAATTCAGATGCAAACAGAGAGAAATTTAAAAATATGAGAATTAATTCTGGTTTGTCTAAAAAGTTTAGCAGCTTCATGATTGCAGGATTAATTGGCCACAGAATAATTTCTGGAATACATGTAAAATATATTCAAAATAAAAAAATACCAAATATTGGATACAATTTTTATAACGATGGTTCGAAATCAGTAAAATTAATTTGGAATTTCTAGGACTTTTCTTGTTCTCAGAATAAAAATCCCTGTAATTTTATATAGTAGTTTTTAAATATCTATGCCCACGTAGCTCAGCTGGATAGAGCAACGGACTTCTAATCCGTAGGTCANANGTTCAAATCCTCTCGTGGGTACTGAAGAGAAACCCCTGTTTATGACGGGGGTTTTTTGTTTTCTACAAATTCTTATGGTTGATTTGAAATACTAAGAATATCCATTTTATCCTTAATGGAGGGAAAGAAATGGAGGGAGTATAGTAGAATTAGAAATCAAAAGAGTGGGCGTAACCACCTGCCTAATTAACCCAAAGTTGAACTACATATTAATTCGTTTTTTTATATTTAA
>NZIV01000051.1 GCA_002689995.1 Fidelibacterota bacterium
GAGCCTTTTCACAATTTTAATATTTTAAAAAAATATAGTAACGAGTTTGATGAAATCATTTCTTTCTCAGGTGATACAGGTGCTTTTGAATATCTCCCAAGTATTGAATGTCTTAAAAAAGGAAATATAAAGTTCATTTCCTCTGGTATTGGCGACAGAGAGGCTAATAAAATTCTAGTTCTTATAAATGACGAAATATTCCAAATTAAAATTTAAATTTTCTATTGCTTGCTTGCAATAATCTCAACTTGAAACCAACTTCTTTCGAGTCTTCCGTAAATCCTACAAATAATATTGAAAATATTCCAGCCAAAAATTTTCTGTATCAACTGATATTTTGGAGGCCACTTGTGTATATATGGTTGAACTTTTATAACTTTGTATCCCGCCTCGGTAAATAGGTT
Source organism: Fidelibacterota bacterium (assembly GCA_002689995.1). Lineage (GTDB taxonomy): Bacteria > Fidelibacterota > Marinisomatia > SCGC-AAA003-L08. Next base: position 405 of record NZIV01000051.1, read on the forward strand.
TCCCAGGTTCATTGGACTCCAACTATAAAGATGATTATTTATGTCATTTTTTTTCCATTTAAACTTATGGGAATCACAAGGCACTACAAAGTGAATTTTTCCCCCCCTCTTTAAAAGTGGAAATAAATTTTTTAATTCATTTAAAGGATCAAGAGTATGCTCAAGGGCATTGTTTGAGATTATCAAATCTATGCTCTCCTCTCCATAAGCTTTGAGGACTTCAAGAGGTGAATCAAATATTTCAATTTTATTCTTTTTAGTTTCTTCATGTGCTGAGTAATTTGGCTCAATTCCTATTTTCTTTTTGCAAACAAGATTTTTAAGAAGGTATCCTCCTCCACAACCAAAATCTAAAACAGTATCATCAGAAGATATAGAAGAGCAAAATTTGAAACTACAAGCTTTTCCGCTAAATAAACCTATAGATTTTTGCCAAACAAAATAATTTGAATCGTAGTGATCACTGAAATTTTTATTCGACATTTAATTTATTTTTACCTTATATTAATAGTTTGTAAATAATAATTAAATTTTCTCACAATGCCTGTTTGCCCAATTTGTAATTCAAAGTCTTCATTTTTATTCACGTCTAAGATTAATAGAAAAATTTACAATTGTAGATTAAGAGAATGTAACCATTTTTTTACACCTATAATCAAGGAAAATCAGGGTATATGTGAACTTCCTGAAAATATTCAGGAAGAGTCTGATAAAGATTTATTTATTTATAAAGAGAGAAATCAAAGAATGTTAAATCTATTTTTAAGGAAAACACATGGCATAAGTGCTCCTTACAATTGGCTTGATTATGGTTCAGGTAGTGCTCATGTTTCAAGATTATTTAAGGAAATACTTAAAGAAAATTGTAATATTTATTGCTGCGAACTAAATCAAATATATGAAGAATTTTATAGATTTAATAATTTAATTCATTTGAAAAGTCTGGAAAAAGTAGAAAAAAAATTTGATTTGATTTATCTAGTTGAGGTAATTGAACACCTTGATGATCCGATCAAAACATTGAAGGAACTTAGTAAGTCCCTAAAAAAGAAAGGAAAAATTTTCATATCTACTCCAATGGGAATGAAAAAAGAGTTTTTAACTAAAGCTTATGAGGCTGATAGCCATTTACATTTTTTTTCAAAAAAGTCCTTGTCTTATGCTTTGAAGAAAGCTGGATTTCTAAATAATGAATTTGGTTTTTTTGAGGAACTATATCCTTCACCCGAAAAAAAGGATTTTTTCTACAAATTTAAACTATTTATGAAGAAAAAAAATTTATTTTCTGGCCATTTATCAACTTTTTCTAGCTTTTAGAAAAGGTATGTCGTAAGAATATTTTGCATACCCAAATCCAACTAACATCATCATCAATCTACCAAGCATTGAAGCAAGGGCAGCCCCATAAATACCAAGCTCTAAGAAGGAAAACATGCAAATAATGGTAACAGTTAAAGATATCAATTCTATAAAAGTCATAGATAAATAGTCACCAATATTCCTCAAAAAATGTAAGGAAAAATTACAAGCTGATTGGGTAAGTGTTGAAATAAAGAAAATAAAAATTACATCCTTGATATTAGGTAACTTTTCAAATTCCATAAAAGTAGAAATTATTTCGTATCCAAATAAATAAAATAGAATCATTAAAACAAGCGCTATCGAAAACGAAACAATTAATGATCTTATGTGTAAAGAATTTGCTTCAAAAATTAAGCCTTTAAGATAATATCTTGAGGCTTTTACATAATTAAGTACTATCAGATCATTATGAATCATGAGAGGTGAGACCACTCTATTTGCTACACCAATAACTGCAAGGGTAACGGGACCAAAAAAAACGTTTATCAAGACGTCATAAATACTCGGCGCTCCAGTGGAGACTATAATTGAGGGGAAAAATTTAAAGCCTACTCTAAAAAAATCTTTAAGGTTATTAAAATTTAAATTTTCAATTATTCCATCGTAGCTATAATTAATTAGACCAAAAACATTTACTAAAATGGATGAGACAACAAAAATACTAAGAACCATATTCAAGTTTGTCTCTTCAAGAAAAAAATAATGGAAGACAAATAGGATAGGTAGAAAAAAGTAGTTCCTTCCATTACCTTCAAGCATAAAAGAAGTTAATGCCAACCTTTCTTTGCAATTAAAATAATTGTAAAGGTTAAATTGAATCAAGTACGTAGAAATTAAAATACTACAGTGCGGTATATACCAGTATATTGTTTTAAGATTGGAATCTAAGAAGAAAAAAGTTAAATTTATTATAAAAAGGACAAATAAACTGAGTGCTATGGCTGGGACGATAGATAAGTTTAGCAGAGAATTTTTTTTTTCATTTGAATAGGATGAATATTGAGGAATTATTGATGCAAAAACTCCCATACTAAATAATATGCTGGCTAGTCTTGACAGCGAGACAATGAAATAGAAAATTCCAAGACTCCTTACGTCTAAGATTATTAGTAAGAAATAAGTAACTAATAAACTGAAAATTAATCCTATACCTCTAATAACTAACGCAGAAGATATTTTTCTGAGTGCAGAGTTATATCGGAAAATCAATCTAGTAATAATTTCCATTAAATTATTTTGTAAGATATTCAACAGCCTTTCTAAAGGATTTTACATTTATGTCATCCCAGAAATTTTTTGCGCCACTGCTAAAAGTATCATAAAGTTCATCGTCCTCTGCTAGTAACATCATCGCTTTAACCCAACCTTCATGGTTGTCTGGCTCAAGGCAAAATCCATTCACCATTTGCCTCACTAAAAGACTCCTTGAATTAACCTTTTCTGAGATTATTACAGGAACAGACAGAGAAACAGCTTCATTTACAACGATACCCCATGGTTCGGATAAACTAGGGAATAAAAGTGCCTTAGATTTATTTAGTTCTTCAGCAATTTCTTGAGAACTTTTTGCTCCTACAAAAAAAGTGAATTTTTCTATGTTCAATTCTGATGCAAGGTTTTNATATTCNTCAAACATTGGTCCATCACCAATNAGNTTAAGNATAAGTTTTTTTCTTGAAGTTTTTTTTAGATATTCAGANTATGCATTNANTAAAAAAGATATATTTTTTTCNGGNCTCATCCTTCCAACANAAACAAATTGATCNCGCTGGNGATCTTCNTCTTTTTTTATAGANAGAAATCTTTCAGGATTTATNGTATTTAANCCNAAGTTTGTTTTTGGCTTTTTCTTAAAACCTAAAAAATTCAAGTATTCTGATGTNGATGGACTTGAGCAAATAGCTCCNGAATACGGAAGAAAGAAAAAGGCTTTCGCTACTTCGATAAATACATTTCTTTGCCTATCGGAAAAATTTGTATCAAACATTACAAAAACTTTTTTTCCGAAAAATCTTTGAATGAGTGATCCTATAAAAATTGCGGGATGATAAGCTCTCATGTTTCCACCATTTCCTAAGAAGATAAATTTTTCCTTCCTTTTAATAATTTCTTTAAATAGTTTTATTTGCCTTTTTAAGAAGGAAACATCCTCTAATACCTCGCCAGGGAATAGGATTTTCAATCCATACAAATTTCTTGGATTATTCTTCTGAATTTCATAATAATTTTTTTCATATGAGCTTATCGAACAGAAGTTAGCTTCCTCTAAAAACTGACCAGCTTTATCATGATGGTATGACAAGAAAGAGGACCATATGAATACTAAATTCTTTTCTTTATCCATTTCTTTCCTCAGCTAATTTATATGCAACAGCATATATTGATTCAAAATGCCTTTCTAAAAGATCAAGATTTTCATCATAGTCTCTTAACTTTGCATTTTTAAAACCAGCCATTCTTAGGGAATTTATTAAATTTTCTTGATCCCAAAGATATTTATGTTCTCCATTCATATATGCAATATAGTTAACTTGATCAATTTTTGATCCAGTTTCAATAATGGCAGGTGCAAAAAGTAAAGTACTTTCAGGTTTAAAATATTCATTATTGATATAGGCTTCAATATAAAGTCTTGAATTTGGAACGCAAACAGAGAACTCTCCATCAATTTTTAAAATTCTATAACATTCTCCTAAAAGACTATTTATTTGATCAAATCTTAAGTGTTCTAAAAGATGTGAACTATAAATTTTATCTACAGTGTTATCAGAAAGGGGGATCCCACCAGAAATATCATAATTAATGTCAGATCCAAATAAATCAACCGTAGTCCAGCCATTCTTTCCTTTTTTATTTCCAGACCCAAATTCAATCAAAATCCTCTTTTGTCTAGCTAAATTCTTAAAAAGAAAAAAGCCAAAAAAATTNATAATTCTTTTATAGATAAATATGAAAAGTGNAAGTAATTTCAATTTTNTGAGNAANTCTTTAACAGAATTAATCATAATTTTNTAATAAGGGTTTTCTCATAATTTTTAGTATTTTTGANTTNTATAAATCAAACGAAAACTCTTCTCTAGCAAAAGAGTAAGAATCCTCAATTTTTCTTTTTGAAGAATCTATTTTATTGAGAGAACTTTCTACTTCGTTAACAATGTTTTCTGCATTTACGTCGTCAATTAAAATCCCCTTTTCTTCTAACAGACTCTCTATCTCTCCAATTTTTGATGATATGCAAAGACATCCAGCTGCCATTGCTTCAACAATAGATAAGGGTAAACCTTCTGTCTTATAGTATGTTGGAAGTATAAAAATATTTGTTTTTGAAAGCCTATTCCANTTTTCTTCGCCAATTAATATNCCACATACATCAATATATTCTTTATCTTCTGCTANTTGCATGGTTTCTAATAGCCTTTTAGATGGCTTGCCAATATATCCTCCAGCTATCCANGCATTTATTTTCAAATTTGATTTTTCTCTTAAGAGAATTATTGANTCTATGAATTCCACAATACCCTTTTCTTCCATNAGGTTAGATAGATANCCTATTGTTAGCGGTTCTTTACCAAAGNTGANAATTTTTTGTTCNACAATTCTTCTTTTTATGTAATCNTTTAATTCTCTTGAATAAAAACCTCTTGCAATGGAAGCTCTAAGATCTTGATCTGAATAACAGAGGGATTTATTTTTAATATTCAAACTTTGATAAATATCTTCTAATTGTTTCTTCATATTAGGCCCGAGAACTATCCAATAAGTAATTTTAGATAAACATTTCTTGACAATTTCTTTTTCGATGAACGACAAGCTATTTATAAAGATTTTTATATCTGATCCAACAAGATGACAAATAACCTTATTTTTAGAAAAAAAAATTGCTAAAAAAATTGGAAAGTCTCTTAACCAAAAACTTTTTTTTGTCCTATTCAACATAAGATAAAAAGTTTTATTTTCTCGTGAACTAGTAAATCTAAAAAGCTTAAGTGTATAAAACAAAAATTCAATCGGAAAAAGAAATGATTTATTTGGAAAATTTATACGCTTAGTTTCAAAACTTTCTTTTAAAGACTTCTCGACAGCCAATAAAGTCTGCATTTGCCCAGTTATAGGTCCTGTAAAAGATCCGCAAAGATAAATTTTCATATTTTTTAGACTTAATTGAATTCACTGAAACCAGTCAGAATTAATCTTATACCATTCAATAATATGAGGAAGATCATTTATCAAAGACCTTTCTGGAGACCATCCTAAATTTCTAATTTTCTTATCGTTAACCGCATATCTTGAATCATTAAATGGTCTATCCTCAATGAAAAGGATATTTTCTTCTAATGTTGAGGGTCTAATTAATTTATTAATATTTAGTGCCACCTCATAATTAGTTAACTCAAGATCTGAGGCNATATTAAAAATAGATCCTGCTTGAAAATTATTNATGACAACCTCTANAGCCTTTGAAAAATCAATAGCAGATAGATAATGACGCTTATGACTACCATCACCTTGTATTTCTAGAGGAAGATCATTAAGAGCTCTATTTATAAATTTAGGTATTATTTTTTCTGGATACTGTCTTNTTCCGTATATATTNTTAGCTCTNACTACAACAATAGGTAATTTAAACGATCGGTAATATCCTTGAACTATCATCTCTGCGGCAGCTTTTGTGGCTGAATAAGGATTTGTTGGATTCAGCGGATCTGTTTCTAAAAATTTTGAATCTACGTTTTCTCCATAAACTTCATCAGTACTGACATGTATAATTTTTTTTATTCTATTTCTTTTGCATGCCTCTAAGAGAGTGTGGGTTCCTAAAGCATTTGATCTAGAAAAAATCATAGAATCTTCAAAAGAGTTTCCTACATGACTTTCAGCAGCGAGGTTAATAACTAAATCCTTATCTTTTGTAGCTTTTAAACAAATATCAAGATCAATTAAATCTCCTTGAACGAAACTATATTTTTCATCTGTGAATACCTCAGGGATATTCCTCTTATTAGCTGCATAAGTCATCTTATCTAGAATCTCTATCCTTGAGTTTTCAAAAATTGAAGAAAAGTGATCGAAAACATGAGATCCAATGAATCCTGCGCCGCCAGTAATCAATATATTTTTATAAGACTTACTCAAGGATCAATTTAGAAAGGTTTAGAAACATTTTTAAGATTTAGATAATTCTTATGAAAGTAGATGGCAAAAAGAAATGCAAGCAAAGGAAAAGATGGAGGTATAGATGTATTCAAAAGTATAAAAAGTAGTGAAGTCTCTAATAACCTTGCAATAGAACCATCTTGGATTTTAATAAAAATGAATCCCATTATAATCAAACCAATGAAACCAAATTCATAAACATAAAGTCCAAAAAATGACATTATTGAACCCCCAGTTCCGTACCAAAAAATGCCATTCCAATAATCAGTTAAATAGGCAAATGTTTCGGGCCATTTGTGAAATCCAACTGGCATAAAATCATTTAAAAGAGCTCCTTGAAGAGGAAATAAGACATGAGATATTCTATCATTGATGCTTTCATCTAATATGACAAGTTCTAAAATAGCTGGATTCTCAATTATAAGGTTTGCCAGTTTTAGGAATCTTGTTTCAGGAAAGAAAAAAATAGCCGCAACCATGCTTAAAATTGCAAAGGTAGATCCCCAAATGATAAATGAGAACTTCATTCTATGAAGCAAAAAAGGAATTGTTAATATTAGAAAGAGTAAAATCATTGTAGATCTGGTCAACAATATAATAGTTAAAAGATTTATAATGAGAAGATATTTAATTTTATTTGGCGGCTTGAAATCATAGAAAGTTAAGTAAATAAACGAAATAAAGTAAAGAAAGATTCCAAAAAAAGTTGGTTCTGGCGTTAATCCAGGTACACCTCTTGCTAAAAATGGTGCAGAAGAAAAAGTCTGGTCACGCGATGCAACAATGCTTGAAACTATCGCTGGATCAATCAGAGTTTGAGCAATACCAACAAAAACATACAAAAGATTAACAATGATAAAAATTTTAACGGGAAATTCGTTCTCTCTTAAGTAATATAAAAAGGCTACAAAACAAATTGCAAATCCTGTGTAAGACAATATACCTCTCAGAGCAACAAATCCTCTAATTCCATCTAGAGTTAAATCAGATAAAAAAAACCATGAAAAGATAGCTAATATTGGAATTAAGAAAGGAAAAAGAAAAATTAAAGGTATTCTTCTATGAATGCAAAAGAATAAGAAAGCCATGCCAAAAAGAAGAGGCCATATTTGGGAATCTCTAGAATTCAAACCAAAATTAACCCAAGGAATAAGCGAAAAAATGATAAAGAGTGATGCAAATATATCTTTAACGTTTAGATTAAAAAAATTATATATTTTCATTTCTTTCTTATATTCTTTGAAAAATTCTTATCAGATTCTTTGGAAGAAATATTTTGATAGTGGATTTCAAAACTTCAAATGAAAGTTTTAATATGTAAAAAAGAAACTTTGTTAGACTAGGATCATCTTTTAGAACAATTCGCATATTACCAAGTATAGAACTTGTTCTATTAGTATCTGAAACTCCTCCAGCTTCAAAAATTGAGATATATTGATCTAGAATTTTTATAGAAGCATCTTTTTGAACAGCATTATAAAAAAATTCAAAATCGCCACCTATTTTATTTTGAATATTATAAGGATTATTCAGTTGATATTCTCTTTTGATAATTACTGACTGATGAATGAATCTAGCGCCCATCCAAATTTTATCTAGAGATTTAACCTTTAAGCTTTTTTTGAAGTTACCATAATCAATCAAAGTATTACCAATTAACATATCGTCATCCTGAGATTCTCTTAAAAAGACATCTTCCAAAGTATTCTTATTTATATATGTATCCCCAGCGTTCATGAAATTAAGCCATTCTCCTTCCGACATTGAGACTCCTTTATTCATGGCATCATAAATCCCTTTATCTGGTTCAGAGACAAGTATGTCTATTATTTCATTATATTCTTCCAGGATGTCTTTTGTTCCGTCAGTTGAACCTCCGTCAATGACAACAAATTGTTTGGACTCAAATGTCTGACTTTTGATACTTTCCAGAGTTTTCCTTAAATCTTTTTTTCTATTAAATACTATTGTAATGATAGAAATTTTGGGCTTCATCTTGAAACTTTTTTAAGATCTAACTTCAGGAAAATTACTCAAATACCATTCGTATGTTTTTCTTAGACCTTCTGTTAAAGATATTTTATGTTTCCATCCAAGCGAATTTATCTTTGAAACATCTAAAACCTTTTCTAATGTTCCATCTGGCTTAGTCTTGTCATAAGAAATTTCACCGCTAAATTTAGAGATTATTTTAAGCTCATCTATAAGTTCATTAATTGATATGTCTTCGCCTGTTCCAACATTAATATGTGACATAGATTCTTCAGTCACATTTTGATATTGATCCTTCGATAAATTCATAATGAAGTGACAAGCCTCGGCTAAATCGTCGACATGGAGGAATTCTCTTTTNGGATTTCCAGTACCCCAAACTTCAACAGTTTTATTTTTTTTTAACACAGCTTCATGAAATTTATTTATTAAAGCTGGGATTACGTGACCATTCTCTAAGTTGAAGTTATCAAAAGGTCCGTATAGATTCGTCGGCATGATACTTCTAAAATCAGTTTTATATTGGATGTTGTAAGCTTCAGATAATTTAATCCCAGTTATTTTTGCTAAAGCATACCACTCATTAGTAATTTCTAATTTTCCAGAAAGTAGTTGTTCTTCTTTAATAGGACTTTCTGTTATTTTAGGATAAATGCATGAAGATCCAAGAAATAAGACTTGTTCGACATCATTCTTATATGCCTGAGATAGGATGTTCGACTGGATGTAAAGATTGTTTATAAGAAAGTCGACAGGATATTGAGAATTTGCTCCAATACCTCCTACCTTTGCTGCGGCAATGATAACTTTGTTAATTTTTATTTGATTAAAGAAATCTTTAACTTGCTCCTGACTAGTCAAATCAAGATCATTTTTATTAGCCGTAATAATATTATCAAAACCTTTAGTTTTTAAATTTCTAAGAATAGCTGATCCAACCATGCCTCTGTGACCTGCTATAAATATTTTATCTTCGTACTTTAATGACATTAGATATTCTTATTTAATAATAATTCTGATTCAGCTAACTTTAGATCGTTTTTCATCATTTCAGATATCATGTCATCTAAAGAAATTTTTGACTCCCAACCTAATTCTTTTTTTGCCAAAGTAGAATCACCAAGTAAATTTTCTACTTCCGTTGGTCTGAAGTATCTTTTGTCTACTTTTATAATTGCATCACCCTTTTTTAGATACTTGTTTTTGATACTTATATTTTCGATAACACCAATTTCATTTTCATTATCTCCTTCAAATATAATTGAAATTCCAATTTCTTTAGCTGAAAGCTTAATGAAGTCTCTCACCGAGTACTGTTTTCCAGTCGCTATAACGAAGTCTCTTGGCTTATCTTGCTGAAGCATCAACCATTGCATCTCTACATAATCTTTAGCATGTCCCCAGTCTCTAAGAGAATTCAGATTCCCCATATAAAGTACTGACTCTAAACCATGAAAAATTCTTGCTAGTCCTCTAGTGATCTTTCTTGTGACAAAAGTTTCTCCTCTTCTTGGAGATTCATGATTAAAAAGGATTCCATTGCAGGCAAACATATCATAGGCCTCCCGATAATTTACAACAATCCAATATCCATATAGCTTAGCTACTGCATAAGGAGATCTTGGATAAAATGGTGTATTTTCATTTTGGGGAGTCTCTTGAATTAGGCCATACAACTCTGACGTAGATGCTTGATAAAATTTAGTATTTTTTTCTAACCCAGCTTGTCTTATTGCTTCTAGGAGTCTCAGAGTTCCTAAAGCATCAACCTGCGAGGTATATTCTGGAATCTCAAAACTTACAGCAACATGAGATTGTGCTCCTAAATTATAAATTTCATCGGGTTGTATTTTTTGAACAAGGCTATTTAAGTTTGAAGAG
>NZIV01000052.1 GCA_002689995.1 Fidelibacterota bacterium
TTTCACACAATTTATTAAACAAAGTATCCGATCGGATTATTAATGAAATCCCAAAAGTTTCTAGGGTGGTTTATGATATTTCTAGCAAACCACCAGCAACAATTGAGTGGGAATAAGAAAATGGTCTAAAAGTGCTATTAAATAAGCATTTCTCTCATACAAACTTCATACAAACTCCATTTAAAATATATTAAAAAATATAAAAGTATTAAGTTAAATTTAAAATAAACTATAATTTTAATGTGCAAGATTCTGATCAGAAATTAAGAATTTTATCTTTAGATATGCTCGAAGAAGTAAAATCTAAGTATTCTTTTATAAATTTTGAACAAAAATTCAAAGACTTTTTTCAAGATTGGATGGCATTTCAGATTGAAAAGCAAAGAATAGAGTTACTAGGAGATGAAGTAGAAGGTTTTAATTTAACTGAAGTTCAAAAAATATATAAAGAAAACTTTGTGTTTGAAAAATCAAAAGGCACATATGACGAATTTACTAATCATGACAAATTGCTAGTAAAAGGTCATTTCATAACTTTCGATAATGTATCAATCCTGAATAACAAATTTACAGAATGGTTTTTCAACTCAGGGTTTTTATCAAGAATTTTTTTTAAACCCAGATTTATAGAATTAAGATTAATTAGTTGTGTATCTTTAGAAGAAATAATAAAAAAATTGGAAGTAAGACTTATGTTTAATTTTTACGATAAAAGAGGAAAGCAAAAATTAATAGAGTTTAGATTTTTATTTAAAGATGATTTAACAATTTATGATGGATATACAGTTATGGAGCAAAATATTTTTGGAGGATTTAGCGAATCAAATTTTACCGCAGATGACTTTGTAGTGACTTATGATTTCATGAAAAAGTTTATTAAAAATACAAGAAAATTACTAAGATAAATGCACTCCAAATTAAAAGAAACAAGACCTCTTCGTCATTTTCACGGCATAAGAGTTTCTCAAACTTCTTACAAAACGCTTTTAAAAAAACATAAAACTGAAGAAGAAATGCTAACGGGACTTGCCGAATCGGAAAGTGATTTAAAAATCTGTTGTGATCCTTCAGATGAAAGTGGACAAATGATAGCAGTGGAGGAAGATTGTATTTATAAAAGATCAAATCATGACAAAAGTTTTTTATTTAAGATTTGGAACAGCGGACTTTTAATCACAGAAATTCACTATTTTGGCAGAGTAGAAGAGTATGAATTTTGTGGAGCACCTCATGCCGCATGGGTACCAGAAATCGAAAATATTGATTTGACGAAAGAGGCACAAAAAAGAGCATTTAGAATGTTCAAAGAATTGCTCAACGATACGGAGAAGATTAATGGTTTCCCAATTACAGATCAGAGGCATAAAATTTTTTCGCAACCTCAGTTCAGAAGTTTACTCATTAGGATTTTAAATAGTGATAAATTTCAGAATGCTTAGAGTAAATTTTGTGAATTTTTACAATAAGTACAAAGTCCATACAAAGTCGAAATTAAAATCAATGGAATCAATAATTTATAAACCCTTTTCCATTGAGTGGGAGTAGTTTTTACTCCTAAAACCCATATAAACACTGGGTTTTTCAACTACATACTTACTACATACTTTCTCTATAACATATTGATTTTATAGGCTCTTAAAAACCTAACTACATAGATTACTACAACCTGAGGTGANTATTGGATTTCATAAGTTACCCTAATATTTTATAAGTATAATAAGAGTTTAATTTCCTTAAAAAGTATACTTGGACACTAATGTTAACTATGTTTCTTATAATGAAAAAGAATGCATATTTTAAAGTAGGAATAGTTTTGTGAAACCTCATCAGCTAGATCTGAATATAGAAAATTATAAAGGAAAGAGCGCAACCTATTCAGGAGGAAGGGGTGAGTTGTTTCATGATTGGTTTCCATATTTAGAGGGTTTTTCTTCAGAGTTTGTAATAGATATTATTCGTCAAAGATTTAATAAACCAAAATCAATTTTAGAACCTTTCTGTGGGGTAGGTACTACTCCTATTACATTGTTGCAGCAAAACATATCTTGTGGATACTGTGAGGTGAATCCATTTTTATTAGAATTAACTTCCCTAAAACTCAGTTCATTGAAGCTTAATAAACAAGATACAGAAAAACTTATATCTGATCTTTCACAACTCGAAAATCAAATCAAGATTTCTCTCAAAAAAGTTGAACCAAACAATGAATTAGATACATCTTATAAGGACTCTTTTGAAGATGCTGAATATATTTCTGAGCCAAATAAAGCATTAATCTTAAAATTAAAAACAATTGAAAACGAGATTATTCGTGAAAAGCTCAAACCATATTTCAGGATAATTGTATCTACTTGTCTTCTTAAAGCATCACTTCTTCGTAGAGCTGGAGATGTGAGGTATAAAACAAAAAGGGAGCTTGAGAAAGGTGTGCCCAATATAATCAACTTAGTCTCTGAAAAAATACATTTGATACAGAATGATTTAGCTAAATTATTTAACATGTCTGAGTATGGTGATGCTTTTTTAGTTTCTGAAGATGCAAAGGAATTAAAAAATTATAGAGGAAAGAATTTTGACGGAGTTATCACAAGTCCTCCATACCTAAATGGCACAAATTATATTAGGAATACAAAATTAGAACTTTGGTATCTTGGATATCTTAAAGATAAAAAAGATTTGAGGACATATAGAAATAATGTAGTCACTTCAGCTATAAACGACGTCACTAAGGAAAGTGGAGCGAGTGTAGTCGAAGAAGCAAATGATATTGTTAGAGAGCTTCAATCTAACTGTTACGATAAAAGGATTCCTAAAATGGCAGCAGCTTATTTCGAGGACATGAAATTAGTTGCTAAAGGTATCCATAAAGATGTAAATAAAAATTCACCCGTTTGTATAGATATAGGCGATAGTATTTATGGTGGAGTTCACATACCAACGCATAAGATTCTCTCTGATATTTTTATTTCCTCTGGATTTAAGACTGAGGATTCAGTAATTCTGAGAAAGCGATATTCTAATAAAGGGCATCCACTCACTCAAAGATTACTTTTTTTTAGGAAATAAATTCTATGAATCAAAAAAAATGGACTTACTTCAAAGATTGTTTGCCACACAAAAATGGAGAATTTTCAAAGAGAAATTGGGGAACACAACTTCATTCATTATGTTCTTATCAAGGCAAGATTAAACCTTCGATAGCCTACCACCTATTAGAAATATTTTCGAAAAAAGGTGAAATAGTTTCTGATCCATTTTCTGGATCAGGAACAATTCCTTTAGAAGCATCTATCGCAGGAAGAATTCCAATTGCAAATGACTTAAGCGATATGGCGGTTGCTCTTACTAATGCCAAAATTGGAGTAACTTCAAATCAGGGTTGTGAAAAAATCATCGAAGATCTTGAGAAATGGTTAGCAAAAAGAAAAATATCAAAAAAAACAAAAAAAGACACCAATAATGTATCGTTTAATAAAAATATATCGGAATATTTTGAAAGTGAAACATTATCATCTATCTTAAAAGCCAGAGATTATTTTATTGAATCAAAAGATCTAGAGGATGCTAATTGGTGTTTAGTTTTTTCCTCAATGCTTCATATCCTTCACGGAAATCGCCCTTATGCACTATCTCGACGAAGTCATCCATTAACTCCTTATGCGCCTTCAGGAGATTTTATTAAAAAGGATCTCATTAACCATTTACAAACAAAGGTATTTAAATCCCTTTCCTATAAACAGAAATTACCATTAAATAAAGAGTTTGAAGTTATTCAAGAAAATGTTCTTAGTATCAGTAAAGCACAAAAAAGAGTTGCTGACTGTATCATTACATCACCTCCATTTGCATCCTCAACAAGATTTTATATGACAAATTGGATGAGGTTTTGGTTTTCAGGTTGGGGTATTGATGACTTTAATGACGCTAAAAAATCTTTCATAGAGTCAAAAAAAAAGGAGGGAATGAATATTTATAAAGATATTTTTTTAGAATTAAAACCCACACTAAAAACTGGAGGTAATCTAGTTCTTCATGTAGGTAAGAACAGTAAGGTGGATATGGGAGCGAAGCTTATTGAAATTGATTTTCCAGGGTTTTCTTTTGTTGATAAATTTACTGAAAGTGTTGCTTTCAGTGAAAAACATGGAGTTAAAGACAAAGGAAGTACTGTTGCCCATCAGTATATAGTTTATGAGAATTCATAATTTTTCCATCCTTCAACGAAAGATTCTTCAGATAGTTTCTCCTCAAACTCACTAAGAACTCTGTCTAAAGATTTACAAATAAGTTCAGCAGGAATTTTCCCCCCTTTTTCTTCTATTAAAAAATCTTTATTTAAAAACTCAGAATATAACCACTCTCGTTTTTGAATGATCAATTTCAGAGCTTCTATATTAGGTACTGGCTTTTCTAGTTCAAAAAGTGGAATTTTCGTTATTTTTGATAGTTCAACTAGTTGCTCTTTTGTATAAAATTCACTTGGAAATCTATCCCGTTTGGTTGAATTACAATTTTTGCAGAGAGAAGTAGCTGTTTCGTCTAAAGCCCATAAAAATGCTAAAGGACGTGTATGATCTAAATTCATTTCAAATGGGCTAGATAATTTGATAGAACAGTTAAAACATTTTTTATCAAATTTTTCCCATATATATTGAGCTAACTCTTTCCCTTTTATATGCCTAAAGCTTAATTGTTTTGAATATTTATAAAGCTCGGAAAGTAATAGTTCAAAATGCCTTCTTCTTTGAGAATCTTCTTTCATTTGGTTTGCATCTCTTAAAGGATTTAAGGGTGCATTCACTTCAAACTTTTTACAACATCTGCATTCTAACTGAAAACCGTATTCGAGTTTCTTTAAATCATCATTATCTGCGTTTGTGAGAATACCAAAGCCTTTGTGCTTACAAGGACGTCTTGCAACGCAATGATTAGAGAAGGAGAGGGTATCTCTTTCATTATAAAAATTTACAGGTAAAAAACGTGCGCACCTATTGCATTCTTTTACTGCAATCTCAGAACTTTTCTTAATAGAAATACTTTCAATTTCAAAACTTCCAGGATTAGAGTAAAAAAGTGCTTCCGGAGAAAATATGTTGATATTTCTTATCACATTTTCTCTAGCATCCTTAAAGTAGTCATGCCAAACCTCTCCACATGAAGGTTTGTAGATTTCTATATCCGTTTCATTGTCTGCAAGGAAAGAGATTGACAATTCTGATGGATGATTTTCCCTCCAAATGAAACCGCATTTATTCCAGCTCGGAAATTCATATGTAGTTTGTGTAAATTTTTTGAAGCTATTGTGATTTGAAGAAAGTTCCAGAGTTTTATTGGCTCTAAAATATATTCCAAAACCTGAAAATTTATCTATTTCTATATTAGGAAATTTGAAATTTATCTTTAAACGATGATTAGCTTGTATTTTATAAACTTTGGTATTATCAATTTTGTATTTTCCACCAGTTGCATTCTGATGGCTTTTATATCCTGATTTTCTAGTAGTATTTCGTCTTCTTCCAGAGAATTCTGCTTTTCCAGGACGTTTTTGCTGTTTAAAATTCTCCTTAACCATTTGAAGATACTAGTCAAAAAAAAATAAACACGCAATTTTTTAAGATACAGGAAAAATTTATCAATAATTGTAATTCATTCAGGATTAATTTACATAGTATGTAGTAGGGGATAGGGTAAAATATTGATATGAAAACAAAAAAGGTAGATGACATGGAGGGAGTTTTTACCCTAGTAACTACATACTTACTACATAGTATGAATTTGCCGCCTGCAAACCCTTATAAACACTGGGGTTTGAGTCATGTCGACTATTGAGTGGGAATAATTTTAAATAATAGACATCTGTTGCTTATATAATGTTTTAAATGTAATTTTTTAAAGAACGGACAACTATGATTGAGAAAAATGAAACTTTTGGAGGTACGTGGCCATATAAAGCTAATTTCTGCGAATCTGCCGGCTTTAAACAGCATTATGTTGATGAAGGTCCCAGAGATGGAGAAGTAATAGTTTGTTTGCATGGCGAACCAACTTGGGGATATTTATATCGAAATTTTATACCCCATTTATCTAAACATTACCGAGTGGTTGTTCCCGACCATATGGGTTTTGGTAAAAGCGAAACACCACAAGACAAAATCTATACTTTAAAAACACACGTAGAGAATCTTGTTGCATTGGTTGAATCACTTGAGTTGAAGAATATAACTTTTGTTTGCCAAGATTGGGGTGGACCAATTACCGGCGCNTATTCAATTCGATATCCAGATAGAGTGAAAAGGGTTGCTCTATTAAATACTCTTTTTGGCTTTGGCAGCNCACCAGCTAATTCTGAGCCTACAGAATGGTTCCAGTGGATTGCTAAACATCATGAAGCTGGAACTCTTGAGGGTATTTTAGGTGAACTTGGTTCAACGATTTTGTCAGTTATGAAAATCATTGGATTTGAAAACTCTTCTGTCATAAATTCGGACTGGATCAGAGCTTATTCATCACCATTTCCTGATCGTGCGTCTTGTAAAGGCGGTATTGAATTTCCTTTAGATATTCACCTACAAAGAGCATTTGAATACATTATAGAAGGTCTCGAAACAGGAAATATAGATGNCCTAAAGACGAAACCAGCAATGCTTGCCGTGGGTCTTAAAGATCATGCNATACGNCCAGAAAATCAGATCGCTGACTTTAAAGGTTTATTCCCTGATGCTCCTATCAATACTTTTGAGCAAGCTGGACATTTCTGTCAGGAGGATATTCCTGAAATTTTAGCGCCTTTAATACATCAATTCATTCAGGCCAACCCTTAATTTAATAGTTCTTTTTCTAACTGAGGTGGAAACCTTATGACTGCAAAAATATACTTTTACTTTGATTTCATATCTCCTTACTCCTATTTTGCCTGGCGCAAACTTCCTGCTTTAGCGAAGAAATATAATCGAGAAATAGAAGCNCGCCCAATTGTATTTGGAAAATTATTGGATAAATGGGGACAATTAGGGCCAGCTGAGATTCCTCCAAAAAATAGTTGGCTCAATCAATATTGCTTAAGATATGCAGCTATAAATGAATTTGAATTCAATCCACCNAAAACTCATCCCTTTAATCCCTTGGCCGCATTGAGAATGTCNNTGAANGAAGTAAGCGGCNCTGATCAACTAAAAGTGATAGATGTAATTTTTAAAGGTGGTTGGAGTCAAGGTGCTGATCTAGGAGATCTATCTACATTGATTTCTTTATTAGNTAAACAATCCATAAATGGAGAAATCCTTAGTCAGAAAATTTCTGAAACGGAGATAAAAAATNTACTTATCAATGAAACAAATAATGCCATTCAGAAAGGAGTTTTCGGTGTTCCAACAATNATAATNGACGATAATTTATTTTGGGGCAACGATCAGATGGACCACATAGAATTATTACTTGATGGCAAAGACCCTTTAGATCGAGAAAGACTTAATGATCAACTAAGACCAAGAGCAATTGACCGCAAAGCTCTCAAAAAGAAAAACAAAGAATAATATATAAGTAATAAATAAATCTTTTTTCCTTTTTGAAAAATTCTAGAAGCGATATAAGAGTGTAGCTGATGAGCTGAAAAAAAAGGTTAAAATATTCTTTTTATTAATTAATAAGTAGGAGATAAAATGAAAAAATATATTTTTGTATTTACTTTGCTGTTTTCAGTTTCTTCATTTGCATTCGAAATAACTGGAGANAGTTTCACGGCTAAATGGTCAATTGATTCNGTAACTGTAGGAAAATTAGANAGCACAATAAATATGTCTAGTGCAGATACTGGACAATACGGAAAAGTCTATCTTTCATATACTTTGACATCGAACCCTAACATACCTAATTCAGGTACATGGATCGGCTATGGCAGAGGTATTAGCCCAGATGGAGTTCTCTCTAGAGGAGATTTAATGGGTGTGTGGACAATGGATGGAACAAAGATCAATGTGAAGTCAGTTGACAGCGTAACTGATGGTATAAATTTCTTGAGCGGAACCATCGATCTTATTGCTGGGGAAATGGAAGCAGATGTATTTAAAGTAGAATAAATTTACAAATTATAAAAGTGGTTTATGCCACTTTTATAATGAGAACCANAAAAATTTTCAGCAGGAACAATCTAAAAACTTTTGTTATTATTTATGNAGGAGATGATTGTGTACTTAAAGTGATTAAAAGTTTCTTAAAAATATTTTTTGTTCTTCTTTTGANCAGCTGCGGATCTTCAAAGGAATCTAAATTAGAACTTTTTGTTTCNGGNGCTCAGATTGCTGGGGTCAATGGAATGCATTTTGGACCCGATGGTTTTTTATATGCTGCTTCTGTTATTGGATCTGACATATCGGTCATTGATACCGAAAGCAAAGTCATCCTNAACAGATTCGGCTTGTCAGATGGAGTTATTGGTCCTGATGATGTTGCTTTTAACTCAAAAGGTGAGTTTTATTGGACATCCATTCTCACGGGCGAAGTTTCTGGATTCGATATAAATGGAAATAAGGTGTTTTCAGGTAATCCTGGACCTGGGGTTAACCCAATTACATTTTCTGATGACGATAGGTTATTTGTCGCACAATGTTTCTTTGATAATGGACTATTTGAGATGGATCCTTCTGGAGAAAGTNCGCCAAGAGTAATTTTTGAAGAGATAGANGAATTTTGTGGTCTCAANGGTATGGATTGGGGGCCAGATGGCAGACTCTATGGACCGAGGTGGTTTAATAATGAAGTAATTAGTGTTGATGTGGATACAGGAGATATTCGAAAAGAAGTAGAAGGATTGAATGTTCCTGCNGCAGTAAATTTCAATTCTAAAGGCGAACTTTTTGTTTTAGATACTGGTGCTGGTAAAGTGGTCAAAGTAGTTGATGGTATTAAGTCCGATTATGCCTATATAGAATTAGGATTAGATAATTTAGCCATAAACAATCAAGATGAAATTTATGTTTCAAGTTACTCAGAAGGAAGTGTGTTGAAAGTGTCTCCTCGAGTAATTGAAGAGATTTTACCAGGAGGAATATCGCATGCAGGAGGATTGACGATCTTAGGCAACAACATAGTCGTTGCAGACATACAATCTGTGAAGGCGTATAGCTTAGATGACGGATCTGAGTCTTGGAACTATAAAAACGTATTTAGAATTTCTCCTCATGGTGCTAATACATCTGTGTCTAATTTTAACGAAAATATAATTCTATCGAGTTGGTTGGATAATCACGTAAAAATAATGAATCCAGATACAGGTGAAATACTAGAAAGCTTGGAAGGCCTCAACATACCCGTGTCCGCAACAAAATATGGAGAATTAGTAGCAGTAGCTCTTCAAGGCAACGGATCAATAACTCTCTATGATTTTTCAACAGGAAAAGGGGAGATATTGGCCGATGGGTTCTCTGCTCCGACGCACGTAATAAATTATGAGGAAGATCTTTTGGTTTCAGATAGATCAAAAGGAGAAATAGTTAAGATTTCAAAAAATGGAAACAAAGAAATTTTGGTTAAAGGTTTAAATTCTCCTGAAGGTATTGCGATTAAAGATGATGCAATTTATATTTTTGAAGGTAATACTGGCGAAATAAAAAGATACCAAGATGGAAAAATTTTGGTAATTGCCAAAGTAATGTCAGGAAGCCTGGCTCAATCTGGTTTTCAACCTCCTTCAATGGTATTTAATGGCTTAGCCATTAAAGATGACTACTTGTATATTTCAGGCGAACTAGAACGATCACTTTTTCGTATCTCTTTATAAAAACTCATTTTGTGATTAAAGAAGGGCGGCTCCAAAGAGGGAGCTTAAATTCAGAAATATATATTTCAAAATTTCGGCAGGTGCTTTTAAGGCATGGTTTGACCATGTTTTTAATTGCTATTATTTGCGTATGTGTTCCTTTTATCCCTTCAGTTTTATTTTCTTCATTATCTAATTTNTTNATTGNNCCCAATAANTATTTNTTTTGGANTTTTTGCGTGGGNATAANGATTCTNATTTTCTTAAAAAGTTACAAATAGGGATTTAAATCTTNGACAAATATTTTGGATAATTTATTTATTTATTATTTCATTAGTTGAAGAAATCGCCTTTAGATTATCGATTCCATTGATAGCAACAGAGGTTTTCGAAACCGGATTGTTTTGGTTTTATGTTTTTTTGAGCAACATTCTCTTTGCAAGTATTCATTACTTTACTTTACGTTGGAAGATTAGAGCTTGCATTTTGGCTTTTCTTGGCGGGATGGCTTTTAGCAGAGTATTGGAATCCACAGAAGATTTAGCTCTACTGATAATCCTGCATTGGGCAATCACTTTTTTTAATACACCAACTGCTCCAAAAATAGAAAACTTGGCTATGAAGAACTGATTTTACCTTTGATAAAAAAAGACAAACCCACCAAGACTAATGCCAAAATCAGATAGTAATAAATAAGTTCGGTAAAAATTGGAGTCATACTGCTCAAACCAGATTCTGTGGCTTCTCCACCAAATAATCCGGCTAATACTCCACCTAAGGAGGAAGCTAAAAACCATAGCCCCATCATTTGGCCAAGATATCTTTTTGGTGANTATCTAGAAAANGCNGANANNCCNACAGGNGANAANGNCAATTCACCAAAAGTATGCAANAAGATAAGTTAANAGNAACCATTGAACTCCGACAGGAGCTGAAACCATGGCGTACTCGACTGCATAAAGCATGACAATAAAGCCTAAGCCCATAAAAATTAAACCAATAGCAAATTTGATTGGAGTATCTGGATTAAAGTTTTTTTTGCCAAGCATAATCCAAAAATAAGCAAAAAAAGGAGCAAACATAACCACAAAAAGTGGATTTAGAAANTGNGTCCAACTTACTGGTGCTTGAAATGNNCCAAAGTTAAGATTCACATAATCTCTAGTAAAAATAGACAAAGAACCAGCGGATTGATCAAATCCTGACCAAAAGGCTGCGGCACCAATAAACAATAACAAAAGCATCAAAACGTTTTTCTTCTCAAAACTTGTTAAACCTGCGAAGAAAAATAAGTAACCAAAATAAATAAAAGAAACAGTCACTAAAAAATCTCTGAAACGTTCAGCAAAAAAAACTGGATCTATACTCCATATTCCAAGCANTCCNGTTANNACTACAGCTGAGAAAAAAATTATTGAAATAATAGACCAAAATTTTAAAGAGTTTCTTTTACTCTTAGACATTTCATTAGGATACAAACCTGCATCACCTAAATTTCTCTTGAAATAAATAAATTGCAGGACTCCAAATAACATCCCAATACCTGCTGCCCCAAATCCCCAATGCCAACCAATACGCTCTCCCAAATAACCACAAATAGCAAAACCCAGCATGCTTCCTATATTTATGGACATGTAAAATACCGTGAAACCAGATTCTCTTCGTTCGTCTAGATCAGAATATAGTTGACCAACGATAGATGAAATATTCGGTTTCAATAACCCGGTACCGATAGCTACAAAAGCCAAGCCTAAGATAAAGGTTTGTTCCAAAGGAATAGCTAGAGTGAAGTGTCCGAGCATAATAATCAGTGCTCCATAAAGGACGGCTTTTTGATAGCCTAGTATGTTATCCGCAAGCCAGCCACCAGGTAACGCCAAGAAATAAACCATTCCTGCATAAATCCCATAAATTGCATTGGCTTCTAAATTTGACCATCCTAATCCTGGATTTCCAACTACACCAATAGTCATGTAAAGAACTAATAGTCCACGCATTCCATAATAGGACATGCGCTCCCAAAGTTCTGTAAAGAATAAAGTTCTTAAACCTATTGGATGACCAAAAAAACTATTTTTTGAAAGCTTGGATTCTTTTTCGTACATTAAATTGAATAAGAATTATTAAGTTTTAAATTTACACGTCAAATTCTTTGGAGTTTTTAAGCATATGGGCTGGACCATGATTTAAATTGATTGCGGCATTCTCTCCATAAAGCATTTCTTTATGAGCTCCAAAATTTTTTCGGTCAGCTGCTAAAGGAGCTAATTCTTCGGCTTTTCGCAAAGCCATTTCTTGTAATTCATCAATACTTCCCACTGCTTGAACAATTCCAGCATTTAGAGCTTCAGGACCAGTCCATCGTTTAGATAACTGCACTGTTTCGAAAAAAGAATTAGCTGGAATCTTATGTCGGAATAAAGCTAATTCTGGTCTAGGTATTTTCATTCCTAATTGAATCTCATTGGCACAAATAAAACCTCTATCTTCTCTCATTACTCTTACATCATGCGATAAACTAAGCATGAAACCAGCTCCAAAAGCGTGACCATTGATTGCACATATAGTCGGAACTGGCAGAGTAATCATTCTACCCATGAGATACATGAATTCTTCACCGAAAATTTCTTTGTCTCCGCTTTGAGGATATTTCTCTGGATTTTTAACCCAATCTAGATCCAACCCGTTTGAAAAAAACTTTTCATCCGTAGAAGAGGTAACTAATGCTCCAGGACCATCATCCAATTCAACTTCATCCAAAGCATCTGAAAATTCTCTTACAAATGAGGTATTCCAGCGATTTTCGCCAGTATTCATTTTCAAAAGATAAACATGATTTTTCTTTTCTAAAGTAATCACAATAAATACAAGATTTCTTACGTATTTATACTATACACAAAAAAATATTTTAATGGACTTGTGAATGATTTAAGATTACAGATGTGATCCAGAGGCTTTAATTGCTATTAAATGAAGACATAAAACTTGACTATTCAGATGTTCTCATAAGACCTAAAAGGTCAACTATGAGCTCAAGAGGAGAGGTCAACCTAGAGAGAACACATCAGTTTTTATGGAGTAAAAAGAAGTGGACCGGAATCCCTATTATGTCTGCGAATATGGATACAGTAGGAACTCCTGCAATGCATAAAGTCCTATCTAGATATAATCTAATTACTTGTCCCGCCAAACAATATCTAAAAAAAGATCCAGAGCAGTTTAAAAAAGGAAAAAGTAATATCTGTTGGTTTGGAGGCATTGAAGATATTTCTAACCTCTCNAAAACCTCAACTGGCTTTATAGGCTTGGACGTTGCAAATGGCTACACCATACGATTCGTAGATGCATTGAAAAAATTAAGAGATAAATGTCCAAAAGCAACTATAGCTGCAGGTAATGTTGTTACTGCAGATATGACTCAAGAATTAATACTTGCAGGAGCAGATATAGTAAAAGTAGGTATTGGTCCAGGGTCTGTATGTACCACGAGAATAAAAACTGGAATTGGCTATCCTCAGCTAAGCGCAGTGATAGAATGCGCCGATGCTGCTCATGGACTTGGGGCACATATTATTGCTGACGGAGGATGTGTAAATTCCGGCGATATTGTTAAAGCATTCGCTGGGGGTGCTGATTTTGTGATGATAGGCGGAATGCTTGCCGGACATGATGAATGTGAAGGTGAAGTCGAAAATGGATTAATGAAATTTTATGGAATGGCCTCTGAATCTGCAATGGACAAACATCATAATCATAATGAATACCGAGGAGTAGAAGGCAAAACAGTTGAAGTTCAATATCGAGGCAAAGCGGACGATACNATTAAAGATATCTTAAGTGGAATCAGATCTGCATGTACTTATGTAGGTGCAAATCGTCTCAAAACACTTTCTAAATGTACAACCTTTGTTCGTGTTAACAATACACATAACACCATCTATGGAAACCAATAAAAATAGCTCAAAAATTCGTTAGAAAGATAAAAATCTTTTTTAAAATTAAATGAAATATAAAAACTTATGAAAATTTGCTTAATTTTTGGTCATTTTAATACCTCTAACTCTTTTAACGCTGCCGTAAGAGATACTTTTATTGAAGAAGCAAAAAAAAATGGACACGAAATAGACTTAATCAATCTATATGATGAGAAAGAGCAATTGCCTTTTTATCGAAGCGATATAAATCCTCCACCGAAATTAGTTATAGATTACAGGGAAAGGTTAGAAAATTCGGATGCAATGTTTTTGATGGGAGCCTGTCATAATTTGAGAATGAACGTAATCATTGAGAATTGGATAGATTGGGTTTTGCATCCAACGTGGTTTTTTTCGTACAAATCAATTCTACCGGACAATAAATTCTTTAAAAACTATGGTTA
>NZIV01000053.1 GCA_002689995.1 Fidelibacterota bacterium
CCTTTCCACTTACCAGGCATTGCTCTTGATACTTCCCAACCTTTTGTTTTTAATTTAACAAGATGTTCAAACCAATTACCTTTTATTTTAAGTGTATCATTTTCAACTTTCTATGTTACTATATTTTATTTTTATTTTTCTACATAATATTCTAAAGTAACAACATAGTTTTTATATTCATCAATCTTAATTTCAAACTTTTCAGTAAATCCTTATCAAATACTTATACTCAATAAAAATATTATATAAATTTTATTCACATACATTCTGACAGTTAATCATAGAGTTAAAGACTTCAACTCCAAAGCATCCAGTCATAAACTCTTCACATTCATTTGTATTTTGATTAAAATAATATGTTGGACACATTTCAAAACAAGAACCAATTTCTGGTTCAATATAGCATTCATTAGGCAATTAATTAGAGTTTAAAATCATCTGTATAATTGCTACTATATCCAACACATTTAATAGTTCATCAGAATTAAAATCAGCACTATAAAACTCAATATCTGTAGGATTATTTGTTACTAAAATGAAACTCACAACAAGGACAATATCTAAAATATTAATTTCAGAATCATTGTTTATATCTCCTAATGAAGAACAATTAGATGTCTCCATATAAGATACAGCACTTTCAGGTATACAATCTGGATATGGTGCACAAAGCTGGTTATAAGATAAATCAAAATTTAAATTATTATCATAATTTAGTTGTTGAAGTTCACATATACTTTCTGGCACATAACTTGAAAAATAATTAACTTCTAATCTTAATACATTAATTTCTGAAAAATTTGATATTGAAGACGGTATTTCTCCAGATAGATTACAATAAATATATGCACCACACATTAAACTTTTAAGTCTTCCATTTTCCCATTCTTGAATACCAAGTTCTAAAGGTTCAACAATATCACTATTATTTGAATTTAAGTAATCAATATATACACCATCTATTGTAATGCTATTACCATCAGACATTAAAGTATTAGGAGAATTTTCTACTCCACTAGCCATACTATTATCAATCATTTCTTGTAATATAATTATATCATTCTCATAGAAACAGTATCCTTCTATATCTAGATATGAATTACCACATTCTTCATTACATTCGGGGAGACCTTGCCAAGATGGCTGACTTGTACCTTCGATTTCATTACCTTGTTGATCTACACACCAACAGTACCCAGTTGAACTCCAACATTGTAAAGGTTCCCATTCACATTGAGCTGTACATTGTGGAATATAACAGCCTATTCCATTACATTCATTCTCTGCTATCTCTTGATGATAACAACAATCTAGGACTGGTTGACTGTTAGCAAAAAAAAATAAAATTAAAAATAAGATTTTATTCACATACATTTTGACATTCACCCAATGTGCTAAAGGCTTCAATACCACAGCATCCAGTCATAAATTCTTCACATTCATTTGAGTCTTGATTATAGTAATATGTAAGACAAAGTCCATCACAAAGGCCAATTTCTGGTTCTATATAACAATCATCTGGTAATTCTGCGGGGTTTAAAATTATTTGAATAATTGCAATAATATCTAAAATATTTAATAATTCATCTGAGTTAATATCACCAACATAAAACTCAATATCTGAAGGACTATCTGTCATTAAAATAAAACTTACAATAGATATAATATCTAAAACATTAATTTCAGAATCATTATTTAAATCACCTAAAATCTGAATTGGATAGCATGTTCCACCATTACAATCTTCTGTGCAAAACCATTCTGTATAATTTTCATCACACCAACAGAATGAAGATACACAATTATTTTCCCAATCATCTATACATTCAAATCCTTCAGGACAACCAGTTTGGAAACAACCAACAGGACTTGGCTCATAACAATATAATAATTCACAAGTACCATCATTACAGTATGCATATGGAAAATCAACACAATCACAAATACCTGATATGCATTCATTATTAAACCATAAATCCACTTGTTCATTAATTTGATTTTCAGGATAATTTATAGTATTTACAGCATAATGACATTCTCCTAAACCAATATCGCAATGGCCCCAAACAGACATACAGTCTATATCATATTCACATTCTGTATATAATCCTGAATGAAGTAATAAGAAGTTTTCTTCTATATTTTCACAGTTAACTTCATTATTACATTGTTCGTTACAATCATCTATATTGCTATAGAATGATTCTGAATAATCTACTCCATCTACTTGCCATCCACATCCTGATACATAATTACATTCTCCATTAACATATCCAATACCTAAAACCATAAGACATGCACCAAAATCAATGTCTGATAAATCTTCACATTCATCCAGAATAGAATTGCAATCTACAAGATTATGATTAAGGTCATAGAAGTCTGCATAGCATCCACCACAATAGTTAGCTAAACATTCAGTTGGAGTATTAATCTGACATTCATGTGCTACTTCACAAGGATCTGCGATACATAAGATGGGGGATATACAATCATCTGACAAACTAATTTCTTGAATTTGATATGCATTACATTCAGTACAAGCAACTTCTTCTCCAATCAAGACTTCTACGTATCTATCAGTGTAAAGATTAATGTTTAATATATCATCATTAAAAATAATAGGCCAATACATATCTCCAAATGTCTCTATGTAGTATTCACCACATTCATCTATGCAAAATGACATTTCAACTTCTCTCAAGTATCCTGATACGCCTATCTCTGGTTGACTAAAAATAACAGAGAAAAAAGCTAATATCACTAATTTCTTAATATTATTTTGATTCTTTTTCTTTAATATATTGAGCATAAACTATTTTTAATTCACTATCATCTACATCATTTGAAATATGTTTTTAAATATCTTTCAATTCTTCATATTTCTCGATAAATATGACTAAACATTCCTTTTTTATATTTTTGACGTCTATTATGAACATTTTAAATTTTTAAGATCCTGATTCAATGGTGCTTATTTTTTCTATGTGATTTGGTAAAAAATATAAAGAAACCATTATTAGTATATATAAAGTTAATATTACAACTATAATCTTAATATAAATTATAAATTTTATAATGGCTTGTTAGAAGGTTGATTGAAATCTCTTGATTTTTGATAAAAACATAAGTTTATTTTCAAGATTATTAAACTGAACTTGGACAGTCTTTTTGTCATACTCTATTTTTTCTATTTATATTTAGTATACAACATTCTTAGGAACTGTCATTTTTAATAGCTTTTCTATAAAGTATTATTATTAATGTCTCTTATTTATTCATCAGCAGGATACTAAAGATATAAGCATTCTAATTTACAAAGGTTTTTTCATTTTAGGAGGACAACTCTGAAATATAAAGTAATAATAATTCAATTCTATATTGCTATTTATTAACTTTTCAGTCTTAAATCAAGGACTAGATTTAGAACTTCCTCTACATCTTTAACAAAACTAAATTTTAAATCTTTTTGTACCTGTTTAGGAATATCTTCTAAGTCTTTTTGATTTAAAAATGGTGCAATAATATGCTTTACTCCTGATCGATGGGCTGCAGTAACTTTTTCTTTTAATCCACCAATAGGCATAACATTACCACGCAATGAAATTTCACCAGTCATTGCAAAATTTTGTTTAAGAGGTTTATCTAAAAGTAGCGATACTATTGCACATGTCATTGTAATTCCTGCTGATGGACCATCTTTAGGTATTGCACCTGCTGGAACATGTAAATGAAGATCAAATTTTTCATGAAAATCTTTTTCAATCCCTAATTCTTCAGATTTAGACCTAACATAACTAAATGCTGCTTGAGCAGATTCTTTCATAACATCACCTAATTGTCCAGTAAGCTTTAAATTACCTTTACCAGGCATTTTAGAAGCTTCTATAAATAGTACATCACCTCCAAATGAAGTCCATGCTAAGCCTAAAACAATTCCAGGCTTATTAGCTCTTTCGCTAACTTCAGGGTAATATTTTCTAGGACCTAAATAATCATTAATTTTTTTAGAGGATATTATGACAGAAGCACGCTCCTTAATTGCAATTTCTTTAGCAACTTTACGACATACATTTGCTACCTGTCTTTCTAAATTTCGAACACCAGCTTCTTTTGTATAATATTCTACAATTTCTTCTAATGATTCATCTTTAAATTTAATTTCACTCTTTTTTAGTCCATGTTCTTTAATTTGTTTAGGAACTAAATATTCTCTTGCAATAGCTACCTTCTCAGGCATGATATAACCAGTGAATTCCAATACTTCCATTCTATCTCGTAATGGTCCTGGAATCTGATCTACCCTATTTGCTGTAGTTACAAAAATAACATCAGATAAATCAAAATCAACTTCCAAGTAGTGGTCATTAAATGCAAAATTCTGTTCAGGATCAAGAACTTCTAATAACGCACTTGATGGATCACCTCTAAAGTCCATTCCAAGCTTATCTATTTCATCTAACATAAATATAGGATTTCTAGTTCCTGCTTTTTTTAATCCTGAGATTATCCTTCCAGGTAATGCTCCGATATAAGTTCGCCTGTGACCTCTAATTTCGGCTTCATCCCGAACACCACCCAAAGAGATACGGACAAACTCTCTACCCATACATTCTGCAATTGATTTTCCAATTGAAGTTTTACCTGTACCAGGAGGACCTCCAAAACATAATATTGGAGATTTCAACCTATCACCTTTTTTAGCCCTAGATTTTTTTAAAGAACGAACGGCTAAATGTTCTAAAATTCGATCTTTAACTTTTTCTAAACCAAAGTGATCTCTATCTAAAATGACCTTAGCATTTAAAATATCTTCATTATCTTCAGAAGCTTTTCCCCATGGTAACTCTACTAACCAATCTAAGTATGTTCTTGCAACTGTGTATTCAGGAGATGATGTGGGAATTCGTTGCAATCTATCTAGTTCTTTTAGCGCAACTTTTTCAACATCTTTAGGCATTAAAGCATCTTTAATTAATTTTTCAATATCTTTATTCTCTAGAGAAGCCTCGTCTTCACCTAATTCTTTTCGAATAGCTTTCATTTGCTCTCTTAAAAAATATTCACGCTGAGTCTTTGAAATTTCATCTTGAACATCAGACTGAATTTTATCACTTAATTCAATTCTTTGGATTTCACGATTTACAAATTGCGTACATTTTTCAAGGCGCATTTCTAAATCTAAGCACTCTAGAACAGCTTGTTTTTCTTCTGTTGGAATATTCATTATTGATATTGCTCTGTCAGCAAATTTAGCGGAGTTTTCAATCCTTAAGATACCATCAGCCTGTTCTTCCGTTAAATAAGGTGCAATTTCAATTAGCTTTTGATAAATAGATTTTAAGTTTGTAGTTAGTGCTTCAAGTTCAATCTTAGAATCAACACTATCACGTCCTCTTGAAACTTTACCTTTGAGATAAGGTTTTTTTTCTGTAATTTTGTCAATTCTTACTCGACTAATTCCTTGCACGATTGCAGATTTAGCCTTATCTGGAATATCAAAAACTTTCATGACAACTGCAAGTGTACCCCACTCATACAAGTCAGATTCTTCCGGTTGTTCAACAGAACCATCTTTTTGAGCAACAACAACAATAGTTTTTTTACCATCTTTAGGTAGTTCATCAATTAGATTTAGTGACTGTTCTCTGCCAATATATATTGGAATAACTTGATGTGGAAATAATACTGTATTTCTTAAAGGTAAAATTGAATACGACTTACGCTGTTCATTAGATTTACGTTTTTGAGTATTTTCTTTTTCACTCATGATTAAACTTTCAAAATTTATTTAAATGTTTACAAATATCATGCCTTTAATGAAAAGGATGTTAATATTCGATTTTTTATATTTATTCTGCAAGAATGTCATATTTACTTTTGAGAAAGAAGTCTGAGTATCTTTAAAAACCTAACTGTTACGTATGGGTCTGGCTTTGGGGCTTTTGATTTTTGAAATGGAAAATATCCTGTTTCTAATTGTGTTTGTAAAATTCCAGAAGCTAGTCTATCTACAATTTTATCTTTTCGTGTTAAACCATAATTAACTAATATTTCTAAAACCTTTAAACTTCCAC
This sequence comes from Fidelibacterota bacterium, assembly GCA_002689995.1. GTDB lineage: Bacteria > Fidelibacterota > Marinisomatia > SCGC-AAA003-L08. The sequence goes on from NZIV01000053.1 coordinate 6,078, forward strand.
CCGTAAAAAGTGTTTCAGATTTTGATCCCACAGAAAAATAATCCCAAGGAGATAGATGTTCTAAAAATTTAGTTGAATTTTTATTAAATAATTGTTTTTCTAAAAATTTAATCCCTTTTTCAACAGATTTACTTTTGACTATTGACCTACGCATTGATAATGCATATAAAATTTCTACACTTGTCCATATGCATGATTTTTGAGTTTTTATTGTTTTTCCTTTTAATACCATTGATCTGTGAAGCCACCCTCCATCATTTCTTTGACGCTCTATAATCCAATTAAAGGAACGGTCAAGAAGTCTGTTACCCTGAAGACCAAGCCTTACTAATAGTCCACACATTTTTGCATGATGATGATAAAGACCTGGAAACCTTCCATCTGGTTTTTGAAAATCCATTACATCAATAATTAATTCATTAATTCCCTTCATATTTTTATACCCGCCAAATGAGACTAAACAGTGAAGTTTTTCCATTAAAAATATAAAATTTAGCTCATTTTGCATGGCAGAATCAGAGATTGTATACTTTATCTCATCATTTAAAATTTTTTTATATTTTTTTTGATAGTGAAGTGTAAGATTAATTATGTTAACTAGAGGATGTTTAATTGGTAAACCTAGTGCGTCTCTGGCAACTTGAAATCTTATATGTGGTTGACCTTTCTGTAAAATATCTAGTAGTGGATTTTTTATTAATTGTTTAGTAAATGATGGCCATAAGTTAATTGTTTTCCAAAGTCTATATTCTTCTTCAGGAATATTATTTTTCACTAAATTTGAGCTCCAGGAAGTAAGTGACAAGATGTACAATTTCTTCTGTATTCATGTTTTATTTTGGGAGAATTACCAATATTTGGAATCTCAACTCCTGTTTGATGACAAACCAAACACTCCTTTTCGCTTTTAAATTCTTGGTGAGGACCTTCATCTTGATTTGGAAATAAATCAGATAAGGGTGGTGGTACTTTAATATCTGGAGCTAAATTAAAATTTACTCCTATTCCACATACAGATAAAACAGTAAAAATTCCAACACTTGTAATTATAATAATTACTGGCAATCTATTCATAAAATATTAATTAGATTTATAAAGATTAACCTGTTCATCAGCATGATATGATGAACGGACTAATGGACCTGACTCTACTACTCTGAAGCCCATTTCTAATCCTTTAATATTAAACATTTTAAAAGTATCAGGATGTACAAATCTGTCAACAGGTAGATGCTTTTTTGTTGGCTGTAAATATTGTCCTATATTAAAAATTTCTACTCCTAAATCTACCATTTCCTTCATTACATCTAAAACTTCATCATCTGTTTCACCGAGTCCAACCATTAATCCGGTCTTTGTTATTAAACCAGATTTAACGGATTCAGCTAAGACCATTTTTGTTCTCTGCCAATTAGACTGTGCTCTAACTTGTTTAGATATTCGCTCAATCGTTTCAGTGTTATGAGAAAATATATCTGGTTTTGCATCAAATACTATTTTAAGCGCAGGTTTAAATCCTTTAAAATCTGGAGTTAAAACCTCTACCGAACATTTAGGATTTAATTTTTTTATCTTTAGAATAGTTTTAGCCCAAATTAATGCACCAAAATCATTTTTCAAGTCATCCCTATCAACAGAGGTAATTACAACATGTTTTAAATCCATAGACTTTACAGCTTCTGCCGTTCGCCTTGGTTCATCATTATCAGACCATATTGGTTTTCCAGTTTTTACGGAACAAAATCCACATGACCTAGTACAGATATCTCCTAAAATCATGATTGTAGCAGTTTTTCTACCCCAGCATTCATAAATATTAGGACATCTTGCCTCTACGCAAACAGTATTTAAATTTTGTCCTTCCATAAGCTTGCGTGTTTGCTGGAAAGAATCATCTGTTTTCAATCGGATTTTGAGCCATTCAGGTCTTTTAATTCGATTTTCTTTTTTTGCAGGATTCAAATTAGAATAACCTTGTTTCATCAAATTTTTCAATTAAATCTACTAACTTTGAGAGAAATCGAGTCCCATATGCTCCGTCAATTAATCTATGATCATATCCTAATGTTAAATACATCATATGACGTATTACTACAACATCACCAAATTCTGTTTCTTTAACAACTGGTCGTTTGTGGATTGATCCTGTACTTAAAATTCCAACATTGGGTTGATTTATAATTCCCATACCAAATAAGCTACCAAAAATTCCAGGATTAGTCACAGTGAATGTAGAACCAAAAATTTCTTCAGGAATAAGATTATTTTCTCTTGCTCTAATAGCAATGTCAGCAATACTTCTTGCTAATCCAATAAAGCTTTTTTCTTCAGAAGATTTAATTACAGGAACGATTAAATTATTATTTGATAAAGCAACCGCAACTCCCATATTTATATGTGAATGATGTATAATATTTTCATTCTCTATTGATGCGTTTAAAAGTGGAAATTCATGTAAAGCACGAATTGTAGCATCTATTATCATTGGAGTGTATGTTAGATTTAGTCCATGCTGTGATTTAAGTTGGCGTTTATATTTACCCACTAACTTGACTAAATTCGAAACATCTACTTCCGCTGTCGAATAAACATGAGGAGATTTACGAAGTGAATCAACCATATGATTTGCAATTTTTAATCGCATTCTTCCCATTGGTTCAACTTTATTTTCCAAGTTTATAGACTGTGATTCAGGCTCATGAATAAGTTCTCCAGATGGTGAGTTTGGATGTGATGGNATTGTTACTAGNTGAGGTTTTTTTGCCTTTGATNTATCATCTAAATAAGCCAAAATATCAGCCTTATTNACTCTATTATTTTTACCTGTTCCTGAAATAGATTCTAATTCATCCATTTGAATATTATGTTTTTTTGCAATTGATTTTACTAAAGGTGAATAAAATCTTTTTGACTCAAAATAAGTATTTTTATAAGTTATAGAATTACGATTTGAATCTAAATTTTCTTCTAAATTTTCATTTTTTTTCGTAAAATCCATATTTGATGATGGTTCTTTTTTTTCTCCTGGTTCACCAATTTTTGCAATAACGGTCCCAACTTCAACAGTCTCATTGATTTCAAAAAGGACCTCTAAAATAATTCCTGATTCTGGAGATGGAACCTCAGAATCTACTTTATCAGTAGATATTTCTAAAAGAGTTTCGTCTCTATTTATAGTGTCGCCTACTTTTTTCTTCCATTCTAAAATGGTTCCTTCCGTAATGGACTCTCCCATTTTTGGCATTACGACATCTACAGCCATTTATACTCCCAATTTAAATTTAATTTCTAAACGTAATTTATATTTATCTGTATGCAGCGATTCCAGTGATATCATGACCTAATACTAATGTATGCATCTCATTCGTTCCTTCATAGGTATAAACAGATTCAATATTCATTAGGTGTCTCATAATAGGATATTCTCCAGATACTCCATTTGCTCCATGCATTTCACGTGCAAGTTTTGCGCATTCTCTTGCAACCCAACAATTATTTCTCTTTAACATTGAAATCTGCTGATGTCTAAGTGTACCGTCATCTTTATTTTTACCTACATGAAGTGCAAGCAATTGACCTTTTGTTATTTCAGAAAGCATCCATGCTAATTTTTCTTGAGTAAGCTGATAACCAGCAATGGGTCTATCAAATTGGATTCGTTCAGTGGTATATTTGACTGATGCATCAAATACAGCCATTGCTGATCCAATAGTTCCCCAACCAATACCATAACGAGCTTGTGTTAAACAACCTAGAGGTCCTTTTAATCCTTCTACATTTGGTAATAAACTTTCTTCTGGAACAAAGACATCTTCAAAAATTAATTCAGATGTAATTGATGCTTTTAAAGACCATTTATTCTTCATTTCTGGAGCGGAAAATCCCTCTGAATCTGTATCAACAATAAATCCTCTTACAACATCATCATCTGTTTTTGCCCATACAATTGCAATATCAGCAATAGTTCCATTCGTTATCCACATTTTAGAACCATTAAGTATATATCCACCATCCGTTTTTTTTGCACGTGTTATCATTCCGCCGGGATTNGAACCATAATCAGATTCAGTTAATCCAAAGCATCCAATATATTCACCTGATGCTAATTTAGGTAAATATTTCATCCTCTGCTCTTCGTTTCCATAAGCAAATATTGGATACATAACTAAAGAACCCTGAACTGAAACAAAAGATCTTACTCCTGAATCACAGCGCTCTAATTCTTGACATACAAGTCCATATGCAATTTGAGACATACCTGCGCACCCATATTTTTCTGGTAAATTTAATCCAAGTAAACCAAGTTCACCGAAATTCTTCACTAGATGCATTGGAAATTTCCCCTCATTAAAACATTGATCAATTTCTGGCATAATTTCGTTGTCCACAAATTCTCTTGTAGTTTTCTGAACCATCAATTCATCTTCACTAAATTGATTTGAAATATCTAAGTAATCTAAACCTAAAAGCTTCATAATTGTTTTTCCTAATATTTTATTATATTTTTAATTTTCGGGATAATTGCATTTTTTGGCCAAAAAATTTCCCGTTCAATAATTTCATTTGCTGGTACTNGTGTATCTAAAGAACCTAATCTTGAAACTGGTGCATCTAAATATTCAAAATAATATTCACTAATCCACGCAGCAATCTCAGCACCAATTCCACCAGTAATATTATCCTCATGGATTACTAATACACGTCCAGTTTTTTTAACAGATTGTGCTATAGTTTGTTTATCCCATGGAAGTAAAGTTCTTAAATCAACGACTTCAATCTNTATACCTTTTTTTACTAATTTTTCTGCAGCCTCTAATGCCCAGTGAACTGCCAAACCATAGCAAATAATTGTCAAATCATCACCACCGTTTACAACTTTTGCTTTGCCAATTTCTGTATGATATTGATTAACCGGTACATCACCCTTTGTTCCTCTGTATAAAGCCTTATGTTCAAAAAATAATACTGGATTAGGTTCATCAATTGCTGCAACAATTAGTCCTTTAGCTTCTTCAGGTGATGATGGTGCAACAATTTTCAATCCAGGGACGTTATAAAACCAAGATTCAGGACATTGTGAATGATAAGGTCCAGCTCCCATACCACCACCATATGGCATCCTAATTGTAACGTTTACAGCTTCACCCCATCGATAATGTGTTTTTGCTAAATTATTTACAATTTGATTAAANCCACAAGTCACAAAATCTGAAAATTGAATCTCAATAATGGGTTTTTTTCCAATTAAACTAAGTCCAAGGCCCATACCTATTAATCCTGATTCAATTATAGGAGTATTTTTAACTCTTTCTGGTCCAAACTGTTCCAGAAAGCCTTTAGTTATTTTAAAAACACCACCNTATTCTGCAATATCCTGTCCATAAATTACAACATCATGATCGGTNTCCATTTTTTGATATAAACCTTCTTGTATAGCATCAATATACCTTTTAATTTCAGAATTTTTAGAAGGTACCTTAATTTTGAAATTAGAATCAGCATATATATCATTTAATTCAATTTCAGCTGTTGATAAATCTTTGGACTTATTAGATACTTTATCTAAAATTAGTTGAATTTCAGAAAGTANTATTTCTCTTAATTCATCAANTTTCCTTTTAGTAATCCATTTTTTTTGTACTAAATAATTTTCTAACTGAATAATTGGATCTTTTTTAGCCCAATAATCCATAAGTTTTTTAGGTATATATTTTGTACCTGAAGCTTCTTCATGTCCGCGCATTCTAAANGTTTTAGCTTCAATTAAAAATGGTCCATTTCCTNTTCGGATGTGTTTAANAGCTGATTGAGTTTCANTAAATACCTCTTCTATATTATTACCATCAATGATTTTTCCTGAAATACCATAGCCTTGAGCTTTATCAATTAAATTTTTACATTTATATTGCTGTTCAATAGGTGTAGATAATCCATAACCATTATTTTCAATTATAAATAAAACAGGTAGGTTCCATACCGCTGCATGATTTAAGGCTTCATGAAAATCACCCTCACTTGTCGCACCATCTCCAATAAATGAGACAGCGACTCGTTTTTTTTTGTCTAATTGGAAACCATAAGCAAATCCATTAGCAACAGGTAACATTGCAGCTAAATGAGAGATCATACCAACGATATTATATTCTAAAGCTCCAAAATGAAATGATCTGTCACGACCTTTTGTAAAACCTCCTTGTTTATTCATTAATTGTGAAAATAGTTTTTCTAAATCAACATTACGGGAAGTAAAAACTCCTAAATTTCGATGCATAGGTAAAATTATATCATCCGAATTAATTGCTTCAGTTACTCCTACTGAAATAGCTTCTTGTCCTATACCTGAAAACCATTTCCCTATTTTTCCTTTTCTCAAAAAAAGAAGCATTTGTTCCTCAATAATTCTAGGAGCCAACATTTTTTGGTATAAATATAAAATCTTAGATTTTTTTAAATTAAAGTTCATTTTTTAATAATCTAATACTTCTTTGATTGAATCAGTAATCCAGTCAGTTTGAACTAAAATTTCATTTTCTAGTATAGCTGAATAGGCTATTGGTGAATCTTTAGAGGCCACTCTTTTTACAGGTGCATCAAGGTATTCAAACCCTTCTTCGGCTATTCGCGATGCAATTTCACCACCAAATCCGCCCGTTAAATTATCTTCATGAGCAACAATTACACGATTAGTTTTAGAAACTGATTTTAGAATTAAATCCATATCCAAAGGATTTAAGGTTCGAATATCAATTATTTCTACGCTTAAATTAGATGCTCTCGCTGCTTCAATAGATTTTTGTACAATAGCACCCCAAGTAACAATCGTAATATCACTTCCTTCTTGAATAATTTTTGCTTTTCCAAATGGTAGAAGATAATCTTCATTTGGTTCAGGAGAAGCAGCAAATCCTTGACGATACAAACCTTTATGCTCCATAAAAAGTACAGGTTCATCAATTCTACAAGCCGTCTTTAATAAACCTTTTGCATCTGATGCATTTGATGGATATGCAATTAACAATCCAGGTAAATGAGTAAAATATCCATCTATACTCTGACTATGACACAGTGAACCATGAATATAACCACCAACGGGGACGCGGATTACAAATGGACTAGCCCAATTTCCATTTGAACGATAACGCATTGTTGTCATTTCATTTCTGATTTGCATCATTGCGGTCCAAATATAATCACCGAATTGAATCTCTACGATGGGCTTCCATCCTAAAGTTGACATGCCAATAGCTGTACCAACAATTGATGATTCTGCTAATGGTGAATTAAATACTCTTTCTTTTCCGTACTTATCTGTAAGACCACGTGTTGCAGTAAAGACACCTCCCTTTCCACCAGCAACATCTTGTCCATAAATTATTGCATGAGGATTATGATTTAACTCCTCATCTAAAGCATGATTAATTGCATCAACTAATACAATTTTATCTCCATTAGGCTCAGATAATTCATAATCTAATCCATCATTTTTTATATTATTAGAAAATAAATTTTTCTCCCAATCTTTAGCTACAGGATTAGATTGCTTTTCAGCCCATAGAGTTTCATTATCAACCTGTTTTTTTGATTCATTTACTATTTCTTCAAACTCAGAATCTTTGGCAATACCCTCACTAACACATTTTTCTCTAAACAAGACTAAAGGATCTCGCTTTCTATCAGCTTCTAAATCTTTTTCATCTCTATATTTACGCTGGTCATCTGAAGAAGAATGAGGTAATAATCTTACAACATTAGATACTATAACTGAAGGTCCTTTACCACTCCTTGCTCTCTCTACTGCTTTTTTGAACGCTAAAATAGTTTCAAAGAAATCACAGCCATCTACGTTAAACCTAGATAAGGAATCATATCCTGCACAAATATCAAAAACAGATTCACCACTTGTCTGTTCAGAAATAGGTACAGAGATTGCATAACCATTATTTTCAACATGAAATATAACAGGTGTCTTTTCTCTACTAGCCCAATTTAAAGCTTCATGAAAATCACCCTGACTTGTTGTGCCTTCTCCTGAAGAAACATATACAACAGCTCCATTTCCATCTCTTTTTAAAATTGATCCCGCACCAACAGCTTGTAAATATTGTGTTCCTGTTGGACTAGATTGACTTACAATATTCAAATCTTTATGTCCAAAATGTTGCGGCATTTGTCTTCCACCTGAACTAGGATCATCCTCTTTTGCGAGAAAAGCTAACAAATGTTCTTTAACTGTCATACCATATCCAAGGCAAAATGCTTGCTCACGGTAATATGGATATGCATAATCAAAACCAGGTTTTAATGCCGTAGCCGCAGCAAGTTCCGCAGCTTCGTGTCCTGAAGCACCAATATGAAAAAACCCCTTACCTTGTTTAAGTAAAATAAGCTGTTTTTCATCCAAATGACGAGAAAGCGTCATTTTTTTATAAATATCAAGCAGTTGTTTCTTTATAAATCCATGTAGTTTCATACTTAAATTCCTGTAATAAAATAGGTTTTAGAATATTATCAACCTGCCTTGCAATATCATCAACTTTAAATTCTTCGCTTAATAAATCTGTAAGAGAAGTAATTCCATATTCAAAAATTCCACATGGAATCATTCCATCAAAATACTTCATTTCCGGATTAATATTTAAAGCAAATCCATGCATTGAAGTCCACTTTGACAGACGGACTCCCATAGCACAAATTTTTTCATTATTTACCCATACACCTGTTAATCCTTTAATACGTTTACTTGATATCTTATTTTTATTTAGAAACTGAATTATTACTTTTTCTAATGAACGGATATACCATGAAATACTTTTTTTGAAATGATTTAAGTTAATTATTGGATAAACAACTAATTGTCCAGGACCATGATAGGTAACATCTCCACCCCTATCAATTTGAATAACTTTTGCATCTTTTGGATATGAGGGTAGCAAATGATTTTTATCTGCATTTTTTCCGAAAGTATATACTGCGTCGTGTTCAAGGTATAAAATTATATTATTCATTTTATTCACTGAAACATATCTATGTATTTTTTTCTGCAAATCCCATGCGGACTCATATTCGATTTTCCCCAACCAAAAACTATTTAATTTATTTGAACTATTATCCTTGATAAAATTAAATAATTGTTTAAACTCCATTTTACAAGCGTTAATCATTTAAATATGAATAGCTTGTCCAAGTGCATCTGCAGTTGCTTCCAGCATTCCCTCTGATAGTGTGGGATGAGGATGAATTGTTTCTAATACTTCATGCCATGTAGTCTCTAAATTTTTAGCAATCGTAGCCTCCATAATAAGATTTGTCGCTTCAGATCCAATAATATGACAGCCAACCATTTCACCGTACTTTTCATCATATATAACTTTTATAAATCCATCTGTTTCACCTGTAGCCATAGATTTCCCAAGAGCTCTAAAAGGAAATTTACCTATTTTAATTTTATATCCAGAATCTAATGCTTGTTGCTCAGTTAACCCTATAGAGGCAACCTCTGGGTGTGTATAAACACAACTGGGAATATTATCATATGTCATTGGTAGTGGATTTTTTTTTGCAATTTTTTCAACAGCAATAATAGCTTCTTTAGACGCTTTATGAGCTAACATCGGTGGACCAGCAACATCTCCAATTGCAAAAATATTTTTTTCGTTTGTTTGTAAATATTGATTTACTGAGATAGATCCATTTTTTGTTTTAATACCTACCTTTTCTAATCCTAAGTTTTCAATATTAGACTGGACACCAACAGCAACAATAGTATAGTCTGCTACAATCTTTTCTTTTGATTTTAGCAGAACTTCAACAGAATCGCCTTTATTTTGCACTGACTCTACAGATGTTTCTGTAATGATTTTAATTCCACGTTTTGTAAAAATTTTTGTTAATTCATCTGCTACATCTTTATCTTCACTTGGTAAAATTTGTGACATTGCTTCAATAATAGTAACTTTTGTTCCAAAAGAATTATAGAAATGGGCAAATTCTATTCCAATTGCGCCTGCTCCAATAATAACTATACTATTTGGTTTTTCCTCTAATATCATAGCTTCTCTTGAGGTAATTATTCGCTTTTTATCAGGTCTCATCCCGGTAAAATACTTAGGTCTCGCTCCTGTTGATATAACAATATTTTTAGCTAAAATATTGTTATGCTTACCATCCTCAGATTTAATCATTACCTCTGATTTAGAAATTAATTCTCCTCTTCCAAAAATATGTGTAATTTTATTTTTTTTAAGAAGGAATTCTATTCCTTTAGTTAATCTTTTAGAAATATCTCTTGAACGTTTTATTACCTTTTTCCAGTCTACAGAATAATCTTTAATATCTATACCGAAAAGAGCAGCGTTTTCAATCAGGTGAACAACATCTGCATTTTTCAATAATGCTTTAGTAGGAATACATCCCCAATTCAAACATATCCCTCCAAGATGTTTATCTTCAACTACTGCTACTTTTAATTTTAACTGTGCAGCTCTTATTGCCGCAACGTAACCTCCAGGACCACCTCCAATAACTATAAGATCAAATTTTTCCATATTTAATTTCTAATATTAAATCACCGTAATTTTATAAGTTAACAATGAAAAAGTAAATTTTAATTACTTTCCAATTATTGATAAAAATTCAGAACGAGTTTCTGCTGACTCTCTAAATTGTCCAAGCATTGCAGAGGTAGATGTACAGCTATTCTGCTTTTCAACTCCACGCATTTGCATACATAAATGACGACCTTCCATTACCACTGCAACACCTACAGGATTTAATACATCCTGTAATGTATATGCTATCTGAGAAGTTAATCTTTCTTGTACTTGTAGTCTTCTTGAGAACATATCAACAATTCTTGGTATTTTTGAAAGTCCAATAACTTTTCCTCTTGGTAAATATCCAACATGGGCTTGCCCAAAAAATGGTACCATATGATGTTCACACATTGAAAAAAACTCTATATCTCTTACAACAACCATCTCACTGCACTTTTCATTGAATATAGCATCATTTATAATTCCATCTAAATTAGACCTATAGCCCTGTGAAAAATAATCCCATGCTTTTGCAACACGATGAGGAGTCCTTAATAATCCTTCCCTATTAGGGTCTTCTCCAATATTTTCTAATAGTTTTGCTGTTAATTTCTCAATAGTTTTTTTTGTTTGATTATCCATATTAATCTTTATCTGGTCCATAATAATCTGTAAAAATTTTTGGAGTTTCATAAATACGTACACGCTCTAACTTAGCAGGAGACGGAATGTGTATTGAAATGTGCTCCCATAAGTAAATAGTAAGATTTTCGGAAGAAGGCTGTTTACCTTTAAACCAGCTTATATCTTTTTCAATTTGACTATGGTCTAANTCTTCAACTAATTCGTTGACTACATCATCAACTACTTTTAGATTTATTAAAAATCCGTTATCTGGATTAANTTTTCCTGAAATTGTAATGTCTAGAGTATAATTATGTCCATGAACATAAATATCAGGTCCAAATTCATTTTCATTTCGTTTTTGGTCCCATTTATCATTCCAATATTGATGGGCAGCACAAAAGGTATATCGTCGTGTAATTTGAGGCATATCTATATAATACATTATTTAATTATGGTATAAATTTACGACATTTTAAATTCGCTGAACAAAATAACAGTTTAAAAGATTGTAAAATTATATTAAAAAGATATCTTTTTTATATTAACTATTGATGCGTTTTGAATATTAAAATTAAATAAAAATTAAAAACTAAGATTGTGAACCAAAAGAGAACCTACTAAAACGAGGAAAACAGGGCAATACCGTGTTTGAAACATAGATAAAATCCACTAGATGTTAGTGTTAAATTGTATAATCATCTATTATTTTAAACACTTTTATTCATGAATAAAAAAGAGTTATTATTAATTAAATTACTTTCATCAGTTTCTTCAATAACTTTATATGTTATAGCTTTAAATTTTTTAATTATTTTTTATGTTTGAAACATCTGATAAAATAGAGCTTGATTCTATTTGTGTATTCTTATTTTTATCTAATTTAATTTGTTATATATCGGAAAGTTAAATTGATTCTTTGGTTAAAAACTTTTTTTCTTTTTGGAACACTGTGTAACCAATTTAACTGTGTAGGAGGTTTCATTAATAAAAAACTACCCTGTTCTAAGTGGATATTTATTTTTTCTAAATCCTTTTTTATCTTGTGTTTTAATCGGAAATCTCTGGACTCTCCAAAATTGACAGATCCTATTGTTATATTTTTTCCTAATTCAGGTTCATCATCAGCATGCCACGAATGATGATCATTTCCATTTCTATAAAGATTTAGTAATACACTATTGAATATCACATCAGACTTTTGCTCAATTTTTTCTTTTATTTTATTTAACTCTGTGGTCCAAGGCATGGGATTCATTTTAATACCTGAATATGTATAAATCTTATCAGGATCTCCATACCATGCAGTCAATCGGGGTAAATTAATTTCTTTTCCAAAAATTCGGATTTTATCCTGTTGCCATTTTATGTTATTTAATAAGTATTTATATAATAAAGAGGACTCTAGTTCGCTAAAATAATTAGGATAATATTCAATATCAGCTCCTTCGGGTATATAATGGAAATTAATAGGTTGATTATCAAGTAGTGATAAATTAATCATAGTATAAAATATATTTTTTTAATTTTAACAACATATTTAATATCAAAACAGAGTACTTTTTGTAGCCTTTAAAAAACTAATAACTTTTTCATTTTTGAACCTAGTGAAGAATATAATCATTATCGCAAATTAATATATAGGATTGATGATAATTTAAATGGTAATAGTATATTGTATGCATCTTTGATGTCACACATATTATTAACGCTATATTTTATGAATAATCATAAGAATATAAATTTTATAATATATATTGTAAAAAAAACGCCTCATTGATAGAGGCGAATTTTATTTTCTTAATTACTGATTTATTATTTGGAACAAAATCCAAATAAACCAGATAATCCACAAAGCATTTTACTAAACATACCTTTTGAATTATTATCTTCATAATTCATATTGATAACTGAAGCACTATAGCTAGTATTTTCAGATAAATGGGATATAATTTTTGAATCATTTAACTTACTTTCATCGTAATCAACAGTCATTACTGATTTATTAAAATTAATATCAAAATTATTAACACCATCTAAGCTGTTCATCTCAGTTTTGATTTTATTTACACAAGTTCTACCACATTTCATTCCATCAATACTGAAAGAAGAAGAAAAAGAGAAAGCAATTAATAACGTAATAAAAAATATTTTCATTTTTTTCCTTTATTTTTAAATAATTTTTAACCTTGATAATTTAATAAAAATCTAAATAATGTTCCAAGCATCGTTAATAATTGTTTCAAAAAAATAAATATCACTCCACAGTAATCTTATGAATCATAAAATATAGTGAGTTAAATCAACATATTTAATTCAATTTATTGTTATAATATATAAAAATATGGGAGATTTAAATGACGTATTGTCTGAAAATAAAAAATTCTGAAGAGATAAAAACAACGGTTAATGCAGATAATTTAGAAAAAGCTATTGACTATTTCTCTAAATATGAACATCTGCAAAAGAATGTTTTAATTAAATTATATAGAATCGTACCTTTTAGAAAAAAAATCTAAATATTAATGTATATAGTCTACATTATTATTACTGCAATAAAGTTAGCCAGCTATAATCATTATCTTTTTGGCCAGTTACAATATCTTGATACTCATTTTTAAATAGTTGAGTTAAAGGACCAACATTTCCATCTGAAATTAATTTATGATCAATTGACCTGATAGGTGTAACTTCAGTAGCAGTACCGGAGAAAAAAGCTTCATCTGAATTTAATAGGTCTTTAGGTGTAAATGATTTAATAATAACATTAATACCATTATTCTTAGCGATTTTGATAATCGTATCTCTTGTGATCCCTAGGAGTATAGATGAAAATTGATTATTTGTGTATAAAACATCATCTTTTATAAAAAATATATTTTGACCTGAACCTTCAGAAATATTTCCGTCCTCATTTAATAATATAGCTTCAGCAAAACCTCTTTTTTTAGCATCTAATACTGCAAGTAAAGAGTTTGTATAGTGTCCAGATGCTTTAGCAATAGTAGGCATAGATTTATATGAAAACTTAGAATAAGGAGAAATTGTAACATCAGCTCCTTTATTTAAACTTTTTTCTCCTAAATAAGCACCCCATTTAAATGCAGCTATTGCTATATTTATTGGACAATCTTTAGGATGAACTCCCATTGTATCATAACCGTAAAAAATTATGGGTCTTATATAACATGTTTTTAAAGAATTTTTAATTACTATATTTTTACAACCGTCAATTATTTTTGATTTATTTATTTTTACATTNCATACTATAAAATTCTGCTGATTTGTATAATCTTACAATATGATCTTCTAATCTAAAAATTGCAGGTCCTGATGGAGTATCATAACATTTAATACCCTCAAATACGCCACTGCCATAGTGAATCACGTGTGACATTACATGTATATTTGCTTGATTCCATGGAATTATTTCTGAATTGTACCATATATATTCTGATTGTTCTGACATATTTTTCTAATTTTTTAAAATTTTGTACTTTTTATTAGCAAATTGGTTAGAAATAATGTTGAAAATATTTTTTAACAAAAAAAACGCTCTAATAATTGGAGCGTTAATAAAATAAATAGAAATTTGAATAAACTATTACTAGCTATATTAAATAACTTTATAAACTAATGCACCTATGACTAAAATCAATGAAGTCATAATGAGAGATACCCCTATATTTCCATTTTTTATTTCTTGCCATTCATCGATATCAGAAGAAAATAAATCAAAAATCTTTATCGCTATTCCTATACCAACTGCAAATCCAATTGAAGCTACTAATGACCAACCTAAGGCTTTTCCATACATAAAAAATAAATCTTGCCATGACATTAAACTTGCCAAATTAATCTCCTTATAAATATTTTATTTTTCTAATAAATTCATATGACTCTATTCTACCTGTTGCTAAATCCTCAACGTATTCATAACTAGCCTGACCAATAATATTATATGTATCATTCGCAGCATTTATGGTAACATTAACAACAACTAATAAATTATCTTTATTTTCTAGAACATATGTTTGATTCACTGAACCTACAGCATAAAACCCAATTAGCATACTATAATCAAAGTCATTTCTAGAGGATACTACATCTAATTCAATTCTATTTACATTCGGACTAAAATCTACTTGATATCTTTCCATATCCAATTTATAATTTTTACAAAACTTGCTCATTTCGTAATTAGAACTAAATAATACAGTAATAAATATTAAAACTAAATATTTTTTCATATAGTTAAATTTACAATTTTATTTACATTTCATTATAATACAATTTAAAAACCTATAATTTTTAAAAAATATCTTACATAGTTATTTTAGTTTTAAGGATTAAATAAAAACTGAGTCTGAAGTTGGATTATGTTTACTGGTTTTACTTTAGTAAAAATCCCTTCGTTATCCGAAAACTCAATGTCCCTAGCTAAAACATCCTCAGGAACAAACTCTTCTTCTGGCGGTATGAATGAGGTTATTGATCTATATACAAGTATCATATCATCAGAAATTTTTAATTCAAGGTTATACCCGTAAATAGAGGTCTCAGTTAATTCAAAATCAAATGGATTTGGAATATTAGTTTGTTGATAAAATAATTCTGCTTTATTTAATTTTGGAATAAAACTAGATTTTAATGAAAGTGTAGAAGAAAAAGATTTATTTTCTTCTGTAGGAGAAAATAAATCATTGATATTTTCTCTTACTTCACCTTTCATATCAGTATAATTAGTTTTTAATTCTAATAAATTACCAAAACGTAATTTAGATTGAATAAATAGTCCTTTCATTTTTCCATAATTAAATATTCTGTCTTCCTTAGTAGTTAATTTTTGATTATTCACAATAACTCTATTCACTTCATATGATTTATCCCAATAATTAAATAGAAAATGCTCAGAATTAATGCGATATTCAGCTAGTAAAGATAATGGTCCCCAACTATACTTTAATCCAATAGGAACATAACCATAACCACCCGAATATGAAGTAGAATCAGAATGTTGTGCTATAAGTTTAGCAGCTTGAGTATATATCAAAAGTCTATTGGTTAAATTAAAAGAAAAGTCAACTCCATATCCTGCAACTTCATTATTTTCACTTTTAATTGGACTGTATTTATTATGATTAAGCGGTAGACGTTTGAACCATTCTCCAAATAAAGTTGTATCGCCAGTAGAAGAGATATTATTTATATAAAAGTTTTGCCAATCATCACTTTGTGCCTGAGCTTCATCAAACTGTTCACTTTCATTAGGAAAATGGTCAAATACATCAGGATAATTATCTCCATCTCGATCAGATAATCCAGAAAATTGATTAACATCTTCAGTATAAGAAAGACCCATATTTAATCCAGGTAATATTTTATATGTTAATCTTAATCCTAATAACCCAGGTTTATATTTAAAATCACTTACGATAGTTTCTATACCTAGAGTACCAAAATCTGCTTTTGCGTTAAATCCAATTTTTCTTATAGATGGATACTGTAATGCATTGGTATAATTCATTACTAAAATACCCATTCCTAGATTTACATCATTTAAGTTTCCAAACCGAAAATAAAAAGAGTCTTGAGGATTACTCCATCTGATATATCTTACTTTATCTAAAATGCTTCTAGCACTGGACTTAAAATCATTGAAGTTCCAATCTCCTTTATATAAGTTTCCATCAGAATCAATATTTAAAAAAATATCAAATCCAATACCAAACCTTCCAATTGGAAATTCAGGTCGAAGTGAAATTTGATTAAATATTTCACCACCTATAGTTGTAGAACCAAATCCACCAGACATGCTCTGAGTTGAATCCGATTCTAGAGCAAATAAAAAGGTGAAAAAAGAAATAATAAAAAAGTTAAGTTTAAGCTTCATTTATAAGTTAATTATTTAGATAAATTTAAATGTGATAGTCTGCCTACTACAATATAAAATAGTATAGTTAAAATATTTCTTTATACTCTTGAATTATTTGATTATTAAATGGGTATGATATATACTTTAAATTTATCTTTTCGTCTAACTGTTTAGATCGATTTATTAATTCATTATATGCATTTTTTAAATATTTTTTATTACTAGTTAAAAGATATAAATAATAACAAAGCTCAAAGTTTGGTTCTTTAATCATTTCTATATAACCAAGCATTAAACTTTCATCAACTTCTTTTTCTAATAGTTTATCTGCTAACATTTTTAATAGTTCAATCTCCACAATTTGAGGTGATTTTTGATTTAAATCAGTTTGTATTTTTAATGCTCTGTTTAAGCTTATCAATACATTTTCATAATTAAAAATCTTAAAATTAATTTTTGCAATATTTATTAAAGCGCTAACTAACCCACCTTTTTCATTTAGCCAAATCCTTAAATCCTTTGATTGATTAAAACATATTAGAGCCTTATTATAATTTCCAAAAATTGAATATATCATTCCTATATTTATGAAAGACGATGCAATACCCTGTTTATCTGATATATCTTTACGAATATTTAGAGATTCAGTGTATTTATTTAATGCTGTTTCATAATCTGCTAAAGTAAAATAAATATTTGCTTCATTATTTAATGAATTTGCGATAACAATCTTATTATCAGTTTCTCTAACCACTTCAAGTGACTGATGGTAGTGTTTAAGTGCTTCCTGTAATTTATTTTGGTGAAAATAAATATTTCCAATGTTATTTAATAAAAGTGCCATTCCATTAATATCTTGTAATTCTTTACGAATTTTATAAGCTCTTTTATAGCTTTGTAATGATTGATTATAATCATTACTTAATCGTTGCATCACTCCCATATTATTTAAAGCAGTTGCAACTCCAGATTT
>NZIV01000054.1 GCA_002689995.1 Fidelibacterota bacterium
ACTTACAAGCAGACTTAGAACCATTCAGTAATCTATTAGTATCAGAGGTTCAATCAGTTACGGGAAGTACAGCTATAATCCCGGCAGATTATGCATTGCACCCTGCGTATCCTAACCCATTTAATCCAATTACCAATATTAAATACGACTTACCATTAGAAAGTAAAGTGATACTTGAAGTTTACAATATCAATGGTGAGTTGGTGGAAATATTGTATTCAGGTTTTAAATTAGCTGGTAACCACATCCTTGAATGGAATGCTAAAGTTTACCCAAGTGGAGTATATTTTGTTAAGCTTGATACTGATGAGTTTACTCAGACACAGAAGTTAATGTTGGTGAAGTGAATTAAGCTTTAAAATTTTATATTTATGTATTAATCTTTAAATCAGACTTACTCATTAATAAAAAAATAATAATTAAACTTCATATAAAACCTATATTGCTCTAGATGTTTAATGGGTAAAATATTTATTATATTAGGAATAGTTTTATTATTACTAGGAATAATCTTGCATTATTTTGGTGGTATGTTTAGTTGGTTTGGAAATCTTTATGGTGATATAAAAATCAGTAAGTCTAATTATACATTTTATTCTCCATTTTCTAGCATGATAATTGTAAGCTTAGTTTTAACATTAGTATTAAATATCATTCTAAGATTCATTAAATAGTAAAATATAATTCTTTACTTATACTGCTTTTAAAAAGATTATTACTTCTTCTTAAGGAGTTTATTTATTTTTTAATATCTTTTCTCAAAGGAATAGTTATTCTAATTATTATCAGTTCTAATAACTTGTTGATTGCTTTTTTATTAAACAGCATATCTAGATTTGATATTAAAAATACTTTCATTTTTATTGTTTTTTTTCAAATATTTTTAGTTTGAATTATTTTCTTAATATCAGTAATAAAGATTCAAAATCTAAATCTGAAAATCTTAGAATACTAATCTTAACATATATTACATAAAATATTTCTCAATAAATTGAGTACTCATGAGTTTTCAATTACTTTTACTTTTAGATTTTATTTTTTGATAATTATAGAAGAAATTAATTTTATTATTATTATCATATTAATCTAGGTTTTAAAAAAAAAATGAAAGATAATTTATAGATATGGTTAGTTGTGTATTTTTAACTTTTAACCATAATATAGCAAGTAAATGTCCTAATAATCTTATTTAATATTTTAAGGAAAAAATGATTTCAACAGATAATATATCAAAACAATTTGGTTCTAAGCCTTTATTCCAAGGTATAAACATAACTTTTTCGGAAGGAAATAAGTATGGATTAATTGGAGCAAATGGATCTGGTAAATCTACTTTTATGAAAATTTTATCCGGTGAAATTGATTCTACAACTGGAAAAGTATCTATAGATAAAAAATATAGAATAGCTTCATTGAAGCAAGATCACTTTGCATATGAAAATATCCCCATAATAGATTGTGTTATTATGGGGCATGAAAAACTTTGGAATATTAAGACTGAAAGAGATAGAATTTATAGTTTAGAAAATATGAGCGTTGAAGAGAGTTTAAAAGTTGGAGATTTAGAAGTAGAATTTTCAGACTTAGATGGCTATACGTGTGAAATCGATGCAGGTAAACTTTTAATAGGACTTGGGATTCCATTAGAGCAACACAGAAACAATATGAGTGTGCTTGCTCCAGGTATGAAATTAAGGGTTTTATTGGCAAAAACATTATTTGGTAATCCAGATGTTTTACTTCTTGATGAACCTACAAATAATTTAGATTTAGAAACAATTAATTGGCTTGAAAATATAATCACTAAAAGCAATAGTACAATTATCACAATTTCACATGACAGGCAATTTTTAAATAAAACATGTTCTCATATTGCTGATTTAGATTATGGTGAAATACGTATATATCCTGGTAATTATGATGACTTTATGATTGCAGCTACACAAGCAAGAGAATATTTATTAAATGAGAACAAAAAAAAACAAGCTAAAATTGATGAGCTGAAATCTTTTGTTAAAAGGTTTTCAGCAAATGCATCGAAAGCAAAACAAGCTACTTCAAGAGCAAATCAAATAAATAAAATAAAATTAGATGATATAGTAAAATCTAGTAGGGTTTATCCATTTATTCGTTTTAATCAAAAAAAGAAAGTTCATAATAATATTCTTGAAGTTACAAATCTATCTAAAAGTTATGATTCAATTAAAATACTTAATAAAATTAGTTTTATTATAGAAGGAGGTGATCGAATTGCTATATTAGGATCAAACGGTATTGGAAAAACGACTTTATTGAACTGTTTAGTTAATGCAGATTTAAAAGATAGTGGAAATATTAAATGGTCTAAAAATGCACACATAGCTTATTTTGAGCAAAATATAGATAATAATTTTAATGAAAAATTGACTTTAATGCAATGGATGACTCAGTGGGTAAACAAAAATGAAGATGAATATGAGCAGAAAGCAAGAAGTATTCTAGGAAGACTTTTATTTTCAAAAGATGATATTAATAAATCTACAGAGGTTTTATCGGGAGGTGAAAAAAGGAGAATGATGTTTGGTAAAATCATATTACAGGAACCTAATGTAATAATTATGGATGAGCCAACTAATCACTTAGATATGGAATCAATAGAAGCTCTGAATTCAGCTTTATATTCATATGAAGGAACTATTATTTTTGCAAGCCATGATAGAGAGTTTATATCATCATTAGCAATTAGAGCTATTGAAATCAAACCAGATAAGGTTCATGATCATAGTGCTAATTTCATAGAGAACCTACACAAAATTAAAATTGATAAATAAAATATAGGATTATACTTTTTAGAGAATAATAAATTATAAAACGTATTTATTTTGTTTCAATTCAAATAACTAAACTTATTACTATATTATTACTTTTTATTTTATTTTCATAAATTATATATATTAAAAAATAATTTAATTGGAGATAAAGAATGAGTGTTGAAGACGTAGAAGAATATAAAGTCAAATTTTTAATAAAAAGAGATGAATTAGAAAGAGATTTTAATGACACCGAATGGGAAAATTTAAAAATGATTTTAAATAGTAACACTGAAAGTTATATTAAGCGTTGTTTATGGATATTAGAACAAATTGAAGAATAATTCAAAATTTATTTTTAATATTGTCTTTTAGTTTAAATATTAAACCCAATCTTTTATGTTTGTAACATATAATTTTTAACTCTTTTAAAAGATTAACCTTTCTATTATCAATCATTATAATTCAGAATTAGACATAAATCACTCTTATAATAATTTTTTTAATAAAGTCTGAAATTTTTAATTAAAATTAAAAGTAGAGTTTAGTGGTGAGATTATTTCGAATTAGTAAATAATTTAACGAATAATTTTCCTAAGAATTGTTTTCTATCCTTTAATAATAATTACAAAAATAATTTCAATCTTAAGCTCTAAAAATATAATCTAAAGCTAAATCATATGATTGATAGAATTTTGTGATATGTATTCAATGGTCACATTTAATTTTATTTAATTAATATTAATTTTACTACTTAAGTAATCGTTGTAATTATCATTAATTGTACCAGTATTTTAAAGAAGATAAATGAAATATGAAAAATAGAATAAATCTTGCTTGGTTAAAAAGAGACTTAAGAATTTTTGATAATGAAGTTCTACACTCATGCGAGCAAAAAAAAATTCCATATCAAATTATTTATATTTTTGAACCTGAAATTATAAAAAAAGATAATATTTCACTAAGGCATTTACAATTTATATATCATTCTATTTTAGACGTTAATAATTATTTAAATAAGTATAATCGGCAAATTAAATGTCTTTATGGGTCAGCAAATACTATATTTAAAGAATATATAAGTCATTATAATATTCAGAATATTTATTCATATCAAGAAACAGGGATATCGTGTACATATAATAGAGATAAAAAAATTAATATTTTATTAAATAATAATAATATAAACTTTATTGAATTTGAAAAAGACTGTGTGCAAAGAGCTATTAGAAATCGTAAAGGGTGGGACAAAAGATGGTATAGTAAAATGAATAATAAAGTTATTAAAAATTCATTTACAAACAATACATTTATTGATTCTGTTGAAAATAATCAATTACCACAAAATTTTTTAAAATCACTCAAAATCTATCCAAATAATTTTTTAAAACCTGGATACAAGAATGCAATTAAATTACTTAAAACATTTATTGAACATAGATCTCTTAGCTACAATAAAAATATATCTAAACCATATCATAGTAGAAAAAGCTGTAGTAGAATATCTCCCTACTTATCATGGGGCAATATAAGTTCAAAGGAAGTTTATCAGTTCTTTAGAAATTATAGAAAAATAAAAGGAATCAAGGGGTTTTTGACTAGACTAAAATGGAGAAGTCATTTTATTCAAAAGTTTGAATCTGAATATCAGATAAGTTTTAGATGCGCAAATAAAGCATTCGAAAATATGACTTATACAAATGATATAGACCTTCTTAATAAATGGAAAAAAGGTAAAACAGGGTTTCCATTAGTTGATGCAAATATGCATTGTTTGAGAGTGACAGGATGGATAAATTTTAGAATGAGAGCAATGCTTGTTTCAGTATTAGTTCACCATTTTGATTGTGATTGGAAGCTTGGAGTAAGGCATTTAGCAGAACTTTTCTTAGATTATGAACCAGGCATACACTATAGCCAATTTCAAATGCAATCTGGTACTACCGGAATTAATACGATTAGAATGTACAACCCTATTAAGCAATCTTATGACCATGATATGGATGGCAAATTTATAAAAAAGTGGATTCCTGAGCTTAAAGAAGTTTCAGCTGAATATATTCATGAGCCATGGAAGATACCTCCATTGCTATCTACTTTAGAAAAAGATTCTATTTATAATAGTCCATGTTTAGATATTAGTATAGCAGGGAAAAAAGCTAGAAATAAAATTTGGTCCTTCAAATCAAATGAGGAAGTTAAAATAGAGAATAAAAGAATTTTACAATTACATACAAGGAATAGCATTATTTAAATGAAATTTATTAAAATTATAATTATTTCTTATTTAGTTATTTTTATGAATGGGTGTAGCGTAGTTTATTTAGGTCTAAATAGTTATGATGATTTTGATCCTGAAAAACAACCAGACAGTCTTGGTAAAGAAGTAAAAATATGGGAAGATGGAAAAAGAACAAATAGTAAAAACGGAGAGTATGAGTGGTGGTATTTTGATGCTAAATTAGATGATGGGAGTGTAATAGTAGCATATTTTTGGACATTAAGTGCAATTAAAGAGTTATTTTATATTGGAGTTAATTATAATCACCCTGACGGCACAGAGTATAAAAAAATAAAGTTTTTTAATAAAAAAGATATTTTTATTAATAAAGAACAGTGCGATCTAAAATATGATGAAAATATTTTTACTGGTGATCTTCAAAGGTATAAAATAAGGATTGAACCTGATGATTTTGATGGTTTCGGTTTTGAGATTAATTTAGACTCTAATGTTCCTTCATATAGACCTCAGGATGGTATAATAAGTGCTGGAAAAGACTTTTTTGCATGGTTGGCAGCAGTTCCAAATGGTGATATATCAGGTAATTTGACATACGGTAATAAAACTCGTAAAATTAGTGGTGATGGATATCATGATCATAATTGGGGAAATATTCCTTTGCAAAGGCTCTTTGATAATTGGGTGTGGTTTCGAGGAACTATTGATCATTATACCATAATAGGATTTGAATTAAATACGACCGAAGAAAGAGGAGGATATTCAATTCCAGGTTTATTTATAGGCGATAGTACGGGTATTGTACATGAAAGATTTGGTCAAAATGGAATTTTTACGGCTAAAGAAAACTTAATCACCGATTTATATAAAAAAAATAATGAGGCACTTTTTTCAAAATTTAAAATAATAACTAAGGATAATTATTATATTGAAGTAGATGGTTATGATGTAATTGAGAATCTTGCTTTATTTGAAATAACAAATAATCCACTTCTGCCATTAATTTTTAAATTTTCATCACTAGATCCATATTACACAAGGTATAAAAGTAATGTAATATTAGAATTACCAAATGGTCATATTCTTGATGGTCAAGCTGTCCTAGAAATTATGGATTTAAAATAAAAATATTCTAATCAAAAGAAAATTTGGTAATTTAAAAGGCTTGAAAATTCCTTTTAATAGTTTAAATGAATTTTTCAATATAAATTTTGAAATATTTTAAGAATAATAAAGAGAAAAATAATATGAGAAATCACCTTTCATTCAGATCTGGAAATCCAGCATTAAACTCTAAAACTTTTGGAGGATTTGGATTTTCTTCTACCAATGATAGTTTAGAAAAAATGACAATTGATGGTACTGTAAATAAAACAATAATATCTATTTCTATTTTAATGGCTGCTGCATATTATACATACTTCAATCAAAATACAGGTTGGATATTTATTGGAGGTATAGGTGGTTTTATTTTAGCATTAGTTACATATTTTAAGAAAGAATGGTCACAATATACTGTTCCATTATATGCACTACTTGAAGGATTGATGCTGGGTGGTATCTCTAGCGTGTATAATCATATGTATGATGGAATCGTTACTCAGGCAATTTTTTTGACATGTGGGATATTCTGCTCATTACTTTTTGCCTATAAAACAAAAATTATTTCACCAACTGAAAATTTTAAATTAGGTGTTTTTGCAGCGACAGCTGGTATAGGTGTGGTTTATTTTATATCTTTTATTATGAGTTTTTTTGGCTCAGGTTTAGGAATATTAAATGTAGAAAATAGTTCATTAATGAGTATAGGTTTTAGTCTTTTAGTAGTTGTTATTGCTTCACTTAATTTAGTACTTGATTTTGATTTTATTGAAGAAGGTGCTGAAAAGGGTGCACCTAAGTATATGGAGTGGTATGCAACATTTGGTTTATTGGTTACATTAATTTGGTTATATTTAGAAATATTAAGATTGCTTGCTAAACTTTCAAATAGAAGGTAATCTATTTATTACAGTTTCTGGTATCTTTTTTGAAGGATTTGAATAGATCTTGGGAACGATGTTGAATATTTTATTTCAAGTATAGTTTAGATAAAATAAAAGTAAAAAATAATTTTAATAAAGTAAAATAATAATGAAATATAAATCGATTAATGTTTTAGGGACTAAATTGAAAGAATGTTCTTGTGAACCAATAACAGGATTTTTTAGAGATGGTTGCTGCAATACTTCAAAACAAGATTTAGGAATGCATACAGTCTGTGTAGTCGCTACAAAAGAATTTTTAGAATTTAGTAAATCTGTAGGGAATGACTTATCAACTGATATACCTCAGTTTAATTTTAAAGGACTTAAACCTGGTGATAGATGGTGTTTATGTGCATTACGATGGAAAGAAGCAGATAATGCTGGAGTTGCTCCTCCAGTACTATTAGAATCAACACATTATGAAACTTTAAAAGTTATTGATATTTACCAATTACAAAAATATGAAGTAAATTAGAATGAATTTTTTAAAACCTATTAGTCAATGGACTTGGTGAGGACAATATAAATACATAGTCGTGTTTACTATGCTGATATTACTCTACTACATAAATTAAAAGAAGAGTGCCCCAAATTAATGAGGCACTATATGAGGTAAGTCATCGAGGTATTTTTCCTATATCCTATCAAATATTAATACCTCTTTAACTTTAATCTTATGACGATACTCACAAAAAATAATCTGTTTTCTAATCTCCCAAACTAAATATCTGAAAATCCACCCTTAGTGAGTTATAGATAAGTGGTAGAAATGGGTAGTTAGATTTTATTAATTTTTACACATGAAAAAACAACTTAATATTTTATTAATCCTTATATCTCTATCCTTCTCAACTATTTTAAATGTAGATGGAGAAGAATACACTACCATCCAATCAGCAATTGATGATGCTGAAACAGGTGATACAGTCCTTGTTCATCAGGGACTCTACTATGAGAACCTAGACATTAATAAAACCATTACTCTTACAAGTTTAGCTATGTATGATAATTTGGATACATGGTATGAATATGAATCTATTACCGCCCAATATGAGATAAGCAATGATAATATCCTAAATACCATTATTGATGCTTCTGAAGCCGTAGATGAAAACTTTACGAGTGGTATCGTTGTTCGTTCTCCTCAAGATGAATGTATATCTCCCGTTATCATGGGCTTTACCATAAGAAGTGGTATGGGAACAATGGTAACGGAAGAAGTAGAGATGCCTGAGACTGGAGAAATAATTGAGGTAAATAGAAAGATAGGAGGAGGATTATTCTCCCATATGACCAATGCAGATATACATCATAATCATTTTACCAATAATGGAGACCCAAGTGTAGAAAATGGAGGAGCAGTATATGCTCAGACAAGTACTGAAGATTGGGGCTTTGATAATCGTTCATCGGGTAGATCGAGATGTGAAATTAATGAAATAAACATTCATAATAACTTTTACAGAGATAATGATGCTATTTATGGTAACACATTCTCTAATAGAACCTTTACGGAAGAGATAAATCTTACCAATAGTTTATTTGATATATATAATTGTCCTGAATCGAATGTAACAGGAGTATGGGTAGATATACTCACTGAAGCAGACCCTAATTATTCAGGCAGTCAGGGAGACTTATGTGCTATTAATGATGATATTTGGATATCCTCAACAGGCAATAATTTTAATGGTGATATCAATCAGGATAGTTTTATAGATGTTAACGACATAATTGAGGTAGTTTTTATATTGGTAAATTATTAGTATGAATAATTTATTATTTTTAATAATATGCCTATCACTTTTTAGTTGTGACATAACTAAGAGTAAAGATTGTGCTGGAATACAAGGTGGAAGTGCAATTATTGATGCTTGTGGAATATGTACTGAAGGCACAACCGGATTAAATGCTAATTATCTTATGAATTGTATGGGAGAGTGTAGTAGTACTATCCTTGAAGAAAATTGTATTCAAACAATACCTATATATTACAATAGCAGTGTAGAAATTACAGGCTTCCAATTTCAAATTATAGGAGATATTAATATCTTAGAAAATATAGCTGGTGATGCTCAAAATTCAGGATTTACAGTTACAACAGGTAATAATATTGTTATTGGATTTAGTCTTTTGGGAGAAAATATAGAAGCAGGTAATGGTTTATTGACATCTTTAAAGTATGAAGGAAGTTCAAATGAATATTGTCTGAGTGAATTAATTGTCACAAGTTTAAATGCAACTATAGTTGATGCAGAAATCTTAAATTGTAATACAATTTTTCATGGTAATTAACTTTACTAAAACCACTCAAAATCGCGTATTAAATCTATTTATTATTTACTACAATAATTAATTAAATTATTAAACTATTAGGAAATTAAATGACTCTTAAAAATAAATTAGATATAAATAAATTAGAGAAAATTTACGATAGAGATAATAATCGAGAAATTACTCCTCTTCATCCTGAATGGGAGAGGTATAAGCAATTAGTATTAGATACTCAATATTTTAAGAATAATTTAAAACAAAACTATGATGAAATAGGAAAAATCAAAAATAATATCGATGAAAATTTTTACTCTAAAGCAGATGAAACTAATTCAGATAATTTTTTAAAAGTGATATCAGTATCAGCAATTGAGATTAGAAAGAAAAAAAATAGTGTTCGGAGTATGGGGTATAAACAGAAGACCTATGAGAGGAATAAAGAAATTAGAGATATGTGTAAACACCTTTATGATTTCGCAACATATATTGATAAGAATGGACGAGAGTGGCGTCAATATCAGCATTTTAGAGGTGAAAAAACAGTTCGAGATTTACCTATGAGAGAGATTTATTGTACTATAGCAGAGTACTATGATATGTCTCCTGATTCAATAAAAGATATTAACACTAAAAAAAAATAAAATTTAATTAATAATTTTTAAAATGATTATTATAATTAAATAAGTTAAAATTTTTCAAAAAATATAAGAAAACTTACTCAAAACATAAAATGAAGATATAATTATATAATGAAACAACTAAAGATTATATTTATATTTTATTCATTATGTTTTTCTGAAGCAATAGATCAAGATAAAAATATTGTCTTATTGGATACTATAATTAATAATAGTACTATTAAATCCATAAATAACAAACATAATACAATTTTAGGTAGAAATAATGATCCTAAATTAGTATCAGATATTTCAAAATTTAAACTTTTAATTAGAAAAATATCCTGGGAAATAATTACTTTGCCTGGATTAAGGTTTTTAACCAATCTAATTTATCCCTCATCTACAATATCATACTTTAATGTTCAGGATGCTGTAGCTTTTACCATCGATGATGGGTTTTGTGGTAAAAATAATAGTGGGGGCTGTATGGTTGATGAAGTAAGACAATTATTAAAGTTTTATGGTGCAAATGCTACATTCTTTGTCACAGGTTCACATTGTGAAAATATAAATAGTAATACTGTTAATTTATTGTTAAAAGATGGGAATGAGATAGCTAATCATAATATGATGGATTGGTCTTATGAAAATTATTCAATAGATGAATTTGAATTTGATTTAAACTTGACAGAAAATATTTTATCATCATATAATCAAAAATATTTTAAATGGTACAGAGCTCCATTTGGAAAAATTAATAATTTGATGCAAAAAGTCATTGATAAGCGAAAATTAGTTCATGTAATACCAGATACATTTGCACATGATAGTTATATTCCCGACCCATATTGGATATCAAAATATATTTTAAGGAAAGTTAGACCAGGATCAATAATATTAATACATATGCCTGAAAGAGGTGTCAGAGAGTGGAATTATCAAGCAATAAAACTTACTTTACAAGGACTGAAAAATAGTAATTATAAAATTTTAAATCTCACGGAGATTAATTCTTTACAAAATATAAATTCTATAAATAACTAAGTAAATATTTTAAGAAAATCATTGTCAAGAAAAGNCTTTAAAATTTTGTACATAAATATTACAGAATAGTTCAACTCTATATATGTATTTGTTTCCAAAATATTAATATCAATTAAAAATTAAAAGAATCAAATTATAGATTGGTTTTAAGTATTTCAGCTATAATTTTGTAACTTAGATTAAATAAATAAAGTAAATAAAAAATGAAATGGATTTATCTATCAATTGCTATTATAGCTGAAGTTATTGCTACATCAATGCTTAAAGAAAGTGAAGGATTTACTAAAGTAATACCTTCAATAATTTCATTCTTTGGATATGTTTTTACATTTTATTTTTTATCATTAACTCTAAAAGAAATACCTCTTGGAATTACGTATGCAATTTGGTCAGGGTTCGGAATATGCTTACTTTCAATCATTGGATATTTTAGATNTAATCAAAGTTTAGATTTAGGATCAATTATTGGAATTAGTCTAATTGGACTAGGTATTGTCGTTTTAAATATTTTTTCAAAAATATAGCAATATATAATTTTATTTAATAAATAATTAGGACTAATAGACAATATAGAATATTGAATGATAAAAAATTATGTTTAAAATTTTTTACAATAGTATAATTACAATAGTATAAAAATATAGAAATAAGTTAATTAGAAATTAAATTTTGAAAATATAATATACTTTGTAATGTTAGCTTAAGTATAATATTTATAATAGTTTATAATTTGGGAATACAATGATAAAAAATGATAATTGGTCACAAATAGATTCAAGAATAACAGATAATTTAATAAATAATTTTTTGTCTGAATTTGAAAGAGAAAAATTTAATAAACCAAATGATATTAGATTTAATGAATTAATGGATCTTGAGAGTGATAGAGGGAATGATTTACTTTTAAGATATAAATTTGTTGAAAATCATAAGAAGAGATTAAATGTTTTATTTTCTGAATATAATCTTATTATTGAGTATGATACTTATAGAAGAAAAATAAAGGATATTCCTAAGCCATTTAAATACATAGATGAAGATAATAAAGAACAGGGAATAGACTCACTATCTAAATCTGATGATATTAAAAGAAAAAAAATATTTAGTTTACTCATAGATCTTGATGAAAAATTAAGTAATTACTTTACTAAATTAAATAACAGCAATGATTTAAAAAAATATTCTGATAAGAATATTCAAAAACTTGTTGAGAATTTAAACTTATTATTCAAAATAACTTAAGATAGACAAGAAAAACATTAATAATATTTTATAATAGTTAGAATTTTAAATTTTTATTTTTACCTCTTTGTTAGACTTTTTTAAAAATAAAAAAATATAGTTTTTTTAAAAAAATAGGAGTTCAGAGATTAATGAATATATATTTTGCAGGCTCTATTAGTGGTGGAAGAACTGATATTGATTACTATGTTAAGATAATAAGTTATCTTAATAATTACGGTATAGTTTTAACTGAACATATCGGTGACTCTACACTTACTGATGTTGGAGAGAAAAATATAACTGATGAATATATTCATGATAGAGATATGCATTGGTTATTAAACTCTGATATCATAGTTGCTGAAGTGACTAACCCAAGTCTAGGTGTTGGTTATGAAATTGGTAGAGCAATTGAAAATAGAAAAAAAGTTATTTGCCTTTATAGAGAAAAAAAGGGGAAGAGATTGTCTGCAATGATTGCTGGTTCTAAAGAATTAATCTTAGAAAAATATTCTAATATAGAATCAGCTAAAAAAATAATTAAGAATCATTTAAAAAAAAGTTCAAAAGATATTTTATAAAGAGTTTATATATATTTTATATATTATTTTCTAGAAAAATACAATCATCTCTCTTTAATAGTTTAGCATAATATCTATCATTAACTACATATTTATACAATTCTTTTAAGGCTATAAAGTTGAGAAAAGTAGCTCTTAAATCACTATTTTGTTTAATTTAATGTTAATATTTTTATTACTTTTACTTTTTTCAAAAGGTATAGTAATCAGATTAATATTTTGACATTTTGATTCAAAAATTGATTAAAAAAAAATATATAAAAAATCATATGTTAATATATTGAGGATTATATAAAAAATATAATTTAATCGATTTTAAAAGTCAAAATTTAAAATAAATAAAATAGTATTTTATTTTAAATATTAAGAAGAGACTAGACCTAGATGTTAAATAAGAATTATTTTAATTGGTCAGTATCCAAAACTCAAGAACTACCAATTAACTCATTGAAATTATGGGAAATTATATCTCAACGTTCGAATTTAGAGTTTTTCCACCCTTTTTGTGAGAAAAATCCAATTACTAGTTGGGATAATACGAAACATAAAGATGAAGTACATTATTATAATGGTTTAATTTTTAAAAGAAATATTATTAAATGGATGGACGGTGATGGTTATGATTTACTTATAGGGAAAAATAATGGTGCTAAATCATTTGTATCATGGAGAATTATAAATAATGAAGTTGGGAGTATATTGTCAATTACTATATATCCTTATTTATTTAATAAAAATTTAAAACTTATTAACTATATTCCGTTTTATATCATTGTTAAGCCTAGTCTAACTTTGTATTTAAATTCAATTATGAAAGGTATTTTATTTTATATTAAAACAGGTCAAAAAGTAGAAAAAAATCAGTTTGGTAATCACATATGGTTTTCAAAGAAATAGTAAGATTTTACATTAATAGAATGAAAAAAAACTAATAAATAGATATGAAAAATAAAACATTAAACTTCTCATTTTTTTTAATAACTATAACTTCTTTTTTATATGTTTATTCAATATTTGGTAACCTTGACAATAAAATCAATTTAGAATCAAGTGTAGAGAATAATGATTCTGAAGAAAATTATGCATATGATAAAAATATTTTTGGTTTACTACCAAAAAACTGGACAAGTATCAAACCTAATTCTAGTATGAGGTATGCAGAATTTATTATTAAAAATAAAGTTGGAAACTTCTCACTCATTGTATTTAAAAATATAGGAGGAAGTAAGACGCAAAATATTGATAGATGGTATAATCAATTTACCGGTGAAAATTTACCTGAACTGTATAGAGAAACAAAATCTATGGATGTAAATAATAAAAAGATTACTTATATTCAAACATCTGGTATGTTTAATGGTGGTATGGGGCAATCAAATCCGATTGATAAAGCAGGTTTGCTTGGTTTTATTATTGAGGCAAATAATGAAGTATTTTATTTTAAATCTGTTTCAGGAATAGATATATTGGTAGAGGGTAAAGATGATTTTATCAATACAATTATGAATTTCCCCCTAATTAAAGATTCAAGTTTTTTCTAGTATATATTATCACTTTTAAGAAAAAAATAAGATTACAACACTATTAATTATACAAATCGTATCCAAAAGTATATCAAAATAAAGTTAAACTAATTATATGAAATTATATTTAATACATGCTGGATTCTATGATGAGAAAATATCAAATGGAATCTATGAATCACATGCTAATTATTTTTTAGCAGCAAAGGACTTAAGTGAAGCAAAAACAAAAGCAAAGAAAATTAAAGAGTTTAAAGAAAAAAAAATGCACATTGATGGTATCATTGAAGTAACAAATGTTGATGGCTATGATATAATTTTAGAAGCCAAAGGTAATAGAAACGGATTAAAACAATTCAGCCATAGTGAAATTAAGATATTAAAATAAAATCATTCTTAATTTGAGAAAGAAATGAATTTATATAAAATTATAATTATTCTTATTGGTTTTATATTTATTTTCTTTTCTTATTTGCAGTTAAATGATTCTGATTCTATTATTTGGGTAATAGCATATCTAATACCTGCCATTATAAATTTTTCTATTTTAACAAAATTTAAATTCAAAAATTATATTCTCTTTTCAATTATTTATTTAATCTTATCAATATATATATTTNTATCAAATCATGAAGATTTAACTGTTATGTATTTATTTAATGAAAAAACTAATGAATCACTAGGATTAATGATATGTTCGATATGGTTTTTTATTTTTTCTATTATTCAACAAAATAATTAGATAGACAATTTTTATGATGAATATTTTAATTTTAATTATTTAAATAATATATAAGAATTAGGATTAATTTATAAAGAAGTCGATAAAAAAGGATATTAATTGAAAAAAATATTAGTAACTGGAGCTTCAGGTTATATCGCTAAGCATTGTATCGCGGAGTTAATATACGGCGGTTATAATGTTAAAGGAACAGTTAGGGATTTACAGAAAGCTAGAACCGTAAAAAATGATTTAGAGAATCATTTAAATCGGAAAATAGAAATAGATTTCGCAGAAACAACATTAGATGATACCAATGGGTGGGATGAAGCCGTAGAAGGGTGCGACGCAGTTATGCACGTTGCAAGTCCATTTCCACGAAGATATATTAAGAATGAAGACGATTTAATTATTCCTGCAAAAGAAGGAACTTTAAATGTATTAAATGCAGCAAAAAATGCAGGAATTGAGAGGATAATTATTACTTCATCAAATGCGGCAATATCTTATGGACATGGAAATAAAGATAATTTTGATGAAAAATGCTGGACAAATATTGATTCAGATAGTATTACTGCATATACAAAAAGCAAGACTATAGCAGAAAAGTCAGCTTGGGATTTTGTATCAAAGAATTCTGAGATTAGACTTACTGTAATAANTCCTGTTCTAGTATGGGGGCCTGGAATAGGTAATCACCTTCATTCTTCTTCATTAACAATTTATAAAATGTTGTTAAAAAAAGAACAGCCTATGGTACCAAAAATTATAATTCCTACAGTAGATGTAAGAGATGTAGCTAAAATGCATATAAGTGCATTAAATAGAGATGAATCTATNGGTAAGCGATTTCTCATATCAGAAAATACATATTGGATGAAGGATATAAGTCAGTGCTTGAAAGATTTGGGTTATAATGCACCTACTATTCAGGCACCTGATTTTTTAATTAAATTAATGGCTAAATTTGATAAAAGTTTAGTGGCGGCATTACCTCATTTAGGATTCAAATATAGTCTTGATACAAAACAAGCAAAAAAAATCTTAGGTTTTAATCCTATATCTCTTAGAGATACTTGTAGAGATACAGCAGATTATTTATCAAAACTGATATAAAATATATTAACTAATTTTAAAGGTTATATTTGAAATTAAAAATTTATAAGATAAATGCATTTACTTCAAAATTATTTAAGGGTAATCCGGCTGCTGTAATACCATTAGAGAGATGGTTGTCTGATGANCTAATGCAAAAAATTGCATGGGAAAATAATTTATCTGAAACTGCATTCTTCGTTTCTTCAAAAAAACGTTTCCATATCCGTTGGTTTACTCCTAAAAGTGAAGTTAAACTCTGTGGTCATGCAACACTTGCTTCTGCTTACGTGATTTTTAATATTTTAAATTATAGTTTTAATAANATTATATTTGATTCACAATCAGGAGAATTAATTGTAAAAAAAACAGATGAATTTTTCACTCTTGATTTTCCTTCACAAATGCCACTTAAATGTAAAATTCCAAATAAATTAACTGATGCACTTGGTAAAGAACCACTTTCGTGTTATAAAAATGAAGATTATTTAGCAGTATATGAAAATGAATCGGATATATTAGACATTGCACCTAATTTTAATATTTTAAAACAGCTAGATTTACGAGGTGTAATCATAACTGCTCCTACTAATAATTTTGACTTTGTGTCAAGATTTTTTGTACCAAATCTAGGTATAGATGAGGATCCCGTAACTGGTTCAGCTCATACCCAACTAACTCCTTATTGGGCTGAAAAACTCAATAAAAAAGTATTGAAAGCAAAACAAGTATCTACGAGAGAAGGTGTACTGTATTGCGAACAGAGAACTGATAGAGTACTTATCTCAGGTTCTGCTATTCTTTTCTTAAAAGGTGAAATAAACATAAATTAATTAAAATTATATGTTTAATTTTTAATTTTTAGTAGTGAATATATAAGATTATTTAATTTTTCAAATAAGTTTGGCCAAGGATACATTCTTTGAATCATCATTATTATAATTAGTTCTTCTTTTGGATCAATTATAAATCTAGTACCAGCTGCACCACTCCATCCAAAAGAGCCATTTGAATCAGAGTTTTCACTAAGTCTATGATCGGTTACAACAGAAAAACCTAGACCAAATTTGATTCCATTACCCCAAGGATAATCAATATCATAAATTTGATTTTTTGTCATTAATTGTATAGTCGATTTTTCTAAAATTTTATAATTTCCAAAACTACCATTATTAAGTAACATTTTAGAAAAATTTATATAATCATTTACTGTGGATACTAAACCACCACCGCCACTATAAAATGATTTGTTTGAATATTCTGTTTTATTATAATTATCAACTAATTTTAATATTTCTTTTTTTTCATCATATTTATAGTTGGATGTGAATCTAGGAATTTTAAAATCAGGAATTTGGAAGTGAGTATCAATCATTTCAATTGGTTTGAAGATATTTTCATATAAAAATAAATCTAAGGATTGATTTGATAGAATTTCTATCAAATATCCACATATATCTGTATTTATTCCATATCTCCATGATGTTCCTGGTTCAAAAAAAAGTGGAAGGCTTTGCGCTTTTAATGCAAATTCTTCATTATTTTTACTTATCCAAATTTTACTATATTCAGAATCCAAATATTTATTGCCGCTCCAGCCATAACCTAGTCCTGAAGTATGTCGTAGGAGGTCTATAATTTTAATTTTTTTTGTTGATTTAATTAAGGTTGATTCGTTGTATATCTTTATATTTTTAAATCCGGGTATATATTCATGAAGATAGTCATCTAGATTGAATAATCCTTTCTCCCAGAGCATCATTAGTGCTACGGATACTATTGGTTTTGTCATTGAATAAATTCTGAAAATACTATCATCTGATAATAACTTTTTACTATCTATATCTGCATATCCAATAGCATTATTATAAATCAAACTATCTGATTTTATAATTACTAATTGTGCTCCAGCAATACTTCCACTATCAATATATTCAATTATTTGATTTGTGATTAAATTTTTTCCATCATAAAAATAATCAAATTCTCTTGCGGTAAGTTTTATATCAAAAATTATAAAGAAATATAAAGTTTGAAATAAAATCAAAATTTTTATTTTGTTTTTCATTTTTTTTTTTTTGAGATTGATTATTGAATCGAAAATTTAATTTAATATAATTATTTTATAACATATTATAATGTTTTATTTATAAAATAACTAGATAATTAAAAAATAATCGAGGCATTATGAGATTTATTATATCTATTTTACTACTTTTACAGTTTTCAATTTCAAATAATATTGATAAATTCAATATTGAAAGATTGGCTTATGTGGACTCTTTATCTAATAAATTAATCAAGCAAAAGGAATTTACTGGCGTATCAGTATTAATTAATTCAAAAGATAAATTGATTTTCAATAAAAGTTTTGGTTTTGGTGAGATTGAAAAAGAAAATAATATTGATGACGATACTATTTTTAGAATTTATTCAATGACAAAACCTATAACTTCTATAGGACTAATGATTTTAGTCGAAAGAGGATTGATAAATTTATATGATCCAATTAGTTCATATTTACCTGAATTTAAAGATATGAAAAAAATAAAAGTTATTGATCTTCCTGTAATCAAACATTTATTTCATTTTACAAAAAATGTAGAAGAACCAATAACTGTATTTCATTTATTATCACACACATCAGGTATGTATTATGATTTTAGTAGTAAATATAGAAGTGTTTTTAATAAATATATGAAGGCGATTGATAGCAATCCTAAAACATTAAAGCAATATTCCCAAGAAATGGCAAAACTTCCATTATTATTTGAACCAGGAGAAGACTTTAGCTATGGTATTAATACAGCTATTTTGGGACGTATTATTGAAATTGTAAGTAAAAAGCCTTTTGAAGATTTTATCGAGGATGAAATCTTAAATCCATTAGAGATGAATAATACATCATTTAATTTAGATAGTAAAATATCAAATTTACCAAATGCTTATGAAAAAAAAGATAGTCAATTAATAATTAGTGAAAGATTAAATATAACACCGTATAATGATTTTAAATCATTAAATAGTAAAAAAAAGAAAATATCATCTTTTAATGCATTTCCAATGGGTGGGGAGGGATTGATTTCAACAATTAAAGATTATAGTAATTTTTGTCTTATGCTTCTGAATAATGGTAAGTACAAAAACAAACAGATTATAAGTAAGAATACTATAGAATTAATGACTCAAAATCATATCAAAAATTTATCCGGCATAAATGCAAGAAATGTGATTAATAGGAAATCTGTCACCGCCGTTGAAGATACCCTCAAATTTAATTTTCCAATGGACGGATTTGGTTTGGGTTTTTACACAAATGAAACTACTATAAATCAAAAATCAATTGCAAATAATAAAAGATATGGTTGGTTTGGAGCTGCAAATACATTTTTCTTTATTGATCCTATGAATGAATTTTATGTAATAATCATGGCTCAATCTTACATGAATATAAAATTATTAAATCAGTATGAAAATGTTATTTATCAAGCATTAGATAATTAATAATTTAATTTTTTAAAAATATTAGTAATATCATCATAAGAATTTGCAACTGTAATATCTGAGTTTATATCTTTAATTTGACTTTCTGATAAAGAGGTCGTTATACCTATTACTTTTGCTTCAGATTTAACTGCAGATAAGAGTCCTGTTTTAGAATCTTCAATTACTATTGTTTCATTTGCACTTAATGATAATTTTTCCATTGCTTTTTTAAATGGAACCGGTGAAGGCTTTGGTACCAATGCTTCATCAACAGTAATCACAAAGCTAAAATAATTATCAATGTGTATGCATTTTTGTATTTTAATATATGATAGTCTTGTTGTATTTGTAACTATACCTACTTTTAAATTACTATCTTTAATTTGAGAATTAAAAAAATCTTCAAATCCTTCTATAAATTTTAAATCTGTTTCCATAATCTTATGTAGATAGGTTCTAAGTTTTGATCTTAATACGTTTAAATTCTCATTTATATTAAATTTAGATATCAATTTTGGATAGAAGTCTTTATGAGACATACCTTTAAACTCTTCTAAATCATTGCTATCAGAATAAATATTATATTCATTCAATAATAATAATTGAGATTTAATAAATAAGTCTTCTGAGTCTAGTACTGTGCCATCCATATCAAATAGCACCCCTTTGATTTTATTTGAATTAAACATAATATTTAAAAATTATTTTATTAGTTTTTTAAATGTTTACTAAGGAATTTTTCCATTTTTTTATAAAAGTCAAATTGATTTTCTTCGTTATAAAAGCCATGCCCCTCATCTTCTTTAAGCATATATGGTGTGTCAATTCCTTTTGCTTTAAGTGCTTCTACAATCTGATCTGATTCTGCTTGTTTAACTCTCTGATCATTAGCGCCTTGAGCGACAAATAGAGGAGCTTTTATTTTATCAACATGAAATAAAGGCGACGCTTCCTTAAGGATATCTTCCTCTGTTTCAGGGTGCCCAATCATTTCATACATCATTTGACGACCTAGTTCCCAATATGGTGGTAATGTCTCAAGTAGTGTAAAAATATTAGATACACCAACATAATCTACTCCACATGCGTAAATATCTGGGGTAAATGCAAGTCCTGCTAAAGTGGCATAACCTCCATAAGATGCACCATAAATTGCTATACGATTTGGATCTGCAATGCCTTCGTTAATTAACCAATTAACTCCATCTGTGATATCATTTTGCATAGTTTTTCCCCATTGCTTAAAACTAATTTCCCAAAATTGCCTGCCAAATCCAACACTACCTCTAAAATTCATTTGAAGAACTGCATAGCCTCTATTTGCTAAAAACTGAACTTGAGAATTAAAACCCCATTCATCTCTTGCCCATGGGCCACCATGTGGATTGATTACAACAGGCAGTTTGTTTCCTTTTTTATAGTTAATTGGTAGTGTTAAATAGCCAGGGATAAGCAATCCATCTCTAGATTTATATGAAATAGGCAACATATTTGCCATGTCTTCTTCATTAAGCCATGGACTTAAACTAGCGAGCATTTTTAAGCTGTCATTGTCAATATCGTAGTAATAATATGTACCACGAGATTTATCACTGTATGCTACTACAATGGCTTTTTTTTCATCTTTACTGAAATCAGATATAACAACTTCAACTCCTTGTAGTTTAGATTCAAGTTTTTTTTGAATGCTTTCTCTCCATTCATCAAAAAAATACATTTGTCTTTTATCTGTTGAATATGATACACCTGTAATAATTTTTCGTTTTTTTGATTTCATTAAATTATAAACATCTACCTCATTGTGCTCAAATATAAGATCACTTTCTTTTGAAGTTTTTAAGTTAAACTTGTAAATCGCACTTTTATCCCTACCTCTATTTGATGAAACATAAATATTTTTATCGTCAAAAGTAAAGGATAGAGGAGAAACTGATTCTTTGAAATTAGTAGTTAATATAGATTTAAATTGATCTGTTTCTTCTTCTCTATATAAAAATCCCGTATTAACTCCGTCAGTAGTGGTAGCAATGCGAAGTTTTCCAGCATTATCAGTTAACCATCCTGATATATTACCAGGGTTTTCTGCAATCATCTCCATATCTCCAGAGTTCACATTTAAACGATATACATCATGAACTTTAGGATCTCTTTTATTTAGTGCAACTAACATAAAATCAGGATTATCCTCTAAATCATCGGTAACACGAGCTTGTATATTTTTAAATGGAGTTAAATCGATATTATTTGTAGCATCAATGTTAACTGCATAAATATGAATATTTTCATCACCACCCTCATCCTGTATATATGCAATTCGGTTTTCATTTAGCCAGAAATAGCCATATAGACTTCTTTTAGAAGCATTGGTAATACGTACTTCATCTTCTGATTCAATATGTTTGACATATACGTTCATCATTCGATTTCCATTTTCCCAGGGTTTCATATAAGAAATATGTTTTCCATCCGGAGATAGTTTGAAAAATGACATTTCCGGATTTTTAAAAAAATCTTTTAGTGGTACTTTTGTTAGTTTTTTTGATTCTAAACCTACATGGTTAGGGATCATAGTTTCACTCCTTTAAGATAATTGTAAGATTTAAAATTAAATTCTTATTATTTAAATTTAATATTAATAAAAGTCTATGTTGAATAATTAGTTATTTATATTTATCAGTAATAGGTATTTCCTCGACAATACCCTTGAAATAGTTATGATAAATATGTTCATTAAGCCATTTTTTTTCAGATTCAATTTCAGAATGGTCAATTCGCTTCCACCAGTATCTGTTCTTTCCATCCCACCAATAATTATTTGATTTTAAAATATCCTTCATTTCAAATGCACTGTCTCTGGCAATCATTTTATAATAGGGTATTTTTGAATTTTCAATAAGTTCGGATAAAGGATTATTAATTTTATATGAATTATGACAAAGTAAATGAATTAAGGCGTCGACATCATTTAATGCTCGGTGACTATCATAATAAAATCCATGCCAAAAGCAGAGTATTTCAAGTCCTTGTTTTGTAAAATCACGCTCAAGCCAATCAATATCATTTATTGAACATGCCCAAATTTTATTCTTAGATAAGGGTAAGTATCTATCAACAAAAGATCTATCAAATCCAGCATTATGTGCTAAAATAATGTCAGATTTTTCAAAAATCAATTGAACTTTATCCCAATTAATTTCATGGCCTTTAATCATTTCATCAGTAATACCGGTAATTTTTGTAATTTCATTTGTTATATTCTCTTGAGGATCCTGGAAAGATTCATATAATGATTCAAATGAAATAATATTACCGCTTTGTTTATCTACTTTTACAAGCTTTAAAGCTATTTCAATAATTTTATCATTTTCCCTGTTTGCACCAGTTGTTTCAACATCTATGAAGCATATATGTATATTTTCTGTAAATAAGTCTACTGGTATAACAGATTTGTTTAAAATATTTTCGGTTAATTTATAAAGTAATATTTTCTCTTTACTTTTTTTTATTGATTTTATAAATGACATAATAATTCCTAATAATGCTTCAATATTGATAAAATATGAGCATTAAGGTTATCTGTTAGATAAGAATGAACAGAATCATCCGTTATATGAACAATTATCTGATCTTTAATTTTAATCGAATAATTTTTTTCAAGTAAGTATCTGTAAAGAGATAATTGCAATGAATAATGATTGAAATTAGTATCGAGAAGGTCTTCAGTCTCAGGTTTATTTCCAGTTTTATTTCTATATCCCATAGTATCTATTTTTTTTGAAGTTTTCCAATCTATAAGACTATAAATATTATTAATTTTATCATGTATTAATAAATCTACTGTACCTGCTATTTTTAATTTTTTACAATAAACAATAATTTCAGAATACAGGTCGAAGTCTGATTTTTTTAAATAATTATTTAGCCATTTTATTGCAATCTTAGATCTGCCAATAAATGGTTTTTTATTGTGATTTATATAGTCTTCTAATTCTCTATGTACATCTGTACCAAATTGAGCCGATTTATCCCAAGCATCAATAATTTCTTCAATTGTAAAATGTCTATATTTAGGGCTATTTTGTTTTAAATTTGTTGCCACTTTAACTTTATCAAACTCTTCAAAATATTCTGATATAACAGTGGTTACACTTTTAAATTTTATATGCTCAAATCCTTTGAGTATATATTTATGATTAGTGTCATTTAAAGTTATTTCATTACTTGGATTGAACAATTTTTATTTTATTTTATTTTAATTTTGTTGTGTCATTTATAATTAAAGTTCTTGGAAGCACATGCTGTAAATTAGCTATTAATAATATTAGTCAAATAAAATTATTAAAATATATATAATCAAAAGATTAGATAATAACTCAAAATATTATTCTAAATCATATAATTAATAATAGATTTATCTTAAATTATTACAATTATAATACTAAAAAACTTTATGAATTTATCTTCAAAAAATAAACAAAAATTAAAAGGAATTGCACATTCTTTCAAGCCTTCATTAATTATAGGCAAAGAAGGCGCATCTGAAGCTACTATCAATTCTATTAATATGATTTTTGAAAACAAAGAATTAATAAAAATCAAGTTTAATTCATTCAAAAATGAAATAGATTCAATATCAGAATATATTAAAAATTCATGTGATGCTATCATTTTAGGTAATATTGGGAATATATTAATTCTCTATAAACAAAATCCTGATTCTGAAAAGAGAAGGTATGAATTTTAATAATTGATGTTAGTTGAGTAAGTGATAAAACTTATTAAAATTATACTATCTATATTTCTTTTTAAACTTCTCACAGCGAACTGTCAAGAGGGATATATTGATATTGAAAATCAATGTTATTTTGAATCTGATTTAGAGGTTATTAATATTTTTCTACAAAATAGCACTGAAATTAATTACATCTTAGACTTGAATAATAATAATGTTATTGAACCACTAGAGTTTTGCTCTCAAATATGGTCTGAAAACGGTCGACTTATATCATTAGACTGCAATCCGATTATTATAGATGGAGTTTATAACTGGCTTGAAATATCTGGAGAAATTACTGGATTGATTGATACTTGGGATGCAATTGAAGTTTTAAAGCTACCGTATAATAATTTAAATGGATTTGTTCCTAATAATATTTGCAATCTAAATCTTGAATTTAATAATCCAGCAATATTTAGCTTAGAAGGAAATGATTTATGCCCTCCTTACCCTGAATGCGTTGAGGATTATATGGGTATGCAGAGTAATTTTGGTACAGGATTTTGCGAATTAGGAAATTGTTATAATGTTGGTGTAAGTCAAATGACATTGATTGAATTAAATGGAGATAATTTAGTCAATCCATATAATGATAATTCAGGTGTAGCGCATTTACTTGTCAACGTTCATAATGATGGTCCTGATTGTTCAACATATCCAGGGCTGTTGATTACTGCAAATATTGAAGGTACAAATCTGCCTGTAATACCATCTGAATCTTCCATTAATTGGTGGTATGCTATACCAGCTAATTATACATATTTTTCAGATATTATTATAGATATAAGTCCTTATATTCCACTAGATACAGAGCTTATTGTAACAGCAGAATTAGTAACTATGAATTGTTTGGATGAATCATGCAGCGAAGATCCCTATTGTCATGACTGTCCTGAAACTGAACCTGCATCTATTTCTGTAAATATTGGTGAAAATTATCCTTCACGATTAGGTGATATAAATTTTGATAATCAAATAAATATAATAGATATCATAATCATAGTATCATTTATCGTAAATGATATAAATAATTATTATGATGAATCTAATTCAATTGAACTCTATTTAAGCGACTATAATTTAGATAATGAAATTAATATTTTAGATATTATTGAATTAGTAAATATTATTTTAAATAACTGAGGTAGTATCATAAATAAGTTTAAATAATTATGGATTTAATTATAAACATAAATTGATTAAACTTAATTAAATTAAAAATATGAAAAAAGTAAGCATTTTCGTAGATGTACAAAATATATACTACACCACTAAGCAAATATATAATTG
This sequence comes from Fidelibacterota bacterium, assembly GCA_002689995.1. GTDB lineage: Bacteria > Fidelibacterota > Marinisomatia > SCGC-AAA003-L08. Next base: position 25,691 of record NZIV01000054.1, read on the forward strand.
CCATTTTGATTATAATGCTTTTTGGAAGAAAGTAGTTTCAGATCGAAAAGTTGTAAAAGCAGTAGCTTATGCTATCAAAAGTAAAGACGTAAAACAGAGGCAATTTCATAATATTTTAAGAGGAATCGGATTCGAAGTTAAATTAAAACCATACATTCAGCGAATAGATAATTCTGCTAAAGGAGATTGGGATGTTGGTATTACAATTGATATTTTAGAATATGTAAAAACATCAGATATTATTGTGCTTGCCTCTGGAGATGGTGATTTTGAAATTTTAATTAAGAAAGTAATTGAAAAATATAATTCAGTTGTTGAGGTATATGGTGTTAAAGAATTAACCGCACTATCTTTAATAAATTCAGCCTCAAAATTCAATCCTATTGATAGTGATTTATTGTTGAAAAAAATATAGAAATTTAGATGAATTAGTATCATATGTTTCTATTGCTTGATTTAATCAATGACTAGTATAAAATATAAAGTGAAAAAATAAATTGTATTTATCAAAAAATGATATAGAAAATCTTGAATTTACATTTAGGATTAATATTATAAACTCAATTACAGGGATTAAACCTGCAAATTTAATTGGTACAATATCTGATAAAGGTATTACTAATTTAGCAATTTTCAGTTCAGTAGTACATATCGGTAGTAACCCTGCTCTTATAGGTATGTTCTCAAGACCAATGAAAAAAGTAAAGAGAAATACATTCTCTAATATACTAAAAACTCAATTTTATACTATTAATCACGTAAATGAAAACATTTATGAAGGTGCGCATAAAACCTCAATAAAATATGGAAAAAATATATCTGAATTTAAAGAGTGTAATTTTGAAGAAGAGTATTTAAATAATTTTAAGGCACCATTTGTTAGAGAGTCTAATATTAAAATAGGTATGAAATATGTTGAGCATAAAGATATTAAAATAAACAATACTGTTTTAATAATAGGCGAAGTCCAAAATATAACTTTACCTGATAGTGCAGTATCAAGTACTGGCTATATAAATTTAGAAAACTCTAAAAGTACAGGAATATCAGGCTGCAATACATACTATGCTGTTAAAAAAATTAAAGACCTAAGCTATATAGAGAATGAATTAAAGAAAAAATGATATACCCTAGCTAATGATTCAACTTATGCCATTAAATAACAGCTACTTTATTTTTAATTGATTCTATGAAAATACTTTTAACTGGTTCAACGGGTTATATAGGAAAGAGACTACTTCCTTTATTNATCAATAGAGGCTACGAAGTAACATGTTGCGTTAGAGATTTATCAAGATTTAATCCTCCAGCTTATATGAGGAAAAATATTTCCATAATAAGAGTTGATTTAACCGATAACAAAAGTCTTGATAATATTCCAAAAAATATTGATGTTGCTTTTTATTTAGTCCATTCTATGTCAACTTCCGATAATTATGAAAAGTTAGAGCAAAAATCAGCCATTAATTTTCGTGAACAGCTATCTAAAACAACTATTAAGCATGTTATTTATTTAAGCGGAATTATAAATCAATCATCACTATCTAAACATCTTTTATCTCGTAAATTAGTTGAGAATGAGTTGAAAAAAGGAAATTATAATTTCACCACATTTAGAGCGGGAATTATTATTGGTTCTGGTAGTGCTTCTTTTGAGATTATGCGAGATTTAGTTGAAAAGCTCCCAATAATGATAGCTCCTAGGTGGTTATTAACAAAGTGTCAACCGATAGCAATTTTCGATGTATTAACAATTCTAAGCAAATCAATTATGAATGAAGATACATTTGATAAAAACTTTGATATTGGGTCTAACGATATTTTGACATACAAAGAAATGTTATTAGGGATAGCTAGTACAAGAAAACTAAAAAGAGTAATTCTTACTTTTCCAGTAATGTCTCCAAGAATTTCAAGCTATTGGCTCTATTTTGTGACATCTACCTCATATAGATTAGCTAAAAATCTAGTTGATAGTATGAAGGTAGAGGTAGTTTGTGAAAACAATAAAATAAATGATATTCTAAATATTGAGCCTATTACATATAAAAATGCATTAACAAGAGCATTTGAAAAAATTGAAAAAAATGATATTATATCTAGTTGGAAAGATTCATATTCTAGTAGCGGTATGCATATAGATATCTCAGAATTTATATCTGTACCTGAATTTGGAGTATTTAGAGATCTCAGAGAAATTTCATTAATTGATTATAATTATACCTTGAATAAAATTTGGAAAATAGGAGGTGAAAATGGTTGGTATTTTGGTAATTGGCTTTGGAGACTTAGAGGATTCATAGATAAATTGGTTGGAGGGGTAGGCCTCAGAAGAGGTCGAACAAATAAAAATTATATTTCAGCAGGAGATTCATTAGATTTTTGGAGAGTACTATATGCTGATAAAAAAGAGGGTAAACTATTACTATTTGCTGAAATGAAACTTCCAGGTGAAGCATGGTTAGAATTTAAGTTAAGCAAAAATAAATTAAATCAGACAGCAACATTTAGACCTAAAGGACTACTCGGTAGGCTCTATTGGATCTCAGTCTATCCTTTCCATGGTTATATTTTTAATGGTTTAATTAAAAAATTAGTAAATAAATCACCTAAAAATTAAAATTAATTTTAATTTTTATTAATGATCAAAATAATTTTTTATTAATTACGTTTATGATGGTAAAAATAGTAGTAATATTTGTAAATTTAATTATTGAAATATATGAAAAATGAAATCTTTAGGAGGATAATTTGAAGAAATATTTAACAACTTTTATNATTATTACACTATTTAGCCTTGCTAATGCATCTGTTTTTATGACGGAGTTAACAGATCCGCAAAATTCAAGTGATGCAGGTAGATATGTCGAGCTATACAATAGTGGTAGTAGTGATGTAGACTTGTCGTCTGGTTGGTCATTGCAGAGATGGACTAATGGTAACGTTGATCCACAGTCTCCTGTAGCACTTACTGGAACCGTATCAGCAAATGGCTTTTATGTTATTTGTAATGACGCAGAAAAATTTAATACTACATATGGGTTAGTATGTGATCAGGATATAGGTACTGGTGGCGCAGCTGATTCTAATGGTGACGATAATATTGCATTAGTAGATGCAGATGGTAATATTGCTGATATGTTTGGTTTACCTGGAGAAGATGGCTCTGGAACTGGACATGAATTTGAAGACGGAAGAGCAGAAAGAGCAGCAACTGTTACGCAAGGTAATTCGGTATGGGATGCAGCAGAATGGAATGTAGATAATGATTCTGGTGGAGGAGATGGCGAACAAAATGCACCTGAAGGGTTTGATCCTCATGCATGGATTGGGTATTTAGGCAGTGGGGATGATGTTTTAGGTTGTACCGATATAGCTGCGTGTAATTATAATTCTGACGCGACAATGAATGATGGTAGCTGCTTGTATAATGATTGTAATGGAGAATGTGGTGGTGATGCTATAGTTGATGGCTGTGGTGAATGTGGTGGTGATGGCAGTTCATGCTCTATCAACGTTATATTTACAGTTGACATGAGTGCAGATGGTGGTACATATGCGGATGGAGATATGAGAATGAGAGTATCAACTATCAATGGAGAATATAGTCCTAGTGATTGGTATGCGATG
>NZIV01000055.1 GCA_002689995.1 Fidelibacterota bacterium
TAAGTTCTTACCTAATCCACAAAGTGGAAAATTAGGAAAATTATCGTTTAAATATCATTTCTTATCCAAAACATACCTATATTTTCACCATTTAAATCTAAATGATAATGATAACCAACATTATTTGGGTCTATTGTAAGTAAACTAACATTAATATAATTAGAATACATTGTTGAACCTTCCTGAGGCTCTAAAATATTTACAGAAGGAGATGCCTCTTCTTGCCCTGTTGAAAAACAAGTACCTGAATCGGTAATATACTCTTCAGAAGATAAAGATGTAAAAATAGGATTATCAATACATATTTCTGATGATGTTAATTCAGAATATGTTAAACTGATTAAAATACCATCACCTGCAGGAATATAGTTTCCCATAAAGTCAAAGGCTAAAACCATACCATTTGCATTTGTTGTGACTGTACTCAAATTCGAAGAAGCAAGTCCACCTGATCCATCAGATAAAATGCCACCAGTAGCTTGAAATTGAAATCCAGCGATATCAACAGTACTTGCCATTTGCACTTGAATATTATAATTCCCATCTGTTGAATCTAAGTTAGTCAATTCAAGAAAAATATCTTGAGAAAATAATATAGATAATGTATAAATATAAGGTATAATTTTCGAGATTTTCATTTTGACATCCATTAATATAAAGATAATAACATAAAATTCTTTATTTGTTTAAAGATAATAATATCTAATTTAAATGATTTAATGTTTAATTTAAAATGGGTTAATTAAGGCCAGTCTATAGTAATGTTTCAGTTCGGCGCCATTTTTTATATTATTAACTTCATTTGCATATCCATAGGCAAATGTCATGACAGGAAAGCCACTTGATTTAAAAGAAAATTTCAATTCGGTACCTAATGTAGCGATTAAATGGCCAGTTGATTGAGAATTTTGCCATATATTTCCAAAATCTGAAATAATAGCAGATGATATATTTCCAATAGTAAAACCTAAAATATTAATAGTTAAATCTCTATCTAAAATTTTGTTTCTAATTTCTAATGTTCCTAATATTAACTTATTTCCTATCCTAAATTGCTCAGATCCACGTAAATTATGAATTTCAGGTAGATTTTCGCTAATACCAATAATTGGTAAGTATTGGGCCTCATCTGTATGAAAATATAATTCATCTTGAGCAGGTGGTTCACCAAATTGAGCGACGGCTTTTATTCTAGAATAAATTATTGAGCTTCTTATTTTATAATTATTAAAAAAATCAATTAATACCTGAGAATAATTAAAATCACTATTTAATTTTTTATGAGCAATATCCAATTTAAAATTTATACCAAATCCNTGTGGAGGCAAATAATAGTTTTGCTTATGATTTCTTTTGGATAAGAAATGATATTTAAACGATAATTTTCCTAATTTTCCACTTTGTGGATTAGGTAAGAACTTAGCTATATGTTCAGTGGCAATGACTGTATCTTGACCATTATTTAAAGTTGAATCGATATAATCATAAAGTTGATATGTATTTAAGTCACCAAAGTAAATTGAAGTATGAAATGTATGATTAGATGATAAAGATTCACCGGAGTTAAAAGGAGTTCTTGTCCATAATGTCAATCCATTTCTTGATTCAGTCAATCCATTACTACTACTATCATATTCTCTAAATTTAAAATCTTGGTTATAATTATAAGAAAAACCCCAAAATGATTTCATAGTAGCATTAGAATAACTGACTCCTCCAAAGGTACTATTCAAATTATAATCATAATTACCTATATTTGCATTAATTAAATGTTTTCCTAATGCATCTATCCATGTTGTAGTTGCGACTGGTATTGGTATTGGAATAAGGGTTGAAGTAAAATGTTTTATATGTCTGTAAAATGAATATTTTCTTGTATTTAAAATTTTAGGATAATTTGTGAAATCTATATTATTTATTTTGATATTAGGTTCTTGTGTAATCCAAGAGGAATAACGATTTCGAATTTCTAAATTTTTTGTATCAATTTTTCTATTTAAATCTAAAAGTACTAAGCGAGTAGTATCCGTATCATGAAGTGTCTTTAAAATTAATGTTGAATCTTTTGGATTCCATTGATGTGACCAAACAGCATCTCCTACATCGGTAATTTGAGTTATAGATTTACTTTTAATGTCTAAAGTATAGATATTTGGAACTGAATTTCTATGAGATGTAAATGCAATCTTATCACCTTTTGGATTCCATACAGGTAAATAATCTACGAATGGATGCTGAGTTAATCGTTTATTTTTTTTCGATTTTAAATCCATCAAGTATAAATCTGTATTACCATCTTCAGGAGCCATAGCATAAACTAATGATTTTTGATCAGGTGAAATGGCAGGAGAGAATATTGAAATATCACCTCTATTTTTAGTCAGTTGAGTTATTTTTTCAGATTGAAAGTTATAATTATAAATTTGTGCTGTACTATTATAGTGCGCAATAAATAAAAGATCGTTATCATTATTTAGCCAAGTGGGATAAGTTGCGCGCATATTATATGTAATCCATTTTGATTTTTGAGATTTAATATCAAAAATTTTTATGTCCCAAATCATAGAACCATTATTTCCACGATGATATTTTGAATATGCTATTTTATTACTATTCGAAGACCATGATAAATGAGTATGAAACCTTCCGAAATCAACTTCTTTTTTTTTGAATTCAGGTTTTATCCATTTTTCTTTTTCAGTCTTTTTTTTTGAATTAAAAATATCTAATAAGTTAAAATATTTATTAGCAATCATTTTTTCTTTTTTAGATGCAATAATAAAACTATTATCTAATTGGTCTAAATCATTCGTTCCAACAATAGCAATTTGGGAACTATCTGAAGAAATAAGAAAAGTTGAAACTTTTTTTACTGGTAGAGAGGCTGTATTGCCCAACTCATCTATATCTTCTTTTTGAGCTCTATATCCATAATAATAGGTATTCATAGTTTTACGCCAGTCCTCTTCAAATCTTTTAACAGATATTCCTGTAGCTTTTTTAAATGCATCTTTAAAGATAATTAGGTTAAAATTATTTCTATAATTAATAATTTTTACTATAGTTTCATTACCAAATCTTTCAGATAAATAGAGTATTTTTGAATATCCATCATGATGTGGATTCATATTATCTATTGTATTAGTAAGGATGTGAAATTTATGACTTATATCTGCTCTATATGGTCGCCATTTTTCAGTATAATATTCTGCTAATCCTTCAATAAACCAACTAGGAATCTGACCAATGAGAGTCATACTCCAAGGTTCAGGCAACCATGTACGAATTGCATTCATGAATACTAAATGTTGAAGTTCATGTGTTAATACTTGTTTTAACCATTTTTCATCTTCGAGCCAGACAGCGGCATCATTTTGGTCTACCCAAATAAAAGTTTGATTTGTATACATAGCATATCCATTCATGATTTCATCTTCATTTGTANAAATGATGTCTAAAATAGGTATTGTTTTTAAATCCATTTGATTCATTAAAGCCGCAATGGATTGCTCTGCAATAGTCGCACCTTTTAATGCAATTTCTTCAATTTCAGGATGATAATGTATATTAAAGTGCTGTGTTTTTTTTGTGTACCATTTTAATTCTGAATGCGTACGATTATTAAATGTCCAAAATCCTTGACTAAACAAGAATGAAAATAATAAAAAAAAATATAAATTTTTCATGGATTACAATATATTTGAAATAATGCTTTTTAAATATTTATTTGTAAAATTATCATACTTGTATAAATGGCCAAAGTTTAGGAATTGCATATACTGCTAAAATCCAATAAATAATACTCAATGGGAGTCCCGCTTTTATAAAGTCCATAAATTTATATTGCCCAGGACCAAACACCATTAAATTTGTCTGATAACCCATTGGTGTCATAAAGCTTGTTGAAGCACCAAAACATACAGCAATTAAAAATGGCCGAGGATCTAACATAAATGTTTCGCTCATAGATATAGCTATAGGAGTCATAACTACAGCAATAGCAGTATTTGAGATAAATGCTGATAATACCATTGATAATAAATAAATAACACCAATTAAAATTCTAAATTTTGTGTCTGGATTTTCTATTGAATTACTTAATGAAAAAATAAAATCAGCTAATAATTTATCTGCTCCTGTTGAAGTTATAGCATGACCAATTGGCAATAAGGCCGCAATTAAAAAAATTACTTGAAGGTTTAATGATTCGTATACATCATGAATAGAAATAGACCTTAAAACTAATAAAATTATAACTCCCAAAATAGCACCTTTCATTATTGGAATAATTCCAAAAGATGCTAATATCATTATTAATGGAATCACTAGAATTGAAAGCCACCAGTAGCGTTCATATTTTAATGTAATATTTAATTCTTCAAGTGCAATTAAATCAGCGGATTTTTTTAAATCATCTAGCTTTCCTTTTGGTATTAATATCAAGAGAGTGTCAGAAAATCTAAGAATAATTTTACCAATTTTTTCTCTAAGAGTCTCTCTTTGTCTTCTAATTGCCAAAACTAGTCCATCAAACATATTTCTAAAATTATAAGATCCTAAAGTCTGTCCAATCATATGAGAGTGTTGAGAAATAATTGCTTCAACAATTACATGATTTCTGCCCGTCAATTCCTGCTGTGTCATTTTTACATCTGAAAGTAGCAACATATTCATCTCTTCACTAAATTTCATCATTTTATCAATACCAACATGAGCCATTAAAATATCACCTTTTTGAATGGGTACAGAATTTAAACCTTTACGAATTCTTTTTTTATCTCGAATTATCATATACATCTCAAGGTCATATTCCTTTGAAATACCTAAATCTTTTATAGTATTACCAACTAACGGTGAATCTGGACCTACTTTAAATTCTGTAAAAAATGGTCCTAAATGATATTTTCTTGTAAGAGATGATATAATTGATCTTGAATGTAATAACCACCTAGATGCGAACATAATATAAAAAATACCCACTATTAGAAAAATAGTCCCTAGTTTTGTGAATTCAAACATTGAGAATGCTGGAATACCCTCAGGATATATTAATGAAGTATGATCTTCCATGAATGAACTAACAACCAAATTTGTTGAAGTACCTATCAAAGTTAATGTACCACCAAATATGGCAGCATATGATAATGGCAATAATAGTTTTGATGGACTAATTTTAAATCTCTGACAAAGATTTATTGCTAATGGAATAAAAATTGCCACCGATGCTGTATTATTTATAAATCCAGAAATAATAGCAACTGTGAGTAAAAAAATAAAAATCGTTAACCATTTTTTATTTCCACCAAAAGTATAAAGCTTATCAGCAAATACTTCTAAAAAACCAGTTTTTTCAATAGCTCTACTTAAAACAAACATGGAGGCAATAGTTATGACGGCTTTATTACTGAATCCGCTTACCGCTTGTTCTGGTGTAATAATGTTAAATACAAGTAGAATTCCTAGTGCAGCAAATGCTGTAACTTCAAATGGAACCCACTCTAATACGAACATAATTATAGTAAATAAAAGAACTACTAGTAGTAATATAATGTCAAAAGAAATATTATTACCTCAAAAATATTTTTTTAATTTATTATCTCAATATTCCTGATATAAGTTTACAGGTTATAATTTGTTATTTAAATTATGATTTTTATCATACATTTAACAAGTTAAGGGTAAAAAAAAGAAAAATTTAAATAAACTACATATAGAAAATTAAATGTTAGAAAATAAATCATTAATTATTGATTTTGACAGTACTTTTATAAAAGTAGAAACAATTGATGAACTAGCTAAAATTATTTTAAAAAATGATCCTAAAAAGGATTTTAAGTTAAAATTAATTGAAGACATTACAAATTCTGCAATGAATGGCGATATTGATTTTTCAATTGCCTTACAAAAAAGATTGAAAATATTGTCATTTAAAAAACAAGATGTTATTAATATTACAAAAGACATTTCACTTTTAGTTTCGAAATCATTTCAACGAAATATTGAATTTATAAGATCCATATCGGAAAATATTTGGATTGTATCTGGTGGTTTTAAGGATGTAATAACACCAATTGTTAATGAATTTGGAATTAGAGCAGAGAGAGTATTGGCAAACGAATTTATTTATGAAGGTGAAAAAGTCATTGGATGTAATGAAAACAATCCATTATTTAAGGATAAAGGTAAAATATTAGCAATTGAGAATAGCAAAATAGATGGATTGAAAATTATGGTTGGTGATGGGTTTACTGATTATGAAGTATTTAAAAATGGAACTTCAGATTATTTTATTTATTACTATGAAAATATTAAAAGAGAAAAAGTAAGTAGTTTAACACATTTTAAGGCAAAATCATTTGAAGAATTAATTAAAATTGTTAATGAACTATAATTTTTTAATATAAAAAAAATATTATTATCAATAATATAAAAAAAATATTATTTGTATGTACAGGAAATAGTTGTCGTTCCCAAATAGCAGAAGGATTGGCTAAAAATTTAGGATATGAAGCCTATAGTGCAGGAACTAAACCAGAAATTGAAATAAACCCTTATGCCATAAAAGTAATGGCAGATATAAATATAGATATTTCAAGTCAATATCCAAAATTAGTTGAAGAGATTAACATAGAAAAAATAGATATAATAATAACAGTCTGTTCAAATGCAGATAAAAATTGTCCTGTTTTCTATGGATTTATTGGAAAAAAAATTCATTATAGTTTTGATGACCCTGCATATGCAACTGGAACTAAAAAAGAGAAATTAAAGGTTTTTTACCGCGTCAGGGATGAGATAAAAAACTATTTAATTAAGAATCCTTTATAAGGTTAATTTTATATTTACTATAACTTTTAGTTTCCTAAAATTATATTTATTAAAATTATAATATCCTGAATATTTATTATTTCATCAGAGTTTAGATCGGCTGCTAAAAATGGTCCTAATGATGGTTCTTGGTTTCCTAAAATAATTTGTACTACTACTAATAAATCTTGAATATTTATAAAAGTATCTTCATTTACATCACCACTCATGTAGTCTAATTGGTCTAAATAATCAAGAACTTCTCTAATAGTAATATTAGTTGCCTCTTTTGCAGTATTCCAATCAATTAATCCTCCAACATGTACATGTCCTGCAAAATGACAAATATCAATTGAATCTTGACTTATATCTCGGTACCATACACCATGATAACCCATAAATTCAGATACAAATTGTCCAGGGTTTCCTTGCCAATCAATCCAAGCATTAATTCCTAGGTTTGCATTTTCAATAGCATTCTCAATAAGCTGCATTGGAAGATTAGAATTACGTAAATGATAACTATCTACACTTTCATCGGGTGGGTTTGGTGTTGGATAAAGTGGTGAAAGATAATCTGCATACCAATTAGTCCTATTATAATAATTATTCTCTAATTCCCAGCTATAGTCTATGTTTCCTCTGCTAAATGTAATAATCGCAATTGGTTTTACTTCCTCAATTATAGCCCAAAAGTCCTCTGAAGTATCTTGATAATCAACTTCCAAATCACCATATCCCATACCACAATTACTGCAATCTGGATTTTCAAACTGAGGAAAATATCCAATAATATCGTAACCTCGACCTTCCCAATTTTCACCAATCCAACCTTCTGGATTTAAATCTAGGCTTTGTGAAAAATGACGGATCATTTCATTTGTTGGTGGCCAAAATCCAGTTATAAGAACAGTTGGTTCTTCGCGAGTTTTTTTCCAATATTTTTCAATAGATATAATCTTTTGTATGGTTGAATAATTATTTTTATAAATTTTAGAAATAGAAGGAAGTATAGGATTTTCTTGCTTAGAAGTTATATACTCAACTATAAATTCATTTGGAAATACTCCTGTAATTATTAGTTTATTTTCAGGTGATAATTCATTTGAAAAAATAGGTCCGATATATCCATTATTTTTATAACGAATAAAATAATAATCCTCAGAATCTTGCATTGCATTTTCAATTTCAATTATTAATTCTTTTTCAGAATCTGTCTGAATTTTGATTTGGTAAATAATTGGAATGCTATTTTCAGAAATTTGTTCAAGTAAAATATTTGGATTAATGCTATTCTTTTCATCAAATTCAATTTGATAGGTTTCAATTGTATTTGATATTAAACTACTAGGTAGCTGATATGGTCTTACTTGTCCAATTAATATTGAAATGCTAAATAATAAAGTAAAAATTAATTGTAGATTAAAGAATTTTATATGTTTTTTCATTGGAGAAAATTAAAGTGATGAGGAAGAAATTTAAAAATAAAAAAAAGCCACCGAATCCGGTGGCTTAAGATGTAGCCCGTAGGAGAATCGAACTCCTGTTGCAGAGATGAAAACCCTGAGTCCTAACCACTAGACGAACGGGCCAACAAAGTCTTTAAATTTAAAGGGTTTGATTTACACAAAACAAAATAATATTTTGAAAAAATTTATTTTACAATTAGAATTGGGCAATCTGCTTTTTGTGCAATATAAATTGGTTTACTACTAAATAAATATTTCCGAATTTCATTTCTGTTTGCTTGTCCAATTACGATGATATGGTCATTTCCGGATTCTTCAATAAACTTTTCTTCAGCTGAACCAGTAATCAAATGATATTCATGCTCAACTTTTAAACGTTTCAGATATTTATCTGCCCATTTTGAAGCATCTATATATCCACTTCTGAATTTTTCAGTTTTACTAACTGTAATTGATTTTACATAACTACCAAATTGTTTTGAAATAATTGCACTATATATTACTGCCCGCTTAGTGAATTTAGAATCATTTACACCTAATAATATCGGATATTTTAAATTTGGATCAAAATTAGGAACAAGAAATAGAGAAGAATTGACAAATTGAGTCAAATTATGTGTTAATCTTTTCTTTTTCGGTCGTTCAATAATTGTGAGTTCATAGTTATTTTCGTTACTTTCAGCCCTCAACTCATTTAATAGTTTTCCATTTCGTAAAATTAAATTAACTTTTGAACCAGAGGAATGAGGGAGTACAATCCTAATTCTATTATTTTCCTCAATAAAGTTGTCTGGCTGAAAAACATTTGGATTTTCTTTAATATAACCATATTCTATAATCTTATTAAATGCCCAATGTAGTAAATCAATTCCGGGTTGATATAAATTCCATTCGGCTAGTGTTTGTTGTGTAATAGACATTTCTGAGTCCATGAATCCACCAGTTTTTTGGCCAACAACTATAATATTTAAGTCAGCTTTAAATCCTTCAGCTACTTTTATTGTTAGTCTAATAATATCTCGTGTCGCTTTTGATTGATTATTTATACATAATAAAAATTTCATGATTCTAATCCTATTATATTTCTATATATTTCATTAAAAATGGCCAATAAAATTTTATTACTAAAAATAGTACAAATACGGACATAAGTCCTACGCGCCAACCGGCTTTTAGAAAATCTGTCATTTTAATCATACCAGTTGAATAAATAATCATACATGCTGGGGCAGCAACTGCTGAAAAATAACCAAATGCTGATGAAATTGCAGTTGTCATTCCCATAAATAGCGGTTCACCTCCCATATTAAGCATAATTGGACCCAATATTGCCACTGTAGCACTAGAACTAATAACATTTGAAAGTAGTGTTGTTATTAAAATTGAAACTGCATATGGCGAAAACTCGAAACGATCTAATAAAAATTGAAATGAGTATATAAAAGATTCACCAAGCCATACAGCAGTCCCATGGTTTTTCATTTGAATGCCTAGTGATATTGCAGAAGCAAATAATAGAATTACACCCCAGTTTACATTTCTACTAATTATGTTCCAGCTTACTAATCCTGTAGCCATATATAAGAATGCACCTGAAATTGCTATAATTCCCATTCCAACTCGTTCATTTAGGAAAACCCATCCTAAAAAAGTAATACCAAAGATTATAATTGCTAAAATTTCTTTTCCAGAAATATTACCTCTATTTGCTACTTGGACTTTTAATCTACGAATGGGTGTATCTAAATATTTTAATTCGGGAACAAATGAAATTCTTAATAACCATGAGGCAAAAAATATGCGAATTAATACCATTGGATAAGCAAATAAAATCCATTCAAAATAGGATAGTGATATCCCGTTTTCAGGAATAGATTTTAAATATGCTAGCATTAATGCATTTCTAGCACCACCTGAAGGAGTTCCAATTCCACCTATTGTACATCCATATGCAATTGAAAAAAGTAGAAGTGCGGTTAAATTTGGTACATGCTTTTGTGTAGAAACGTTCTTAATTAAAGTAATTGCGACTGGAAGCATCATAGCAACAACTGTATGTTCTCCTATAAAAGAAGATAAAATTGCAGAAATTGCTAAAAAACCAAATGAAATAAATTGTACTTTATTTCCAGTAAAACGAATTATTGCCAATGCTAACCTTGCATCGAGTCCTTGGTGAACAATTGCAACGCCCATCATTAAAGAGCCCATAATAAAAAATACCGCATCACTCATAAATGACTGAGCAACCTCAGTAGGGTTCGAAATTCGGAAAGATACTTCTAAAATAGCAATTAGTAATGCAACTGCAGGTAACGGAACAGGCTCAGTAACGATTAGAAGAATTACCATTATTCCAAGAATTAATGTTCTATACCCTTGTGAAGAAATAGATTCCGGATATGGCATCCAATATAACGTTATACCAATAATTAGTGTAAAAATTAGCCATCGTTTTTCTTGAAACCAAAAAAGTAAAGTTCTTAAAAGTTCGTTATTCACTAATCCTTAAATATTTTATAGATTAAATTTAATAAATTCTTTTAAGTCAAATATAAGAATTCTAATTTTAGTCTAAATAATTTCTGACTTATTTTAAACCATATAGAAAAGGGGTTTCTTATTATGGTTGATAAAAATAAAATTATTTTACTTTCCGTATCATTTATATTTTTAATTTCATGTTCAACAGAACCAGTTGAAACTTGTGATTATGAAAATGATAATGTCCATTATGATTGTATTCAAGCAATATTTGAATTAAGTTGTATGACCTATGGAAATTGTCATACAACTGGTGGTAATATACCAAATTTATCATTAGGTATAAGTCACGGAAATATAGTCAATAAAACTGCTACTTGGTCTGATCAAAATTATATTGAACCATATTTTCCTAATTTATCTATACTATATAAGCAACTTGAGCAATCAGTGTCGGATGATCGCTATTTTATGCCACTAAATGGAAATAAAATATCTCAAGAAAAAATCGATTATATCCGTAGTTGGATTCAATCAGGTGCTCAACTAAACTAAATGGCTCAATTTTTTTATAAAATATTAACTTCTGCTTTATGGTTTTTTACACCCTTATTTCTTTTATTTAATAAAAAATTAATGTCACGAATAAAAAATGAAAGAGTTCAATATAAAATTGCTTTATCTAAAATAAAAACAAATTCAAAAAAAGTAATATGGATACATGCAGCATCAGGAGGAGAATATGAACAAGTAGTTCCAGTTTTAGAACTAATAAATAGAGATAAATATTTTATTCTTTTATCTTTTATGTCTCCAACAGTTTATAATAAACAAAAGAATACCTATTTAGCAGATGCTACAATTTATCATCCATTAGATTTTTATTGGAAAGCAAAAAAGTTTATAAAGGATTTTAATCCTAATTTTTACATTTTAAATCGTCATGATATATGGCCAAATCATATTAATATTGCAAAAAAAATGAATATAAAAATTGTTATTATAAATTTAAACATACATTTTAAATCATTACGATTTCATTGGTTGTTGATAAGTTTTAATAAGAAATTATTTTTAAATTTTAATAAAATTTATACAGGAACTCAAAGGTTAAAATCTACAATATCAAGATTAGTTAATCATAATAATATTGAAATAACTGGAGATACACGCTATAATAGAGTTAAAAATAGAAAAAAAAAAGCTAAACAAGATTTACTTCCAAACAAATTTAAAACTACTAAGAATATAATTTTGGGAAGTATTGTTGAATCAGATTATGATATAGTATTTGATGGAATACATAAAAAATATCCATATGGAGATTCAGATTTAATTTCAGAAAATATTGGATTAATAATTACACCTCATGAGATAAATAAATCAATAATTTTAAAATTAAAAAAAACTTTATTAAATTTAAAAATAGAATATACTTTATATTCTGAAATCAAAGCTAATCCTAGTCGAAAATGTAATAATACAATAATTATTGATACAGTAGGAATTTTAGCTGATTTATATCAATATGCTAGACTATCTTATATTGGTGCAGGATTTGGAGATGGTGTCCACAATGTTCTAGAACCAGCTGTTTATGGATGTTTAGTGTCGTTTGGACCAAATATTTATATTTTAGATGAGGCTATTGATTTACATGAAAAAGGATTAGGTGAAATGGTACATAATATAAATGATTTTAAGAATTACCTTGATTTAATTGATTCTGATGAAAAGTATAATGAAATAAAGTTAAAACTAGAATCATTTGTAGAAAAAAGGACATGTAATATTGAAAAAATGCTTCAAGATATTTTAGATGAGAAATAAGCTATTCATAATATTTTTAACATTTAATTTGTATGCTAACGAGAATTTTATTGGCGAAACGCTAAAATATAATGCAGGATTTAGAATATTTTCTGCAGGGGAAGCAGTTTTATCTTTTAATTGGGATACTCTTGGTGGAGATTCAGTATATTTTTTAAATGCTGAAATAAAGACTAATTCATTCCTTGATAAATTTTATAAGGTTAGGGACCGAATAAAGGCTTGGATGAGTCCACATGATTTTTCCCTGAAAAAAGTTGAAAAGTTTGTATCTGAAGGAAGTTATAAGAAAAAACATTTTGCTGAAATAGATTATTTAAAAAATGAAATTAAATTTGGTAAAAAAAGCTTAAATATTAAAAATAGAGTTTTTGATCCACTATCGATTATATATAAAATTAGAGAAAACTTGGTAATCAAGAAATATTTTTTTGAAGTTAATATCTATGATATGGGGAAAATAAAACCAGTAAAATTTGAGATAGATAAAGTTGAATGGGTTGAGGTTCCTTACGGGAATTTTGAATGTTTTCTTATTTCACCTAAACCAATCAATAGCAAAAAATTGTTAAAAAATGAGGGTCAAATGAAAGTTTGGTTTACCAAGGATGAAAAATTTATACCGATAAAAATAGAACAATCTACCAATGTCGGTACAATGGTTATGGAATTACAGGAATATAATCCTTAATTAAAAAGTCTAGCAATATCATTGTAAATTACTATAATCATTAATGAAAAGAGTAATAGCATGCCGAATTGCTGAATGCCTAGTTTTAATCTTACAGGTAAATCTCTTTGGATAATTCCTTCAATGGCAGTAAAAAAGATATGTCCACCATCTAAACCGGGAATTGGTAAAATATTTAAAAATGCAAGATTGATACTGATTATTGCCATGAGGTTTAACCAGTTCCAAATACCGGCTTTTGCCGATTCTCCTGCCATTTTTGCAATCATAATTGGTCCTCCAATATCATCTAAGGATGCAGAGCCAGTAAAAATCATTGAAAGAGACTTTACAGTCATCACAAACCAGTAAACAGTTTTTTTATAGCCATCAGATAAGGAATGAAGTAGACCGACTTCTTTTTGAGTTACAACAGGTCCAATTCCAATCATACCAATCTCTCGGATTTCATCTTCAATAAGTCTTTCATTAGCTTTGGTTCGAACAGATCCTGAAATTATTTCATCATTTCTTTTCCATTTTAATTCAATAATTTCATTTGGTTTATCATAGATTATAGAAGTGAGTTCGTCCCATGTTGAAATAGATTTACTATTAATTTCAATAATTTCATCTCCAGATTGAATTCCAATTGATTCAGCTGGAAAATTAGCGACAGTATTTCCAATTTTAGAGCTATTATCAATTTCACCAATTCCTAGGTTAAAAGTAATAAAACTAAATACAAAAAATGCCAGCAACATGTTCATTATTACACCTGCGGATAGAAACCAAATTTTTTGTAGAGGTGATTTACTATTAAATTCATCAGGTCCCCCAGTTGAATTTGGATCTAAACTTTCATCAATAACACCCGCAACTTTTACATACCCTCCAAGTGGAAATAGTCCAATTCCATATTCCGTTTCATTGTACATTTTTTTTATTCCAAGTCCGAATAAATTATATCCGATATAAAATTTTTCAACCCGCATTCCAACAGATCGCGCTGCCATGTAGTGTCCAAGTTCATGAACAAAAACTAATACACTTAATAAAATTATGAATGATAAAATAAAAATCATATTTGTTCCTTAATAAATTTTTCTGTCCAGTTACTTAACTCTTCAATTGTTTTCATATCATTTATGTTAGTCACAGGATGCATTTCCATAGCAAATTCATTTAGCCTTGGAATATCAGTGAATTTAATTTTTCCATCCAAAAATGCTTGAACAGTATTGTCATTTGCTACATTTAAAACCACTGGATAGGAATTTTCTGCATTCATTGCATCATAAGCTAATTTTATACATTTAAATTTTTCTAAATTCGGTTCTTCAAATGTGAGAGAACCAATTTTTGTAAGATTTAATTCTTCCCAATTTGATTTTATATGATTAGGGTAGGTAAGTGCATATTGAATTGGAACTTTCATATCTGGTACTCCAAGCTGAGCTTTTACCGAGCTATCTAAAAACTCTACCATAGAATGAATAATAGATTGTGGGTGAACTATAATATCAATTTTTTCCGGAGGTAAATCAAATAACCATTTTGCTTCAATTACTTCAAGCCCTTTATTCATCATTGTTGCACTGTCAATTGTGATTTTTCTACCCATTTGCCAATTTGGGTGATTAAGTGCTTCAGAAATGTTTATATTTTCAAAGGAGGATAAATCTCTAGTCCGGAATGGACCGCCACTACCTGTTAAAATAATTTTCCGAATTTCGTCTAAATTCTCACCAACAAGACATTGCCAAATTGCACTATGTTCTGAATCTACAGGGAAAATTTGACAATTATTTTCAATTTTAAGTTTATTGATATAATCACCAGCCATCACTAAACTTTCTTTATTTGAAAGAGCTATATCAACTTCAGCTTTTAATACATTAACTGTTGGTTCCATTCCAGATGCACCTACCAAGCCATTTAAGCAAATATCAATTTCATTGCATGAAGAAATTTCTAATAGGCCTTTTCTTCCATAGAATATTTTACAATCTAAATTTGATAATGCTTTTTTTATTTGATCTTTTTTTGATTCATCTCCAATACAAACATATTTTGGATTAAACTTTAAGGATTGATTGATTAATAATTCTATATTTTGGTTAGCCGTTAAATATACAATTTCAAATCCAGAATCTAATGTATCAATAACATTTAAGGTTTGGGTTCCAATAGAGCCGGTTGACCCTAAAATTCCAAGTTTTTTCAAAGTCGATATCCTAAGTTTAAATTTAGTGAAAATGTAGTATTTTGAAAATAATAATTAATCCCATAATTTAAATTTATTTTTGGATGAAAATTAAGGAAATGGGAAATGCCTATGGATTTTACATTTTCATTTTTAGTAAAAAAATTGTTCCAATGAAATGTAAATTTATTACTTATAACAGTTTTAAAATATTTAAAACCAAAATTAAACCAGCGATTATTCACAGAATTTTTTATATTTATTAATCTATGCATGCCAATAATTATACCGAATGGAGAATATATATTTTCATCAATCAATGAATGGTAATTAACACCAATATATTGATAATGATATAAATCATTCTTTCCAATATATGGGGCGATTTTTCCGTTTAGTGCTAAATTTGAAGACACCCATAATTGAGTAAAAATAGAATATGAAGTAAATTGAGTATTAGAATTTAATGTCAATCCAGATTCAATTATTGATCCTAAAAACGGGTTATTCGTTTGGGTTGAATAATTAATAATTCTCTCCTCTAATTCTATCGGTGATGACCATACTAAAATAGGGAAAAATAATATTATTAATTTAAATGAGTCCTCGATCACTCTTTTCGACAAATGTAATTATCTTTTGAATTTCTGGAATTTCTAAATCTAATGTGGATTTAATTTTTTTAATTGCTGCACTAATATTCAGTTCTGAATTATAAATAAACTGGTATGCATTTTTAATTGCTTTTCGTGTATCAGGAGTAAATCCACGCCTTCTTAATCCTATTGAATTTAGTCCATTAAATTTTAATGGTTCACCTGCTGCCAAAATATATGGAGGGACATCTTGTACAACTCTGAATCCTCCTCCAACCATAGCATGTTCACCGACTTTGCAAAATTGATGGATAGGTGTTGTTCCACCAATTATTACGTCGTTATCAATTATCACATGACCTCCTAATTGCACGCCATTAGCTAATATTACATTATTGCCAATAAAGCAGTCATGCGCAACATGTACATAAGCCATTAGTAAAACATTGCTACCAATTTGTGTTTTGTTAGATTCTAGAGTGCCTCGATTTAAAGTACAAAATTCTCGAATAGTTGTATTATTACCAATAAGAAGTTCAGTTTTTTCACCATCAAATTTTAAATCCTGAGGGATTTCACCTATGACAGCACTTTGAAAAATTCTGCAATTTGAACCAATTTTTGAATTCTCCTTAATTGTTGCATGGGAATTAACGGTAGTACCATCACCAATAATTACATCATTTTCAATTATTACTAATGGGCCAATAGTTACATTTTCGCCAATTTGAGCGGAAGAATCAATAATAGCTGTATTATGAATTTGAGTTGAAATATTATCCTCTTTTATCTACTACTGACGCCATCATTTCAGCGAATGCTACAACTTCACCATCTACAGAAGCTTTTCCTGAAATTTTACAAGTTCCCATTCGGAATTTTAATAATTTTACTTCGAAAATAACTTGATCACCTGGAATTACAATTTTCTTAAATCTAGATTCATTGATAGCAGAAAAATACATTAATTTTGTATCTGGATTTGGAATTGAATTTAAAATTAAGAAGCCACCCGCTTGAGCCATTGCTTCTAAAATTAGTACTCCAGGCATGATAGGCTGCCCTGGAAAATGCCCTTGAAAAAATGGTTCATTTATTGTAACATTTTTAATTGCATGAACAACTTTTCCGGGGTCCACATCCAACACCCTATCAATTAATAGAAATGGATAACGATGGGGCATAATATGTAAAATTGCATGAATATCAAACTTACCTTTACTAGAGATTTGACTTTGCCGCTTAATTTCCATTTTCTTTTTATACGTCTTTTTGATGTTTTTTACTAACTCAACATTAGCAGCATGTCCAGAGCGGGCCGCAATTACGTGTCCACGAATAGGCATCCCTAGTAGTGCTAAATCTCCTACTAAATCTAAAACTTTATGACGTACTGGTTCATTATCGAATCTTAATTCTACACCATTTAAAATTCCATTCGTGCCACAAAAAACATCTGAAGTAATACCAAACATTTTTCTTAATTCATCAATTTCGTCTTCTTTAACTTCCCTATCGAGAAAAACTAATGCATTATCAACAGAACCACCTTTGATTAGACCTTGTTCTTTTAACTGTTTAATTTCTGAAAAAAAGCAAAATGTTCGTGCAGAAGAAATTCGGTCGACGAAATCATGTTCCATTGAATAAATTGCAGTATATTGAGTGCCTAGAGAAGGGAATTTATAATCTGTCATAAATGTAATTCGAAAACAATCTGAAGGCAATACATGAATATCAACACCTCTATCAGGGTCACTATATGTAATTGTTCTATCAATAACAAGTTCATCTCTTTGAGCGTTTTGATTTTTTATTCCAGCTTTTAAGAGTAAATCAACAAAGGGTCTACAGCTACCATCCATAACAGGTGGTTCTTTTTCAGTTAATTCAATAAGAATATTATCAATCTGTAGTCCAACAACAGCAGCTAAAACATGTTCAACAGTATGTATTCTATTACCATTTTGACCAATTGTTGTACCGCGAGATATATCGATAACATGGTCAATATCAGCTAAAATTTCAGGACAGTTTTCTAGGTCTAATCTTTTAAATCGAATACCAGAATTAGTAGGTGCAGGCTTGAATATTGCGGTACAATTTACTCCAGTATGTAGGCCAATACCTTGAATTTGGACTTCACTTTTAATAGTGCTTTGATATTTTGAATGTCTATAACTTGCTGGCAAATTTCACCTTTTAATTTCGTTTGAAATATTTTCTAGATTACGGATTCTCTTTAACATTTCAGGTAATTTTTGAATTATAATTTCCTGCTTAATTCTACTTTTGTGTTGTCTAGCAGGATTTCCGGAAACAAATGAATCATTCGGAATTGATTGTAATACAGCTGATTTTGCTGCAATTATGGAATTATCACCAATCTCAATATTATCAGCAATACCACATTGACCAGCAATAGTAACATTATTACCGATAATTGTACTTCCGGCTATTCCTGTTTGGCCTGCAATTAAGCAATTTTCTCCAAGTATAACATTATGAGCAATATGAATCTGATTATCTAATTTACATGAATTACCAATAACAGTTGGATTAAATGTTCCTCTATCAATCGTACAATTTGCTCCAATCCATACATCATCTTGAATTATTACATTACCAATCTGTGGTATTTTATGATGTTTACCACTATCTGTTACCCAACCAAATCCATCAGCACCAATGACGGTACCAGAATCTATAGTAACTGCCCTACCAATCTTAGATTGATGGTAAATTACTACATTAGCATTAATCTTGCAATGGTCTCCAATAATTGTATTATCTCCAATAATTACATTTGCACCAATAGCTACATTTTTTCCAATTTTAACTGAATCATTATATATTGCAGTTTGATGAATTTTATTTTGCGTTATATTTTGATTTTGAAATAATTCTAATGTCTTTGCAAATCCTAAATGAGGATTTTTTACTCGAATAACTGTTTTATTTGAATTATTAAAATTAAGTTCAGAATCTACAATTATTGCAGAAGATTTTGTCGAATTAAAAAATTCCATGTATTTAGAATTCCCTAGAAAAGTAATTTTACCTTCTTGACCATTTTTAATATCACAAACACCATGTATTTTTAAATTTGGATTTCCTTCCACAATTCCGTTAATTTGGTTTGCTATTTTAGAAACTATGAACAAATTTAATTATTTGAATTAGTATTCTTTTTTAATTCCTTTAGTACATCTTCAGTTAAGTCATACTGAGGTAGAGCATATAAAATAGATCCGGTCATTGCGTCTAAGATGTAATCATAACCACGTTCTTTAGCGATAATATCAATAGCACTTTGAACTTTTTCTAGTACAGGCTGTAATTTTTGATTTTGCATTCTAGTGATATCACCTTCTGGTCCAAACTTTTTCATTTGAAATTCCTGTGCAGTTCTTTCAAGGTTGATAATTTCTTGTTCTCGATTTTGTCTTCTTTCGTCACTCATAAGAAGTCGCTGACGTTCATAATCTTGCCTTAAACTATCTATATTTTCAAGAATTCTATTAAATTCTATTTCTAGTTTTCTTTGTTCTTTCTCTAATTCAATTTGAATATCCCTAACAGGCTCAAATTCAGCCATAATACGGTTAGAGTTTACATATCCGATTTTTGTATTAGCAAAATTAATTGTTGGCATTAAAATTAATAATGCTACTATTTTCATAATATACTTCATTTTTCTCCTTGAGATAATTTATTTAAAATTATTTTATAATGGCATTCCAAACAAAAAATGATAATTCCAACCTTGAGGTTTTGAATCACTATCAATTATTGTATCATCAAATCCATATCCTGCATCGAATCCAAGCATACCTAACATTGGCATATAGGTTCTAATTCCAACGCCTAAAGACCTTTTTAAGTAGTTTGTATCTACTGTTTCAAAGTTTTCCCAAACATTTCCTGCCTCAGCAAAAGCTAGTGCATAGACGGTTGGATTTTCTGCTAGTGATAGTCGAAGTTCTATTGAGTATTTTAGCATTATATTACCACCTTTTGGACGATATGTTCCATATGGACCTACTGTGTTGTCGGCATATCCTCTTAACATTTCACCATATGGCATACCACTTCCACCCATTACAAACTTAGCATTAGGATTAATAATACTTCGTTCATTAGAGGCTACTGGAATTTGTTTAATAGCACCTATTACCATATTAGAATGTAAAACTACTTTTTTAATGATAGGTGAAAAGAAATTAAAATCAAATCGATGTTTATGATAATCTTCATCACCGCCTAAAAATGAACCAGAAAATGTTGAAGTCCAAATAAACTTTGAGCCTTTAGAAGGGAATTCAGGGTGATTTCTACTATCTCTATGGATAGTTTGGGTAAATGATAATCCAGAAGTTGAAAAATAAGGGGACCCATCTATTGCAGTTTCAATACTATTTAATATTGTTGGTCCAAAATATTCTATTAATTCATTTTTTGACTCTGAGAAATATCGACTATTACTAATAGAAAAACTCCATGAGCCGCTAAAAAAGCGGTCTGGCCATTTAAATTCACGCCCTAGTCGAGCAGATCCTCTTACTTGTTTAACATCAAATTGGAGGTAACTTGCAGAACTTCCTCTTTCTGAATAAGATGCTGATAATCCAATTAAATTTGGAGTATCTAAAATTCTGGGATCTGTAAAGCTAAATGAAAAACTTTGATAATTTGCTACATTTGAGGAATTATAAGCAGTTGGAAGCTGTTGATTATAATTTTGATTTTGATTATTTATTCCACGTTGATAACTAAAGGATATGGTTCGGCCTGTTCCTCTAAAATTTGGAAATTGGAATGATCCTCCACCTGTAAGTCCCATCTGAGCATTGTAACCCATTGAAAGTTGAGCAACTCCAGACCTTTTTTCAATTACTTCGTAAATTAAATCAATTTCATCTTCATCATAAGGCAAATAATTTGGGATAACATTTTCAAAATAATTTAATATAAATATATCTCTAGCACTTGCTTCAAATTTTGTTTGGCTAAAAATTTCTCCAGGATAAATTTTTAAATATCTACGTATTACATTTTCATTCGTATAATTATTTCCTGCAATATGAACCTTTCTAATTTTTACTTTTTGATTTTCAAGTATGTTAAATTTAACATTCAGAGAATCTTCGCCTACTGGCTCAAAAACTGGTTCAATTTGGACATAAAAATATCCACCATCTCGGTAAAGAGGGTATATTCCTTGATATACACCTATTTGAAATTTTTCTTCGTCATAAATATCACCCTTACTAATATTTAACACCGAAGACAGTACTTTATTACTATGAATTAAATTTCCTTCAAATGATATATTTTTATAATAATATTGAGGTCCTTCGTAGATAGAAATATTAATTGAGAGTCCCTTTTTATCTGGCATTAAATCGATAGATTCTTCTTTTATATAAAAGTCTCTATATCCTTTTTTCTTGTAAAAAGATTCAAGATTTAATTTATCTTCTTCCCACTTATCTTTATTAAACTCACCTCGAAATGGCAGATACCATTTAAATGAGTTTGTAGCTTT
Source organism: Fidelibacterota bacterium (assembly GCA_002689995.1). GTDB lineage: Bacteria > Fidelibacterota > Marinisomatia > SCGC-AAA003-L08. The sequence continues at coordinate 21,611 of NZIV01000055.1, forward strand.
AATATGCCTAAATAATAGCGTCCAATCACTAAATGATTTATTACCATTAATATTAATTTCTTTAATTTTTGTTTTTTTATTTTCAGTAATAATTATTGTTAAATCTACATAATTATTATCTTCTGATAATGTGGTTACTGTATCAACTTTTACATTATGATAATGCTTTCCACGATATTCTGTTAATATATTTTGTACAGCCGTAAAAACTTTTAACGGAGATAGTAATGTACCTTTTACAAGTTCAGATTTTTCTATTAAATTCTTTTCAGATAATTTTTTATTACCTCTAAACTCCACTGATTTCAATAAAGGATGCTCCTCAACCACTATTTTTAATATAACTCCCTGAGAGTATGAATTTGTATTTTCAGCAAAAATCTGAATATCATTAAATTGATTTAGGTTTGATAAGTTTCGTATTGCTTTTTGAATATCTTCCATATCAATTGAGTCACCAATTTGTAAACGAGAAATTCTTAAAATATCACTTTCTGATAGTCTGATATTTCCTTGAACTTTTATATCATCTATATTGATTCCAACTTGAGAAAAAATTATAGTTATAAAAAATATTGATAAAAAGTAGAAAACGTTATTTTTCATTATTTACCTGTTCACTTGTTTTGCCATACCGACGTTCTCTTGAATTAAAATCATTTATGACACTGATTAAATCAGTAGTATCAAAATCTGGCCAAAATTTTTGAATAATATGAAGTTCTGTATAAGCTAATTGCCAGATCATAAAATTACTAATCCGACAATCACCACCCGTCCTAATTAATAAATCTGGATCAGGGATGTCATGAGTATATAATTTTTGATTTAGTGATTTTTCATTAATATCCTCAGGACAAATTGTACCACTTTGGACTTCATATATAATTTCTTTAATTGCATGAAGAATTTCTTGTTTACCGCTATAATTCAAGGCTAATATCAAATTAAGTCCTGAATTATTTTTTGTCAGTTCTATAGATTCTTTAATTTCTTTTTGTGCTTTTTTAGGAAGTTTTTTTATTTCACCAATAGTAGAGAATCTAACATTATTTTTATTTAAGCTTTCTATCTCTTTTTTTAGTGTACTTGATAAAAGTGTCATTAATGCAGTTACTTCAGTTTTAGGTCTATTCCAGTTTTCTGATGAGAATGTAAATAATGTTAGGTGATTTATACCAATTTCACCGCATTTTTCAGTAATTTTTCTAACTGTATTAACACCTTCTTTATGACCAGCAAATCTAGGTAATCCTTTTGTTTTTGCCCAACGGCCATTACCGTCCATAATTATTGCAACGTGTTTTGGAACAGGGTTCATCTATTTTCCATCTTGCGAATAATGGTATAATTCAGCTTTATGATGGTCAAAAACCTCCAAACTATCCATACCATCAAAACCTCTAAGTTCAGCGGAGCATTTATAGCAGACAGCTACATCTGGAACAATGTAGTACATAAGAATGTCTAAAAAGGCAAATCCCATTAATATAAAGTAATTATATATGATAGATAATATTGCTCCTACTATAATAATCGTTATACCTATAATTTGATTAAAATCTTTCCTTTTGTAATAGGATTTACACTGACAAAATGGACAAGATTTATTCAAACTCCAATGTTTAGGTATAGTTCCCAATTTTTTATTGCAAGATGAACAATGAATTACGGGAGAGTTTTCTACAGAATATATTTTGAAAACGCCACAATCATCACATTCATAACTAAATGAACCTGTTACAGAACCCATTTGTATTGTATTAAATAGTATTTAAAAATCATTTCAGACATCAAAATTAAAACTAAATTAATATAGAGTAATCCTGTTGCTGCCTGTGTTGAGAATATTTTTAAGGTTCTTGATGTCATGAAGTTTAATATTAATGGTATAAAAAGTCCAAAAAGTATTGCAATCCATAGAAAAATCCCATCAATTGAGACTAGAAACTCATAGCCACTTATAAATTCACCTTCCCTAATTAAATCATTTTTTTTATATATTGAATAAAAATTCCAGACAATCCTTATTATTATCGATAATCCTAAAATAGATACAATATTTTGTAATCTAATAATTTTTAGATTTTGTACATTTAAAAACCAATGGCCTAAAATCATTGCAAATAAAACATTAGATAAAATGAAAACACCAATAAAAAAAGCAGGATTTAAATAGTCTGAATTTACTAAGATTGATTTATGAATGAAATAAGATACAAATGCAAGTATACCACAGATTGTTGTGATAAAAATTAAAGAAATATGTTCCTTTTTCCATATATAAGCAGTGAAGCTTCCAATAATTAGAAGTGATAGAATTGCTAGTAAAATCTGCTGATTAATATTTTCTAGTGATAAATTGAAGAAAAGTAAAACACATGCCATTCCCCATAAAATAGTAGAAAGACCTAGAGTGAAGCGATAAAATCCATTTTTAATCTCTTTCAGTGGCGTATTCCATAGAAATAAAGGATATGCCCATGCTGTATTAAAAAAAATACTCATAGCTAATTTAGATATCATCTATTCTTGTAAACTCTTTTTTATGATTTGATTAGAAATACTTTTAAAAGTTTCTGTAATAAGAGACTTTCTATAATTTAATACATAAGGCTCACCATTATCTGAAGACTTAACAATATCAGGGGAAAGTGGTACACTACCTAGTAATGGCACATCTAGTCTTTTACTTTCTTTATCTCCGCCAAATCCTGAAAAAATTTCAAAATACATATTTACTTTTCCATTAATTATATCAAAATGGTTATCCTGAATATTAATTGTACCATTTATCAATTCACCATTTTGGTTTTTTATTACAGCTGAAGTATTGAAATTTGACATATTTTCAATAATTCCTAAGACTGGTGTATTCACTTTTTTAAACATATCAGCACCTTTCTGTACATCTAGTACAGCTAGATCTTGAGGAGTTGTTACAATTACTGCACCAGTGAGTGCAATCTTTTGAACGAGAGTTAATTGAATATCTCCTGTACCTGGAGGTAGATCAAGAATTAAGAAGTCGAGTTCACCCCAAATAACATCATCAAAGAATTGCTGCGTCATACGGGATACAAGCGGACCACGCCAAATTGTTGGAGCATCATTTCCACTCACAAATCCAAAAGACATTAACTTCATGTTAAATTTTTTAATAGGGATTAATTTTTTTTCTGGTGTAATTTTTGGAGTTTCACTAATACCTACAACCATTGGTAAGCTAGGGCCATAAATATCTAAATCTAAAATACCTACTTTATAATTTTTTGATAACTCTGATGCTAAATTTACAGCGATTGTAGATTTTCCAACACCGCCTTTACCACTTGCGACTGCAATTATGTTTTTTACTCCTGCTAAGTTTTGTGGCTTGCTCTCTTGAATATTTTCGGCCTGTTTTTGCGGTGAGGCATTACCAATATAATTTATATTTACGGCTTCAATAGGCTTTAGATTTGAGTTAATAGCTGATTTTATATCATTAGTTAGCTGATTTTTATGTTCAGGATTTTCAGTTGTTAGCTGTAATTTTAAATTTAAAATATTGTTATTATCCAATTGAATTTCTTTAATTAATCCAAAAGATACAATATCTCGGGAAAAGCCAGGATACTTAACCTGTTTTAAAACTTCAATTATGTTGTTTTTATTCATTTTAATTTAGTTTAGATACACACAAACGGCTGTCAATAGACAGCCGTTTGAAGAAAATAATATTTAGTGTTAGTTTAAAGAGAAGGATTTACTCTTGATACCAGTCTGCATTAATCTCTACAAATTTGCTCCATTCTTCAGGAAGAGCATCTTCTTCGAAAATTGCTTCAACTGGACATTCTGGTTCACAGGCACCACAATCAATACATTCTTCCGGGTCAATGTAAAGCTGTTTATCTGTTGGGTCAAAACCATCTTCTTTCGCTTCATCTCCAGCACCTTCTTTATCGAACGGTCCATTAATACAATCTACTGGACACACTTCAACGCAAGCAGTATCACATGTGCCTACACAAGGTTCTGCAATAATATATGCCATTTTATTTCTCCTATGTTACTAATTTTTGGGTATGGAAAACATTAAATCTCATGATGAAAACCATCTTTAAAATTACATCATAGGATTTAGTCGCACCAAATAAAAATAAGGGTAATTTAGAGTTGGGTATTTAAATTTGAATAATTTATTCAAAAATAGAGATATTTTCTTATTATGGGTCGGTCAATTTATTTCTCATATAGGTGATTCAATTTACATGATTGCCTTACCGTGGTTAATTCTTGATTTCACTGGTTCAAAAACTAGTACCGCATTGGTGACAGCTAGTACCTATTTACCAACTTTAATTTTTGGTTTATTTGCTGGGACTATTGTAGATAGATTCTCAAGAAAAGCTATTATGATGATTTCTGATTTATTAAGAGCTATTACAGTAATTTTAATTCCAATTTTTATCATTATCGGAAATCAGTCTACACTCATAATAGGAGTTGTAGCATTTTTCCTTTCTACATTCGGCACTCTTTTTTATCCAGCTAGAGACTCGTTAATACCTTCCTTGGTAAATAGTAAGGATTTACCTCTAGTCAACAGTCTTATTTCTACCTCTGGACAACTATCTCATCTAATTGCCCCATTAATTGCAGGTTTATTAGTAGGAGTTGTTGGATTGACACATTTATTTACAATTGATTCAATTACATTCATTATTTCATTTATTTTTATTCATTTTATTAAGATAAAGAGTAAAAACCATACTTTAAATAGTAACTCATATTTTAATGATTTTAAATCAGGCCTAAAATATTTGAAATCAGCGCACGAAATTAGAACGTTGATTTTTATGACTAGTACGAATAATATATTTATCATGGGACCTGCAATTATTGGAATACCAGTATATATAGTAGAGGTTTTAAAAGAAGATTTTACCACTTTGGCAATTTTAGAATCCTCAATGGCATTAGGAATGCTATGCGGTTCATTTATTATTATTAAGTTTTTAAAAAATATTTCTTTAATTAAAATATTATTTTTTGGTATTCTTTTTGATGGAATTACATATTCATTTTTATATTTCACAGAATTGAAATTTGTCGTGGTATTAATACTTTTCATTCATGGAATTGGAATTCCAATGATTGTTGTTTCAAGAACAAACATAATTCAAAAACTTATACCTAATAAATTTAGAGGAAGAATATTCGCAATGGTTAATATGTCGGTTCTTGGTACAACGGCAATATCATCATTGCTTACTGGACTTTATTTAGAATACTTTTCTTCACAATCACTTTTTTTAATTATAGGTATTTGTGCCATGTCAACTGTATTAATTGGATTTTTTTCTAAAGAATTGATGTCTAAAAGTATTTAAAAATTATATGAAATTAATTTATATATTATTTACAAAAAATCTAAATAGTCTATAATTTTTAGCATATTTTACATTTTATTCTTCTACAAACTTTTCTCCATCCTAAAATGTGCACCTATATTAATTATATTAAATTTTTTACTACAAATTGAAAACCCACATTTTTTATAAAATTTAACAGCACCAATTCTAGCATTACACCAAAGAGATTTCCCGTTTTTGGATTTTATAAAATCAAAACATGAGTTTAATAAAATCTCTCCAATACCATTAGATTGATATTTATCTAAAACAGCCATTCCTCTTAATCTCCACTCATTTTGATTGTTGCTGCGATTTTCAGGATAAACTGTTGCAGTACCTACAATATTATTACTTAAAAAACCACCAAAGTGAATCGTACTTGGTAATTTATCTTCTTCCATTGAAGCCCATTCGGGTGGTTGATTTTTACGCAATACTGGTGCTCTAACTAGTAGCGCTTCCTTTGTTGATATTCGTTTAATTTTTATATTCATATTAGATAATAAATTACTTTAAATGAAATAAATTTTCCCATATATCTCTTTTATAATTTGCTAATTTTATATTTTTTTATATTTTTTTATTAAAGTTTCATAAATACTTT
>NZIV01000056.1 GCA_002689995.1 Fidelibacterota bacterium
CTTGGCTTAGAACCAAGTGCCGAAAGGCGTGGGGGTTCGACTCCCTCCATCCCTACCAATATAATATTCAAATGAAAAAATATTTGATTGGTTTGATATTTATTCTTGCTTCCTGCTTTGCAATTTTTTCAATTTCCTATGCTAATCCAGGTGTAAATTTACCATCAATTCCTTCAGTAAGTTCAAACATTTCTTCCTCAAAAAGACTTTCTTGGATATCTCGTGCTGCCTTAGATTTCTATTTTGATATAAATATATGGAGAAAAGCAGATGCTGGATATGTAGCTATCTTTGCAAAAGATGGAAAGGTTATTCATGCAACTGCCAAAGGCATGGCAGACATTGAAAATCGTGTTGCTATGAATACTGAAACAAGATTTAGGATCGCATCCATGACCAAACCGATTACTGCAATTGCAACACTTATATTGATTGAGGAGGGTAAATTAAGGCTCTATGATCCTATTGAAAAATTTATTCCATTAGCAGCAAAAATCCGAGTTGCCGTTCTAGAGGAAGAAATATCTGATGATAAATTAGTTACAGAAGCGCTAGAGAGACCCATTACAGTTTTTGACTTACTTACATTTAGTTCAGGCGCAGGTTATAACGATTCTGTTGACAATAAACTTCAATCAAGGCTTTCGAATCTATGGGCAGAAAATGATATTTATAAGGGATCAGGGTCCCTAGAGGATAGAGTAAATAAAATAATGAAACTGCCTTTCTTTGAGCAACCAGGCAAAATTTGGCGCTATGGTTGGTCAACAGATATTCTCGCAAGGGTCATTGAGGTAGCATCCAAGAAATCATTCAATGAATTCCTAAACGAAAAAATTTTTCTACCTTTGGAAATGAATGAAACAAATTTTTTAAGCGATGAAAAAAATGATAATCAAATAGCCGAAGTATATTCACGTAATGGTTTCTTCAATTTAACACTTGTTGAAAGTCCGAGAAGTAATCCTTTAGATTGGACTCCTGGAAGCAGCGGTCTTGTTTCAAACGCAGAAGATTACATGAAGTTTGCTTTAATGCTTTGGAATGAGGGAGAATATAATGGGAAAAGGATCGTATCATCTGATTCTATTCGTCTCATGAGACAACCACATATTCAATCTGGCGTTCTTTCAACCCAAGTTGATGGAATGGGCTTTGGTTTAGGGGTAGGCGTTGTAATGGATTCAGAAAAAACTGTTTTAATAGATAGAAATAATGATTTTTTCTGGAGTGGTTTTTACGGTACGAATTTTTTCGTAAGCCCTCAATCAGGCTTAGTGGCAGTAATTATGTCTCAAAACCAACCTCCATCAGCATCTCCATGGCCAGGGTCTTTTGGAGTATTCATAGCACCAGCTTTTGCATTTTTAGGCATTTAAATTCCAGAGCAGTCTTACCCAAAAATAAAACTATTATTTTCCTTAAATTCAAATATCATTGAGTTATGAAAAATTATGATTTTATTATTTTAGGTGCTGGTTCAGCTGGATGTGTTCTAGCTAACAGGCTTAGCAAAGATCCAAACACATCAGTTTGTTTAATAGAAGCTGGTTCAAAAGACAATGATCCAAGGTTGCATGTACCTATCGGTTTTGCTTTTGGGATGACACAGAGTAAGTACAGTTGGTCTTTTGATACAGTTCCACAAAAAGAATTTGAAAAAGTGACTGTTACTGAGCCAGAGGCCGTAGTTGTAGATACTGCCGGTGGTACCCATAAAATGGAAAGTGAAAGTCAAGAACATAGGAAAGGTTTTCAACCTAGAGGTAAAACATTAGGTGGCTCAAGTTCAATTAATGCAATGTTATATGTGCGGGGTCATCGTTGGGATTATGATCACTGGTCAGAGCTAGGCAATCAGGGATGGTCATATGATGAGGTACTTCCTTATTTCAAGAAAGCAGAGCATAACGAGGTTCATGATAATGAATATCATGGTCAAAATGGCCCACTGAATGTTTGTGATATCAGTCATCAGCCTGAATCATGTAAATCTTTTGTCGAGGCTGGATCAAAACTATTTAACTACACAGATGATTTTAATGGAGAGCAGCAAGAGGGCTTTGGTTATTATCAAACCACTCAAATAAATGGCAAAAGGTGCAGTGCAGCTAAAGCCTACTTAGTGCCAGTGCTTGATAGAGAGAATCTTACGGTAATGACTAATACACAGGTAAATAAAATTTTGATTGATGGCAATCATGCAAAAGGAGTTGAATGTATTGATAGTGATAATACTCCCTTTTCATTAAATGCATCCAAAGAAGTCATACTCGCTTCAGGAGCATTTGGCTCTCCGCAAATATTGTTGCGATCTGGAGTGGGGCCAGCCAATGAAATTAGCAGGCACGGAATTGATCATTTAGTAGACCTTCCTGGTGTTGGCAAGAATCTTCAAGATCATATTGACTACATTACAGTTCATAAATACAACTCAATTAAGTTGATTGGATTTAGCTTAAAAACAATTCTTTTTAAATATCCTTATGAGATCATCAAATACTTGATTTCAAAAACAGGTCTCTTTACTTCAACAATTGCAGAGGCAGGTGCTTTTCTTAAAACCAGAGATGATTTAGAGGCACCCAATATTCAATTTCATTATGCGCCGGCACTGATTGTTGATCACGGCAGATCGTTGCTTTGGGGAACAGGTATGAGCTGTCATTCATGCTTATTAAGACCAAAATCTAGAGGTGAAGTTACTCTAGAATCCGCAGATCCATTTGCAGACCCTTTAATTGACCCAAAATTTTTGAGTCATCCAGATGACATGAAAGACATGATTGATGGTTACAAGATTATGATGAAAGTTCTTGGTACTGAGCCATTTAGCAAATACATATCTGATCATACAATGAGGCCAATAGATATTAATGATGACTCTGATATTGAGCAAGCCATGCGCGAGGAAGCAGATACTGTTTACCATCCCGTTGGTACCTGCAAAATGGGCGATGATGAAATGTCAGTGGTTGATAGTAGGCTTAAGGTTCATAACATGCAGGGGCTTAGAGTTGTAGATGCATCAATAATGCCAACACTTGTTGGTGGCAACACAAATGCTCCAACTATCATGATTGGGGAAAAAGCATCTGATATGATTCTCCAAGATTGGAACATGCACTAATTCTTGAAAATTTCCTTAGAAATCAAATAGTAACGCTGATTTTGGCCCATGGTCTATAATGAGGCATGGACAATAAATACGATATAGCCAAAGACTGGCTTCCAAGGTATACAGGCATGCCTGTAGATAATTTTGGAGACTACATTCTACTTACCAATTTTCAGGATTATGTCGAAGAATTCGCAAATAGATTTAATTTAGACATTCAAGGTGAAAATAGACCTATGTCATCATGTACAAATGATGTGGGTTTAAGCATTATTAATTTTGGGATAGGTTCACCCAATGCTGCAACCATAATGGACTTACTGGTTGCTAGGAATCCAAAAGGAGTCTTATTCCTCGGTAAATGTGGTGGCCTTAAGGATTCATCGGAGATTGGCAATTTAATTTTGCCAATTGCAGCAATTAGGGGTGACGGAACTTCTAATGATTATTTTCCGCCAGAAGTGCCCGCATTACCTTCCTTTAAATTACATAAATTCGTTTCTGACAAAATATTAGATGCTGGAACAGATTATCGAACCGGAGTCATCTATACCACTAATAGGAGAGTCTGGGAGCACGATAAAACATTTCTTAAGAAACTTAAAAAGAGCACAGCTATTGGTATTGATATGGAGGTCGCAACAATATTTATTGTTGGCCATTACAATGAAATTCCCAGAGGGGCATTGCTTTTAGTTTCTGACGTCCCAGTAACACCAGATGGAGTCAAAACTGAAGAATCAGACAAAGCTGTTACATCAAAATGGGCGAAGCAACATTTAGATATTGGAATTCATGCCATGACAGACTTAAAAAATAGCAGAGACAAGATTAAACATTTTCGTTATTAATCAACGAGAGTTAAGAGAAAGCTAATTTTCATCTCCCTTTTTAAGCTTTGTAAATATTTAAAATTTCAATAATTAAGGTGTATCCTAGTTAATCGATGGACAAGTTAATAAAATTTTTTTTGATAATGGCTGGCCTTTATGCAGGAATGAGAGCAATAATTTCTTTATTTTTTTATGACCAATTTCCCATAGCATTTCTTGCTGGCAGCTTTAATCTAGAGCTAATGAATGAATACAGAGCGCGAGTTTTACTTCCAGCTTTTTACCTTACATTGGTTTATTTTATTTTAAGATATTTATTAGGCAAAAACCCTACTTCGTCACTATGGCCTATATATGTTATAAGTTTGTCATTTGTGATTACTCAGATCTTAGGCTTTTTAACCTTTCTGCCAGTGAATCTAGAGACCATTAGAATGCTAGTTATTTCATTATTTTTAAGCTTTATAGCTAGACAGGGTCACAACAAAAGAAAGAATGAAATTTTATAGGCGTTAATATGATTTGGATTATAAGACTATTTTTACTGCTTTATGCTGTCTTATATTTTGGTTTAGGTGCATGGGCAGTTATTGATCCAGTCAAAGATGCACTTGAACTAAGTAATATTCCGTCCTTCATGGATGCAGTTGGATTAAAGGTCAGTGCTGAGATTGGCTATTCAGAAATAGCCGGATTGTATGGCGGCATTAATATGATTATTGGTTTGTTGTGTTTGCTTGGTATTTTTAGCAGAGGGATTACAACTTTTGTGTTATCACTGCTTGCATTTCTAACATTCAGCATTGCACTTGGAAGATACTTATTCGCATTAATTCCATCAACCCCAACTTTTTATAACACATTCTTTATTTTTGAGGTGATAACGTTCTTTTTATCGCTATCTTTTTTCCTCTACATGAAATATTTATATAACCCCAGAAAGAATGCAAATATAGAGGATGTAGCTTAGGATTAAAACAACGCCTGCGGCCATAAATACCACCTTTTGAAATTTAAATTTTGTTAATGCAATAGAAAGCATTAAGAACATCAAACTTAAAATAACTAGGATATAAAAATCTCTTTGCATCACTATTGGATCGACTTGCATTGTTCCAAATAAACCAATGATTGGTAAAACGAATACTAAATTTAATACATTTGAACCAATGATATTGCCTACCACCATCTGATGCTTGCCTTTTTTTAAGGCAGCCACCGTTGCAGCTAATTCAGGTAAGCTTGTTCCAAGGGCAATAATTGTAAGCCCTATGATTAATTCTGAGATACCTAATAGGAGGGCGGTATTTTCTGCATAAATAATTGAAATATTAGCTCCTGCAATTAAACCCACAAGTCCAATCATTGATAAAAAGAGACTTTTTGAAAAATCAGAATCTCTATCACCTTCTTCTTCTGGCACTCCTTCGGTTTTTAAAAGGATGTACATGAAAAGCATAAATAGACCTATAAAGCCAATACTTTCATTAAAAGAGATCACTCCATCTGCAATTGCTAACCCAAGCATCAAGACCGATAAGGCAAAGGGAAGTAGATTCAAAAGATCAGTTTTGGAGGATTTATTAAGGTACAAACAAGATACTCCAAATATGAGAGCAATATTTGAAATATTAGATCCAATAGCAGTTCCAAAAGCTATATTTTCATTTCCATTGATAACTGCTGAGATCGCAACAAATATTTCTGGAGCTGAAGTGCCAGCTGCTATAAGAGTAAGCCCAATTACCAAATCTCCAACACCCAAATGTTTTGCAATAACTGATGAATGATCAACAAATTTATTTGCACCCCAAACTAGAATTGAAATACCTAAAAGTAAAAGGATTATATTAAAAGCAAGATCCATGGCAACATTCTAAATGTAATACTATTGAATTCATAATGATTTCAAGAGAACATTGGCATATAAAATTAATTAAGAGATAAGTATGAAAATTCAAAAACTATTTGATGTATCCGGAAAAGTAGCAATTGTCACAGGAGGATCAAGAGGAATCGGTGAAATGATTGCCTCTGGCTTTTTGGCAAATGGCGTTAAGGTATATATCACTGCTAGAAAAGAAGCTGCTTTAATTGAGAAAGCCAAGGAGTTATCAGAAATGCATAGTGGTGATTGTATTCCAGTGCCGTGCGATTTGAGCACAATGGATGGCATAGATAAATTTGTTAACTTTATACAATCTAAAGAAGCTCACATTGATTTTTTAATTAACAATGCAGGCGCTTCTTGGGGAGAACCTTACGCTGAATATTCAGAGACAGGATGGGATAAGGTTATGGATCTTAATGTAAAGAGTATTTTTTACTTAACACAAAAACTTACTCCTATGCTTAAGGTAAATTCGTCATTAGAAAACCCATCAAGAGTTATCAACATAGGCTCAGTGGACGGATTAAATGTTCCGGTAATTGAAGCTTATGCTTATGGAACCTCAAAAGCTGCAGTTCATCACTTAACTAGAATCTTAGCCAAAAAACTTGTAAGCGAAAATATATTAGTCAACGCCATTGCACCTGGTCCTTATGAATCTATGATGTTAGGAGCTGCAGTTAATCACGATTATTCATTTATTGAATCAAGAAATCCAAGAAAAAGAATTGGCTCNCCTGAAGATATTGCNGGCCTNGTAATATTTTTATGTTCGCGAGCAGGCGCATACACTGTCGGAGCGATTATTCCATCCGATGGAGGCTTGGTGGGAACAGCCGGACATGACTTAAGCTAATCATGAACTTATATGAAAGATATTTTTTACCTAAACTATTAGATTGTTGTTGCGGCATGGAAGGTTTTCAAAAAAAGCGAGCTCAAATCGTACCATTGGCTTTCGGAAAAGTACTGGAGATAGGAATTGGCTCAGGTCTAAATTTTGATTTTTATAATTTTGAGGTTGTAGATGAAGTGGTCGGGGTAGATCCTGCAGTCAGCTCTGTTGCAATAGCAAAATCACGAAGTTCACAATACAACTCTAAAATTTCTTTTATAGAAGAAACAGCTGAATCTATACCATTGGAGTCTGAAACATTTGATTGTGTTGTTATTGGGTATAGTCTTTGCACTATCCCTGATCCAATGCTGGCGCTAGCAGAGGTTAATCGCCTCCTTAAACCAAGCGGCTCTATATTTTTTATGGAGCATGGCTTGGCTCCCGAAGAAAGTGTGCAGAAATGGCAGCATCGCATAGCGCCTGGATGGAAAAAAATAGCAGGTGGATGCAATCTCAATAGAAATATTGAAGAATTGATATTATCTGGAGGATTTAAATTTAAAAATTTAAAAAAGAAATATATTAAAGGACCAAAAATATTGTCTTTTCAATATTATGGCGAAGCCATTAAAGCGTAACAGAATTAACTTCTTGAAAAGATTCAGCAATTAATTCTCTCATCCATATATGAGACCCATCGTTATCATCACTTTTATGCCAAATTAGGTATTGTTCAAGAGGAGGTACATCAAAAGGAAGATTGACGTAGCTAAGACCGTGTTTTTTTGCAAAGGTTTCAGAGCAAAGCAAACAAAGATCGGTTGATCTTACGATTTCAGGAGTTACCAAGTAATGTTGAGCTCGAAGGGCTATTTCAGGCTGAAGTTGCATTTTTTGCATTTCCATCTCCACAACAGATGCGCCCCTTTTTCTGTTTGAGATATTTATGTATTTTAATTTAAGAGCCTCCTCTAATGAGATTTCTTCAATTTTGCTCACAGGGTGATTAGCTCGGTGAGCTATGACAAATTTATCTGAGAA
>NZIV01000057.1 GCA_002689995.1 Fidelibacterota bacterium
TTAGTGATGGTGATAGTGCTGCAATAATTACAAAAGCAGGTTCTGGTACTTTAACTCTAAGTGGAGATAACACTTACACAGGTGCAACAACAGTTAGTACTGGTGTACTTGCTATATCTCATGCAGACAGTTTAGGTACAACTGATGGAGCAACAACAATTGCAAGCGGTGCTGCTTTAAATATTTCAGGTGGTATTACAACAGCTGCTGAAGCGATAACAATTTCAGGAACAGGTGTTTCCTTTAGAGGAGCAATTAGAAATACATCTGGAGATAATACTTATTCAGGTGCAATAACTTTAGGTGCAAATACTGAAATTCGATCTGATTCTGGTACACTAACTTTAAATGTTGCATCAGGAAGTGCAATTGCAGCCTCAAATAAAAACTTAACTTTTGATGGAGCAGGTAACATTACAGTTGCAGACCCAATAGCAACTGGATCAGGTACTTTAAGTCAAACTGGAAATGGAACTTTAACATTATCAGCTGCTAATACTTATACAGGTTCTACAACAATTAGTGATGGTACTTTAGCAATTTCAAATGCAACAGGCCTTGGAACAACTGATGCTGCAACAACTGTTGCTTCAGGTGCTTCATTAAGTATTTCAGGTGGAATTACAGTTGCTGAAGCTATTACAATTAATGGCACAGGACATTCAAGTGGTGGAGCAATAATCTTTACTGCAAATAATAATATTTATTCAGGTGCAATAACACTGGGTGCAACTTCAACAATCGTAAGTACTGGTGGAGCACAAAGAATTTCAGGAACAATTAATGGAGGTCAAGCTTTAACAATTACAGCAAATGATAATTTAATTATAGAGGGTGTTGTTGGTGGAAGTACACCTTTGAGTTCTTTAGTAGTTACAACAACAGGATCTGCAATTCAAACCTTTATTGCAAATGTTATAACAACAGGAAACCAAACNTACACTGCAGCGGGNGGAATTGTAGCTAGGCTTGCTAGAACATTTGAAGGAGATACAATTAATTTCGCATCTGCTTTAAGTGGAAATAATAATGTAACAGTCACGGGTAATGCTGATATTGATGGTGCAGTAACAGGTATTGTAGTTTTATCAATCAGTGGAACCTCAAACATTGGGGCAGACATNACAACAAGTGGTACTCAGACATATGGTGATGCNGTAACTTTAAGTGCTAACGTTACTTTAACAACTAGCAGTGATGTAGTTACTTTTGATAGCACGGTTAATAGTGATGGTTCAACTAGAAATTTAACAATTGATACAGGTGGTAATTCAACAGAAATTAATTTTGATGGTGTAGTTGGCGGATCAGCAGCAGTTGGTGCAATAACTATTACAGGTGCATTAGATTTAAATGCTGCAATTACAAGTGCAACATCTTTAAGTGTTAGTGGCGCATCTAACTTAGGAGCTGACGTTACAACATCAGGCACTCAAACTTATTCAGGTGCAATAACATTAAGTGGTGCTGCTAGAACTTTACAAGGTTCAACCGTTCAAACAACAACAATTGATGGAGCACAAAATTTAACGATCACAGGTAACTTAGATCTTGATGGTGCAATTGGTGGATCAGCTGCNNTTGGAATATTTAGNGTAAGTGGAACATCTAACCTNGGTGCTAATGTTTCTTCAACTGGAACACAAACATATACAGGTGCTGTAACTTTAAGTTCTAATGTTGCTCTTACAACTACTAATGATTTATTCTCATTTGGTAGTACTGTAGATAGTGATAGTACTGCTCGTGATTTAACTTTAGATTCAGGATCAGCAACGATAACTATTACTGGTGCAATAGGTGCTACTAATGCATTAGATGTAATAACAATTACACAATCAGGTGGAACAACATTTACAGGCGCTGTTAATGCAGATACAGTTACTTTAACGGACACAACTGGTAACGTAACATTNGCTGGAAACACAGCGCTTACAACTCTAAATACAGCGTCACAAGATTACAATGTATTATTCACAGGTGCCTCAAACACAATTACTAATGCAGTTACATTCTCAAATACTGGTTATATTAAATTTGGTGATGAAAGTGGAGATAGTTCAACATTTAATAATAGCTTAACAACAACAGCACCAAGTGGAATTAGATTAGGTGGTAAACTTAAAACTTCAAATGATGCAATGTCATTAGGTGATGCTAATACTGCAATTGTTTTATATGCTAANTCAGAATTAGATACTGGCAGTGCTGCACTAACAATTAACACAACAATTGATGGNGGGTACAATTTAACTCTAAAATCTACTGCCGCAACAACATTTGTGGGAATAGTAGGTGGCTCAACACCTCTTGCAAGAATTACAACAAACTCAGGAGGAACTGTAGTATTTAATACAACAGCTATCACAACAAGCGGGTATCAATATTACAATGAAGCAGCAACATTAGGTGGCAACATTACATTCACATCAACAAACAATGATGTCAGGTTCTATAATACACTTAACAGTGATAGCACAACTCGAACTTTAGATACTGCAACAACTTCTGGTTGGACAAGATTTTTTGGTGCAGTTGGTGGATCACAAGCTTTAGGAAATATCACAATTAATACATCTAGTTTAAGTGCAACTGCTATTAAAGTTCAAGGAACTTTAGCCATTACTAATGCTGGTGCAGGGTCAATTACAGGAATAATTAGTGATGGTGATAGTGCTGCAATACTTACAAAAGCAGGTTCTGGTACTTTAACTCTAAGTGGAAATAATACTTTCACAGGTGCAACAACTATTAGTGCTGGTATACTTGCTATAACTCACGGTAATGCTTTAGGGGGAACTAGTGGAGCAACAACAATTGCAGACGGTGCTGCTTTAAGTATCTCAGGTGGTATCACAACAGCTGCTGAAGCGATAACAGTTTCAGGAACAGGTTCTAACAATGGTGTAATTAGAAACACATCTGGAGCTAATACTTATTCAGGTGCAATAACTTTAGGCGCAAATAGTGAAATTCAATCTAATTCTGGTACACTAACTTTAAATGTTGCATCAGGAAGTGCAATAGCAGCCTCAAATAAAAACTTAACTTTTGATGGATCTGGTAATGTTACAGTTGCAGATCCAATTGCTACTGGATCAGGTACATTAACTAAAACTGGAGGTGGAACTTTAACATTATCAGCAGCTAACACTTATACAGGAGCTACAACAATTAGTGCTGGTACTTTAGCAATTTCNAATGCAACAGCTCTTGGAACAACTGATGCTGCAACAACTGTTGCTAACAATTCTTCATTAAGTATTTCAGGTGGAATTACAGTTGCTGAAGCAATTACAATTAGGGGTACAGGTGTTTCATCTGGTGGAGCAATTGCATTTACAGCAAATGATAATACTTATTCAGGTGCAATAACACTGGCTGCAACTTCAACAATTGTAAGTACTGGTGGAGCACAAACAATTTCAGGAACAACAAATGGTGGTCAAGCTTTAACAATTACCGCAAATGACAACTTAATTATATCTGGTGTTGTTGGTGGAAGTACACCTTTAACTACTTATGCAGTGACAACAACTGATTCAGCTTCACAAACATTTAGTGCTAATGTTACAACAACTGGAAATCAAACTTATACTGCAGCAGGTGGAATTGTAACAAGTGGTGCTAGAACATTTGAAGGAAATACAATTAATTTTGCATCTGCTTTAAGTGGAGATAACAATGTAACTGTTACAGGTAATGCTGATATTGATGGTGCAGTAACAGGTATTGCAGTCTTAAGTGTAAGTGGCACGTCTAACATTGGTGCAAACATTACAACATCTGGTACTCAAACATATACAGGAGCTGTAACTTTAAGTGCTAACGTTACTTTAACAACTAGCAGTGATGTAGTTACATTCTCATCAACTATTAATAGTGCAGATAGTACAAGAAGAAATTTAACGATCGCAACAGGAGGTAACTCAACTACAGTAAATTTTGATGGTATAGTAGGTGGAAGTCAAGCTGTTGGTGAAATTGCAATAACAGGTGTATTAGATTTAGATGCAGCAATTACTGATGCAACATCTGTTAGTGTTAGTGGCGCATCTAACTTAGGAGCAAATGTTACTACGACCGGTACACAAACTTACACAGGTTCAGTGACTTTAAGTGGTGGAAATAGAACTTTAGAAGGTACAACCGTTGCAACTGCAGCATTAAATGGTGGTTCAAGTAACCTAACAATTACTGGTATTTTAGACCTAAACGGAGCAATAACCAGTACAGCTGTTTTAAGTGTTAGTGGAGCATCTAACTTAGGTGCAAATGTTACAACTAGTGGAACCCAAACTTATACAGGTGCAGTAACTTTAAGTACAANTGCTACTTTAACATCTTCTAATGATAATTTTACTTTCTCGAATACTATCGATAGTGATAGCAGCGCAAGAAATTTAACACTAAATCCTGGTAGTGGAACGATTACAGTATCAGGTGTTATTGGTGGAAGTGAAGCCTTAGGTACTTTAACTATAACTCAATCAGGGGGCACAACTTTTGGAGGCCGTGTTACTGCAGCAACTGTTACTCTAACTGATACAGCTGATGATGCAGATATAAGTTTCAATGCTGGAATTACAATTGATACATTAAATACTGCTTCACAAGGTTATGACATAAATCTTTATGGAGCAACAAACACAGTTACTAACGCTGTAACTTTCTCAAATACAGGTACATTAAAAATTAACAACGGTAATTCATTAATTACTAACTTTAATGGTGGTGTAACTGCAACTGCACCAAGCTCAATTACTATGCAAGGAACTATTAGAGATCAAGGTGGAACAGGTGCAATTACACTTGGAGACTCTAATACAGGACTTACATTAGTTGGTACTTCTACTGTTGGTGGCACATCAACTGGTAATATTACTTTAGGTGCTGTAACAGGTAGTTCACACACTTTAAATTTAGGTGTAGATGGTACATCAAACACTATTAGTGTTGGCGGAATTGTTTCACTAGGTACTTTAAATATTTCAACAAACTCTACAGCAACCTTTACTGCTGCAGTAGGTAGTAGTTCAACATTGGCTAATTTAAATATTAAATCAGGTTCAACATTTAATGAAAATGTTACATCAACTAATATTATAATTGACGATTCAATCACGGGTACATTTAAAAAAGCAATAACTGCTACAGCAATTGTTTTAGATGGTGGTAAATTATTATTGTCAGAAGATAACAGTGTCACCATTGCAGGAACAATTAATGGAAGCAATACTACTGAAGGAACTATTCAAGTTACTGGTGCTACAAAAACATTCTCAGGTATTGTTGGTGGATCTCAAGCTTTAACATTAGTTGATATCGATGATGTTGCAGTGTTTAGTGCAAACGTATCTGCAACAACTGCAAATCTTGCTGCAACTACTACCTTTGGAGGTAGTACTACACTTACAACCCTAACAGTTCAGAGTGCAAGTTATAATGTAATATTTAATGGTTCATCTAATACAATTACTAATGCTGCTAACTTCCAAAACACAGGAACATTAACTTTTGGTAATGGAAGTGGAGATAGCTCAACATTTAATAATGGTTTAACAACTACTGCACCAAGTCAAATAAATATTAGTGGAACTTTACAAACATCAAATGATGCAATGTCATTAGGAGATAGTAATACTCCAATAGTACTTGTTGCAAACACAACTTTAAATACTGGTAGTGCTGCCTTAACCTTAAATGCATCAGTTAACGGTGGTTTCACTTTAACTTTAAATTCTACGGATGCGACGACATTTGCTGGAATAGTAGGTGGATCAACAGCTCTTACAGGAATTAATACTAATGCTGATGGAACGGTTGTCTTTAACACAACAGCTATATCAACAGATGGAGATCAAACTTATAATGATGCAGCAACAATTGGTGGCAATATTACTTTCACAACAGGTGATAACAATCTTACCTTCTCAGGCACAGTTAACAGTGTTAGCTCAACAAAAACTTTAGATATCGTTGCTGGATCTGGAGATGTAACATTCTCAGGAACAGTTGGTGGATCTGAAGCATTAGGAAATACTACAATTGGTGTTGCAGGATTAACAGCTGGTGCAATTAAAGTTCAAGGTACTTTAGCAATTACCAACAGTGCTACAAGTTCAATTACAGGAATAATTAGTGATGGTGATAGTGCTGCAATAATTACAAAAGCAGGTTCTGGTACTTTAACTCTAAGTGGAGATAACACTTTCACAGGTGCAGTTACAGTTAATGCAGGTATCCTATCTATAACTCATGCAGACAGTTTAGGTACAACTGATGGAGCAACTACAGTTGCAAGTGGTGCTGTATTACAAATTTCAAATGCAATCAATGTTGCAGATGCAATTACTATTTCGGGTACAGGTATTTCTAATAATGGTGCGATTAGATCAACCTCAGGAAGTAATACTTTATCTGGACAAATTACACTAGCTGCACATGCAGAAATTCAAACTGATGCAAATACTTTAACTCTAAATGTTTCATCTGGAAGTGCAATGACAGCTTCTAATAAAAACATTGCTTTTGATGGATCTGGTGACATTACAGTTGCAGATCCAATTGCTACTGGATCAGGTACTTTAACTAAGTCAGGATCTGGAACTTTAACATTATCAGCAGCTAACACTTACACAGGTGCAACAACAGTTAGTGCTGGTGTACTTGCTATATCTCATGCAGACAGTTTAGGTACAACTGATGGAGCAACTACAGTTGCAAGTGGTGCTGCTTTAAATATTTCAGGTGGTATCACAACTGCAGCTGAAGGAATTACAATTTCAGGAACAGGTGTTTCCAATAGAGGAGCAATTAGAAGTGTATCAGGCAATAATACAATAGCTGGACAAATAACAATTGCAGCTCACACTGAAATCGCATCTGACTCAGGTACACTAACTTTAAATATTTCATCTGGTAGCTCAATTACTGCTTCTAACAAAAATGTAACTTTTGACGGAGCAGGTAACATTACAGTTGCAGACCCAATTGCTACTGGATCAGGTACTTTAACTAAATCAGGCTCTGGAACTTTAACATTATCAGCTGCTAACACTTATACAGGAGCTTCTACAATTTCTGATGGTATTTTAATAGCTACTAACGCAACTAGTCTTGGAACAACGGATGGAGCAACAACAATAGCTGATGGAGCTGTTTTACAAATTTCAGGTGGAATTAATATTGGAGAAGCATTTACTGTATCAGGGGGTGGTGAGTCAAATACTGGTGTAATTAGATCTACATCAGGAAATAATACATTATCAGGATTAATTACTCTAGCAGCTACCTCATATATTCAATCTGATGCTGATACATTAACTCTAGATGTTGCAGCTGGTAATGCAATTACAGGATCTTATAATCTTCGTTTTGAAGGAGAAGGTAACATTACTGTTAGTGATCCAATTTCAATTGGTTCTAAGAATATCGTTAAAAGCGAGTCTGGAACATTAACTCTTACCGGAACTAACACATATACAGTGATGGTTGTTAGTGGTGGTATTTTAAGTATCAATCAAGATAGAGCTTTAGGAGCAGTACCAGGATCTACTGATGATGATAATCTTAGATTAAATGGTGGTACTTTAAAAACTACTGCAAGCTTTACAATAAATACTAATAGAGGAATTCAATTAAATGATAGCTCTACTATTAACGTGGATACTGGCACTACCCTAACTTATGCAGGAATTATAAAAGACCAAGGTAGTGAAAACAATGGATATACAAAATCAGGCACAGGAACTTTAGCTTTAAGTGGTGATAGTACTTATGATGGTGTGACGACAATTTCGGCAGGTGTAATAACAATAGCACATGCTGATAGTTTAGGATCCACGTCTGGTGCTACTTCAATTACTTCAGGAGCTGCTTTAAGTATTTCGGGTGGAATTACAGTAGCAGAGCCAATAACTGTTAACGGCACTGGTGTTTCATCAGGTGGAGCAATTGTATTTACTGGTGGAAATAACACTTATTCAGGCGCAATAACTGTAGGTTCTACTTCAACAATCGTCAGTTCTAGTGGAACACAAACAATTTCAGCAACCGTTAATGGAGGTCAAGCTTTAACAATTACAGCAAACGACAATTTAACTATTTCAGGAGCTGTTGGTGGAAGCACAGCTTTAACTACTTATGCGGTAACAACAACTGGTTCTGCATCTCAAACATTTAGTGCAAACGTTATAACAACAGGAAATCAAACTTATACTGCAGCAGGTGGAATTGTAACAAGTGGTGCTAGAACATTTGAAGGAAATACAATTAATTTTGCATCTGCTTTAAGTGGAAATAATAATGTAACTATTACAGGTAATGCAGACATTGATGGTGCAATAACTGATATTGCAGTTCTATCTATTAGCGGAACTTCAAACATCGGGGCAGACATTACAACATCAGGAACTCAAACATATACGGGCGCTGTAACTTTAAGTGCTGATGTAACATTAACTTCTTCAAATGATATTCTAACTTTTTCAAGTACAATCAATAGTGACAGTAGTGCTCGTGATTTAACTTTAGCACCAGGATCAGGAAATATTGTAATCTCTAATACAATTGGTGGATCAGCGGATCTAGATGTTTTAACTATTAATACAACTGGAACAGCTTCTTTAACAGCTGTTAATGCTGCAGGAGTAGTTATTACTCAATCAGGTGGATCAAGTTTCTCAGGGGCGCTAGCAGTTACAACTGTAACATTAACTGACACTGCAGATGCTGCAAGTGTAACCTTTAATGGCAACGCAACCATTACAACTTTAAACACGGCTGGCCAAGCATACAATGTAATCTTTAATGGTGCTTCAAACACAATTACTAATGCAGTTACTTTCTCAAATACTGGATTTGTAACTTTAGGAAATGGAAGTTCTGATAGTATAACATTTACAGCAGGAGTTACCGCAACAGCTCCTAGTTCAGTAAATGTTGCAGGATCTGTTAAAGCCTCTAATACAGCAACTATAACTTTAGGAGATAGTGGTACAGGAATTTCAGTTACAGCAAATGCTACAATTGGTGATACCTCAACGGGTAGCATTACTTTAGGTGGTGATGCAACTTTAGCAGATGGTGTAACCTTAACTCTTGGTAGAACAGGGACAACAAATACAATAAGCACAGAAGACATAGTAGGAACTGCAAGTGGTTCAGACTCAAATTTAACAATCTCAACAAACTCAACAACTACAATCAATGGGAATATTGGAACAGATTTTGGTTCAATTCAATTATACGGAACAGCAACTACATTTATTGGAACAGTTTCAACTCAAGACTTTATTCATTTAAGAAATACTGCAACATTTAAAAATAATGTAACCGTTTCATCAGGTAAATACATAAAGATGTATCATTCATCTACAATGATTGTTGCTACAGCTAGTTCTCCTGCAGACATAACAATTAATGCTAGGGTGCATGCAGAATACCAAAATAATAGCAGTACTCTTCGAATAACAAATACTGGAAGTGGTGATAATTCAACGGTATTTAGTGGTACAAATGGTATTACACAAGTTCAAACAATCGATGTTGACCAAGATTCATGGTTTAATACACCAATTACGGATGTTGCGGTCATTGATGTGGCTACAGGCAAAAGTGCTTCTTTTTATAAAGATGTAGGAGCTACTAACATTAATGCACATAATAATGCGGTATTAAACTTTATTCAAACTGATGTTCACACAGTTTCATCAGCTATTAATAACTCAGATTCAGGTACAGTTACAGTTAATGTTGTTAATTCAGCAGATAGTGAAGCACCATCTGCTGTAACTTTTTCAAGTGCAACATTCGCACCTTCAACACTTAATATTGGTTCATCAACTCACGGAGGACACGCAATATTTACTCATAGTGATGGACTTGACGTTGCAACTATAAACGTAGTCGGTGGTAATCATTCTAGTGAAGATTCAACTCTACAAGTTAATCATAATGTAACTGCTTCATCAGGATTAAATTTAAATGATAACACTGGTGATGCAATAATAATTTTTGCTGAAGATAATAATATAACAGTGAGTGCTGTAGTAACACCAGCAGCTGCAGGTGAAGGTACAATTAGAATTACAGGTGGGACAAAAACTTTCTCAGCAATAATTGGTGGAACAAGAATTAAAAATTTAGATATTGATGCTACTGCAATATTTAATGCAAACGTTACAACAACAACTTTAACAAGTNCTTCTGCAAATTATGACATTACATTTAATGCAAACTTGACAGTTACTAGTACTACAACATTCTCAAACACTGGAACAGTTACTTTTGGTGATGCTACAGGAGATACATTCACCTTTACTGGTGGAATAACAGCAACAGCTCCAGGGGTTATAGCTGTTGTAACAAATGGAATTACTGCAGGTGGAAGTGCAGTAATTAATTTAGGTGCAACTTCAGTTACATTTGCAAATACTGCAACAGTTGGTGGGACTTCAACGGGTGCAATTACACTAGGTGATACAACATTAGCGGATGGTATTACTCTTACTGTTGGAACTGGAATAGGTAATGCAATTACACTAAATACTGTTTCAGGTACTGCTGGTGGCTCAACATCTAATTTAACTTTAAATTCAACAGGTGCTCTTAATTTAAGCGATACTTTAGGAACAGACCTTGGAACCATAACTATTACTCAATCAGGTGGAGTAACATTTAGCACAATATCAGTAACAACAGTTGCATTAACAGATACTTCAGGAGATGTTACTTTTAATGGTAATGTTACATTAACATCTTTAACTACCGCATCNCAAGATTACAANNTNATCTTTAATGGTTCNNCNAANACAATTACNAANGCAGTNACATTCTCNAANNCAGGNNCANTNACNTTTGGTAATNNAAGTNGNGATAGCTCAACATTTAATAATGGNTTAACAACTACTGCACCAAGTCAAATAAATNTTAGTGGAACTTTACAAACATCAAATGATGCAATGTCATTAGGTGATGCTAATACCCCAATAGTACTTGTTGCAAACACAACTTTAAATACTGGTAGTGCCGCACTAACAGTTAACACAACTGTTAATGGTGGTTACACTTTAACTTTAAATTCTACCGATGCGACGACATTTGCTGGAATAGTAGGTGGATCAGCAGCTCCTACAGCAATTACAACAAACTCAGGTGGTACAGTAGTCTTTAATACTACTGCAATTACATCTTCAGGCGGTCAAACTTATGGAGAAAACGCTACAATTGGTGCTAACATTACCTTCACAACTGGTGGTAACAATCTTACTTTCTCAGGCACAGTTAACAGTGTTAGTTCAACTAAAACTTTAGATATCGTAGCAGGTGCTGGTAATACTACATTTTCAGGCACTGTTGGTGGATCTGAAGCATTAGGAAATACTACAATTGGTACAGCAGTTTTAACAGCTGGTGCAATTAAAGTTCAAGGTACCTTAGCAATTACGAATAGTGCAGAAAGTGAAATTGATGGTGTAATTAGTGATGGTGATAGTGCTGCAATACTTACAAAAGCAGGAAGTGCTAAATTAATATTAAGTGGAAATAATACTTTTACTGGTGCAGTTACAGTTAATGCAGGTAGATTACATATTACACATGCAAATGGTTTAGGTGCTACAGACGGAGCAACAACAGTTGCTGATGGTGCAAGATTAAATATTAACGGTGGCCTTACAATTGCTGAAGCAATAACTATTAACGGCACTGGAGATAGCTCAAAAGGTGCTCTTCATTTTAACGGAGGAAACAATACAGTTTCAGGTAATATAACATTAGGAGCTGATGCAAAAATTCATAGTAGTACAGGTACCCAAACAATTTCAGGAACAATAAATGGTGAACATGCTTTAACAATTACAGGAACAGATAATTTTACAATCTCAGGTATTGTAGGTGGTAGTGCTGCACNAGATTCTGTTGCTGCAACAATTACAAATTCTGGGACATTTACTGTTGGTGCAAATATTACAACATCAGGTAATCAAACTTATACTGCAGCAGGTGGAATTGTAACAAGTGGTGCTAGAACATTTACAAGTAACTCAGGAACTGTAAACTTTGTTTCAGCTTTAAGTGGAAATAATAATGTAACAGTTACGGGTAATGCAGACATTGATGGTGCAATAACTGATATTGCTGTTCTTGCAATTAGTGGAACATCAAACATTGGGGCAGACATTACAACATCAGGAACTCAAACATATACAGGAGCTGTAACTTTAAGTGCAGCTGTTACTTTAACTACGAGCAGTGATGTAATTACATTCTCAGATACAGTTAACAGTGCAAATAGTACAAGAAGAAACTTAACACTTGCAACAGGTGGTAATTCAACAGAAATTAATTTTGATGGTATAGTTGGTGGAAGCCAAGCTGTTGGTACAATAGCAATCACAGGTGCTCTTGATCTTAATGCAGCAATTTCTGATGCAACTGCATTAAGTGTAAGTGGTGTATCTAATTTAGGTGCTGATGTTACAACAACTGGCACTCAAACTTATTCAGGTGCGATTACTTTAAGTGGTGCTGCTAGAACTTTAGAAGGTTCAACCGTTCAAACAACAACTATTGATGGTGCTCAAAATTTAACGATCACAGGTAATTTAGATCTTAACGGTGTCATTGGTGGATCAAGTGCAATTGGTGTATTTAGTGTAAGTGGAACTTCAAATTTAGGTGCTAATGTTACAACAACCGGAACACAAACATATACTGGTGCAGTTACATTAAGTACTAATGTTACTCTTACCGCTAATAGCTCAACATCTAATTTAACATTCCAAAGTACAGTAAATAGTGATGGTTCTACACGTAATTTAACCCTAGCTGCTGGATCTGCTGTAATTTCAGTTTCTGATGCAATTGGTGGAAGTGCTACACTAGGTACTTTAACTATAACTCAATCAGGTTCAACAACATTTACGGGTGCTGTTAATGCAGATACAGTTACTTTAACGGATACAGCTGGTAACGTAACATTTGCTGGAAGTACAACGCTTACAACTCTAAATACAGCTTCACAGACTTACAATGTACTATTCACAGGTGCCTCAAATACAATTACTAATGCAGTTACATTCTCAAATACTGGGTATATTAAATTTGGTGATGCAAGTAGTGATAGCATAACATTTAATAACGGCTTAACAACTACTGCACCAAGTGGAATTAGATTAGCAGGAACACTACAAACTTCAAATGATGCAATGTCATTAGGTGATGCTAATACTGCAATTGTTTTATACGCTAACTCTATTTTAAATACTGGAAGTGCTGCACTAACAGTTAACACGACTGTTAATGGTGGGTACACTTTAACATTAAACTCTAGTGCTGCGACGACATTTGCTGGAATTATTGGTGCTAGCACTAAACCTACAGGAATTACAACAAACTCAGGTGGAACAGTAGTCTTTAACACAACAGCAATCTCAACTAATGGTACACAAACTTATGGTGAGAATGCAACAATTGGTGCTAACATCACTTTCACTACAACAAATAATGATATTACATTCTCAGGTACAGTTAACAGTGTTAGTTCAACTAAAACTTTAGATATCGTTGCAGGAAATGGTGATACTACTTTTTCAGGCACTGTTGGTGGATCTGAAGCATTAGGAAACACGACAATTGGTACAGCAGGATTAACTGCTGGTGCAATTAAAGTTCAAGGAACTTTAGCCATTACTAATAGTGGTGCAGGAGCAATTACAGGAATAATTAGCAATGGTGATAGTGCTGCAATACTTACAAAAGCAGGAGCTGGTACTTTAACTTTATCAGGAGATAACACTTACACAGGTGCCACTACTGTTAGTGCCGGTGTACTTGCTATAACTCATGCGGATGCTTTAGGGGGAACTAGTGGAGCAACCACAGTTGCTAGTGGTGCTGCTTTAAGTATTTCAGGTGGGCTTACAATAGCTGAACCAATTACAATTAGTGGTACAGGTGTTTCATCTGGTGGGGCAATTGTATTTACTGGTGGAGATAATACTTATTCAGGTGCAATAACTTTAGGAGCAACCTCTAAAATTGTAAGTACTGGTGGAGCTCAAACTATTTCAGCAACAGTTAATGGTGGTAATGCTCTAAACATTACATCTAATAGTGACTTAACTATCTCTGGTATTGTTGGCGGAAGTACACCTTTAAGTGCTTATTCGGTAACAACCACAGGATCAGGAACACAAACATTTAATGTAAACGTTACAACAACTAACAATCAAACTTATACTGCAGCAGGTGGAATTACCTCAAGTGGAGCAAGAACATTTACAAGTAACTCAGGAACAGTTAGTTTTCGTTCAGCATTAGCAGGTAATAACAACAATTTAACAGTGTCGGGTGCTGCAAGTATTGAGGGTGCGGTAACAAATATTGCAGTTTTATCAATAACAGGAACTGCTAATATTGGTGGAGATATTACATCAAGCGGAACACAAACTTATGGTGGAGCTGTAAATTTAACTACTAACGTTACTTTAACAACTAGCAGTGATGTAGTTACTTTTGACAGCACAGTTAATAGTTTTGGTTCAGCTAGAAATTTAACAATTGCTACAGGTGGTAATTCAACAGAAATTAATTTTGATGGTATTGTTGGTGGATCTAATGCTTTAGGAGTAATAACAATTACAGGCGCATTAGATTTAAATGCTGCAATTGCTAGTGCCACATCAATAGCAGTTAGTGGAGCATCGAACATTGGAGCTGATGTTACAACATCAGGCACTCAAACCTATTCAGGTGCGATTACTTTAAGTGGTGCTGCTAGAACTTTACAAGGTTCAACAATTCAAACAACAACAATTAATGGCGCACAAAATTTAACGATTACAGGTAATTTAGATCTTGATGGTATCATTGGTGGATCAAGTGCAATTGGTGTGTTTAGCGTAAGTGGAACATCTAACCTAGGTGCTAATGTTACAACAACCGGAACACAAACTTATTCAGGTGCTGTAACTTTAAGTACAAATACTACTTTAACATCTTCAAATGATAATTTTACATTCTCAAGTACAGTTGATAGTGATGGTTCAACTCGTAACTTAACTTTAAGCGCTGGATCGGGAACAATTGGTATTTCTAATGCAATTGGTGGAAGTGCTGCGTTAGGTACTTTAACTATAACTCAATCTGGTGGGGTTACTTTTTCTGGAAACATTAATGCAGCAATAGTTACTTTAACAGACACAACTGGTAACGTAACATTCGCTGGAAACACAACGCTTACAACTTTAAATACTGCATCTCAAGATTACAACGTTATCTTTAATGGTTCTACAAACACAATTACTAATGCTGTTACATTCTCAAATACAGGATCTTTGACTTTTGGTAATGCAAGTGGTGATAGCTCAACATTTAATNNTGGGCTTAACAACTACNGCACCAAGTCAAATAAATCTTGGTGGAACTTTACAAACTTCAAATGATGCAATGTCATTAGGTGATGCAAATACTGCAATTGTTCTAGTNGCAAATTCTATTTTAAATACTGGCAGTGCTGCACTAACAGTTAATACAACAGTTAATGGTGGTTTNACTTTAACTTTAAANTCTANNGNNGCNACNACNTTTNCNGGNATNNTTGGTGGAAGCNCNANACCTCTTACAGGAATTACAACAAACTCAGGTGGAACAGTAGTATTTAACACAACAGCTATATCAACAGATGGAGATCAAACTTATAATGATGCAGCAACATTAGGTGGCAACATTACTTTCACAACAACAGGGGATAATATTGTTTTTGCTAGTACACTTGATAGTGATAGCACAACTAGAACTATAGATATTGTAGCAGGCGCTGGTAATACAACATTTACAGGCGCAGTTGGCGGATCTGAACCATTAGGAAACACGACAATTGGTACAGCAGTTTTAACTGCTGCTGCAATTAAAGCACAAGGAACATTAGCAATTACTAATAGTGGTACTAGTGAAATAGATGGTGTTATTAGTGATGGCGCATCTGCGTTAGCTCTTACAAAAGCTGGAGCAGGATCACTTACTTTATCGGGCACAAATACATATACTGGTACTTCAACAATTTCAGCAGGCTCAATTATAATTGGAGCTGATGCTGGTTTAGGTGCTGCACCAGAAAGTGCAACTGCTGGCCATTTTGTATTTGCATCAGGTGGATCAGGAACTTTGAATACTACTGCATCATTTACATTACATGTTAATAGAGGAATTGCTTTAACAGGTAATGGAATTATTAATACAAATTTTGATAGAACTTTAACTTATGCTGGTGTAATTGCTGGATCAGGAACAATCACCAAATCTGGTGCTGGTATATTAACTTTATCAGGAACCAATACCCACACTGGGTCTAACATAATATCAGCAGGAAGACTAAGTATAAATAAAGATAGAGCACTTGGTGCAATTCCTGGTTCTGCAGATGTTAATAATATATTATTTGCTGCAAGTGGAACTGGAAATTTAAATACATCAGCAACATTTACATTAAATACAAATAGAGGAATTACATTAACTGGTGATGGAATTATTGATACAAATAACTCTACAACTTTAACTTATGGAGGTCTTATTTATGGACCTGGATCTTTTGGTAGCGGTGGATGGCCTAAATTTACCAAAGCAGGTAGTGGAAACCTTACATTATCAGGTGCTAATACTTATATAGGTGGAACTTTCATAACAGCTGGCTCTTTAATATTAGGTGCAAGTGGTGTTTTAGCTGACAATGGTGGAGTAGTTCTTTCAAATGTTAATGGCGCTACATTAAACTTAAATGGTTATGACGAAACTATTGGTGGATTAGAGGGTGGTGGAACAACAGGAGGAAATGTTGTTTTAGGAAGTGGAACTTTAAGTGTTAATGCCAATTGGAGACCTAATGGAAGTAATACACCTTTTAATGGTGCAATAAGTGGTTCAGGTGGTATTAGCTCAATTGGTCCACATTCGCTTGTATTAACAAATGCTAGCAATAGTTACAGTGGTGCAACCACAATAAGCAGTAGTGGGGGCATAATATTAAAAACTAATAGTGGTGTTCTTCCAAATGGTACAGAATTAACATTATCAAATAGTGGTTTTTTAGCATTATATGACGGCGTATCACAAACAATAGCAAAACTAGTTAGTTCGAGCACAGCTACAAAAATATTTCTTAATAGAAAAGTAACGGATACTCCTGGTATATTAACAATTAATCAATCTGCTAACACAACATTTGCTGGAGTGATTAGAGGACATGGAGGTGTAACTAAAACAGGTAGTGGAAACCTTACATTATCAGGTGCAAACACTTATATTGGTGGAACTACAATTAATGGTGGAACAATTATCCTAGGGGCAGCGGGCGTATTAAGTGACACAGGTTTTGTTTCGCTTGCAAATACCAGTGGCGTTGCATTAAATTTAAATGACAATAACGAAACAATAGGTGCGCTTATAGGTGGTGGAACTACTGGAGGTAATGTTGTTATGGGAAGTGGAAATTTAACAGTCAATCCATCTGTAAACAAAGGACGTTCTACAATTGGTTCAATATTTAGTGGGGTTATTAGTGGATCAGGAAATTTTGCTTTAACTGGTAGAGGAACATTAACATTAAATAACGCAAATAATGATTGGGCTGGTACCACAACTATTAACAAGGATAATCAAACTAGTGGCTTGAAAATTACAAGTAATAATTCAATACCAACTGACTCAGAGGTTACAATCGGAACAGGAAGACTGTATTTAGCACCAGGGGTTTCACAAACAATCGCTAAGTTGTCTAGTTCAAGTTCTAATGCAGTAATTAGAATTGCTTTTATAGACGCAAATACTTTAGGTAAATTAACAATTAATCAATCTGCTAACACAACATTTGCAGGAGTGATTAGAGGACATGGTCAACTTGTTAAGGGTGGTACTGGTAATTTAACCTTATCAGGTTCAAACACGTATATAGGTGGGACTGTTATTAACGGAGGTACAATTATCTTAGGTGCAGCTGGTGTTTTAGCTGATACGGGCCATGTTAAACTTGCTAATACAAGTGGAGTAGCATTAAATCTAAATGGAAACAATGAAACAATTGGAGGTTTAGAAGGTGGTGGAACAACAGGTGGTAATGTTATTTTAGGAAGTGGTGATTTAACAATAAATAACATAAGAACCAGACATAGAGCAACACATGGAACTGAATATAGTGGAGTAATTAGTGGATCTGGAAGTGTTACAAAAACTGGTATTGGAAGATTAAAAATTTCAGGAGCAAACACATATACTGGAGGAACAACAGTTAGTGCGGGTATGTTAATGCTTAATATAAATAATGCTTTAACATCTGGAAGAGCTGTAACTTTACAAAACTCTGCTAGATTACTTGTAGCACCAAACATAACACAAACAATAGGAGCTTTTACTGGAAGTGCTGATACAAGATTATTGGTTCGGGCTGGAGCAACATTAAATGTTGATCAGTCAACAAATACAACAATGGCAGGAACTATCTTTGGATCTGGTACTGGAGCTAACAAAGGTAAATTAAGAAAAACTGGAAGTGGTACGTTAACTATTAGTGGTTCGAATAATATAACTGTAGAAAATTTCTAATATATTCTGTATTTTAAATAGTTAATTGATTAGTAAAATAGCTAAGTAAAAGTTATGGAAAAAAATAAATCAAAAAAAGTACTAATTTTAGGTGATGTATTTTTAGATATATTTGAATCAACTGAAATTCTGAAAATGTCACCTGAGAGACCAGTACCAGTTTTAAAGCCATTAAATTCGACAAATTTATTAGGTGGAGCTGCTAACGTTGCAAATAANATCAAATCTATAGGAGGCACCCCTTTTTTGATTTCAAAGTTATCAAATGATTTGACTTTAAAAAAAATTAAACAACTATTAAATAAAAAAAAAATAGAATTTAGAATTATTTCAAATAAGAATTACTCATCTCCTATAAAAAAAAGAATAGTTCAAAATGATCATCAATTTTGTAGAGTAGATGATGAGACTTATTCAAAACTGAAAAAAAAAGATGAAATAGAAATTATTAAATTTATAAAAAAAAATATTAATAAATTTGAATCACTAATTATATCTGATTATTCAAAAGGTTTTTTGACAAATAATTTAATTAAAAATTCAATTAAGATTTTTAAAGATAAAAAAAAACCAATTTTTACAGATCCTAAAAATAAAAATGTTGAAATATACAAAGATTCAAATTTTATTTGCCCAAATTTAAAGGAATTTTATGAATTTTTTGAATATCAAAAATTACAATTTAACAACAATTCAACTCTAAAATTACTAAAAAAAACAAAGACTGATGCATTTATTGTGACCAAAGGATCTAAAGGAATAACAGTAATATTAAAAAATAGTAAAAAGATAGAAATTCCACAAGAAGATATAAATGTTTATGATGTTACTGGGGCGGGAGATACATTTATCGGCATATTCTCATACATGTTATCAAAAAATATTGATTTGATTAATTCACTAAAGATAGCATCTTTAGCCTGCATAAAAGTAGTTCAAAAAAAACATACAGCAGTTTTATCGTTTACTGAATTTCAAAAGATAATTGAAGAATTCTGTGAAAATAAATATCTTGATATTAATCTTAAAATTATTTTATGGAAATTAGTAAAACTTAAAATTGGTGTAACTAATGGCTGCTTTGATGTGTTGCACTCAGGTCATTTGCATCTTTTAAGTGATGCTAAAAAAAAATGTGATAAATTAATCGTACTTCTAAATAGTGATAGTTCCATAAGAAAAATTAAAGGCAAGAATAGACCTATGATAAAATTAAATAAAAGAATTAGTCTTTTAAAAATGATAAAAGACGTTGATTGTGTTGAAGTTTTTAAAGAAAAAACACCTGAAAAAATAATCACGAAGATTTTACCTGATATTTTATTTAAAGGATCTGATTACAAAGCTAAAGAGTTAGCTGGTTACAAGACAATAAAAGATAACGGAGGAACTGTTAAAATTATAAAAAAATTAAAAAATTTTAGCTCCACGCAACTAATTGGACAAAGATAAAAAAATTTATTTAAGTTAATTTATTTGCACTATTCATAAAGACCTTTATAAATATAGAAAATTGTAAAATTAAAATTTTAATCTTATGAACTTTTTAATAACAGGAATTACTGGATTTGCTGGCCCTCATTTAGCAGACCTTTTGATCAAGAACAAACACAATGTTTATGGATTAATTTTGTGTAGCAATGGTAGAGAGAATGATATTAGAGATGTTTTGAGTGATGAAGTCTATAATTCAATAAAATGGGTTTATTCTGATTTAAGAAACTTAAGAAGCTTAAATAATATATTTAAAGAAAATGAATTTGATGGAGTTTTCCATCTAGCAGCACAGTCACATCCACCCACTAGTTTTCTTGATCCTGTTGGTACAATGGAAAATAATGTAATGGGTTCTGCTAATATAATACAATGTGTTTCAGACAATCAGCCAAATTGTAAACTAATGTTTTGCTC
>NZIV01000058.1 GCA_002689995.1 Fidelibacterota bacterium
ATATGCCCGGGTGGTGGAATTGGTAGACACAAGGGACTTAAAATCCCTCGCCAGCAATGGCGTGCCGGTTCAAGTCCGGCTCCGGGTACCACAACTCAAATTTTAATTATGTATACAATAGAAACTGAAGCAGTCATAATCGGTGCTGGTGTAATTGGAACCTCAATTGCTAGGACTCTTTCAAAGAATGGCATAGAAACTATTCTTATAGATAAAAATGACTATATTGGAGAAGAGGTTTCGGCTAGAAATTCTGGAGTTATTCATGCTGGATTTTATTATCCTCAAAAATCACTTAAAGCAAAATTCTGTAATAAAGGTAATAAATCAATATATGAATATTGTATGGAAAGAGGAATTTATGCAAAAAAAACTGGAAAAATATTGGTATCTTCCGATAAAAAGGCTAAAGAGGTATTTAATAAATATCAAGAAAATGCAATTGCAGCTGGCGGAGACGAACTTATTTCAATCACTGAAGATAATCTTAAAGAGTTAGAACCAAATATAAACGCAAAGTATGCACTTTTATCTCCTGAATCAGGCGTCCTGGATGTTCATAATTACATTAAATCTCTTGAATCAGACTTCCTTGATTCAAAAGGAACTCTTTCATTAAGAACAGAATTTAGTTATTTTAAAATTAAAGACAATCTTTTTATATCATTGTGCAAAACAAATGATGAGAAATTCGAAATTAAAAGCAGAATTTTGATAATGGCAACTGGTCTATACTCTGATCAAATCTGTAAAAATCATATTATTAATGATAAAAATATTATTAGGACTGTAAATTATTCAAAAGGTCATTATTTCAAATTGTCAGGCAAATCTCCATTTAATCATCTTATATATCCATTACCAACAAAATATGGGTTGGGAATTCATGCAGGATTTGACATTGATGGGTCGGTTCGATTTGGACCAGATACTGAGTGGACTAATGAGATAGATTATAAATTTAATTCAGAACTTAAAGATAAATTTATTAGGGCAATAAAAGATTACTGGACTGATTTAGATCCAGAAAAGCTCAATGAAGATTATGTCGGAATTAGACCTAAAATTCAGAAACCTGATGAATCCTTTGCAGATTTTTCAATTCTAAGCAATAAAGATCATGAAATAAAAAATTTTATTTTTCTTCAAGGAATTGAAAGTCCTGGACTTACATGCTCTCTACCAATTGCTGATTATGTATATGATCTGCTAGATATATAGTTTTCTTTACTTCTCAGATATAATGCCTCATTTTAAAGTACATATTATATGAATATATTTGTAACAGGAGCTTGTGGTTATAAAGGCACGGTTCTCATACCTAAACTTTTAAAAGAAGGTCATAAGGTAACCGCCTTCGATATTATGTGGTTTGGAAATAATCTGAAAGCGCATGATAATCTTAGTATTGTTGAAGGTGATGTTAGAAAAATTAATGAGTTTGATTTAAATGGATTTGACACTGTTATCCATCTATCTTCAGTCGCTAACGACCCTTGCGGTGATCTAAATCCTAAATTAACCTGGGAAGTAAGCTGTCTTGCAACAATGCTTCTTGCAGAAAATGCCTCCAAGAGTAATGTTGATCAGTTTATTTATGCCTCATCTGGCAGTGTTTATGGTGTCAAAGATGAAGATGACGTCACTGAGGAGCTTGAATTAGATCCAATTTCTGAATATAACAAAACTAAAATGGTTTCTGAAAGAGTTTTATTAAGTTACAAAGATAAAATGAAAATACAGATTATAAGACCAGCTACGGTATGTGGCTATTCTGATAGAATGAGGTTAGATGTTGCGGTTAATTTGCTTACTATGCAAGCTTTAAATAAAGGTAAAATCACTGTTCTTGGTGGTGATCAGACTAGACCTAATATTCATATTGATGATATAACTGATGTTTATATACATTTTATAAATAATTCTAATTTTGAAGGTATTTACAATGCTGGATTTGAAAATATTTCAATACTTGATATAGCTAATATGGTTTCATTAAAAACTAATGCAGAAATAGAGATTATGCCTTCAAATGATCCAAGATCATATAGAATAAATTCAGATAAACTTCTCAAAACTGGTTTTAAACCCTCAAAAACAGTTGAGAATGCAATTCAAGAAATGATTGATTTATATCGTAATGGTGTTCTTGAAGACCTTGAAGAAAATTATAATTTGAAGTGGATGGAAAAAAATAAGCTATATAATCTAGATTAATGACAGATTTTAATTACAAGACATATTTTGATAAGTACAAAGAGTTAGCTTTTAATGAAGAGATATATCCCCTTCTAAATGAGTTTAAATCCATTGCATTAAAAGCAAAAAATGAAAATGCTAAATTAATATTTGCTGGGAATGGTGCAAGTGCAGCAATATCTGCTCATGCTGCGGTAGATTTTACAAAACAAGCAAAGGTAAGAGGTATAACTTTCAATGAGGCAGATTTGATCACATGCTATAGTAATGATTTTGGTTATGAGAACTGGATGTCAGAAGCAATAAAATCTTACTACAATAAAAATGATGCTGTTGTTTTAACTAGTGTCAGCGGAGAATCTCCAAGTACTGTAAATGCAGCAAAAACTGCAAAAGATTTAGGGCTAAAGGTGGTAACCTTTTCAGGTAAAAGCGTTGAAAATAGCCTTAAATCTATTGGCGATATAAATTTCTGGGTTGATAGTCGTGCTTACAATATTGTTGAGTGCATTCACATGATATGGGTTACAACAGTTATTGATTCAATTGTTGGTAAAGCTGAGTACGAAGTTTAACTTTGAATAAATACTTAATATTAGGTTCCAATTCGTTTGCAGGCGCAGCATTTGTAAATTACTGCGTTGATCAAAAGAATGACGTTGTTGGAGTTAACAGATCAAATGAATCTTCAGCACTATTTCTCCCTGTATTAGATAATATTAACAAAGAAAAATATACTTTTTACCAACTTGATCTTAATAAAGATTCAAATGAAATATTGGAGCTTATTGATACTTTTAGACCCGATTTTATAATCGATTTTGCCGGACAAGGAATGGTTGCAGAAAGTTGGGATAATCCAGATCAATGGTATCAAACAAATATTGTTTCTAAGTCAAAAATTCACAGGTTTTTAATAGGAAAAGATTATCTAAAAAAATACGTGAGAATTTCTACTCCAGAGGTTTATGGAAGTAATGAAGATCTAATTAATGAATCTTTTCCAATGAATCCGAGTACACCATATGCTATTTCTCATATGGCCACAGACTTAAGTATTTTTTCTTTATATAAAAATTTTTCATTTCCGGCTTCTGTAGGTAGATTTGCAAATTTTTATGGACCACACCAGCAGCTATATAGGATAGTTCCAAAGACAATTATCTCAATTTTAAATAATAATATTTTAGACCTTCATGGTGGTGGAAAGTCAGTTAGAGCCTTTATTCACTCTGAAGATGTATCAAGAGGAGTCATGAAGATTGTTGATGATGGTCAGGATGGTGAGGTGTATCACTTTTCTCCAAATGATTTTTATACAATAAAGGATCTTGTTATGTTAATTTGTGATGAGTTAAATGCTGACTTTGATAAACATACAAGAATAACTCCTGACAGAGCCGGAAAAGATTTTGCATATTTAATGTGTTCAAAAAAATCACTTTCTGAATTAGAATGGCAATGTGAAATTAGTATCAAAGATGGCATTAATCAAACTATAGACTGGGTAAAAGATAACTTAGATGAGATTAATAGTCGAAGTCATGAATACAATCACAAGGAATAACAATGTCGAAAAAAATTAAGGAATTTGCTGGTAATTTCTATCCAGATCAATATAAAAAAGATTCAAAGCTAGATATAAATCATAATTATCTTTTAGAGCAATTCGCAGATCACGATGAAATTCTAAATAAAATTAAACAAGTTGTAATAAGGGGTGATTTTACTCTCGGAAGTATAGTTGATGAAGTTGAAGAAGAATATGCAAAACTATGTGGAACAAAACATGCAATCGGAGTTGGAAGTGGAACAGACGCTTTATTTCTCTCCTTGAAATCAATCGGAGTTGATAGAGGCGATGAAGTTATTACGACACCATTTACTTTTTTTGCAACTGTTGGAGCTATTGCTACAGCAGGAGCTACTCCAGTTTTTGTTGACTGTGGCGACGACTTGAATATTAATGCCGATTTGATTGAATCCGCTATAACACCAAGAACAAAAGCAATAATGCCTGTTCATTGGTCTGGAAGGCCATGCGAAATGGATTCAATAAATGCTATCGCAGAAAAACATGGAATATACGTGATCGAGGATGCATGTCATGCTATTCAAGCTACTTATAAAAATAGACCAGCTGGAAGCTTAGGAGACTTTGGTTGTTTTAGTTTTCATCCCCTAAAGAATTTAAATGTATGGGGCGATGGTGGAATAATTACAACTGATTCTGATGAGCATGCAAAAAGACTTAAACTAATAAGGAATCATGGATTAATAGGTAGAAATGAATGTGTTGAATTTGCCTACAACTCAAGGCTTGATTCTGTTCAAGCAGTAGTTGTAAAGCATATGCTTGGTAAAATTGACAATATAACAAAATCAAGAATTTCTAATGCTATGTATTTAGACGATAAATTAAATGGTATTTCTGAGATAGATATTCCTAAAAGAGATAATGATTTAAAAGAAGTTTTCCATTTATATATGTTTAGGGCAAATAAAAGGGATGAGCTTCAGCAATATTTAATTTCTAAAAAAATTGATGCAAAAGTTCATTATCCAATTCCTATGCACCTTCAAGAAGCTGCAAAGAAATATGGCTATACTGAGGGAAACTTTCCAGTATGCGAAATGGCTGGCAAATCAGTAATTTCTTTTCCTGTCCATGAGTTCGTTACGAAAAATGATTTAGATAAAATTGTAGATCATGTTAAATCTTTTTACGGAGTGTAAGTTTTGAATATACCATTTGTTTCTATTGGAAAACAATTCGAACCTTTAAAAGAAGAATTTATTAAGGTTTTTAAAGAAATCGGTGCTTCAGGTCAGTATATTATGGGAGAAGCATTAGAAGATTTTGAAAATGAGATAGCAAATTATTGTGAAACAAAATATGCATTAGGGCTTGCTAATGGCTCTGACGCACTTTTTTTAGCATTAAAAGCTATGGATATTGGAGAGGGTGATGAGGTAATAACTTGCCCAAATTCATTCATCGCTTCCGCGTGGGTTATAGAATCAACAAAAGCTAAAACTGTTTTTGTCGATTGCTCTGAAGATTACAACATTGATGTAAATAAAATCGAGGATGCTATTACACCGAGAACAAAAGCTATAATACCAGTCCATCTTACAGGAAGGCCTGCAGACATGGATAAAATTAATCGGATTGCCAAAAGAAATGGATTAAAAGTTGTTGAGGATTCTGCTCAAGCAATCGGTGCAAAATATAAAGGTAAGAGAGTAGGAGGATTGGGTGATGCTGCTGGATTTAGTCTTCATCCATTAAAAAATTTGGGTGTTATTGGAGATGGTGGTGTTTTTACAACTAATGATGAGTATCTATACAACACAGTTAAGAAGCTAAGAAATCATGGCTTAAAAAATAGAGATGAATGTGAGTTATGGGGTTTTAACTCAAGATTAGACGCACTTCAAGCAAGAATTGCTAGCATTAAACTAAAACATCTTGATGCTTGGAATAATAGGTTTAGAGAAATAGCAGACATATATAGAAACAATTTATCTGACTTAGTAATTACTCCAGTTGATTTGAACCACGAAGAGCCTGTTTATCATAACTTTGTCATACGAGTGGAAGCTGAAACAAGAGATAAATTAATGGAATTTATGCTCAGTAAAGGCATTGAAACTAAAATTCACTATCCTATACCAATTCATTTACAAGAATGCTCAGAGAATTTAAATTATAAAGCTGGTGATTTTCCCAAAACTGAATCATATGCAAAGGAGATGATAAGTTTGCCAATTTATCCAGAGCTAAAAGACTCTGAAATAGAAATAGTTATCAAAACATTAAAAGATTTTTTTAATTAAATTTGAGGAGAGATATGGGAAAAGAAATAGATTTATTAATAAATTATCCAAAACCCAAGAGAGATGTCAGTGGCAGGGCTGAATCTAAAAGTGAAGACGATAGAGCCCTTGCAAGAAAGTTTGGAAAAGAATTTTTCGATGGAGATCGATCTCACGGATATGGAGGTTTTTCATATAATCCAAGATTTTGGGAACCGGTCGTTCCAACTTTTCAAAGTCATTGGGATATTGTGCCAGGTAATTCTTTATTAGATATCGGATGCGCTAAAGGATTCATGATGTATGATTTTCATAGATTAATTCCTGGCATCAAAGTTGAAGGCATTGATATTTCAGACTACGCAATTCAGTATGGAATGGAAGATATGAAACCTTTCATGAAAGTCGCTAGTGCAGATGATCTTCCTTATGAAGATAACTCTTTTGACTATGCTATCTCAATAACAACATTACACAACTTTGATGATGATAATCTTATTAAGGCTTTAAAAGAAATAGAAAGAGTATCGAAAAAAGGCTCATTTATAACTGTTGATGCATACAGAAATGATGAAGAAAAAGAAAGAATGCACGCATGGAACCTCACTGCAAAAACTATTTTACATGTTGATGAGTGGAAGCTGCTATTTGAAGAAGCAGGCTATACTGGTGACTATTATTGGTTTATGCCATAGAAAAATGCAATTAAAAGAAAATTATGACTTAATTGAAAATGGATACGCTGTTATTCCATTTCCTAAATATATTAAAGATATTATAAAAAGCAACATACTTGAGAAGGTAGCTATAAAAACAAACTCAAATTTGAATATTAATTCTTCAATAGAAGAAATTACAGAATCAGTGTGTTCTATGGATGAAAATGCATTTAGGATTTCTTTTTCTAAACCTGAAAGAAATTTGTCTGGCAGTGCTGTTGATTCAATACTCAAGTATGTTAGAAATATCTCTAAATCACTTGGTGGTAAAATTTCTGATATAAATTATTTGAGTCCGAGAGAGATTAAATCAAATGAATGCTTTAATGAAAGAACATATGACCTGCCATGGAGATGTGTTCGACCAAATAAAATTGATGTTGGAGCTGCTCATGCTGACTATCAATTTTGGGATATCAACGATAATACAGATTTAGATCCATTATGTCCCATAGATTACGATCAAAGATGGAAGGTATGGGTTCCACTTTTTGGATGTAATAATTCAAATAGTATTCAGTTTATCTCAGGCTCTCATAAAGAAGAGGTACCATTCATAATTAGAGAAAATGATGGAAATATTAAACCTGATATTGATCATGATTGGTTGGATAGTAATGAATCGAAATTCATTTGCCCATTTGATTCTTTTGATGAAAATTGTGTTATCTTCCACGATAGGTTAATTCATAGGGGGCCTAAAAATCTTTGTAATCATATTAGAATATCAAATGAATTTACGATTCTTTTGAAAATATAAATAGATAAAAGATAATTAACTTTACATAATGAATAAATTAGATCTAAATCTTTATAAAAATATGCTATTAATTAGGTTAGCTGAAGAAGGCATTGCTAAAAGATATAAACATGGAAAAATGAGATGTCCAACCCATCTTTCTATTGGTCAGGAAGCTTCAGCAAGCGGTGTTGGTCTTGCTTTAAGAAAAACAGATTTAGCTTTGAGCACACATAGAGGACATGCACATTATCTTGCAAAAGGTGGAAGCTTAAAAAGAATGATTGCAGAAATTTATGGCAAATCAACCGGCTGCTCAAAAGGAAAAGGTGGTTCAATGCATTTAATAGATAGAAGTGTAGGTTTTGAGGGCAGCACTGCGATTGTTGGTAATACAATACCGATAGGTGTTGGTTTGGCACTTTCATTAAAATTGGATACTAAAAATTCTATAAGTATTGTTTATTGTGGGGATGGATCAGTTGAAGAAGGAGTATTTTATGAGTCTGTAAATTTTGCAGTTACAAAAAAACTTCCAGTATTATTTGTTTGCGAAAATAATCTTTACTCTGTTTATTCTCCTCTAAAAGTGCGACAACCAAAAAATAGAAAAATATATGAAATGGTGCAGTCAATGGGCATAGAAGTTGGATATGAAGATGGTAATGATGTAAGAAAAGTAAACTCATTAGCATCTAAAGCAGTTAGTCATATTAGAGATAATGGCTCCCCTTATTTCATTGAACTTTCAACTTATAGATGGAGAGAGCATTGCGGACCTAACTATGACAATGACATTGGCTATAGGTCTGAAGATGAGTTTTTAGAATGGAAAAAAAGAGACCCTGTTAAATTATTTAAAAAAACTTTAATAAAAGAAGATTCAAGAAACCAAAAAGAGTTGGACAAAATTAAAAATTCAGTTCAACTAGAGGTTGATAATGCATTTAGTTTTGCAGAGAAATCACCATTTCCTGACTCGAAGAAAGCTTTTGAGAGTATGTTTAAATAATTATGAAGAGATTAATTACATTTGTAGAAGCAATAAGAGAGGCAACAGATCAAAGTATGTCTAGAGATAAAAATGTAATTCTTTTTGGNCTNGGGGCAGATGATCCTAAATCTATTTTTGGTTCAACAGANGGACTTAAAAAGAAATATAGTGAAAAGAGAGTTTTNGATGTNCCTACATCAGAAAATGCAATGACAGGAGTAGGTATTGGCGCTGCAATAAATGGNAAAAAACCNNTNATGGTTCATCAAAGANTNGACTTTTTCCTTCTNGCNATGGATCAGGTTGTTAATGCTGCTGCAAAATGGTANTTCATGTTTGGCAATCAAAANAGTGTNCCAATAACTATAAGNCTNATTATGGGAAGAGGTTGGGGNCAAGGACCNACNCATTCTCAAAACTTGCAGGCATGGTTTGCTCANATACCTGGNTTAAAAGTTGTNATGCCNGCNACNGCNTCAGATGCAAAAGGNTTATTAATATCAAGTATCAATGATCCNAATCCNGTTATNTTTATGGANCATAGNTGGTTGCATAATTTAAAAGGAGAGGTNTCTAAANAATACANACCAATTCCAATTGGAAAAGCTAATATAATNANAAAAGGAAGTGATATTANNATTGTTGCAATGTCATATATGGTTATAGANGCAATNCATGCAGCANAATTTCTTCANAAGCNTGNTNTGNATTGTGAAATTATTGATNTAAGGACTGTTGCACCTATNGATTATAAAACCATTTATAAATCTATTGGNAAAACAAAGAAAGTCTTAATTCTTGATTCAGGAACTTTAGATGGCTCAATATCTGGAGAAATACTTTCAAAAGTTGTCGATGAAATGTGGGAAGATCTTGAGCTAAANCCNCAAAGAATGGCGATGCCNAACTTTCCNGAATCAACCAGCNTTGCTTTAACCAAAGACTATCATGTAAATTCTAAAAAAATTGTAGAAAGAATCTCCAAAATGTTAAAAATTAATATTNAAACNGGNAATNATTTNAAAAAAGATCANCCTCACGATGTTCCTGGAGANTGGTTTACTGGNCCTTTTTAATAATTTTGTTATATTTACNTTAAATAATTAATAATATATGANNAATATATCATTCAAGGCTGCANTATTNGANCAGCATAAAGANCCATTAAAGATAACTCCAGATATNAAAATCCCGCCATTAAAAAATGGACAAATTNTAGTAAAGCTTGCCTNTAGTGGAGTTTGCCACAGTCAAATTATGGAAATCGATGGACTTCGTGGAGANGACAAGTATCTTCCGCATCTTCTTGGTCATGAGGGTTCAGGANTNGTTTTAGATATCGGACCNAANGTTAAAAAAGTAAAAAAGGGTNACACTGTTGTGCTTGGTTGGATAAAAGGTGAAGGNATAGATTCTGGTGGATGTTCATATGAGTGTAATANTAAGACTTTTAANGCNGGAGCTGTTACNACATTTAATGAATATGCAGTNGTTTCAGAAAACAGNTGNGTTATNGTNCCAAAAAAAATACCAATGGATATTGCNGCTCTTTTTGGGTGNGCAGTTTTAACNGGTTCTGGNATTCTAACAAATACAATNAANCCAAATGATTCNACAGATNTNGCTTTTTATGGTCTTGGTGGAATAGGNATTAGNGCACTTGCAGCAACAAAACTTTATAAACTTAANAAANTTTTTGCAATAGACATTAATGATGATAGATTAGAGCTNGCTAAANANTTTGGTGCTACACATACTTTAAATCCATTAAAAGAAGATCCCGTAGNNTTTATNANAAAAGAAACNAATGGTTCCGGAGTTGATTATGCANTTGATGCTGCAGGACTTGTTAGGACAATTGANCAAGCTTTTGAATCAATTAAGANAAATGGAGGATTATGCGTATTCGCCTCACATCCAAAATATGGAGAAAAGATTTCTATAGATCCTTTTGATTTAATTTCTGGNAAGCNAATTATTGGTAGTTGGGGTGGTGANGCTAGGCCAGACAAAGACATACCTATCTTTTCAAAACTTTACTTAGATGGACNACTNCCACTTGAAAAACTTATCACAAAAAAATATTCATTAGATAATATAAATCTNGCTATNAAAGATTTAAAAGAAGGAAATGTAATTAGGCCTATAATAGAGNTAGACTCCTCTATT
The DNA here is from genome assembly GCA_002689995.1 of Fidelibacterota bacterium. Lineage (GTDB taxonomy): Bacteria > Fidelibacterota > Marinisomatia > SCGC-AAA003-L08. The sequence goes on from NZIV01000058.1 coordinate 10,640, forward strand.
AAAAATTCACTNGGATAAAATTGATGGATAAAAATAAAATTTTAGTATTTGGGAANTTTAATATTGTGCANCCTGGNCATTTGAGATTATTAAGGTTTGCAAAATCATTAAAAGGACATTTAATCGTAGCTGTTTCGAGCGATAGAATTGCTGGAAATGAAGTTCACGTTCCNGAAGATCTTCGACTTGAAGTTCTAAAGACAAATAATTGGGTTGATGAAGCCTTTATTTATGATGAACCAATAANNGATATTATCAAAAAACATAAACCAGATTATGTTGTTAAGGGNAAAGAATATGAAAATCAACAGAANGAAGAAGAAGAAATAATTTCTTCATATGGAGGTAAGCTNGTATTTAGTTCAGGAGATGTTGCATTTTCATCAATAGATTTGCTNAGAAAAGANATGTTAAGTTCANCTTCNATATCAATCCTNGAACCAANAAAATTTATGAAAAGACATAANATCANTAACAANAATATNATTGATTACATTGATATGTTCAAGTCTAAGTCAGTTTGTGTAATCGGNGATTTAATCATTGATGAATATATNGTTTGTGAAGCNTTNGGGATGTCTCAAGAGGANCCAACNCTNGTTGTTAAACCNATTAATTCNTCAATNTTTGTNGGTGGNGCAGGAATTGTAGCNTCACATAGTGCTGGATTAGGAGCAAAAACTTATTTCATTAGNGCNGTTGGAGATGACCCAAATATGTTNTTTGCTGAAAAAGAATTAAAGTCAAATAATGTNACATCATATTTATTTAANGANGAAAGCCGACCTACNACTCATAAACAAAGATTTAGATCNAAAAGCAAGACTTTACTTAGAGTAAGTANTTTGTCTGAAAATTCAATTAACAAAGAGNTTCAAGAAAAGATCTTAAAAAAATTAAATTCAATNNTCAAAAANATTGATTTAATAATTTTTTCNGACTTNAATTATGGTGTTTTGCCTCAGNATCTTGTTNATGANATTATNAAGNTNGCTAAAAAAAATAACATAATGATTTCTGCAGATAGTCAATCTTCATCTCAGACTGGAGATATNTCTAGGTTTTCGNATGTAAATTTAATNACGCCAACNGAAAGAGAAGCAAGATTAAGTCTNAGNGATAANCAAATAGGNTTNGTAAGCCTTGCAGAGAATCTACGAAATAAAACTTNGGCNAAAAATATTNTNCTTAAACTTGGTGANGAGGGNNTACTTGTTCATCCTGGNGCTGATAATTCNATNAATGAAGTTACTGATAGAATAGGAGCTCTGAATNCATCTCCNAAAGATGTTGCTGGAGCTGGTGATTCNCTTTTAGTTTCAAGCTCTTTATCNCTNTTAGCTGGCTCAAGTATTTGGGANGCATCNTATATAGGATCTNTAGCAGCAGCNATTCAAGTAGGTAGGGTAGGNAATACACCAATAAATGCAAATGAAATAATTCAGCAAATTATAANTCAAAATAATTAAATNTATATGAGAGCACTATTATTAGCAGGTGGTTATGGAAAAAGATTAAGTCCGCTCTCAGACTTATTTCCAAAATGCATGATGCCGATAAATGGAAGACCGCTATTAGATATATGGCTTGAAAATCTTTTATCATCTTCAAATATTGATAAAGTACTTATAAACACTCATGCAAAGAGTGATTTTGTCACTGAGTATCTTTTAAATTCATCATGGAAAGACCATATTAAGATCGTACATGAAGATAATTTGTTAGGCACTGCTGGAACAATTTATGCAAATAAAAATTTTTTTCAAGATAAAGAATTTTTTGTAGCACATGCTGATAATTTAAGTATTTTTGATATGAATGATTTTGTTGAAACATTTAAAATGAGAAGAGACAAAATTTTACTTACTATGATGCTTTTTAGATGTGATGATCCTTCCTTATGTGGAGTGGTAGAGTTAAATAATCATAATGAAGTAATTCAATTTCATGAAAAATCCCAAAATATTACTGAAAACTTAGCAAATGCAGCGATTTTTATTTTCGATACACGAATTTTTGAAATTATAGAAGGTATAAATAAAAAAGAGATGGATATTTCATTAGATCTAATACCATTACTTATTAATAGAATTAATTGTTATGAAAATAAAAAATTTCATATAGATATAGGCAACGTATTAAATTGGAATATTGCAAATACTGAATGGCCAAAGCCTGAAAATCAATTTATAAATAATGAAATCTGGAAAGACCTCCTTAAAAAATATTTTTTATGAAACATAAAAACAGATTAATAATATCAATTTCTAGCGATATTGGCTTTGAACTTGCAAATGATTGGTTAAAAAAAGGATATAAAGTTTTTGGTACTTTTAGAACAGAATCAGAAAAGAATAATAAGCTTATTTCAATTGGAGCTAATTTAAAAAAATGTAATTTATCAGACAAAGATGCAATTATGAAATCAATTGATTATTTTAAAGAAATTGATGAGTGGGATGTTATTGTAGTTGCATCAGGTACACAGGAGCCAATAAACAAGTTTCTTGAATGTAATTTTGATGAATGGGAAAACTCTTTTATGATTAACCTCTTTGGCCCACTAAGATTTCTTCAAGGAATACTCAAGCAACAAAATAATTCTTGTGAAACAAAGATCATTCTTTTTGCTGGAGGTGGAGTGAATGGGGTTGTTGAAAATTATTCTGCTTATACAACTGCAAAGATATCACTTATTAAAGTTTGTGAACTTCTTGCTGATGAAATTAAGAATATTTCAATATCTATTTTAGGGCCAGGATGGGTAGACACCAAAATTCATAATGAAACAAAAGATGCTGCTAGCAATGCTGGCGATAATTTTGAAAAAACTAAAAAAGTTATTCAAGATAATTCATTCTATCCTATGAAAAAAGTTATACAATGTTGCAACTGGATTATTGGTTCTGATAAAAATTTAGTAAATGGAAGAAATTTCAGCAGCGTCCATGATCCATGGGAGAGCGAAAATATAAAAATCATTTCTAGTGATGATAATAATTTTAAATTACGAAGATATGGAAATGATATTTTTCTTAAGGATGAATAGATAAAATGCATAAGAAAGTTTCAGATTTTATTGCAGATATTCTTGTTGAGGAAGGAGTCAAACATGTCTTTGCAGTCTCTGGAGGCGCAAGCCTTCATTTAATACATTCTATTGCAGATAACAAAAAAATTAGCCATATATGCAATCATCAAGAACAGGCTTCAGCAATGGCAGCTGATTCATATTCAAGAGTAACTGGAAATATTGGTGTAGCTATGGCTACAAGTGGCCCTGGCGCAACGAATTTAATTACTGGAATATGTTGTAGTTATTATGATTCAGTACCTGCACTATTGATTACTGGAAATGCTTCAACTAAAAGACAAACTGGCTCTACAGGAGTAAGGCAGATTGGTTTCCAAGAAACACCTATTGTAGAAGTGGTCAAACCAATAACAAAATATGCCGTTTCAATAACTGATCCAACTGAAATTGAGTATGAACTTAAAAAAGCAATTTCTATTGCAAAATCAGGCAGGCCTGGCCCAGTTTTAGTTGATATACCTGATGACCTTCAAAGAGAAATGATAGATGTTCAAAACTTAAAAAAGTATACAACTATTGAAGAGAGCTTATCTGAAGACAAGTCGCAAAAATTAATAAATTCAGTCTTTGACATGCTCAAGGAATCTGAAAGACCCGTAATAGTTGCAGGATGGGGTATTCATCTTTCAAATACCCAAAAAGAGTTTGTTAAATTTGCCAAAACTTTGAATATTCCAGTTGCTTTTACATGGGGAGCTCCAGATTTAATGCATTATCAAGATAATTTATACATAGGAACATTTGGAACACATGGAATGAGGCATGCAAGTTTTGCTGTTCAAAATGCAGACCTAATAATTTCCTTGGGTTCAAGATTAGATACCAAGTCTACAGGCAGTCCAATTAATTCTTTTGCTAGGGAAGCAAAAAAAATTATGTTAGATATTGATGAAAATGAATTAAATAAGTTCTCAAGCTTTAACTTGAATTTTGATTTATTACTTCATATGGATTTAAAAGATTTCTTTAATAATATTTCTGATAAGCAACTAGAAGAATTCTCTATGAATACTGAAAAATGGGTAAATCAGATCAAGACATGGAAAGAGACCTTTAAAGAATTAGATGCTTGCAGTGAAATTAAAACAAGCCAAGTTAATCCATACGTTTTTGGTAAAAAACTATCTAAAGATTTACCAAATAATTCCAAATTAATGATTGATACTGGTTGCTCAATTGCATGGTTGATGCAATCCCTTGAAATCCCTAAATCTGTTAGAGTTTTTCATGATTGCAATAATACAGCCATGGGTTGGTCTGTTCCTGCTGGAATTGGAGCTTATTTTGCATCAGAAGCCATATCACCAATAACAGTAGTAACTGGTGATGGAAGTTTTATGATGACATCATATGAGTTAGCAACAATAATGCATCACGAAATACCTCTGAAAATTTTTATTATAAATAATCAAGGTTATAGCATGATTCAACAGACTCAAGATCAATGGTTAAATTCAAAATACATTGCTTCAAGTAAAGATGGAGGCCTATCGTTCCCAAGTTATAACGAAATTGCAAAAGCATATGGAATTGAATATATTGAGATATCAAATACGTCAGAATGCTCAAAAATTTCAAATATCATGGCTTCAAATAAAGCTGTAATATGCAATGTAAAGATCGATGAAGATTTTAGAGTTGTTCCTCAAGTTGTATTTGGGAAACCAAATGAAGATATGGGACCGCTTATTCCTAGAGATATCTTTATTAAAAATATGCTTGTAAAGCCCTTAGACTAATTAACATGGTAAAAAAATTATTAAGATTTTTTCTTATAATTTTTATTGGCTTTCCAATTTCAGTAATAGTTAAAACACTAAATCCAATAATCTGTATTAGATTTGGACAACTGCATGCTTCAAGAATTGGGCATTTTGCTTTGGATTTTGGAATTTATTTATCGAATAAAAGTAACCAAACAAAAAAGACGATCGATATATTCACTGTCCCAAAACCAATATGTAATTATTATTTTTTGGAATACATAAAAAGGCATATTTTTGTTGTAAACCCTATTTCATTTATTATAGAAACATTGAAATTTTTTCCAAATCCTTCAAAGAATATCATCACTCCTTCTATAGAAACTAGTCAGTCTTTTGACAATAGAAGGGCTTTAAGTAAATCAAAAAATAAATTGGCTTTCACAAATAAAGAAAATGAAAAGGGATATAATTTTTTATCATCTATAGGCTGTTTTGATATCAATAAATTAGTTTGTATGAATATTAGGGATTCAGCTTATCTTCAAAATACGTATTCTAATGAAACGCTTGTAAGTTACCATTCATATAGAGACTCTGACATAGAAGACTATAGGCTTGGAGTAATGTCACTAATCGATAGAGGCTATTTTGTTATTAGAACTGGCAAATTTGCTAATAAAAAACTTGATATAGATCATCAAAATTTCCTAGATTATCCCTTTGGTGAACTAAAGTCAGAATTTTTAGATATCTGGTTGATGGCAAATTGTAGATTTTGCATATCATCATCTAATGGCCTTGAGTGCATAAGTGATATATTTAATGTACCAATTTTGTTTATAAATGCTTCACCTATTGGCCACATAAACTCATGGTCAAAAAATTGTATTTGGATGCCAAAAATTATAGTTGATAAAAAAACAACAAGACTTATTTCATTAAAAGAACAGATTTCAATGGGAATAATTAATTTATCAAAATGTAATGAATTGAAAATGACTTTTTCAGAATATTTAAATACCCTTGGATTAGAAATTCAAAACAATAGCAAAGAAGAAATCAATAATACTTTTATAGAGTTTCTTGATAAAATCGAAAATAAATCTGATCAAAATAAAAAAGATTTAAATTTTCATTATGATTTCTGGTCAATTTTAAGAACATGGAAGGAGTTTAATAACTATCATCACTTTAATATAGAAGAACAATATGGAGTATTGAGTAATACATTTATCAACAAATATGGCAAAAGGTTTTTAGAAAATGAATGAAATCATAAAATTTGTAAAATTATTTTCATTAAATTTTCCTACTCAATTTATTCTGATAATTATTGCAGTTTCCATTCAGGCAATTGCAAATTCATTGTCAGTTGTTGCAATAGGACCCTTAGCAGAAGTACTTCTTCAGACAGAACCTAAAGACTACTCAAGAATAACGATACTGGTTGCTGACTTTTTTGGATATGAAAAACTACCGGTAGACTTTAGTTTTTTATTATTTGGAAGCTCATTAATATTTGCCGGACTAACATCAGTTGTAATTCAGTATATGGTCTTTAAAACACAATTTGCGATTCTTGAAAAGATAATGTCAGAGACTATGGAAGATTTTTTTAATTCTAAGTATGAATTTTTTTCAGATACCGGGATGGGAAAATTGCTAAATTCGTTTCAAAAAGAATCAGATAAATTAGGCGCTTCATTCGGAATCCTTACAAAATTTTTTGTTAATTTTTTTCAGGCAATAATTTTTATTAGCATTCCCTTTTATATATCAACTCAGTTAACATTAATTTTTTTAATATGTTTAATTTTTACAGCTATTCCTATTTGGTTTATTAATACAAAAGTAAGACCTTATGGAGAATTAATAACCTCAACCGCCAATACCTTAATTTCTGTTCTTCAAGAAAATTTTTCAGCTGCAAAATTAATTATGAGCTTTCATAATAAAAAAAGAGCAGTGGAAGACTATAAATCTGCATTTTCTTCCCATGCGAAAGCTGCAGTGATATTTCAAAGTATTATTTATTCAACTGGAATTTTATTCATGCCTTTAGGAATGTGTGCAGGATTAATTGCAATAAGCTGGGGTTATCAAAATGGAGTCGAGATTGCTTCAATCTCGATGATTCTATTTGCATTTTTTAGAATGATGCCAGTGATTGGAATAGTTATTCAATCAAGATCAGAAATAAAGGGCTTCCTTCCTGCATTTGAACAGATTGAAACATTGGCTAAAAATGCAAGAAATATGCAACAAAGAGACGGTACAAAGAAATTTAAAAAATTTTCAGAAATACAACTTAAGAATTTGAGTTTCTCCTACCAAACAAGAGAGAATGTTTTAAATGATATTAATCTTTCAATTAAAGAAGGCGACAATATTGCAATTGTTGGGACTTCTGGTTCAGGGAAAACAACTCTGACCGATATAATTTTGGGCTTATACTCTCCAAGTAGTGGAAGTTTAGAAGTTGATGATATTAATATTGAAGAATTTTCTATCGAGTCATATAGAAAAAAGATAGGTTACGTACCTCAAGAACCATTTCTATTTAATAAAACTATTTATGAGAACTTTAAGTGGGCGAAGTCAAACTGTAGTGAGGATGAAATATGGAATGCATTAGAAATAGCAAATTCAACAGATTTTGTTAAAGCTTTACCAGAAGGCCTGCATACAAATTTGGGGGATAGGGGTGATAGTCTATCTGGAGGACAAAGACAAAGAATAGCTCTAGCAAGAGCAATTATAAAAAAACCATTAATACTTGTTTTAGATGAGGCAACGAGCTCACTCGATAATGAATCTGAAAAGTTTATTCAAAATTCTATTAATGAACTTTCAAAAAATTTGACTATGATAACAATTGCTCATCGGCTATCCACTATAGTTAACTCAGATAACATATATGTAATGAAAAACGGAGCTATTGTTGAATCAGGAACTTATGATGACTTATTTTCAGATAAGAATTCAATTTTTTATCAAATGATATCTAGTCAGCATAATGAAATTAGCTAAAATCAAATTTTCTGAAGTAAAATAGTTTATGGCAAAGATATTTGAAACTCTAGAATCATTAAATCTTACCTCTAAAGAAACTTCTGAGCTTTTTTCAAACAAAACTAGAGATGTTTCCGATTTAAATGTCTATAAAGATAGTAGTTCAGGCGTTATATATATTGATGATTTTTTTGTTGGAAATGAAGAGTATATCGCTGGAGAGTACAGAAAAAAAAATATTGAAACTCAAAAACTATCTGATCAAGATATATTAGATAATAAAAGGAGGGCAGAGTTCTTTGAAAAGTATTATAAGATGCAAACTATATGTGATTTTGGTTGTGGTGAGGGGAGTTTTTTAAAAAATACAAAAAGTTTAGTGAAAAAATCTTATGGGGTGGAGATTCAAAAAAATTATTCAGAAGATTTAAATAATAAAGAAAGTATTGAGTGTTATGACTCAATATCTCAAGTACCTAAAAAAATAAATTCAATATTTATGTTTCATGTGCTTGAGCACTTGGAGGATCCAATATATCATCTATCGTCAATTTATGATCACCTTGAGGATGGTGGAAAATTAATAGTTGAAGTTCCACATGCCAATGATTTCTTAATAAAGAATATGAGTTTGCAAAAATTTATTGATTTTACTTTGTGGTCACAACATTTAATTCTTCATACTCAAGATTCTTTATATAAATTTTTAAAAAAAGCACAATTTAAAAATATTACAACCTTTGGTGTTCAACGATATCCACTTTCAAATCATTTATATTGGTTATCTAATGGCTTGCCTGGAGGACATCAAACAGAATTAAACCTTCTTGATACCGAAGAACTTAACAAATCATATGAAAACTCATTAAAAAAAATAGATGCTACAGATACTTTGATAGCTATCGCAGAAAAATAGATGAGTAGCTTTAAAAACTTTATTCCACCTTTTTTACTTAATCAGCTTCAGTACATCAAAGCTTATATAACATTTTTGCCGCATATGAATTTGGTAAAACAAAATCATATTTATAGAGATATCCATAAACGTAATAATTGTTTTATTTTGGGTTCAGGTAAATCTATTGATTCTGAAGATATACTTTTATTAAAAAATGAAATTGTAATAGGCGTTAATAGTTTTGTTAATCATCCAAATTTTTCAGAGTTATTTAATTCAGATGTTATTAAATATTATTTTATTGCACCTATACATGGTCCATATACCGAAGAACATTGGAAAGATCATTTCATGGAACTTGAAAAGAAATTACCATTAAATGTGATAAATATCTTTGGAGTCAATAATTATCAGCCAAGCACCAAAGATATTATTGATAAGTATGACTTATTCAAGAACAGAAAAATTTTATGGTATTTCGCTAATATTGTTAATAATTCATCTTTATATAAACCATTACAAAAAGATTTAAACTTAACTTCAAATATTTGGTCATCTTATACTGGTTCTATTTTGGCTCTCATAAGTGCGCTTTATATGGGTTTTGAAAATATATATCTATTAGGAATGGATCATGACTATTTTCTTCATAAAGAAGGAGAAGCAAGGTTTAAAGGAATCGATTCATCGGCTACTCTACTTAAAGAAGAAAAAAAAGTTTTAAAACAGCGGTCTCAAATTAATAATAAACATCAATCTTCATACATGAGAGAGGAGTTTGAAGCTTTATCTGAAATATTTCTTCAATATGAAAGAATAGGAAATTTATTTCCAAATAAAATTTTTAATCTTGGAAAAAATTCACTATTAGATATGTTTCCTCATAAAGATCTTACATCACTAATTGAAGGGAAATGAAAATATTAAATCTAAAATATCTTTTTGATGGATTAAAAAATATATTAAGGCAACTTTATGTCTTATACTCAAAACCAATCAATATATATGCTAATAAATCTTCCAAGAAGAGGGTGTTAGTTTCTTACATAAAATCCCCTTTCTATTTAAAGAATCGTCCAATTAAACATGCGAATGTCATTGAGAGCAGAGTAATAGCAGAAGAATTTTTTAAACTTGGATATTCCGTTGATATAGTTGATTATAGATGCACTAGGAAAATTGACTATTCAAAGTATGATGTAATATTTGGTTTTGGCCACCCATTTAAAAACTCCTTCAAGCTTGATATTCAAATAATAAGAATTTGTTACTTAACTGGGGCTAATCCAAATTTTTCAAACGAAAAAGAAGCTATGAGGATACGTGACATTTATCTTTATTCTGGAAAGCTACTTTCTCCAAGGCGTGAGACCTATTGGCCATGGATGAATGTAGTAATAAATTCTGAAATGGTTATTCTTGCAGGAAATGATAATACAAAAAATACCTATGAGGGTTTAAATAAAAATATAAAAACTGTTCCTGTCCCAATGATCCCATCTAAATTAAAGCCTAATGCTATTTTAGGATCTGGATTCTTATGGTTTGGTGGAGCTGGCGCTGTTCATAAAGGATTAGATTTAGTTTTAGATGCATCATCTGAAATAAGAGATGAATTTTCAATAGATATTTGTGGCCCACTTGAAAATGAAAAAGATTTTTTTAAACTCTATGAATCAAAGCTAGATAAAAATAATATTACTTTTCATGGAATGATCGATGTTGAATCAAATGAAATGCAAAATTTAATAGATAAAAATTTATTTATTATCCTACCATCATGCTCAGAGAGTATGGCATCTTCGGTAACAACATGCATGCAATTTGGATTAATACCGATTATTTCTAAAGAATGTGGAATAGATTTAGGCGAACATTCAATATTAATTGAAGAATTAACAATAAACGAAGTTACAAGAGCAATGAAGTATGCTTTGAGTTTAAATGAAGATGAATTATTAAGAAAAAAAGAACTATCAATAAAACATGTAAATAAAATCAATACGCCTGCCAAATATAGAGAAGAAATTTCAGAAGCTATAAGATTTATACTTTAAGAAATTTTATATTTCTTAATTTATTTATTAATAAAATTAAAAAAACCATTAATTTTTATCCAAAGACCTCACTCAAAAGCGGTATGAAAGATACTTTTGCCTGATTCATATCAAAAGAATAAATACTTTAATTTTTGGTCTAAAAATAAGTGTTACAGGACAACATAGAGAAATGTATGACCAGTTTCTCTAATTTTTTTTAGGCTTCTAGATTTTTAATAACTAGTTATAAAAAACTGTATTAAGCCTCACTTTTAAATAAATTTTTGAGTTTTTCTTTCGATATGATTTTTGTGACAAACTTTAGTGTGTAGTATCTGAGTCTTGCTTTGGCTTTTGCTGCATTCGTTAGTTTTCTGTTGTGCTCATTCCAACCGCAGTTAATGAGTTTGGGGTTGATGTATAGTGCACGCCCTTTCTCATGTAACGCTTCATGAAAACTTACATGCTCGCATACCTCGCAACCATCAGCTGTAAGTCCAAAATAATTTGATTCTTCAAATAGGCACTTCTTGTAGATTCCCATACCTCCAAAAGCAGACCTAACTTTAATAGGTTTTTGAGACTCATTGATTTTAATCATTCTTGAATAGATAGACGCATTCAGTGCATCAAAATGATTTATTCCATGTTGAACTAAAAATTTATATGCACTCCAACAATCGTTTGGCGACCAAGTTTTGTGGCGTAACGCGTAAATATCATAATAAGCCTCACTTTGGTTTGCAAAACATGCATCCCAATCTTCTTCCATTTGCCAACATGACGTAACTGATTCAGATGTTAGGTTACAGTTAGCACCGTCCAGATCAGCTACTACAACGAAGTCCATAACTGCGTAGTCATCATTGCTCCTTATTTCCTCAATGTATTTATTGCGACACTCTGAAAGCCTCTGAGTGCGTTTTTTTAGCCGGTCCCTTAGTCTTCCTAGCGATAAATAGCGTAATGATAGTTTTTCGGCCATCGTGTTTAAAACACCTGTTGTGCAGTCTGAACTATCTGACTCAATGATTAGCCACTGAACGCTTTTCGCGCTGCTAAAAGCAGCATTAATATTTTGTACTTCTGAACTGATGACACCTTCACAGTCTCTGGCTAATCCAACAATTAGAATGTTTGATTCTTCTAGTGTTTTTCTCATCGTTGAGCTCGACCTCTAGCAAGAGCACATTTAAGCATGCCAGCTGTAAAGTCAAACTCTTTGCAAAGACAGTTACTCTCTTCAGATGATAATTTACGACATGGATTGGCTTTTTCAATTCGTTCTTGAAGTAACTGACGGAAGTTAACACTTACCTTTTTCTGACTGTCAAACCACTCACTCATTTTTAAATATTACACTGTTGAATTTTTATAAATTTTGTAAAACCTTATTAGTATTTTATGAAAAAGAAAGTTCTAACTCTAACTCATGCGGATTATTTGGCATATCGGCTGTGTGGGGTAGCAGCGGCATTAACTCATCTGCTCCATTTTTACTAAATGTCAGCTCCAGGACGAGTGGTAGTTTAGATTTTTGACAGACTGGCGCGAAGTTATTAGCGTGAATATGAATAAGTTTTAAATCATAGTTATTAACAAACCATTCGATCTTATCAAGATGGAGTTCGCAATCGTGAAACTCTATTACGCAACCACTAATTTTTTCACTTTGTTCTAACAATGTTTGCAAGAATCTATATTCAGAACCTTCGACATCAATTTTAACAAACACATTTTTTTTATCTAAGTTATTCATTATATCTCTTAAATGTATGAAATGATTGTTATTTGGAAGCGATCCTATCGAGTCAAACCCAACAAATTTTTTAATATGATTCACGCCTTTTGTATTGAAAAAAGATTGGTATTTGAAAAGCGTTCGTATTAAATTCAAGAGCCTTCTAACTCTCCATGGTTGCAAAAAACCTATTATTACGTTCCTTAAAAATACCTTCTTCCCAACGGACGCATCATACGCAAGCACTTCGACGTTATGCAGACTCTTGAAATGTTCTTCAAAACTCCAATCATCATTAATTCCAAGACCAATTAAACAGTCTGAAGCATTAATGTCTGCGGTGGAAACCAAGTAGCCGCCATCATGCTTTTTTCCAACCCTGATCAAGTCATCGGTTGTTTTGAAACTAAGTGAGTTCGGTAAAATCGCTTTTATCAAAGGTTATGCCCTCATTTAATAAATTATAGTGTGTGTTTACTGTGTAAAGTAGATTTTATCTTCATTGTTATAAATACGCAAAATATGTTTTTTTAAGAATGGTTATAAAATTTTTTATAATATTATAATGTCTGAATTTTAATCATTCCATGTGATAGAATATCGACTATTTTATATATTAAGTTTTATGAAAAAAGCTCTCATAACAGGAATAACCGGTCAAGACGGATCCTATTTGGCAGAATTCCTTTTAAAAAAGGGTTATGAGGTTCACGGAATAAAAAGAAGATCTTCTTCATTAAATACTGAAAGGATTGACCATATTTACCAAGATCCACATTTAGAGTCAAAAAATTTATTCCTTCATTATGGTGATCTCACTGATTCAGCAAACCTAATAAATTTAGTTGGTGGCATTAGACCAGATGAGATATATAATCTTGGTGCACAATCTCACGTTGCAGTTAGTTTTGAAACTCCTGAATATACAGCTAATGTAGATGCTTTAGGAACATTAAGAATTCTAGAAGCAATTAAATCATCGGACATGGTTAAAGATACTAAGCTCTATCAAGCATCTACTTCTGAGCTATATGGTCTTGTGCAAGAAATACCACAAAAAGAAACAACTCCTTTTTATCCCAGATCTCCATATGCAGTAGCTAAGCTTTATGCTTATTGGATAATACAGAATTATAGAGAAGCTTATGGAATGTTTGCCTGTAATGGAATTCTATTTAATCATGAATCTCCAAGAAGAGGTGAAACGTTTGTAACAAGAAAAATAACTCGTGGGTTATCAAACATTGTCTTTGGCAAACAAGATATTCTCTATATGGGTAATTTAGATTCTCTTAGAGATTGGGGTCATGCAAAAGATTATGTTCGAATGCAATGGATGATGCTCCAACAGGAAAAACCTGATGATTATGTAATTGCTACTGGTAAACAGTATTCTGTCAGAGATTTTATTACTATGGCTGCATTGAAAATAGGTTTAGAGATTGAATTTAAAGGAAGTGGTGAAAATGAAAAAGGTTTTGTTAAGAGTATCTCAGATAAACTGGAAACAACTTTATCTGTTGGAGATAATATTATAATGGTTGATAAAAGATATTACAGACCAGCAGAAGTTGAAACTCTTCTAGGAGATCCATCAAAGGCTGCAAAAAATCTTGGATGGATGCCAGAAATTACTATTGATGAAATGATTGAAGAAATGATGCAAAATGATATGCAAAAAGTTAAAGAAATAGTTGCATTAAATAAAATTAAATAACATGAATCAAAATACCAATATAAATAACGATTTTTTTGATGTGAGTTTTAAAGAAATTTTTGAAAGCGCAAAGAATCATAGTAAAAAAATTCTCTTATTAACCTTATTAGGTGCAATAATTTCAGCAATATTTTCATTAACCATACCTGAAAAATATATTTCACAGGCAATATCCATTAAAGCAGAAATCTCAAATCCTTCTTCTGTTGATGCAGCTGGAGGTCTTTTACAAATCTTTGGACCGCAATCTAATTCTTCAACTGACAAAACTTTAACAATATTGAAGTCTAGGAGTTTTTTTAGAAATTTTTATAATGATGATCAATTTTTATTTGAATTGATGGCTGTGGAATCTTTTGATATCAAGCAAAACTCATATAGAGTTGACGAAGATCTTTATAATCAAAAAGATAATATTTGGATACAGAGACCTTCATTTGAATCTTCTTTTGAAGTTTTTCATCAAGAGTTTAATGTATCATCAGATTTGGTTACTGGAGAAATTTATACATCAACAAAGCACGTAAATCCTGTTGTTGCTCTTCAGTGGAATACTGCAATTCTTGCGAAAGTAAATCAGATTACAAAAGAAAAACAAATTATTAAATCATCAAGTGCCATTGATTATTACAAGACGCAATTAAATAATGATAATTCTCTTGCAGTAAAATCAGTTCTTATGTCATCAATATCTAAAGAATTGCAAACTATTGCCACATCAAACGTAACTGACGAGTATTCACTGGAGGTTATTGATCCACCTTTTTTACCCGAAAGATCCTCAGAGCCAAATAATGCAGTTATTTCAATTTTAGGGACGATATTATCATTTGTTTTATTATTCACATATTTTGTTTTTTCTGATTTATACAAATCATTTAATAGAAAGAACTAAAGCAGATGTTTTTAAAAATATAATTAATTCTATATGAGCAGATCATATAAATTTTTAAATGTTGCTTGCGGTGATACGTTTATTCAAAATAATTCTTGGACAAATATTGATTTCACTTCTCATTCACCCAGCATTAAGAAGGCTGACATATTAAATGGCCTCCCTTATAAAGATAATTCATTTGATGTGATTTATTCATCTCATTTTATTGAGCATATACCTATGGAACAAATTGAATCCTTTTTAGATGACGTTTATAGAATTTTAAGACCTGGGGGAATAATAAGACTTGTTACTCCTGATTTAGAATTTTTAAATAATGAGTACAAAAAAAATTATGACAAAGAATCTTTTAAAAAAGCTAACTTCATTACCTCTTTGACTTTGGATCAATGCGTTAGATTGAAATCTGGTGGCAAGCTAAAAGAAGACATGGATAACATTTATTACTCTAATGACCAAGAAATGATTAAGTATGTAGAGTTATTAATTGGTCCAAATGCTTTTAAATATATTGACTCAAATAATATTAGCCTTTTTGAAAAGGCTCTAAAGCAAATCAAAAAGGACCCTAAATTTTTGATAAACATTGTAGAAATGATTTGGATAAAAATTGTCTCATTTTTTTTACCTGGTACCTTCAAAAAACTTAATTTAAGTAATACATCAATTGGAGAGAAACACTTATGGTTATATGATTTTAATTCGCTATCAGAGATATTAGAAAACGCGTCCTTTAAAGCTATTAAAAAAGTAGACTTTAACTTGTCAGATTTTTCAGAAAATATATTTGATGAATTAGATATCAAAGATGGTCTTCCAAGAAAAGGCATCCATCAATTATTTATTGAGGCATCAAAGACTTAAATGACTTTAAAAAGTGACAATAAAATATTTGTGTCTGGTCATAATGGAATGGTTGGATCTGCTTTAGTGAAATGTCTTAAAAAAAATGGATACTCAAATATTATTAAAGCCAACAGAAAAGAACTTGATTTATTAAATCAAAATAATGTATACAATTTTTTTGATAGCAATAAGATTGATGCTGTTTTTATTTGTTCTGCAAAAGTAGGCGGTATTTATTCAAATTCAACTTACCCGTATGATTTTATATACCAAAATCAAATGATACAAAATAATATCATTAATGCTGCTCACTTAAGTGACATAAATAATTTGTTATTTATGGGTTCGTCATGCATCTATCCGAAGTTGGCAACTCAACCTATTCATGAAAGCCAACTGTTAACAGGACCTCTTGAGCCAACAAATCAATGGTATGCGCTTGCAAAAATATCGGGGATTAAGTTATGCGAGGGCATGAACATTCAGTTTGGAAGAGACTATAGGTCTTTAATGCCCACAAATTTATACGGTCCTAATGATAATTTTCATGATCTCAACAGTCATGTTATCCCGGCCTTAGTAAGAAGATTTTATGAAGCAGTTGTTGAAAACAGAAAATCTCTAAAAGTTTGGGGCTCTGGTAAACCTAAAAGAGAATTTTTGCATGTTGATGATTTAGCTAAGGCATCAGTATTTTTGATGGAAATGGATAAACAAAAATTCAATTCATTTATTAAGCCAGATTTGTCTCATATAAATGTTGGAACTGGAAATGATATTTCAATTGAGGAATTGGTTTCAATAATAAGAAATATTTCTAAATATGATGGTGAAATTCTTTTTGATGATAGTAAGCCAGATGGAACAATGAAAAAAGTCTTAGATATTTCAACAATAACCTCTATGGGGTGGTCTCCAGAAATTTCTCTTGAGGATGGTCTTTTAGATACCTATGAGTGGTATAAAAAAAATAAAGATACAGCAAAGAAAGCTTAGGGGCTTAAATGGATAAAATCTCTATAGTTACTGTTGTATTTAATAGAAAAGATGAATTTGAGGAGACCATCGAAAATATATTATCTCAAACATATGATAATTTAGAAATAATTATTATAGACGGAGGTTCAATAGACGGTACTGTCGATGTAATAAAAAAATATGATCACAAAATTGCTTATTGGGTTAGCGAACCAGATAAAAATATATATCATGCAATGAACAAAGGCATAGTTAAATCAACAGGTAAATGGATAAATTTTATGAACGCCGGTGATTTATATTATGATAAAAATGTAATTAAAAATGTTTTTGCAAATACTGACTACAAAGAAGTTGATCTTTTAATAGGCGACAGTATTATTGAATACGACGAATTTAGTAGAAGATATCAAAATGGAAATTTATCAGAAATATGGAAAGGGGCAAGATTTATACACCAATCTTGTTTTATTAAAGCTGAATTTCAAAGACTTAATCTTTATAATGAAAACAATGATATCAGTGCAGATTTTGAATTTTTCTTTAATTCAATAGAGATAAGTAAAATCAAAACATATAATCTCAATCATTTTGTATCTATTTTTAGAGCTGGTGGCTTGTCAGATAAAAGAAGAATAGAAGCGTTATTAGCGAATTTTAAGCTTGTACAAAACAGATTTAGGTTTTCTCCGAGAGTATATTCTTTTTATATATTTATTATTTTAAAAGAGACATTTAAATTTGTTGTTAAAATGGTTTTACCAGAAAATGTAGTTAAAGTTATTCAAAAATATATACATGGAAACAAATAGCTACTCATTTAAATTAATAAACCCACTTTCGATTAAGCTTAATTATGCAGCGGGAGTTGCATTTATATTTTTTGCTTTTTTGCCATGGGTAAATTTTGGGACAAACTCAAGAGATACACAGATATGGCCTTTGTTGTTTGGACTATTATTTTTGTTGACTTCATATAGACACAAATATAATTCAAAAGAAATATCAATAGCATCCCTACCTTTATTAGCTCTTGTAGTTTGGTTCTTTTTTTCTGAAAAAGTAATGGATTTTATAGCCCTAAGAGCAATTATTTCTTACCTTGCATTCACGGTTTGTTTTTTAGCTTTTACAGTATTCGTTAAAAAATATAACTTTCCTTGGAAATTAATAGTTTCAATTAATATTTTGTATTTAATCGTAGGTATTTTACAAACTTATATACCAAATATTGTTTCGAGCATTGTGACTTCTAGAGGATATGACACTTTTGGTAGAGGTGTAACTGGTTTAACTTCTGAGCCTACTTTTTTTGGTATATTCTTATTTTTTATTTCATATCTTTATTTGGTAAAGACTGATTTTAAACCTAATTTTAAAATTAGCTTAATGATACTTTTAAATGTAATTTCAATAATCTTTTTGACAAAATCCAGTACGGTCGCATTATTCATAATTCTAGCCATACCTATATTACTTATTACAAGATTGAGTTTTAAGATGCTAATAGCATCCTTTATTTTCTTAACTATTAGTATTCTTCTTATCCCAATAGTTCTTGAAGGATCAAGATTACTTTTACTTTTCGAATCAGCTCAAGAAATTGGAGTCATGAGATTAATATTCTTAGACGGTAGCATAAATGATAGAGTTGCAAATGTGATTTATCCATTACATGGTTTTTATTTGAATAATTTTCTTCCTGGTGGGTTCCATTCTTTTACAAACACTCATGCATATTTAACAGACTATTATCTTGGTTTTTTTAATTATGGATCTGGAAGTACTTCAATTTTATCTTACATAGGAGTCTATGTTTATGAGCTTGGTTTTATTGGAGTTCTATTCTTAATATGGATCTTTTTTTTAATTCAGGATGGATCTTTTAAAAGGTTTATGGATACTTCATTGTTATTCATACTTTTAAATAGCTCTATTCCGCCGTCTCTCCCAATTATTCCCTTTATTTTTGCATTATTCATAATAAAAAATAATTTAAGTAACGATAATGAATAAAAAAATATTGGTTGTCGGCAAAAATAGCTTATTGGCCAAAAATTTTATAGAAACGGTAAATCAAAATAACTGCTTAAATCTAAATACATGTAATCATGATGAAATACCATCTGGGATTCAAAAATATGATGTTGTTATAAACTTTTCGTTCAATCCACTGCTTTACACAGAAGAATATAAAGAAGAATTCGATCAGGATTTAAAGATAGCTCGTTTAGTAAAAGATCACAAAAATATAACATTAGTAACGTTTAGTACTAGACAGGTGTATGGGATTCATCAGGAGCTAAATATATTTAAAGAATCTGATATTGATCTTAATTCAAATATATCTACCTATGGATTAAATAAAATTAAATGTGAAAACAATGTAAAAAACTATATAGCTGATGATTCTAGAATTTTAATATGCAGAGGTTCAAACATTTTTGGCAATAGCATTGGAGGGAGAAATTTTGTGGGAATCGCATTAAATTCTTTATTAACTACAAACGTCATTGAATTAAACTCAAATAAGAAAGTAGTAAAAGATTTTCTTCCAATTGATATTCACTCAAAGATATTAGAATGCTTAATAACAAACGACGCAGTAGGAACGTTTAATGTTGGTTCCGGAGTTAATATTAATTTGGGTGAGCTATGCGACCAATTTATTAAGGGATTTAAGTCCGGTAAAATTGAAGATTCAGATACTATAAATGATCAATTTATGCTGGATATATCAAAAATTAGGCAATACATTAATTTAGACATTTCATCAGAAAAGATTTTATCTTATGCTTATAATATTGGAAAAAATTTAGGGGAATAAATAAGTGCTGTTTAATAAAATATTAATAACTGGAGCTGCCGGTTTTATTGGCTCGCATGTTTTTGATCATTTCTCAAATCTATATCCTGATGCTGAAATTACTATCTTAGACAAGATGACATATGCTGCAAATATAAAAAATATTCCATCAATTGAAACAAATTCAAATCATAATTTAGTTATNGGCGATTTAATTGATCTTGAAATTTGTTTAGACACAACAAAAGANAAAGATTTGGTAATTAATCTNGCNGCAGAAAGTCATGTTGACAATTCTTTTAATAATTCAATTATTTTCTCAAGATCTAATGAGCTTGGGACGCATACTTTAATGGAGGCTTGTAAACAAAATAATGTTAAGAAAATCATACATGTCAGTACAGATGANGTTTATGGTGAGAATNTAGACAAGCCATTTTTAGAAGAGGATAGATTAAANCCTACCAATCCTTANTCNGCNTCTAAAGCAGCTGCTGAAATGATTGTTAAAAGCTACCATACCTCTTTTAAGCTGCCTGTAATAGTGGTCAGAGCAAANAATATNTATGGAATAAGACAATTNCCAGAAAAAATTATTCCAAAATTTATNNTAAGNTGCATTGATGGNNTNNCTCTACAAATTCATGGTAATGGATCAAATTTAAGGCATTACTTATCTGCANTAGATTTTGCATCTGCTATAGAGCTACTATCNANAAAAGGNGAAGAAGGNCAAGCNTATAATATTGCTTCTGACCTTGANCTTTCAAATCTTGAGGTAGCTGATCTTATTAAGGATCAATTTCANAATAAAAAAATTNATATCGAACANNTTGATGATAGACCATTTAACGACTCTAGATATGCNGTTAATGATAAAAAGNTAAGAAAGTTGGGCTGGAATCCAAAAAGAAATCTCAAGGCAGANTTNCCTGAAATAGTGGAATGGTATAAAAATAATTTAGATTGGTTTAAATAAAATTGTGTNTATTTNCTTGTGTGGTGTTTTTAATGGTCCTGTAACNGGCCAATTGCAAACTTTACTTGGAATNGAAGANGNNCTAAAGAAAAACTATTGTTTAAAAAAAGTTAAATATCCNCCTCTNAGNATTTTCTTTNTATTTANNTGGTTAATTTTTATTACTAAAACTGTATTTATATTTGCAAATAATAGAGATACATTTTATATGGTTATTCATCGATCAAGATTAAGCTTTTGGTTAAGAGATTTACCAATATTTGTAATAGCAAGCATTCATAAATCAAAAATAATCTGCCACCTAGTTGGATCTGATATTGAAGAATTTGTAAAGGGTTCTAGTTTTTTAGAAAAGTTTCTACTAAAAAAATTCTTTTCAAATATTAGATCTTGGATTCTATTAGGAGATTCTATGAATGAACAAGTTGTAAGATCATATAAGTATCTAGAAATTGAAAATAACTCAAAGTGTTTCAATCAAGGTAAACTCTCATCCTATTTTTTAAGAGGTTATTATCCTGATGAGACTAAGTTATATATTAAAGATTCATTTATAAATGAAAAAATTTTAAAGTTTGGGTCAAATTTAAAAATATCATTTATGTCTAATCTTATGGAAGATAAAGGAATAGTTGAATTTATAGAGTCTATGATCTATCTAAGAGAAGAAAATGATATCAATATAGAAGTATTTATTGCTGGAGCAATTATTGAAAATTCTTCCGACAGATTAGAGAAAACTTTGAAAAAGGCTTCAGAGAAAAGCTACATTAGTTTCTTAGGCCTAGTACAAGGTAAAGAAAAATGGGAGCTTTTATCTGAAACAGATATTTTTATATTACCTACTTATTACAAAACGGAAGCTTTGCCACTATCATTAATTGAAGCAATGAAGTTTGGATGTCTATGTATTTCATCGAACATTGGAGAAATAAATGATTTATTGAAAGATGGAAGAGGAATAATAATGGAAGATGTTAATACAAAAAATCTTGTAGATACTATTAAATTAGCGATAAGTGATACTGATAGCTCAAAATCTAAAATGATAAATTCATTTAATTATGCTGATATGAATTTTTCATATAAAACATATCAAAAAAACCTTATAGATATAATAGAAAGACACGTGGATTAATAAATATAGAATGTTTTATAATTAGACATTTAAATATATAAAATGAAGATAACACCAATTATTTTAGCAGGAGGCAAGGGCACAAGACTTTGGCCTGAATCTAGAACTGCAACCCCAAAGCAGCTTCTAAAACTTACAAATAATTTCTCTTTATTGCAAAACACTATTTTAAGACTTAACAATTTTGATTTTAATGACCCAATCGTTATTTGTAATAATGAGGATAAATTTACTATAAAAGAACAACTAGATTCTATAAATAAAAATGCAACACTAATATTAGAAACAGTAGGCAAGAATACTGCTCCTGCAATAGCTATCGCCGCTCTTCATCCTGAGTGTGTTAACAGTGCAATGCTTGTTTTGCCAGCCGATCATGAAATAAGTGATATAAGCAATTTAAAAAGATCAATCAAATATGGAGTTGATTTAGTAAAGGAAGGTTATTTAGTTACATTTGGAATTAAACCACTCTCTCCTCATACTGGGTACGGGTATATAGAAAAAGGTTTAAATGTTAAAAATGGTTTTCATATAAAATCATTTAAAGAAAAACCAAATAATGCAGTAGCAGAAGATTATTTAAAATCAAAAGCATATTTATGGAACAGTGGGATGTTTTTAATGGAATCAGCTTTATATGTTGAGGAATTAAAAAAATATTCTCCAGAGATTTATAATGTCTGTAATAATCAGAAATTAATTAATAATATTTCTTCTGATGAATATTTAATTGATGAAGAAATATTTACAGAATGTCCTAGCGATTCAATTGATTATGCAGTTATGGAGAAAACTGATAAGGGAGCAATGGTTGAATTAGATGCTGGGTGGAGTGATATAGGATCTTGGAAATCTTTATGGGAATTTCTTGAAAAAGATAAAAATGGCAATGTACTAATAGGCGATCACATAGTTTCTGATGTATCAAACTCATATATAAAGTCTGATGAGAGATTAATAACTTCTGTAGGTCTTGATGGTGTAATTATTGTTGATACGAAAGATTCTATTTTAGTTGCATCAAATGAAAAAAGTGAAGATGTTAAAAATATTCTCGCAGTTCTTAATAAGAAAGATCGTATTGAAAAGGACTTCCATAGAGAAGTTCATCGACCATGGGGGAAGTATGACTCTATTGATANTGGAGAGNGCTTTCAAGTAAAGAGAATTACTGTTAAACCNAAACAAAAATTAAGTGTTCAAATGCATTACCATAGAGCAGAACATTGGGTTGTTGTTCAAGGAATTGGTCGCGTTCACTATGGAGACGAATACAAAGATTTAAAAGTAAANGAGTCAACATATCATGATAAAGAAGTTATTCATGCATTAGAAAATCCTGGTGATGAACCATTAATCTTAATTGAAGTTCAAGTTGGAGATTATCTTGGAGAAGATGATATTGTCAGATATGAAGACATTTACGGAAGAAGTTAGTTTAAGTGAGAATATCTATAGTAACCGCAGCCTTTAATAGTTCCAAAACAATTAGAACAACACTGGAGTCTGTTGCTAATCAGTCATGGCCCAATATTGAACATATAATTATTGATGGAGGCTCTTCAGACAATACATTATCAATTGTCAGTGAATTTCAACATGTCTCTAAAGTTATTTCAGAAAAAGATAAGGGTATATATGATGCCATGAATAAGGGTATTAAGAACGCATCAGGAAAGGTAATAGGCTTTTTAAATTCTGATGACTGGTTTGCTAATGATTTTGTAATTGATGAAATTGCAAGAAATTTTGAAGGAACAGACATTGATGCAGTTTATGGCGATTTAGAATTTGTGAAAAATGAAGATGATAATAATCCTAGACGTATGTGGATTTCAGAGGAGTATAAAGATAATTTTTTTTCAAAAGGTTGGGTTCCTCCTCACCCAACATTTTATGCAAAATTAAGTATTTATGAAAAATTTGGATTATTTAATGCAAATCTCAAATTTGCAGCTGATTTCGATGTAATGTGTAGGTTAATTGCAAAAGAAAAAATTAATACAAAGTACCTACCTGGAACAAAGGTAAAAATGAGACTTGGCGGCGCAACAACCAAGAACTTAAGAAATATAATAAAGGGAAATATTGAAATTTATAATTCTTTAAAAAAGAACAATGTTGAAATAACCAAGTTCTTTTTTTTTAAAAAAATCCTTATGAAATTGACCCAATTTAAATTATGAGCGATACCATTAGTATAGTAGGTGCCTCTGGTTTCTTGGGTACAAGACTATCCAAGAGATTAAATGAAAGCAAAATAGATCATTATATCTATGATATTTCTTTTCCAAGAGAATCAAAAAATTTTATTGACGTTGAAGATATAGATTCTTTAGACACTTTAAAACACTCTTCTATCATAATAAATCTTGCAGCCATTCATAGAGACGATGTTAAACCAGTATCCAGATATGATGATGTTAACGTCAATGGCGCAGTTAATATTTGTGAATGCGCAAGAAAATTTGGTATTAATAAGATCATTTTTACAAGCTCAGTAGCAATCTATGGATTTGCTCCAAAAAATACTGCTGAAGATGGAGAGCCAAACTACTTTAATGACTATGGAAGAACAAAATATGAAGCTGAATTAGTTTATAAAGAATGGCAAAAAGAGGATCCATCAAAGAGATCCCTGGTAATAATAAGACCAACTGTTATTTTTGGCGAAGGTAATAGGGGTAATGTATATAATCTTTTAAATCAGATAAATAAGAAAAGATTTGTTATGGTTGGCAATGGTAAGAATATCAAATCGATGGCTTATGTCGCAAATGTAGCAGCATTCTTAGAGCATGTAATAAAAAAATCTGAAGGTATTCATATATTTAATTATGTCGATAAACCAGACTTAAATATGAATAATTTAATAAAGCTTGTAAGAAAAACTTTATTTAAGAAAAATAATGTTGGAATGAGGCTTCCGGTTCATCTGGGATTATTATTAGGATATATAGCTGATTTTATTTCAACTTTAATTAGAAAATCTCTTCCATTAAGTAGCATAAGAGTTAAAAAATTTGTAAGTGATACAATGTTTTCTTCAAAAATAGATGATACTAATTTTAAGCCTCCATTTAACTTAACTGATGGATTAATAAATACTATAAAGTATGAGTTTTTAGAAGATAACAAGCATAAGAAGAAGTTTTATACAGAATGATTAATATTAAAAAAATAAGTAATAAAGCACCTTATTTCCGTTTTACAGAATTATACAATGATGCCTTAAAAGCAAATCAAAAAATAATTGAAGCTGTATGTATTTCTTCATATAACTCAATAAATGACGAAGTTGAATCCAGATTTGTGAATCTTAAATATATTTCTAACGAAGATTGGATATTTTTTACAAATTATGACTCTCCTAAAGCAATTCAATTTAAAGAACATAATCAAATAACAGCTCTCTTNTTTTGGAATTCAACAAATGTACAGATTAGAATAAAGGCATTAATAAGCAAAACAAGTGAAGAATTTTCTAACTTACACTACCTTGCAAGAAGCAAAGAAAAAAACGCACTGGCTCATAGTTCTGATCAATCATCACCTATAGACTCGTATGATGATGTTGTTCAAAATTATGAAATAGCAATGAATAATAAAGATTTGATATCATCTAGACCAGATAATTGGGGTGGTTTTGCATTTAAACCCTATTATTTTGAGTTTTGGGAAGGAAATAAATATAGGCTTAATAAAAGAGAAGTACATCAAAAAATTAATGAAGACTGGATTAAGAGCTTCATCCAACCGTGATATTTTCTTTGAAATATATTATATATAGTATAAAATCCTATTTTCATGATTTCTACTATATGTATTTAAATACCCTTACTTTGAATATTCATTCCATATAATTTTTTTAGGTAACTATCATAGCCATCAATAAAAAAAACCTTGTTCCTATAAATTCTAAAATAAAAGCAGAGTCTGTAATGCTAATAGATGCTGATGGAGAAAAGAAAGGTATAGTAACAATTAGTGACGCATTAAATTTAGCAGAACAGAATCAATTAGATCTTGTTCAAGTGTCACCTTCAAACGCAGATGTAATTGTATGTAAACTTCTTGATTATGGAAAACACCTATTTGAGAAAAAGAAAAATCAATCTTCTTCAAAAGTTAGAATAAAAAAAACTTCTCTAAAAGAGATCAAATTTAGACCTTCTACTGATACTGGAGACTACAACATAAAATTAAAAAAAATAAAAAGCTTTATTCTTGATGGGGATAAGACTAAAATAACCGTCCGATTTAGAGGTAGAGAAATTTTAAACAGTGGTATGGGCTTGGATTTGCTAAATAAATTAAAGAAAGAGCTTATAGATATAGCTCAGGTTGAACAGGAGCCATCATTAGAAGGTAGACAGCTACTTATGGTATTGTCGCCTTTAAAGAAAAAATAAATTTTTTTAAATAATATTATGGGATACAAACTTAAAACACATTCTGGGGCAGCAAAGAGATTTAAAAAAACAGGATCATCTATCAAAAGTAAAAGTGCAAATAGAAATCATATCCTAACAAAACAATCTACAAAAAGGAAAAGACATAACAGAGGCCTTAATAAGTTATCTGGAATTAATCTTAAAATGGCCTCAAAATTAATAAATAGGTAATTACTATGCCAAGAGTTACAAAATCAGCTACAGCTAAAGCGAAACATAAAAAAGTTCTAAGTGCTACAAAAGGTCATTATGGAGCTAGAAGTAGATTATATAAAACTGCTAAGCAATCCAATATTAAGTCCATGCAATACGCATTTAGAGATAGAAAAAATAAAAAAAGATCATTTAGAGCATTATGGATTGCTAGAATAAATGCTGGCTCAAGAGAATTAGGGGTTCCATATTCTAAATTAGTTAATTCTTTATCCCAAAAAAACATAATTCTAGATAGAAAGATTCTATCCGATATGGCTATTTCTGATAATTCAACTTTTAAAAAGGTTGTTGAAACAGCTATAAGCTAGTTACTGGTCTAATGCCAGATACAAAAGATCCCAGCGCTCCTGAGTTAATAAAGAATATTGGAGCCCATCATCCCATAAATCAAATGAAAGATTCAATCATGAATCTTCTAACATCTTTTGGTTTTGAAATCATTAACGGACCTGAAATAGAAACAGAAGAATTCAATTTTGATATGTTGAACATTAAGAAATCTCATCCAGCACGACAAATGCACGATACATTTTATGTAAATAAAAAATCAAATGTTTTACGAACGCATACTTCTCCAGTCCAAATAAGAGGTATGTTAAAAAGAAAACCACCAATGGCTTTTATTTCAGGTGGAAAAGTTTACAGAAAAGACGATGATGCAACTCATCTCCCAATGTTTCATCAAGTTGAAGGTATATATGTAGACAAAGATGTTAATTTTTCACATCTAAAGGATCTTATTTTCAGGCTTATTAAAGATCTTTTTGGGAAGGAAGTAAAAATTAGATTTCGACCATCTTATTTCCCATTTACAGAACCGTCTGCAGAAGTTGATATACTAAATGAAGATGGAAAATGGCTTGAGATATTGGGTTGNGGCGTAGTAAATCCAATTGTTTTAGAAAATTGTAGAATTAATTCAGAAAAATATTCAGGTCTTGCTTTTGGCTTGGGAATAGAAAGAATTGCTATGATAAAGTTCGGTGTAAATGATATCAGAGATTTTTATAAATCAAACTTAGATTTTTTGAATCAATTTAAATGAAAATACCATATAAACATTTAATAAAAAATATAAATCCCAAGCCTGATGTTAATGAATTATCCCAAAAATTATTTCAATTAGGTCATGAGCATGAAATTGTTGATGAGATTTTTGACATTGATATTACACCTAATAGAGGAGATTGTCTTTCGCTTGATGGTTTATTAAGAGATTTAAAATTATTTTATGATTTTGATATTGAAAATAATATCTATGAAAAAAATATCGACCCATTTCCATTTAAATTTATTAATAATGCTGAAAAATTCTGTACCAACATATCTTTTCTGAATGTAGAAGTAGATGAAGTACCATCAAATTATTCTGGCTCATTAGAAAATTATTTCCAGGATTTAAATATAAAAAAGAATAATTTCTTTACTGATATATCAAATTTTATTTCATACGAAACTGGCCAACCAACACATTGTTACGATGCTAATAAAATTGATCAGCCTATTAGGCTAGATTTTAATAAAAAAAAATGTCAATTTGAAACTCTTCTAGATAAAACTATTGAAATTAAAGAAGATAACCTAGTCTTTTATAATAAACATAATGAGGTGATTAATTTAGCTGGAATAGTTGGAGGGAAAGACACTGCCTGCAATAAACAAACTAAATCTGTATTGATCGAATGTGCATATTTTGATCCTGAAGCTATTATAGGCAAATCTGTAGAATATGGGATTAATTCAGAGGCAGCTCATAAGTTCGAAAGAAATACTGACCCAAATTGTCATAGCTACGTCCTAAGAAGATTTTTAAAAATTATTGATAATCACACGAATATAAAAAAAGTTGATTTATTTTCAAATACATATTTCGAACGTGAAGTAAATTCAGTTCCATTTCAAATACCAAAAATTAATAAAGTTTTAGGTACTAAAATTGATGACAATAAATGTATAGAATATCTTTCAAAATTGGGATTTATAATTAATGAAGATAATATCATTATCCCATCATTTAGAAATGACATAAATTCAATTAACGATATTGCAGAAGAAATTGCTAGGGCTATTGGATATGACAATATTGAAAGTCAAAAATTTGCGATTACTTTAAATGAAGACCTAAATATAAATTTTGAAGAAAGTAAGTTTAAGCAGATACTAATTGATTCAGGTTTTTACGAAGTCATTAATGATCCTTTTGTTTCTAAAAGAACCAAAAAATCTATAGTTGTTGACAATCCTTTAGACTCTAATAGAACCTTTTTAAGGACAGACCTAAAGGATTCTCTAGTTAGGAATCTCTTGTATAATGAAAGAAGACAAAAAGATAGTATTAAACTATTCGAGATAGCAGATATATATGATTCAAAGTCTGATTCAAGTAAAAGAATTGCAGGTATTATTGCAAGTGGCAGAGTTGATAAAAATTATCAAGATTTTTCAAAAAAAATTGAAAATAAATTTATAGTAAATATTTTAAGAGACCATCTTAACAACAAGGAAATTGATTTTATAGATATTCCAAGAGAGTCTTTAGATTCAAAATCAAAAAACCATATAAGTTATTTAGAAATAGATATTGACGACTCTTTTTTAATTGGTGATAAATCTTTTAATAGAAATAGGTTAAATAAAAGAGACATACAATATATTCCTATATCAGATTTCCCATGCTCAACAAGAGATCTATCATTTTCAATAAAAGACTACTCAAGATGTAAAATCTTAGAAGACTCTATATTGAGTTTGAATCATAGTTTACTAAAAGAAGTTTTTATATTTGATTATTTTAAGAACGAAAAACTTAAAGAAATCAAAATTGGATTTAGGTTTGTCTTTCAATCACATGATGGGACGATTACAGATTCAGAGGTAAATGAAGTAATGGATTCTATAATTACAAATGCTTTAAATATTGATACTGTAAGCATACCCGGACTAGCTTAGACTAAGTCTTACTAAAGTTAATTATGTAATCGCTTTAAAATTAGATATAATTTCGCAACATTGAATATAATTATTGACAAATCGCTCAGAGAAAATTTATGAATAATTTAAAATTTTTACTATTATTGTTACCCTTTCTATTTATTCATGCACAACAGTTAGATGAAAGCTTTCTCGATAGCCTACCAGATGATGTTAAAGATGATATTTTAGAAAGAGCTGAAGGAGATCAAGCAAGCTTAGACGAGAATTATCGATCATCATTGTATTCAAGCAAATTAGAACAAGCTGAAGAACTACTTGATCTGAAGATTAGGCTTGAATCAGATTTGATAGAGTTAGAGAGGAGACTTAAATCAGACGAAACTCTTTCTATTGATAAAGATCTAAAGCTGTTTGGCACAGATTTCTTTAATACCTTTCAAACATCATTCATGCCTATCAATGAGCCTAATCCAGATTCATCTTATACACTTGATACTGGCGATGTTTTAAATATTCAGCTTATAGGTCAGAAAAGCTTCATTGAAAATTTCCCTGTAACCGGAGATGGATCAATTAACATACCTGATATAGGTAAATTAATTGTAGCCGGTTATGCTTTAAATGAAGCTTCTACAATGATAAAGACAAAAATTAATAGTGTTTTTATTGGAGCAGAAACATTTGTCAGCCTTGATAAATTAAGAGATGTTAATATCTTAGTTTCAGGCAATGCTAAAAATCCAGGCGTTTATACTTTAACTGGAAATTCAAATATACTCCATGCTTTAACTATGGCAGGAGGNATAAATGAATTTGGATCCTATAGGGAAATTAATTTAGTTAGAAGTGGAGAAGTTATAGAAACTTTAGACGTTTATGATCTTTTAATTGAAGGTAACTACAACTTAAAAAAACGTCTTAGATCTGGAGATGTTGTATTTGTTGAAGCTAGAAAGAACATAGTATCGATAGATGGAGCTGTTAAAAGGCCAGCTAAATATGAAATGGATGATGATGAGTATTTAGATAGCGTTATTAAATTTTCGAATGGAATTAAACAAACAGCAGATCTTCAAAATGTTTTTTTAGAAAGAGTATTAGATGGAACTTTAAAATCTTTACCTATTCAGAATGTGTCTCAATTTAACTCTATAACGCCTATTGATGGCGATTTATTATACGTTAGAGAATTTTCTTACAGAACAGCATCAATTTCTGGAGCAGTATACAAGCCTGGAAAATATACTATGGCTGCTGGAGAAACAATAGATGATTTAATTTCTAAAGCTGGAGGGTTTACAGAAAATGCTTATCCCTTTGGTGCAGTATATGAGAATTCTGATGCAAGGCTTATAAATCAAAAGGCACAAGAACTTCTTTATGATGAGTTTTTAGATAATATCATTGCTTTAAGTCAGCTAAATATTGGTCAAACCTTTGATTTGACTCCAATTTTAACACTTACTGAGGAGATAAAAAATTCAAAACCAAGCGGAAGAATTGTTGTTGACTTAGTTGGTGAAAACATTGAAGTTTCTATCAACATAAGAGAGGGCGATAGTCTTATAGTGCCTGAAAGAACTAATAGTGTTTTTGTCTATGGGGAAGTTTCATCAGAGGGAGCAGTTGCTTTTACTCCTAACAAAGACGTAGATTATTTTGTTACAAAGTCTGGAGGGTATAAAAGATTTGCTGATAATGAATCCATATATATCTTGCATCCAAATGGCGAAACGCAAAGATATGCAAGACAAAGAAATTTATTTGCCAATGAACCGCGTGATTTAAAGATGTATCCTGGATCAGTAATTTTTGTTCCTAGAAAACTTGATAATACGGCAACAAGAAGGCTTGCAACACAGGCATATGTTAGTATTTTAGGAAATCTAGGAATTGCATTAGCTTCTTTATCTGCTATTGATAATAATTAGATAGAGATTATGAATGTCAAAAATTCTTTATAATTTTTTTAAAAAAAAATCCTTTTTATTATTTTTGTCAATTTCACTATCTGCTGATAATTATGATACAAATTCATTCAATAATCATGGTGTTGTTGGTCTTATAAATTCTCCGACTGCCAGATTTTATGACGAAGGTGTTCATGGAGTTACTTTATATGATGGAACGCCTGATCAAAAAATAACTCTTTCATCAAGCCCTTATGATTGGATGGAGGCATCTTTTTTCTATACCAATATCCAAGGAATGCCTTATCCAGGATATGAGTATCAAGATTATAAAGATAAGGGGTTTAATATTAAGCTTCGGTTAAAAAAAGAAGGCATCTTACCCGCAATTGCGATTGGTCTTAATGATTTTGCTGGTACTGGTTTTCATAGTTCTGAATATATAGTCGCTAGTTATGGAATAAATAAACTTGATATGCATTTTGGTTTAGGTTGGGGTCAATTAGATGGCGCTAACAATCAAATTAATAATCCACTCGGATACCTAGATGAACGTTTTAAAAATAGACCTAAAGGTTTTACAGATGAAGGAGGACAATTTAATCCAGATAAATATTTTTCAAGCTTAACCGCATCACCTTTTTATGGAATGTCTTACAGTTTAAAAAATAATTTGCTTCTCAAGATTGAACTGGATCCAACCAACACCACTGGAGGACAAATTAAGTATGATAAAAAAGAAAGCGATTTTTCATATGGACTTGATTATTCAATAAATGATAGTTTTACAATTGGAGCGTCATTTGAAAGAGGTAATTATTTATCATTAAGATTTGTTTATAGAAATAATCCAAAAAGATCAATTAAAAAATATGAATATATAGATCCAGATAATATTGGTGTTGATGATAACAAATATACAAAACTTATTAAGAACTTAGAAGAAAACGGCATTGGTGTAAACAAGATATCAGAAAGCTCTAGATCTATTGGCCTTGAGTTAACTCAATTTATTCACCCTGATTTAAAGGTAGTAGAGCAAATTATTGCAGAAGCATCTAAAAAGGCAGGTATAAAAAAGAATATTAAGAAAGACATAAAGATCGCTGAACTCAAGGCTGTTTCAGAACTAGATGATGTTTTTGCAAGAAATGCTCAAACAATATATGAAAGAAACACCAAAAGAAGAATTAATACTAATAATTCTATAAGGTTTAAACCATTTATTGCATCTAGAGAGGAATTTTTCAAGGGAGCACTTCTTGCTGAAAATGATACAGAATTGGTATTGAATCAAAATTTATTTTTTAATGTTAATTTAAAATATAGTTTAGCTAACAACTTTGAAGATTTAAGGTTTCCTCCATTTGATACATTTCCAGCTCAAGTAAGATCAGATATAAAACAATATCTAAAAAATATGGATAAGGGCGTCCTTATAGGAAGAGCACAATTCGATTATCATTTAACCCCAAAAGACAATCATCATCTCATGTTTACAGGTGGGATACTTGAAGATATGTTTTCAGGTATTGGAATGGAGTATCTTTTCTTCAAGCAAAATACTAATTATTCCTTTGGTGTTGAGTTATTTAAGGTTCGAAAAAGAGATTATGATTGGGGTTTTGGACATTTAGATTATGAGAATACAACTTTAACTGCGAACTTATATTTAAGAAATTATGGTCTTATACCTTTCGATATGAAAATTTCAGCAGGAGAATATTTAGCAGGAGACGTTGGAGCAACCTTCGAAATTTCAAGAAAATTTGCAAATGGAGTAAATTTTGGCGCTTTTGCTTCAGTTACCGATGTTACGGCTGAACAATTTGGAGAGGGTAGTTTTGATAAAGGAATATTTTTCAATATACCTATTTTTGGCAACTCAATTTCGTATACATGGAGACCATTAACAAAAGATCCTGCACAAAAATTAGTTAGAAGAAATGCTCTTCATGATCTTCTGGTAAGATTTAGACCAATAGATTGATTTATATGTTAAAAAACTTATTTATTTAAATAAATAAACTAAACAAAAAAAACACATAAAATTGAAGAATTTTGTTAAAAAATGCAGTAAGATGTCCTTCCGGAGTTGTATATCATCTAAAATTATGTGAATATAGCTTTTAATAGCAGATATATAAGAGGAAACAGCTATGAAAAATTTTTATTTATTTTGTTTAACATTATTAGCACTGGGTGTTAATGCTGAGATAAGTGATGAAAGAATCGCTCAAATAGAGTCATCTGTCGGTTCAATGAGTGTCACTGAACTTAGAGATAGAAGAGCATACTTAGTTGATGAGCAATCTATGCTGATGAATCAACAAGAAAGCACACAGAATCCCTCTTCGAATAAATCAATTTCAAACAGATTATCTGAAATAGCAACAGAATTAAGCGCTATCCAAAAAGCTCTAGCTGCTTTAGTCGGCGCAGCACTGATAAGCAATCTTACTGACGATGGATATAATGACAATGTCCCGCCAGTAATAACTGTAAATGGAGCTAATCCTGCAACAGTTGAACTAGGAACAACTTATTCCGATGCTGGTGCAACAGCCTTTGACGAATTTCATGGAAATACACCCGTTACTAGTTCAGATAATGTAAATACAAGTGTGGTTGGATCATACACAGTCACATATACAGCAACTGACTTGGATGGTAACACTGCTACTGCAACTAGAACAGTAAACGTTGTTGATACAACCGCACCTGTTGTAACAGTAACTGGTGACAACCCTGCAGCAGCTGAATTAGGTTCAACTTATACAGATGCTGGAGCTACAGCAACTGATGCTTCTGGAGATGTAACTGTTGTTACAACCGGAACTGTTGATACAGATACACTTGGTGAATACACATTAACTTACACATCTACTGATGCTTCTGGTAATGCTGGAACTGCTACAAGAACTGTAAACGTTGTTGATACAACTGTCCCAGTATTTACATCATCTTCAACATTTATTGTTGACGAAGGTACTGTAGAGGTCGGAACAGTGACAGCTACAGATATACAAACTGTTACATTTACAATTTCAGGTTCAGTATTAGCTATAACTGCAGATGGTGTAGTAACATTTGTTGACACAGAGTTTGGAGCTGACTACGAAGGTGAATATATTACTGACGATGCATCTACCCTCGATTATGGTGGAGCTTTGGTTGATTTCACAGCAACAGTAACTGCTACAGATGCTAGTTCAAATGCTGCTACACAGGTAATTACTGTTAGTATTCGTGATGTAGGTGGTATTGACGATAATCCAGGAACTGGTACGGCAACTAATACCAACACTATTTCAACAGCTACTGGAACAGCAACTGCAACAGGTACAGGTACAGGCACTGATACAAGCACTGGAACAGGCACTGATACAAGCACTGGTACTGGAACAGGAACAGGTACTGGAACAGGTACTGGAACAGGTACTGGAACAGGAACAGGTACTTAATTTAGATAAACTATTTAATGAGCCTTGGAAAAAAAGATATTACAAAAAATATCTCTTCCAAGGCTCTTATTCCCTTAAATTCTAGTCTAAAAATACTCAATAAATTTATTGAAATAATATTATCTGAATCAAAGAAAAACTCAGTCAAAATATCTAATTTTGGTACATTTTATATTCACAATACTCCTATAAGAGTTGGCAGAAATCCAAAAACTAAAGAGGAATTTTTTATAGATAAAAGGTCTAAACTTTCATTGAAAGTTTCAAAAAATATTAGAGATTTTATAAATTAGATTGGTCGGGATGGCCGGATTTGAACCGACGACCACTACACCCCCAGTGTAGTGCGCTACCAGGCTGCGCTACATCCCGATTAATTAATATATAATGTTAACCTGCATTTACAAATTTTAGAGAAAAAGCTTTGAACTTATCAAGATTACTTAATTTTTCATTTTTTTTAATGATATCTTTAATTGCTCATGCAGAAATTAAGGTAGAGACTTCATCCGGCATTGTTGATGGTTATAAGAAGGGTAGAGTTATTTATTGGGATGATATTCCTTATGCAAAACCACCTATTGATCAATTAAGGTGGAAAGCTCCAAGAACTATTCGTGATTCAAAAAACATAATTTTATCTAAAGAAAATAATTATTGCGTTCAGAGACCATCATCCCTTGGTGGACCTGGAGGAGATGGCTTGTATGTTGGCACTGAAGATTGTTTATATTTAGATATCTCGGCTACAGCAAGAAAAAAATCTGAACTTCTTCCTGTAATGTTTTGGATTCATGGTGGTGGAAATACATCTGGATTAAAAGATCTTTATGATTTTAATAAAATGGTAAGACGTCAT
>NZIV01000059.1 GCA_002689995.1 Fidelibacterota bacterium
TTATTCTATAAAATTATTTATTTTTTTAAATATAAAAAAATGACAGAAATAGAAATTTCAAAAGTAAAAAAATTTACATGATTAAATAATTTTTTTTTAGTTATCATATGGAGTCAAACTTAAAATTCGATTTATACTGTTGGGCAAGTGATTTTTCCTCTAAAAGAGGCGAGGGAATTTTAGCAAGAGATTATATTTTAAATTTATCAATGCTAAAAAATAAAAGATTTTTAATTAGATCACCAGATAGTTTATATAGAGTTTACAACAATAAAATAAAAAAAATAAAAAGATTATCTGTAACAGAAACAAAACTTAATCTTACATTTTTTGAAAATTATATAAGTCCATTAATTGGCATACTTTATTTATGGAAAAATTTTATTAAAGGAAGAGGTGTTTGTTATTTAAATTTTTTGCCGTTATGGAATTTTTTAATATTTGCTCTTTTGCCACCCAAAACACATCTAGGTCCAATAACAGGTTTCATATTTAAAAATAAAATTACCAATTTAAATTCTTTTTTAAGAAAATATGTTATCAATGCTCTTTTAAAATTTAGCTTAAAAATTTTATATCTCAGACAAAATAAAATATATTTTTCAACAGATCTACTAAAGCCATTTGTAAAAAAAACTTATAGAAACAAAACACATTATAATTACTTAATAAATCTTGTAAAAATAAAAAAAATTAAAAAAAAAAAATATTGATTTATTAATCTACAATAGAGATTATTCTGTTAAAAATAACTATTTACGGGATAAATTTTTAAAAAATATATTACTTTATAATCTAAAAATTTATGTAGTAGGAGATTATCTTGATCTGAAAAAGGTTAAAAACTTAGGTTTCATAAGTAGAAACCAAATAAACAACTTACTCAAGAGAAGTAGATTTATCGTTAACTCAGGGGAGAACCCATATAATATTTTCACGATTGATGCATTTAATAATCATTCAACAATTATTTATGAAGAAAAATTTATGAATAAGATTCAGTTTTTTAATAAAAATAAGCTTTTATTCATTAATTTTACTAAAAGAGAGGAGATTTCAAATTTTTTTAAACAATATAAAAAAAAAATATCAAAATCTAGATTAACAACAAATTATAAAAAACTTAAAAATAATAATTTAGTTTATTTTAATAATGTTAAAATTAATTATACTTCCAATACTGATTAAGCGAAACAAATTATTTAATTATTTATTAAAATACTAAATGTTATTCAACTCCATTCCTTTTTTAATATTTTTTTCATTTTATATAAGTTTTATAATTTTATTCAAAAACTATTGGAAAAAAATAACAATAATTTTCTCAATTTTTTTTTATGGTTATTGGAATTTATTATTTTGTTTATTATTAATATTTGAGGGTTTACTAATTTGGCAAATAGGTGAATTAATTCAAAAAAAAAAACTATTAAGAAAAAAAATTTTAATAATTGGTATAATATTCCCCTTAATAATATTGTTTATTTTCAAATATTTTAATTTTTTTGTAGATGATATACTGCAAATAAATTTGGAAAGCTCTGTACTTTCAGATATAATTTTACCAATAGGAATTTCTTTTTATACATTTCAAGCAATAATGTATTTGGTTGATATTTATCGATTTAAATTATCGAAAATTAATTTAGAAAATTTTCTAGTTTTTTTTCTATTTTTTCCTAATTTGATTGCAGGACCTTTAGTTAGACCTAACTCTTTAATTCCACAAATAAATCGAGGAATAATATTTAATAAGAAAAACATTAGAACAGCAATAATTCTAATTCTGTGGGGATATTTTTTAAAACTTTGTATTTCAAACAATCTTAATATCTACGTAGACAATGTTTATAATCATATGACAGAAGTTAATTCACCGACCTTAATGATGGGTTCTTTTTTTTATACTTTTTTAATTTATTCTGATTTTGCAGGCTACTCTTTAATATCAATCGGTATTGCGAAGTTAATTGGGTTAAATATTCCTGCAAATTTTAATAATCCTTTTTTTTCGCAGAATCTTACTGAATTTTGGAGAAGATGGCATATCTCTTTATCAAGTTTTTTGAGAGATTACCTTTACATACCTTTAGGAGGAAATAGAAATGGTTTATTAAGAACATCTTTAAATATTTTTTTAGTGATGTTCTTAGGAGGATTATGGCACGGTGCTTCTTTTAATTTTATTATTTGGGGGTCGTTACATGGATTATTTTTAATTATAGAAAAAATAAATAATTCTTATTTTCAATTTGATATCAAAATCAAAGTAATTAAAAAATTATATACCTTTCTACTGGTTGTAATAATATTTATACCTTTTGGAATACCCTCTTTTGAAGATTTATTAATTTTTTGTAAAATTATCAATATTTTTGAAATATTTAATTTTTCGCAAATAATTGAGAAGTTTTATGTTATAAGAAATTTTTTATTAATTTTAATCCTAATTTTAATTGAAATATTTCTTAATAAGAAGAACTTTATAAAAATAATGAACAGTTCTTTTCTTTATGGTTTTGCTGTAACAATGCTATTAACTATAATACTATGCTTTGCAAATTTTAATGAAACCTCTTTTATCTACTTTCAATTTTAAAAATTTAATTTTAGGCATTTCACTTTGTTTAATTTTTGTTTTTTTAACCTCTTTGTTTGTTAATTATATAATAGCAAACTCAAGTCATAGGCTTTCAAAAATCTATAGTTCACAAAATATTAATAATTCAATTTTTTTCGTTGGTAACTCAAGATCAGTTCCTTTCAACTCAAAAAACTTTAATTCAAACAAAAAGATATTTAATTTATCACAAAATTCTATGAACTCTTTTCAGGTTGAAAATATATTAAAATCTTTAAAAGAAAAAAATCAAAATTTAAAGACAATTTATATAGAAGCAACATCTTTAATTGATTATAAAGTACAATGTCAATATTCAATATTCTTCGACTTAAAATTTTTTCTTGAAAAAGATGAAATTGAAAAATCTTGTAAGAGAAAACGTTTTTTTGAAAAATATATACCCATAACAAAAATTAATAATGAACTTTTTTATAGAGTTCTATATTATTATTTTTTTCCAAAAAAAGATCAGGAATGGACAAACAATTATATAATGCCAAAAACAGTTTGTTTAGATCCAAAAGACACCCCTTTAATAAAATATTTTTTTAGTTTAGACTCACAAATAAAGATTAGAAATAATTCCCAAAAATTATTAGAAACTTATGCTGATGATAAAACAAAAATTTTTTTTTTCATATCCCCAATCTATCAGAAAGAAAATTCAGCTCTTAAAATGGAAAAAAAGCTTTTAAATAGTAAATTTAAAAATTTAGTTAAATTTAATACACAGCTTGATCAAAGTTTTTTTAAAAATTGCGACATGTTTTCTGATACACTTCATTTATCAATCAAGGGTATAAATTTTATAAGTAAAGAAAATTTTTTTAGTAAAATGATAAATTGATAATTAGTAAAATAAGCAATTTTATTTTTAATGATCTAATTCACTCTTTTAATTTCCGAGCTAAATTTTTTGTGACCTATAGTATTAAGCGTTTTTATTTTAATTAACCTTTTTTTTCCATTTAAGATCAATTTTTTTCGAAGCTTTTGATTTTCAACCTTAATAAGACATTTCACAAGTTGAATATAAGAGTCTGGATTAAAATATAAAGCTGCATTTCCACCGTGATTTCTATTCAACGAGGAATAAATGACTGGAACTTTTAAGTGCCATGCCTCAACGGGTGGAATATTCGTTGGTCCAAAATAAGAGGGCATAACCATTGCTTTAGATAATTTATAAAGTGCAAATAATTCATTATCACTTACATATCCTAAAATTTTAATATTATTCTGAATATCAAAATTTGATATTTTCAATTTTAAATGTCTGAGATTTCCTTGATCTTTACCACAAAATACAAAGTTAATTTTTTCTTTTTTAGATTTCATTTCTCTAATTGATTTAAGTATTATTTGGTGATTTTTATGCTCCCAAAAGTGAGCAGGATAAAAATAAAAATTCCCTTCTAAATTATATTTTTTTAAAATATTTAATTTATTAAATTTATTTTTATTTAATAAAAGTGAGGACGGTAAATTGGGTATTGAAATAATTAGTTTTGACTCAATTTTATAAAATTTTNTAATTTTTTCTTTTAAGTCTGATGACTCTGAAATTATTCTATAGGACTTTGGTAGTACTTTTTTAAATAAGTATTCCCTTATGTTATAAATAAAAAAATTTATTTCTTTAAATTTTTTTTTTTTATAAAAGTCTTTATGACAAGTATCTAAAACTGTTGATGTAAACTTAATTTTTTCTAACAAGAATGATTTCCAAGAAACCTTAAAAAAGACAACTAAATCAATTTTTTGATTAATTAATTTTTTTTCAAGACTAGAGCTTATTTTTAATATTTCTAAAATTAAACTTAATATGGTTATATTTTTAAAAAAAATAAATAAATAATCCCAAATTTCCAAATTTATTATTTGATATTTAATTTTTAATTTATCTAAGTCTTTAATTTTATTATTTGTTAATATTTTATATTTTATACTGTTATTTTTGAAGTGATGTACAAAACTTAACAAATTATTTATGGACATTTGATAGCTGCCACCGTTCTGGCGTTTTCCATCAAAAAATAGTCCTTTGATCATTTATTCTTAATTCAAAAAGTTTAATTTTCAAAAACCTTGGTAATTTTTTTAATTACAATATCTTGTTCTTTTCTAGTAATACCAATTCCACTAGGTATATAAAAACCTTTTTTTGAAATTTTTTCACTTATTGGAAAGTATTTGTTTTTAAACATTTGCATCTTTAAATAAATAGGTTGTTCATGCATGGGGGAAAAAAAGGGTCTACACTCTATACCTTCTTTTTTTAACATTTTAATTACTTTTTTTGCAGCTAACCTCTGATTGTCTTTAACAAGAATTCCATAAACCCAATATATATTTTGACAATAATCGATACTCGTCAAAGGTAATTGGATTTTTTCTGATAAAAAAGATAGTTTTTTTGTATAATATTCTCCTATTGCATGTTTTTTTTTAACAGTTTTTTTTATGTTCTCTAATTGTGCAAGTCCTATTGCAGCTTGAATATTAGTAAATCTCTGATTCCATCCAATGCCTTGATGGCGAAATCTATTTAATCCTTTACCAAAATATAAATTTTTAAGTTTTAGTATATATTTATAAACATTTTGATTGTTTGTTAATATCATTCCCCCTTCACCAGTAGTAATATGTTTATTGACGTAAAAACTAAAAGTACTTATGTCTCCAAAAGATCCACAATTTTTTTTTTTATATTTTTGTCCATGCACTTCTGCTGCATCCTCAATCACTTTTAATTTATATTTTTTGGCCAAATATAAAATTTTATCAACATCTACAGTAATCCCATAAATATGAGTCATAAGAATTGCTGAGGTATTTTTATTAATTTTATCTTCAACCTGGCTCACATTCATATTGTATGTATTAAGGTAGCAATCAACTAAAACAGGTTTAAGACCTGCATTTATTACTGCATTACAACATGAAATAATCGTAAATGTTGGTAATATAACTTCAGATCCTTTTTTTAAATTTAGGGCCCTTATTGCGATTTCTAAGGCCACTGAACCGTTTGTTACAGTTGTAGAAAACTTTCTGTTAACAAATTTTGCAAATTTTTTTTCAAATCTTTTAACGTATTTTCCCTCTGATGAAATCCATCCAGTTTTTATACAATCTAACAAATATTTTTTTTCATTTCCTGAAAATGATGGTTTATTAACAAAGATCATAATTTTTTAATATTTTTGCAATAAACAAAAAATACCCCAAGTATTTTTGCCTGGTATTTTTATTAGTAATTAATTCACATGTATGCAGACATTTAAACTTATATTTTTTGAACATCTTGTATAAATCTGAAAAATTAAAATGCCTCATTAAATGTCTCTCTTCAATAATATTAATTTTTTTTCTTAAAAAATCATCAATAATTAAAGTATATTTTACATTAACAATTTTTTTTTTATTATATAATATCGGTTCAGCAAGACGAATTAATTTAAAATTTTTTTTTTTAATTTCAATTAATTTTGTTTTTGGTTTAATAAATTTAACAGCTGGACTATACCAAAAGTCAAAGCCTAAAAGACCGTTAGAATTTAAATGATATCTAGAATTTTTAAAAAAATTTTCAAGTTTCTGATTATTTGTCTGGTAACTAATTACGTGGAAAAGAGACAAAATAATATCATATTTTTTCTTTAATTTTATCTTGCAAATATCTCCTTGCTGAAAAGTAAATCCTTCTAATTTTTTACACATAGAAATCATCTTTTTACTTTTCTCTATTCCATGAACTTTAAAGCCTTTTTTAATTAAAAACTCTGCGTGTTTCCCTGTACCAGATCCAAATTCTAACAGATTTCTTTTATTGAATTTAATTTTTTCTAGTAACTTGAAAATATGATTAACCTCTTCTTTATATTTTTTATTTTTGTAAATAATATCGTAATATCTACTATAATTTTCAAAATTCTTTATCAATTCAGTCATAAATCTTTACTAAAAAAATTACTCAGTTTTAATCTTATCTTTTTCAATACCTTTAAACTTTGTCTTATCAGTATCATCTTGATAGGGTCCCTGCTTTATTTCAATAATTTCACTTTCTTCTAACATTTCAAACCCATGTGCACCAGAAACTAACAAAATAACATCACCTGTAAGCAAAATTTTACTTTTTAAATAATTTTTTTTGTTGTCATAAAAGTCTACTCTAACTTTTCCAGATTTGATTAATAATGTTTCATTTGTAAACTCAACCTTTCTCTGAATTTTATTATGCAAATGTGGTTTGATTTCATAACCCTTAGGTCTGTTCATATATCCAAGTTGTTGAGAAAATTCCTTAGGTGTAAAAAATTTAATTCCTTGCTGTTTAAAACTAGATCTTAAGACTATTGCTAAGATTTGTTTATTATTAGAAATATTTTCAATCATTAGAATTTTATAAGTTTAACATATACATTCTATATGATTATGTAGCCAGTCAAATAATAAATAAAATTTTTAATAACACAAAAATTTTTGTACTAAATTATTTTAGCTCCTCCATATCTTTAATAAAGTTATCTATAGACAATCTTTTGAAAGCATCTATCATTGACTTATCCGTCACATTAATAATTTTTTTTGATTTTAGCTTTCTTAAATGCCAATAATTTTCACTCCACCAGTTCAATGCATGACCTACAGAGTCGAATTCATGACTTAAATTATCTTTTACATCACCGTAGCTATGCTCTCTTTTAAGATATATTTGATTGCTTTCATCCAACATAATTTTTCTTGGATAATCAAAGTCTAAACCTACAACATAAATTTTCTCATAATTAAGAGCCAGCATTAAAGCTAATGTTTTAAAACCTGTATTTGAGGTGTATCCTCTTGGTTTACGAGGATCAATATTATTACTACTTAAATTTTGAAAATCATTAAACGGTATAAATGACTTTTGAAATTGCTCCCATCTTTTTTCATTTGGTGCAAAAAGTTTTATATTGTTATCTAGTATAAATTTTTTAAGAGTTTCATTTAATTTGGTCTGCTTATCACTTTGGGTTTGTACATGTTCGGGATCAGACA
The DNA here is from genome assembly GCA_002689995.1 of Fidelibacterota bacterium. Lineage (GTDB taxonomy): Bacteria > Fidelibacterota > Marinisomatia > SCGC-AAA003-L08. Next base: position 7,670 of record NZIV01000059.1, read on the forward strand.
ATACATAATAATTAGGAATAATTTTGTTTGAATAATTATTTAAAAAATAATTGTTCATAACAGCAATATCAAAAAATTTTCTTTTGGATAAAATTGCCTCAGCTAACTCTTTATTAAATGAAGGTCCATTTGCAATAATTATTACGTTCTTTTGTTTTGGAAAATCTAAATTTTTCCATTTTTTGTATAAATAAATATTTCGATTTATATTAAGGCTATTAAAAATTATAGTTTTGCATTGTGATAACAATTTTCTTATTTTGCCTTTTAATGTCAAAGAATTCGAAAACATAATAATTAAAATTTATTTTTAAAAAATAATACTAAATTTAAAATATTTACTTATATTAAAATGACTATTTTCCAAATTTAATATATCTATCCTTAAATTGTTTTTGGTTACTTTTGATCCAAATATTTTTTTTTTTCTAAAATATTTTTAAATTTATTTGTTGCTCCTCCTGAGCCAAACATTTTTACTGGTTTTTTTTTAATTTTTAAAGAAGCGTGCACAGCAGACAAAATTTTCTTAAAATTAAAATCAACATTTATTATTGAATGACAATTTGCACGGTTTAATTGTCTGCTACCAATGTTAATTGTGGGAATCCCGTAATGTGGTGCTTCCCGAATTCCTGCACTAGAATTACCAATTATAAATTGAGCTTTTTTTAAAGCTGACAAAAAATATTCAAATCTCATAGATGGAATAATTCTAAATTTAGGATTTTTATATAATCTTTTATATTCTCTGAAAATGTCATCAGATCCATTGTCATTATTAGGATAAATCACTATATAATTTTTTTCACTTTCCAATAAAGAGTCGATTACACATTTAATCTGGATAGGTAGTTGGTCTAATTCTGATGTCACTGGATGGAAACATAAAATTCCATATCTATTGAATGGTATTCTATATCTTCGACGAACTTCTCTAATGTCAGGTATATTATCTGACTGCATAACGTCAATGTCCGGAGACCCAATCGTATGTATAGTATCCTTTTGCTCTCCAAGCTGAACAAGTCTGCGATGTGCCTGATTATTTGCAACAAAATGGATATTGGCCATTTTTGTAACTGCATGTCTAATTAATTCATCAACGGTCCCTGATACTTCTCCGCCCTCAATATGAGCTACTTTAATGTTATTCAAAGCTCCTACCGTCGCTGCGGCTAAGGCCTCAACTCTGTCACCATGAACTACTATCATATCTGGTTTTGTTTCTCTTACGTAATCTGAAAATCCAGATATTGTTTTTGCAAAAATAGAGTCCATTTTGTCTAAATAGCTTTGATTTACAAATTTATGAATATTTTTAAGTTTAGATTTATCAATTTCTAAATGTGTTTCACCATACTTTTCTAACATGTGCATGCCTGTTACAAAAATATCTACTTTGAATCTTTTATTTTTTTGGAGAGATAACATCAATGGTTTTAGTTTACCAAAGTCTGCTCTAGTTCCTGTTAAAAATAAAATTTTTTTACTTTTTATTCGCATGCTTAATCTCTAATATCCTGTAATTTAAGTTGACTGCCTTTTCTAACAAATTGTTTAACTTTTTTACCCAGTAATTTATCATAATCTGCAGCAGTAAAATCTCCCCCTCCTGGTCTTCTTACCCATAAATTTTCATCTGATAAAATTTCACCTACCTTTAAATCTTTTAAAACAACCACAGATGCAAATGCGAAAGCCATTGTTTTCTTTTCTTGATCTAATGGTTCTTTACTTCCACCTCGTTCAAGAAATAAAATTTTTGAACCAGTAATAAGCTCATTTAATGATTTTGGATCCATCGAGCACTCAATATCAGGTCCCTTACGACTCATTTTATCTGTAAAATGCCTCTCCAATATCGATGCACCAAGAGCAACTGCCCCGAGGCAAGCATAATTACTAGTTGTATGATCTGAAAGTCCAATAATAGCATCTGGAAATGTTTCTTTTAATTTAGATAAAGCTCCTAAACGTACCAACTCAGGTGGAGTAGGATAAATATTAGTACAATGGAGTAAAGCAAAAGGTACTTTAGCTTTGCGTAGAATTTCAACAGAAGGTCGAATACTCTCAATATTATTCATACCTGTACTTAAAATTACAGGTTTCCCCACTTTAGCAATGTATCTTACCAAAGGGTAGTTATTGCATTCCCCAGAACCAATTTTATAAGCTGGAATATCAAAACTAATTAAACGTTTCACTGCATCTCTAGAAAAAGGTGTGCTAATAAATATTGATCCTCTACTAATAATATGATCCATTAATTTTTTTTCCTCATTCTCATCTAAAGCACATTTTTTCATCACATCGTAGATTGATATATCAGTATTTCCTGGAATTACCTGTTTTGCTTCATCTGACATTTCATCTTCTATAATATGAGTTTGATGCTTAATTACTTCAGCTCCAGAATTAATTGCTGCATCTGCCATTTCAATCGCTAAATCTAAACTACCCTCATGATTAATACCAATCTCTGCTATAACAAGAGGTGGTTCGTTAATTCCTATCTTACGATGTTTTATTAAAAAATCTTTAGTCATAAAAAATTTAATTATTTCATTTTTAAAATATTTTCAGCAAGATACCAATCATTAAGTGTATCTATATCTACAGATTTTTCAGGAGGCATTTCATAACCAATAGTATCAAAATCTATGAATTTTTTTCTTTTCTTGAGCCAAGATATATTTACTAAATACAATGCTCCATTCGTAATATAAGTTTTGGGTAAATTTTGTCTAACTTCATCTTTATTTTTTTTTTTAATTAAAGACTTCAAATATAAATTTTTATTAATTGTAAACATCTTATATGGATGTTGATTGACAGAACAAACTGAAACTACTGATAAAGCTTTTTTTTTAAAGCAAAGTTTGAAGATATTATCTATATCTTTAGATGTTCTTAAGGGTGACGTTGGTTGTAATAACAAAATCCACTCATATCCTGGAATATTTTTAATTGCATGTAAAACTAAATCTATACTTTTTGCTTTATCAGTGGACAACTTGGGTGGCCTCAAAAAAGGTACTTCAATACCAGATCTCTTAGCTTCATTAGATATTTTTTTGTTATCTGTAGAGACAATAACTCGATTAACGTATTTAGATTTTAATGCAGATTCAATTGTCCAGTTTATTAATGATTTTCCTAAAAGTTTTTTAGTATTTTTATTTTTTATTCTTTTAGACCCACCTCTAGCAGGAATTATTGTTAGAGTTTGTTTTGATAAATTATTTAAACTCATAAGATTTTATTATAGTTTCATTCTATATTAAGTTATTGGTATCTCTTTGTCTTGACTATTTTGTGATGAATTCCAATGTTTTATTAACTCTTTCAAAAAAATTTTATGTTGTTTATACGACTCCTTTAAAGTAGGTAAATCACATTTCTTTTTAGCAATAATTTTATTTAAAAGATTTCCTGTAAAATCACTTTGATTTTCTAATTTTCCATTAAGAAAAATTCCTTCAGATGAATATGCCTCACTTCTCTGCTCATCTATAATCCATAACTTATTATCCAAAGTTTTAACTTTTAAAAGATTGCTTTTTTTGTTCTTATTAGAAATAAGTGTTAATTTTGTTCCACCAGAAAATCTTGCTTTTAATTTACCTGTAATCTCATAGTAGTTTGCTCTCTTACTTTTAAACCATTTTTTATCTAACTCATTAGAATTTAATGATAAAAGACTTTCTCCTGTCCACCAACAAACTAAATCAATAAAATGTATTGAGTTGCAAGTTAATCCCCACAATCCTCCAATTTTTTCTATTGATAAAGGACCTTTTCCATTAAATTTAGTCTTTAATTTTTTATGCCAATGCATAAGCCTTCTGGGTTTGTTTACCCATACACCTGAAGAATTATATGTATATTTTTTAATCATTTTCAGACCTGTTTCAGATTGAGCAAGAATTTTTTCTATAATCCAATAATTTGGTTTCAATTTTTGCCTTACTTCTTTTATTAAATTTGGACGATCTTGAGAGGAAGTAGCTATAATCACCAAATCAAATTTTTTTTTTATACCATTAAGATTATTAACATATTGAATATTATGTTTTGATTTTTTACCTCCAACTTCATTCCACAAATTAATTGCATTTTGACTAGAGCTTTTGAGTGGTTCTACTGCAAGAATATCAACTTTTTTCCTTATTTTTATCATACCTTGAAGATATCTTGATCCAATTGCCCCAGTTCCGATAAGTGCGATTGTAAACATTTTATTTTGATTTTTTAATTATTGTTTCAATTAAATTTAAAACTTTTATTGCATTATCTAAATTACAAAGTTTATGATTTTTTTTGTTATATTTAATTATTTTTTTAATTTCCAAATATTGCTCCAAAAAACCAGGTTTAAACTTTTTTCCATGATGTATAGCTGATTTTTTATTTATTAATTTAGGTATGTATGAACGGAAAGGTATCTTTTTTGTTGGATTAATAGGTTTCATTTTATGGAATAAAAAAGAGGCTTCTAAAGGTTTTATTTCCAGTCTTTGATATTTTTCATTACAGATATTTATTTCAAAATTTTGAGGGGATCCCCAATTTAACAAACATGAAATCATGTCATGATTTTTTGATTGAAGTAAAAAATAATATCCAATTTTTTTTCTTAACTTATAAGACTTTAAAACTTTTAAATCCTTGAAGTAAAAAAATAGTATATCTATTATATGACATCCATTACTTATAAAGTTTTTCAAAGTTTTAGTGGTATCAGGTATTTTAACACTTAAAAAACACTGTTTGCTAAAATCTATAAACTTTTTACCCTCAAGAATAGATGAATAAAATCTTCTATTATATAAAAAAAATATTTTTGTATTTGATTTTTCTTTTATCTTTTTAAGATCTAGAGAATTAAGAGAACCTGGTTTTTCTACAAAAATAGGTTTTTTTATTTTGCACAAATCTTTTAGGTATTTTAGAACAAAATCTGTTTTTACAGAAATAATAAAAGCGTCAACCTGATCACTTTTTATTAAAAAATCATTAAATGATTTTTCTGGTAATTTAATTTTGTTAACTTGTGAAAATTTACAGGCCTTTATATAATTGCGAGAAAAAAAAGAAATAATTTCAAAACCCGCATATTTTAAAGCTGAAACATGAAAGCTCGAAATCGGGCCAGAACCAATATAGCCTAATTTAATTTTTTTCATATGATGAATAATTTATTATCAATAATTTAGCATAAATAATAATCAAAGTATCTTAAAAACAATGTTACTATTTTTTTTCGCTATAAAATAAATTAATTGTTTGCTCTATTTTTTTTAGGTCACTTAATTCTACTTTTATACCGTTATCTATTAATGATTTTATAATGTTATTCAAAGGTGTTCTTTTTGTAACATCATGACCAAACATCTTGAAAAAATATTTAATTATATCTCTAATAAAGGATGGAAGATATTTGTAAAATTTATTATAAAATTTGGGCCTATTAAATTGAAAATAATTTTCAAATAAATTAAAAATATCCAAATCATATCTTTTATTGTTCAATTGATTGATTTCGTGACAAGCAAACTTAATTCTATTTATAAAATCATTTTTTTCTTTTTTATTTTCAGAACTTCTCCACCAGGTAAAAAAATCAAAGGATGTTGTCAAGCTAGGACTTGTATTGCGTATGCCATCATTTTCTCCTGATCTCATCCACATGAGCTCAGGTAAAACAGTACTTTTTCCAGCATACAAAATAAGAAATTCTAACTGTAACTCCATTGCTGCAAAAAAATTATATTCTTTTGAAAAAACTGATTTTGCAATAATTTTCCAAAAAGATGCCCTTGTTACTCCATACATATGAGCTATTGTATAATCTGAAAAGTGTTTTTTTAATCTTATTGCAGGGTCATCATCATCTTGAAATCTATTTTTAAGTTTGTGATATACATTATGCCCTACAACTGTATTATTATAAAAACTAAAGCCCATAGCTCGACCCATACAACAAACAAGTGTTTTATCTTGAGACAATCTATTTAAACAAGAGTTTAGACTAGATTGTAAATAAAATTCATCATCACATCCAAGCATGACATATTCTGTTTCAATATAATTTAATGATAACAATAACCTTTC
>NZIV01000060.1 GCA_002689995.1 Fidelibacterota bacterium
AAGGTTCAATGTGGGCTTTTATGTATGGAATGGGTGAAAATTATTTATCAGCGATGTCTGTTTTTTTAGGCTATACAGCTATTCAAATAAGTATATTAAATTCATTTCCTCATTTAATTGGTTCTTTTTTACAATTATATTCTAATTCATTAGTTGTAAAGTTTAAATCTTCAAAGTTTGTTGTAGTATGGTTGTCATTTATTCAGTCAACCTTATGGATATTATTAATTTTTATACTTAATTATACACAAAATTATAATTTTATATTTTTATGGTTCATGCTTTACTTTTTATGTAATTCTTTAATAAATCCAGTATGGACCTCTTGGATGGGTTATCTTGTTCCAAAAAGGATTAGAGGAAATTATCATGGTTCTAGAAATAGAATAATAAGTTTTTATGTACTTGTTTCGATATTTATAGGTGGGTTTATACTGAAAATATTTGATAATAATCTTACTTTAGGATTTTCAGTTTTGTTTATGATTGCTTCATTTGGTAGGTTTTTATCAACATATTATTTAAGAAAAAAAGATGAATTTCAATATAAAAAAAATAAAGTATATAATAAATTTTCATATTTTTTAAAAAATGAAATTACACTCAAATTTATTATCTTTAAAACTTCAATAAATTTTTCAGTAATGTTTTTAGGACCTCTATTCGCAATTTATATATTACGTACTTTAGAATTGTCTAATTTTATTTTATCATTATGTACAATTTCGTGGTGGTCTGCTAATGTTGTTTCATCTAAATACTGGGGAGAATATATAAAATTAAATGGAAATATAAGTGTTTTAAAAATATCAACGATTTTTTTATTTATACTGCCTTTATTTTGGATATTATCATACTATTTGAAGGGATTAATATTAATTAGTTTTATTCTATCAATAAATCTAATGGCAGGAATTACATTCTCAGGCTTTTCTCTTTCTACATTTAATTTAACTTTTGAATTAGTTGAAAAAAATGATGTCGCTAAATACACATCATTATTACGATTGGGTGAAGGAATTGCTATATTTATAGGTGCATTAATTGCCGGAGCTATCGTAGATTCTAATTATATTAATAATTTATTTATAAATATGAACTTTACTTCAATTCAGTTTTCAATGCTTATTTCTACGTTACTAAGATTTATGTGTTTTGTGTTTTTTTTAAATTATGAGAAAAAATTGAAATTATTAATTTTGAGATGAAAATATTACTTCTGCTTTATTTATATATATCATATTTACTTTAATTATAATATGACTTTAAAGTTACTAACAATTTATATAATGGGTATATTTTATGCATATGTTGGTATAACTCACTTCACTGAACCTAAATGGTTTATGCAGATTATGCCACCATATTTACCATATCATTTACAATTAGTTTATTTAAGCGGATTTTTTGAGATTGTTTTTGGAGTAATGTTATTTTTTAGTAAATATAGATATATTGCTGGTTGGGGACTAATTCTTCTACTAATTGCTGTCTTTCCAGCAAATATATATTTGGCTCAAACAAATGGTGATGCTATGAATATATCTGCTAATTTAGCATGGTGGAGACTGCCTTTTCAATTAGTCTTTATCTCTTTAGCATATTGGCATACTAAGAGTTAATTACTTAATAAAATTTATTACAAATACTCTTTTAATTTAAGTTTTAAATAAATCTAATTAAGTCGGAGTGATATGTTAATTTTTATTATTTAGATATTAAGATTCAATCTTAATATTACTTTAATTAAATTATAGGATATATTTTTTTATTAAATTATAAAAACTCAGAGGATTTTATGTTATTTGATTTTAAAAATTTAAAAATGTTTATAAAAATTTCTAAAATTTTTATCTTAAATATTTCATTAGCTTTTAGTAGTAGTGGTTATATTTCTGGTGTTGTTAGTAATGATAAATCAGAACCATTACCAGGTTGTAATGTCTATATTGATGGTTATGACTTAGGTACATCTACAAACCTAGATGGATTTTTTTTGATTGAAAATTTAGAAGTAGGTAAGTACACATTGATTTTTGATTTTTTAGGTTATGAACAAAGTTCATATACATTTTATTTATCAGAATTTAAAGAAAACAATAATAAAAATAATATTGGTGATAATTATTTAACAAAACTTGGTCTTGAAAATTCTGAGAATTCAATAGAAATTGAAAAAAGACCATATTTTGATAATATTTTTATTACTTTATATTCAAAAGCTCTTGATTTAGATGAAATAATAATATCTGCTTCCAGAGTAAAACAAAAAATAACTGAGTCTCCTAGTGTTGTCTCATTAATAAATGAGAAGACCCTTCGTAGAAGAGTTGGTGTGTCTGATTATAATCGATTAGCTTCGCTAGCTAAAGGTGTGGATGTTACATACTTTGGGTCCCAAGGTGCTCAGATTAATGCAAGAGGATTTGATGGTGCTTATAGTACTAGATTTAGACAATTCTGCGATGGTTTATATCTAGGGGAGTCTGTCACAGGACAAGTTTATTCTCTTTTGTCTGGTCCTCCTAAAGAAGCAATTTCTCGTATTGAAGTACTATTTGGTCCTCAGTCCGCTTTATACGGTCCTGATGCCTCTCAAGGATTATTAAATGTCATTACTAAACATCCAATGCAAGAATCAAAGAATGAAATAAATTTTTCAATATCAAGTCTTAATGATCCAAGAATTGGTGGTAGATATGTTAAAAATTTTGAAAAATTATCAATTGACATAAGTGGAGAATCAAAGTTTAGTAACGAAATTCCATATGGAAATGATGATGATGATTTATATTGGGTTGTGGATAGTGATACATTATACTACACTGAAGATCTTTTTTCTCCAATGGAGTTAGCTAAGAATAATATTTATTCAAATATCTATTACCGACTAAGAAATAACAATGAATTATCTATCTTTTATAATTATACAAATGGCAAAGGATACGCTATGGGTAGCCTAGGTCCTGTTTACAATAAAGGTCTAATAAATCATCAGTATGGACTAAGATTTAACAATAAAAACCATTTTTTCAGAGTAACTTCAAATAATCAAACAGCTAAAAATATGATGAAAGAAAATATTGCAGCATACCAAATACGTCAGGGCGATATTGAGTATGGAACCATTGAAACAGTTAATGGAGATTCCACTTTTGTAATATCCAATGAAATTGTTCCCTGGAATGAAGCACTTGACGCTATTGATGATTTTAATGATAGGTGGTGGCTTATATTTGATAGCAAGGATCTATGGTTAGATTATCAATACAGCAATAATTTAACAGAAAATTTAAAAATAGTATCTGGTTTTGATTATGAATTTAAAGATCCCAATACAAAAAGACGTACTATAAACGATGTTGGAATAAGTCCAATCACAGGCGAACCCGGTGGTACTGAAATTAATGAGTATCGATACGGTATATACAGCCAATTTGATTATAAATGGAATAATTATTACTCTATAAATTCATCGATAAGGTATGATAATCATCAATACTATGGTCAACAAATTTCTCCTAGAATATCCTTGGTGCGTAAGAACTTTTTATTTGGAACACTTAAACTAATTGCTGGAACTGGTTTTAAAGCACCTACATTACTAGAAAGAAACATACATACTGGATCAAACAACATATACTCTGGTGTCGAAGGTGCTCTTGATCCGTTTGTTGAAGATTATCCTTATTTAAGTACATATCCAGAGGATTTTGTAATACATGCCATAGCAATGGGCTCTTCCAACGGATTTACAGTTGTTGATTTTAAAGATTTAGACGGTGATGGGGTTTATGGTGTGAATGATTCTTTAATCGATAATAAATATTTTGATCCGCTAAAATTAGAAGAACGACAATCTATTGAAATAGCTTATACGGGAATCATTGATAATAAAAATCTTGTAGAATTTAATTTTTTTAGTGCAAGATATAAAAATTTCAAAGGTCCACTCACCACGATGGCAGTAACAGGACCTGCTTGGCACTTTATGTCCCAGGCATATGGATACCTACCTTTAGATGCTATTAGACAAGTCCACACTGGAGAAGAATTAATAAGTGAAAATCCGATTTCGCCGTTTATATTTGCATTAACATATACCACAATACCGTTAGATGTTACCTTTTATGGATTTGAAGGAGGATGGAAGCATATTCAAGATAATTATGAAATATCATCAAATTTTTCATATTTCCATGATCAAAACCTTGTTGACAAGAGAGAACGAGGTAAAAATGGTGAAACTGACTATCTTTCGTATGTAAATGTGTATAGTAATACCCCAAATTTTAAAGGTTCGTTGTCAATTTCGAAGTTTAATACAGTAATCAATTCCTTAACCTCTACATTTAATTTTAAATATACTTCTAAATTTGATTTTTCGAGCGGTTATTTCCGAGCAACAAAAGATGGTAAAGGAGAAATTCCTCCTCAAACAATTGGTCAATCATGGTTTCGTGATCCAGGCCAGATTGGTGGACAGGTTTATGTTGATATTGATTTAAACTATCAATTAAACGATTATTTAAATACTAGTTTTTCGATTAAAAATTTACTTCAAACTGGTGGGCCAACAATGCCACTTACACCTAAAATACCAAGATCATTCGTATTTGAAATTGGATATATATTTTAAAATTAAATCGCTCAAATCTTTAATATTTTTATTTATTAATTATTTATTAAATGTTTTTAATAATAAACAATAAAAGAATTAAGTTATGCCGTTTATTATAAAATGGTATAAGATGTATTTGAGAGAAGTATAATTCTAAAAGAACATTAATTATTATCTTTTTAAATAAAGAAAATAAGCATTTATAATAAAACATTTTTTAAATAAGTTAGGTAATAAAGGAAAGTTATGCAAGAAGGTACAGTTAAGTGGTTTGATAATAAAAAGGGCTATGGTTTCATTTCAGCAGGTGAAGGTGGTAAGGATTTATTTGTACATATGAATGAAATAAAAATGGAAGGATATAAGACTCTCAAAGATGGACAAACTGTTCAATATGAAGTGGGTGAGAGCGATAAGGGTCCTTGTGCCGTAAACGTAATTCCACAATAGTTTGAATAGAATTAGATAGAGGTTAAAAACTAACCTCTATCTAATTATAAATAATAATTAAAGTTTAATTATTTCCTAAAATTATATTTACTAAACTCACGATATCTACAATATTCACCAATCCATCATTATTAACATCTGCTAGGCTATCAGTAGGAATAGTACCTAAAACCATATTTACAGTCTGAACAATATCTACTATATTGACAACTCCATCTTGATTTATATCTCCAAATACTGTATTTTCAATTTCATCCATTAGTTCTTCAATTAAATTATAGACAGAATCATTAATTCCTCCAGAAATATTCTGTTGGTATCTTAACAAACCATCTTTATCTAAGACAAATAAGACTCTTTGTGATGCAGACCAATCACTCCATGTTAGAAATGGAGACACATCTGCATTAACCATACCATTATTTTGATTAATCCAATTATTGATTGATCCAATGTGAGTATCTTTACCTACGCCAAATAGTTTAATTTTTTCACCCATTCCATTTGAAATTAACTGGTTATAATAATTATTTAGTTCACCGAACCGACTTGAACAAAGACCTCAGTTAAAATGTCCGAAGTAAATTAAGGTAACTTGGTTTAAAAAATTAGAGGGACCAACTTCTTCCCCAAATGTTGCTGAATTTGGATTTAAATCCTCTAAACTAAAATTATATTGACAAAAAGTGAATGATATTAATATTAAAAGTAATATATTTTTCATATGACTCCTTCATGATTAAATAAAACGCTCAAAACGCTTACATAATTTATTGTTAAATTACTTCATAATCAAAATGTATTAATATATAAAAAATATTTAGGAATAATTATGATAAAAAAATAGTNATCGATCATGATGACTATTTTGCTCCTGTANTAGTCTAATCTTTGCACTTTTTACCATNAAAGAAACGCTCTAAATTTAAAATATTGGTAAAAGATTTAAGGTGTATATTTTAAAAGATAATTATCAGGATTNNCTANAATCTAAACAATTNAAACCTNAAGAAACCAAANTAAAACTACAAAAGAGATATTCACTNCTGATNAAGNAAAACTGTTGGAATCAGGTAGAATTATCTAGATAAATAGGTTTAAGTAGGGCGTGAGTGTCAATGACATTGGGGTAAAAAAAAACACCTCATTAATTCCAAATCAAAGTAGCAACTGAAGCAGCTGGTATACTCACACTAATAGGTGCTGTTTCTACATTAATATTTAAATTACTATACCTATCAGAATCATTTAATACAATAACTACGGTTTTTCCAGTAAGTGTTTTATACGCTACATTAGGAAAATCTGAAGAAGTACTTGATGCTATCCTTACAGAACCTGGTGGTACAAATTTTGAAGAGTGTGCAATAACATAATAAGCAGGGTTTCGTATTACAGAATTACCGTTAATTGTTAATGCGCCTAGACAATCGGTACAACCACCAATAGTATGTGGATCGCTATTAATGTCAGCTGCCAAATTCCATTGCAATACATTTCGACTCCAATTTCTTGGTGCTCCAATCATTAGATTTCTCATATGCCAACTCATATCACCATAAAAATCACCTGGAGTTTCCATCCATTGCTCAGTGAAATACACACTTTTATCTGGATGAGCATCATGAACTAGAGACATATTATTTATATCTCCAGCATATAAATGAAACGCTGAACCATCGACAAAACTCCTNGCTATAGGATCATTTAAAATAGAAATAGGATAATTAATATTGTCCAAATTATGGTCAAATATTATAATTTTTGTTGAGATATTTTCAGTAGTAAATATAGGTCCTAAATAATTTTTAATAAATATTTTTTGTTCATTAAAAGTCATTAACATACTTGGATTATTAAATGGATTCTCTGGTTCATTTTGGATTGTTATTGCATCTATAGTAATGCCATGATCTGACATACCTTTTATGTATTTTACAAAATAATTGGCGTATGTATCGTAATATTGAGGTAATAATTGCCCGCCAACAGTACTATTGTTTGTTTTCATCCAAGCAGGTGCAGACCAAGGTGTTGCTAAAATTTTTATATGAGGGTTTACAGATAATATTTCGTTTAATGTAGGAATAAGGTTAATCATATCTGGACTCAACGAAAAATTATCTAAACNAAGGTCCGTTTGACCGCTAGGTAAATCGTTATAACTAAATGTTGTTTGGTCTAAATCCGAAGATCCTATACTTATTCTCAAATAACTTACACCAATACTATTTGTACCATTACCGAAGAGTTCTTCTAGTAAACTTGCTCTATTTGAATATGCCATGTTATAAATNAACATAGCACTACCGCCTGTTAAGGTGTATCCAAAGCCATCCATTTCTTGATATATAGTTTCTTCTGAAACCGTAATAGTGAAGTTTTTTGTATCAGTCATTGCTGAAATTCCACTCGTTTTTAAGCTTAGCAAGTTTGATTTGTCNGGTGTCGTGAGATAAAAGTCGACTCCGATACATTCATTGAGTCCGAAACATATACCCAAACAACTTGCTTCATTTATTTCACAACAGGTTCCAGTTATATCTTCATATGGGCAGGGATCAATGAATGGTGGCTGTTTGACATCATTATTTCCTTCACATGCACAATATAATATAATTATAATTAAATAAAGGATTTGCAGCGTAGATATGGGACTAGTCATTATTGATAATTTACAGAAAGCAAATAATAAAGCCAAAGCATGTGGAAGACTTGATATTTAGTAGGAGTAAGCAGTAACGTTTTTCGTTTTTAAGAGGCTTCACTGTAAATTAAAACCCCCCATTAAAAAATAGGGGGTTTTATTCGATAAGAATAGTTGCTCCGGTTCAGGGACTCGAACCCCGGACACGTGGATTAACAGTCCACTGCTCTAACCAGCTGAGCTAAACCGGAATAAATAACTTTTATGCAAAGCTTNNTAATTTAAAAATTATTATTAATATCATAAATAATAAATTTAATTATTTTTATTTTTTTTTACAATCCTGTTACAATTTTAAAATGTACTTACCTAACAGAAAAACACTATGTTTAAACTATAAAAACATNTTTAATTTTTTATATTGAAAGGAAAAATAATGAATTTAAAATCTTTTTTAATNCTATTGGTANTTACAAGTTTAGTTTTAAGTAGTANTGGGAAATTTGAATTTAATAAAGACGATTCAAAATTAAATTTTGAATTGGGTAATATTTCAATTGAGAACAAAAATGGTTTCACCACCTTTGAATCCAATGGATTTGGCTCTATTTCTGTCGATGGTGTTCCTGACCTACCTATTTTTTCAACATTATACCAAATACCATTAGGAAAAACTNTTGAAGTAAATTATGAAATATTAGAATCAGAAATAATTGAAAATGTTGATTTAGAATCTTATAAATTAAAATCAGATGTATCAAATAAGGAAAGGTATCACTCAACTTCTAATTTTCCTTTAGAAAATTTATTAATTTCAGAAATTAATGTGATGAGAGACATTCAATTTATAAAAATTAGTTTTATTCCATTTGATTACAATTCGAGTAGTTCTACTTTAGAAGTCTTTAAACATGTTGATATTAATATAGTTGAAATTGACAATCCGAATTACACCCAATCTGATTATAAAAAACCATCAAAAGTTTTTGAAAAACTATATAGTAATCTTATTTCAAACTATTCACCTAGAGATGAAAGTGAATACCAAAATTCGGCAGTTTTATACATTTGTGGCGGAAATATTGAGAATAACTCAGATTTCCAAGAACTAGTTGAATGGAGGAAACAGCGAGGATTTACTGTTTATACAGAATCAGTTTCATCGATAGGAAGTTCTACTAATTCTATAAAGTCTTATATTCAGAATGCTTATAATAATTTTGACCCCGCTCCAGAATATGTAGCTCTTGTTGGTGATGTTGGCGGATCTTATAATATCCCAACTTATCAGGGTAATTCATATGGGTTTGGTCATAATGATTATGGAAATGCTTGTGAAGGGGATCATCCTTTTTCACAATTAGATGGAAATGATTTGTATCCTGAAGTTTTAATTGGAAGAATGTCTGTTCGCACGACAAGTGAAATAGAAAATGTAGTTAATAAGATATTATTATATGAAAAAGCAATTTATATGGAGTTTACACCTGATTATTATGAAACAGCTTCCCTAGTTGGAGACCCATCTACATCTGGAAATTCATGTGCTATTACAAATGAATATATTGGTGANCTATTAACAAATCATGGTGTTGAAGATGTTAGAGTTAAAACTTCTGGAAGTAGTTATGATTCATGGATGAGAAATAATTTGGAGGATGGAGTCTTATTTTTTAATTATCGTGGATACCTTGGTGTAAGTGGTTTTGGTAATTCAGATGTAGATAACGCTAATAATGGTATAATGCTACCATTTGCTACAATATTAACCTGTGGAACAAATTCTTTTGCTGAAGATAATTCAAGTTTAACTGAACACTTTTTTAAAGCTGGTACAGTCGCAAATCCAAGAGGTGCTGTTGCCGCTGTAGGAACTGCTACCTATAATACTCATACATTATTTAATAATATTGTAAATATGGGTATGTACGATGGATTATTTAGTAAAAAATTATCAACAGCAGGCGCAGTATTGGCAAATGGAAAATTAGCACTAGATATGACATATCCTGGTGATCCTGATAATTGGATTTCTGCATTTACACATTGGAATAACCTTATTGGTGACCCTTCAACTCACTTATGGACAACTACTCCAAGTCTAATGAATGCTTCTTATTTTAGTTCATTAGCGGTAGGAACAAATTATTTAGATGTAAATGTACAAAATATTGATGGAAGTCCAGTAAGCTCTGCAAAAATAACACTTTACAAAGAAGATGAGGTCTTTATTAATTCATTTACAGATGAAAATGGATTTGTAAATATACCATTAACTTACTTAGGTGCTGGAGATATCTCTCTGGTGGTAACAAAACAAGGATATAAGCCTATAATTTCAAATTTGACAATTGAAAATCCAAATGGTGGAGTGGCTAACTTAGATCCAGATTCTAGTATTATTATTAATGATTCAAATGGAAATAATAATCAAGAAATTAACCCTGGAGAATTAATTAATTTATCAATACCCATAAAAAATTATGGCAATTCAGTACTAAATAATATTGATATTTTATTATCTTCATCATCTGAATTAGTAACTATTATCAATGATAATCAAATTGTTAATTCTTTAAATGCTGGTAATTCAACGGATGTAAGTGGTTTTTCTTTTCAGTTAGATTTGGGTGCAAAACATAATGAAAACTTAGGTTTAAAGCTTGTAATAAATTCTGGCGATCATTCCTGGGAATCTCAAATTAATTTAATGGTTAATGGATTTGATTTTGAAATAGTAAATATAGTATCTGGAGATGGATCAGCTATAAATCCTGGAGAAATACAGGGATTTAATATTAATTTATTAAACAAAGGTGTAATTCAAAGTGATGAAGTAACTGGAACTGTAAGTACTAATTATTCTGAGGTAACTATAACTAATGATGAAGTGAATTGGACTACTTTAGCTCCTAATTCAAGTAATGTATCTACTAGTTTATTTGTGATTGATATTAGTAGTTCTGTAGTAAATGGGACACTCGTTAATTTTGAACTTGAATTATTAGCTGAATCTGGATTTTTAAGAGTTATTCCATTTAGTATACAGATTGGTCGAACTACAGATAATGATCCTTCAGGTCCAGATGAATATGGTTATTACATATACGATTCAAATGATCTTAATTATGATTTAGCTCCAAGCTATGATTGGGTTGAGATTAATCCAGAACTTGGAGGTAACGGCCAAAGTTTAAATTTAAATCATAATGGTAATGGTGAATGGAGTGGTAATGGTCCTAGTACACAAGTAGAATTACCATTTGAATTTAGATTTTACGGAATAGATTATGATATAATTACAATATGTACTAATGGTTGGATTTCATTCGGTGAATCCAATTCTGAAGCATTTAGAAATTATTCAATACCAGGGGCCGGAGGTCCTCCTTCTATGGTTGCAGTCTTCTGGGATGATCTAAAAACAAGTCAAGGTAATGTATATACCTATACTGATCCAAATAATAATTATTTTGTAGTTGAGTGGTCTAATATGAGGACTTATGACCAAAACTCAGATGAAGATTTCCAAATTATACTTTATAATAATCCAGTTATGCCAAATGGTGATGGTGAAATCAAACTTCAGTACAAGACATTTAATAATACATCTGTAGGTGATTTTAATGCTTATCCTCCAAGGCATGGTGGTTATGCTACAATTGGAATTGAAAATCATTTTACTGACGTTGGATTAGAATACACATTTAATAATAATTATTTAGAAGGAGCATCTCAGTTAGAAAATGGAAGTGCATTATTTATAACAACACGTTCACCAATACCATTACCAGTTCCTGAAATATCATATTCATATGATAATATGGACTTTGAATTAAATATTGATAACTTAGATAATTCTTCATTAACGGTATCAAATATAGGTGAAGAAGGCTCTGTTATGACATATTCTTTAACAAAATCTGGAGTTAATCCTTTTGAAGTTATTGGTGGAAGTGATATCTTTGGTCATGTATGGAGTGATTCAGATTTAGATGAAGAGATTGATTATAACTGGATTGATATAGATGGGGTTGGAAATTTATTAACATTCCCACATAACGATGAATCTGCTAATCCGATTGATATAGGATTCGGATTTAATTTTTATGGAGTAACTTATTCTGAATTAATAGTTAATCCAAATGGATGGATTGGTTTTGGAGAAGATAATACTACGTGGAGTAATACTAACCTCCCTTCAAATTCGGCACCAAAACCTGCAATTTTTGGTTTTTGGGATGATTTGAATCCTGTTGCTACTGATCCTACAGGATGTCCTGAAGGTAGTGGTTTTGTATATTATCAGAATTTTGAGGATAAATTAGTGGTTTGGTTTAATAATGTTATACGATGTACCTCAAGTCCAGAGTTTAGTGGAGTTTTTGATTTTCAATTTGTACTTCATCAAAATGGCGATATAGATTTAAACTATAGAGAAATGGATGGTAACGTTGGCAGTGCAACAATTGGATTTCAAAATGCTGATGGTACTTTAGCAATGCTTGTAGCATATGATAATGATTATATGCAGTCTCAGCGAACATTAAGTTTTAAGAAATTAGATACTGTTGATTGGTTATACTTTGAAGGTGAAATTTCAGGTGAATTAATGTATAATGAAACCTCTATTATTGATATTATTATTGATGCATCTGAATTAAATCTTGGTAACTATCAAGCAGAAATATTACTATCATCTAGTGTTCAACCAACAATTAATATACCTGTAAATTTAATGGTAACAGATTATGTACTATTGGGAGACGTTAATTTTGACGAACAAGTTAATGTTACAGATATTGTACTGATTATTTCATTTATTCTTGGACAACTAACTCCAGATTTTAACCAAGAGTTTGCTGCAGACTTAAGTGGAGATGGGGTTGTAAATGTTGTTGATATTGTTCAAGTAATTGACTTAATCCTAGAGTAAAAAAAATAAAAATACTATAAAATATCCCTTAAGTTTTTAAGGGATATTTTATTAAATAGATATATTATATTTATGTTTATCCAAATATAGTTTCCTTGATTTTATTAATATACCTATTTTCATTGTATTATTGACTAATTAAGAAAAAAATATTTAATATAAATAATGAAATAAATCTTATTAAGATACTCCTTAAAATAGGTTAAAACTAAATTAATTGACTATAATACTAAGATTCATCTGATGCTAAAACAATTAAACCATCATTCTTATTTAAATAAAATTCTTTATTTTTTTTAGGAATTACTTTTATACCAAACATTTTTTTACTATTTTTTTGTTCAGAATAAAGTTGAACACCTAATGGAACTTCATTTCGTAATTGAGCCGCCTCAACACATTCACCATATTTAATTTTATTTTCGTTATCATTATCAAATGGAAAATAATAACTGATTGGTTTAATATATAGTTCACTACCATCGGCATGAAATAAATCATTATATACATCTAGGGCTAATGGTTCTTCTGATACTTGAGCAATTATTTGAGAGACAAACTGGTTAGATACCATGAAATCTTCAACTCCACTTTTTAAAATAATATCTATATTCTCACTATCCATTACTTCAGTAATAATCTTTGGCCATTTTTTATCATTTAATCTAAGTATTTGTCTGACTCGAATTAAAAGTGAGATAACATATGCATCCATTTCTTCTATTGTTGCACCTCCTGGAGATAATATCAGTAAACTATCAAAGCTAGAGGGATTAATGCATAGTAATTTTTCTGTATTATTTAAATCAATTTCAGTTACTAATATTTTAATATTTGGATATTTTTTTAATAAATTTTCTATAAAATAATCCATATTATTATTTTTTTCAGTTACAAATGTACATATTTCAGAATTATTTGGTAAATAACTACATAACTTTTCCATTATAAGTTCAGTTTTAGAGGTCCAATTAAGCATAGCTACTTTTTGATTTCTTAACTTCCTATTAATCTTTGGTATCGACCTAATTTTTGGTGTATATATTGGTTCACTATAATATTTTATTGTTGAGTCATCCTCAGCAAATATAATTAATTCATCATTATCTTCAATCTGTGTATCTTTAGGTGGATTTAGAATTATTTTTCCTTCTTTATTATGAATACCCAGTGGAGTACTACTTTTAAATCTATTTATACTATCTGCAAAAGTTAAATTTTCTCCCCAACCTTTTTCTGGTTTATAAAAATAGAATTCATTCCCGTCAAATCCAACCATGTCACTGTATACAACAGATAAACCATTCCTACTTAGAGCAAGTTGTGCAATCATCCTGGATAGAACACTTACCTCATTTAAGGCCTTTACGATCCCATCTGATATATTCTCAGCTAATTCTCTATCTCTATTTGAATGTATTTCACAAATAATAGGTGGATGACTATTTCCTGAACATACAGCAATAATTGACATTATTGATTTTAAAACTAAAGCATCAGCTAATTTTAGTTCTATTTTTGGTTTCCAACTTGCAGAACTATTCATAATAATTATCGATTTTGCATGATTAGCTTTTACTTTTTTTAAATTATTAATATTTGTTACAACACCTGACCTTGTTATAATTCTTGTAGAAACAAAATCTGAAATATTATCTCTAATAATATTGTCCATTGTTTCCTTATCGTCTTCTGCTAAAATTACTATAGCAGCATCAGATTCAGATTCATTGGCTTCAATTAACTCTTTAATAATTTCAAGAATTCGATCTCCAAATCCTAAAATTAAAGTATGGTTATTTTCCAAAACTAAGCTTCTTCCTCTACGGAGTTCATCAAGTTTAGCTTCAAAAACACTAGTAATAAATGCAACCATGCTAGAGAATAAAATTAATCCTCCCATAACACCAATTATTGATGTCAATTTTCCAGCCCAGTTACTATCACCATCAGTTTCAGCAGCAGATCCTTCCATAACAGCTACATATACACGCCAAGGTATTTCAAAATAACTTGTTAAAGAATCATCTGGTATAATTGCTTCTGCAATAAAACGTAATATTACTATAAAAACAAATCCGAGAAAAAACATTGTTAATAAAGCTATAAATATTGAGAGACTACCTTTTGACATAAAATTATCAATTGCATAATTAAGTCTCATCTTTATTGGATAGTTTTTTTTCATTATATTGATTTACAAAATTCTTTAAAAATTTTTAATACTTTGTCAAAATGGTTTATTTTATGAGAATTTGATATAAAAAAAGCTTCATAAGCTGATGGCGGTAAATATATATTATTATTTAAAAAATATCCATGCATAGAGTTATAAATATCTATTTTAGTATTTAGAACATCCTCAAAATTATTAACTTCTAAATTTGTGAAAAATAAGCCAACCATTGAACCATACTGATTAACAATTAAGGGTATTTTATGTTCTTTAGCAATTTCTCTAAAACCATTAGATAAATATTTTACTGATTTTTCAAGAGAATCATAAAATCCTTTAGATTTAAGTTCCATTAATGTTGATATACCACCTGCCATTGCTATAGGATTCCCTGATAGAGTACCTGCTTGATATATAGATCCTTCGGGCGCTATTTTAGACATGATTTCTTTTTTTCCTCCATATGCCCCAACGGGAAGACCACCTCCTATAATTTTCCCTAAGGTTGTTAAATCTGGAATAACATTTAATAATTCTTGTGCACCTCCATATGATACTCTAAAACCTGTCATTACCTCATCAAAAATTAATATTGAACCATACCTGTTACATAATTTGCGAAGATCCTTCAAAAAATCACTTTTTGGTTTTACCACTCCCATATTACCGCATATAGGTTCTAAGATTACTGCAGCAATTTTATTAGGATTATTTTCAAATATTTTTTCTACAGCGTTTATATCATTAAAATTTACAGTAATTGTTGACTCAACAACTGCTTTTGGTATACCTGGACTCGAGGGCTGACCTAGTGTAGCTAAACCAGAACCTGCTTTTGAAAGAAAAAAATCAGCATGTCCATGATAGCATCCTTCAAATTTTATTATTATATCTCTATTTGTATATCCACGTGCTAATCTAACAGCACTCATTGTTGCTTCAGTGCCAGAATTAACAAAACGAACTTTTTCTATCGAAGGTACAGCATCAATAACTAATTGAGCTAAAATATTTTCTTTTTTTGTTGGTGCACCAAAAGTAGTTCCATCATCAAGAGCTTCCTTTATTGCAGATATAATTTTAGGATTTGAGTGACCTAATATTAAGGGTCCCCAAGAACCAGTAAAGTCTAAAAATTCATTTCCATCTTCATCATATATAAAAGGTCCATTTCCTTTTTTAATAAAATGAGGTATACCACCTACTGATTTAAATGATCTAACAGGACTATTCACCCCTCCAGGCATAAGTTTTTTTGCAATTTCATATAATTGTTCTGATTGTTGTTTTTTTATTTTCATAATATTAAATGGTAAAAAAGTTTAATTCACTTATTTTCTAACCATTAATTTCCTTTTTAATTTTTTTGTAGAGTCGAGTCAGATAAAGATAAAAATAATTATTTCAAACTAATTATTAAATTCTTTAGCATATTCCTTCGCAAAATAGGATATTATAATATCTGCACCAGCACGTTTTATGGATAATAATAACTCATCTCTTACTTTAACACCATTTATCCAGCCTTTTTGTGAAGCGGCTTTTATCATTGAATATTCACCACTTACATTATATGCTGCAATAGGTGAAAAAGATACAGCTTTAATCTGTTGAATAATATCCATATATGCCATAGCTGGTTTTACCATAAGAATATCTGCACCTTCTTTTAAATCAATTTTGGCTTCCTTAATTGCTTCACGTGTATTACCAGGATCCATTTGATACTGTCTACGATCACCAAATTGAGGTGTAGATTCAGCTGCTTCTCTAAATGGTCCATAAAATGCAGACGCATATTTAACAGCGTAACTCATAATTGAAATATCTATAAAATTATATTCATCTAAAGCTTTTCGTATAGCTCCAATCATACCATCCATCATACCTGATGGAGCTACCATATCCACGCCTGCTTCTGCATGAGAGATAACCTGTTTCTGTAAAAATAGTAATGTAGCATCATTATTTACTTCATTATTTTCAATAATTCCACAATGTCCATGATTAGTGTACTCACACATACATACATCACTAATAATAAACATTTCAGGGAAGCGTGATTTTATATCTCTAATTGTTTGTTGAATAATTCCACTTTCTGAAATAGCATTCATACCATTTTTGTCTTTTTCATCTGGAATTCCAAATAAAATAATACGATCCAAACCAAGTTTTAATAATGATTCTACTTCCTTTAATATTGAATCTGGAGAAAAATGATATACTCCTGGCATAGATGAAATTTCTGATTTTAATTTTATACCATTACGAACAAATAAAGGGTAAACTAAATCGTCAATAGCTAGAAAATTTTCTCTAACAATTCTACGAATCACATTATTTTTTCTTAATCTTCGAGGCCTTAATACCAAATTAAATTTATTTTTATTCATAATTTACTCATTAATAATGTATTTAGGAATTTTTAAAATCTAATTTCTTTTATTTTAAAATTTTTCATTTATTAAATTCATACTATTTAAAATTGTATCCTGAATTGATATTCCATTTACAAAGTTACCTGCAAAATAAAATCCTGGTAATTTTAATTCAATAATACCTAAAATCTTATTATAATGTCCATACCCCAAATGATATTGAGGTATAGATTTTTCCCAGATTGTTTCATAATTAAATATTGGCTTAGATTTAATTCCTAGTAATTTTTCTAAGTCCTTATAAACTAGAGAATATCGTTCTTCTTTACTTAATTTACAGTGTTCTGGATGTCTACTACCTCCCATGAATATAGTAAGAAGAGACTTACCTTTTGGAGCTCTATTTTTAAATAATGATGATGAAAATAAGATGCCTAATATATTCATATTTTCACATTTAGGAACTAGGACACCAAATCCAGATAAGTTATGAGGAATACTTTCCGAATTATATCCCAATGATATCGAAATAATTGATGGATAATTAATTTTATTTAACGTGGTAAAATCTTTAAAAGAACGACCATTAACTGTAATTTTTTTTAATGAATATGCTGGTATGGTACAAATGACTTTATCATAATTAAGAGTCTTTAATTCATTATTTTGTTTCAATGTTATGGTATATCCATCTTTATGTTTGCTAATATCTTTAACTTGAGATTTAGTAAAAATCGATTCCTTATATCGCTTGGCTAATTTCTGGGTAAAAGTATTAATGCCACCATTAAATGAAATAGTTTGACGTTTAATTTTATTAATGTCTTTTTTTTCTTTAACTAATCCACCAATAACACTACCATATTTACTTTCTAATTCATAAAGCTTAGGAAATGCATATTTTATACTTAAAATATCAGGGTCACCTGCATATGTACCAGCAATAAATGGATTAATTGCATAGTCTAGAAACTCTTTTCCAAATCTACGTATAAAAAATTGTGAAATAGATTCTTCATTAGACGATTTCTTATTACGTTTGAAAACTTCTATTAAAATTTTAAACTTAGTAGGAAATGAAAAGAGTGAAGTTGTAATAAAATTGAATATTGAAATAGGTAAGGATAAACATTTTCTATTTTTTACTATATACCGTTTATTAGAGTAAGGTGATGCATTTTCAATGGATAATTCTAAATCTTTAATCATATCTAAGGTACGTTGGTCAGATAGTAACATTGTATTTGGACCCTTTTCAATAATAAAATTATCGATATTTTTGGTTTGAATTACTCCGCCAATTTGAGATGATACTTCGAATAAAGTAGCTTTTAAACCCTTTTTTCTCAAATAATATAATGCCGTTAAACCTGAAATACCACCACCAATAATACAGATATTTTTATGCATTTGACTCTATTATTTCAAATATAGAGTCTACCCAATTATCATTATCATTTAGGCTAGGTACTAAATTTAATTCTTTCCCTCCCATATTAATAAATTCGGCTTTATTTATTTGACTTATTTCGATGATTGTTTCTAAACAATCGCTTACAAAAGCAGGTGATATTATTAACACCTTACTTTTTCCTGTTTTTGCTAATTTCATTAATTCAGTATCAGTATATGGTTTAAGCCATTTATCATCTAATCTAGATTGAAATGTGACAGAATAGTTTTCATCATTCAGTGATAGTTCTTTAGCAATTAGCTTGGTTGTTTCATAACACATAGCTTTATAACAGTATTTATTTTCATTAACAACACCATACTCACAATCATTATCTTTACACAAAGAATTATTTGTATAAGTTTTATCTACATGTCTTTCTGGAAGTCCGTGAAAAGAAAATAGAACATGGTTATAATTTTCAATATTGAATTTTTTAGTATTTTCAATAAAGCAATTAATATATGATTTATGATTATAAAAGTGATTTATAATTGTAATTTTTGGAAAATTCCACCAATTATTGATTTTTTTATTACAATATTCTATTGTCGAACCAGAAGATGCTGAGGCATACTGAGGATATAATGGTAAAATTATAAGTTCATCATAATTTTCTAAATAAATTTTTTCTAATGCCTTATCTATAGATGGATTCTGGTATCTCATTGCATAATAAAATTCGTATTTCGATGAATATTTATCATTAAGCTTTTTTGTTAAAGATTTAGTATATTTAATCAATGGAGATTCTCCAAAAATTTTCCATAATTTTTTATATTCTTTAGCAGAGTTTTTAACTCTAAATGGAATTATTATAATATTAACTAAAAATAAACGAATTAAATAAGGAATATCAATAACACGATAATCCATTAAAAATTGTCTTAAATAACGCCAGACTGATAAGATTGAAGGTTTATTTGGAGATCCTAAATTAATTAGTAAAACTGCTTTTTTCATTTACATTGAAATCCAATCTTTGGGTTTAATCATTTCATACAATTTAGACTCTTCTGAGTTAGCTTTAGGGGACCAGTTGTAAGTCCATGAGGTTAAGGGTGGAAGCGACATTAAAATTGATTCTATACGACCTTGAGTTTCTAGTCCAAATAATGTACCTCTATCATATACTAAATTAAATTCGACATATCTTCCACGACGATATAATTGAAATTCACGCTGTGTTTTAGTATATTTTTTATTTTTATAATTAGTCAGAATTGGTAAGTAGATTTTATTAAAATTATAGCCGAGATCCTTAATGAAATTAAAGGTATCAATAGGATCTTCATTTAAATAGTCAAAAAAAATACCACCTACTCCACGAGCTTCATTCCGATGTTTAATAAAAAAGTATTTGTCGCATTGAGTTTTATATTTTTGATAATTTGCTATTTTATGTTCATCACAAATTTGTTTTAATGTTTTATGAAAATCAATAATACTAGTTTTATCTATATAATATGGTGTTAAGTCAATGCCACCACCAAACCAACTTTTTTTACCACGCTCTATATAGCGTATATTCATATGAATTGTCGGAACAAACGGATTTTTTGGATGGATTACTAATGATACACCTGTAGCAAAAAACTGATGACCACCACCTTTAAGTTTATTTGCAATTTTTTCAGATAACACACCCTCCAATGCTGAAAAGTTGACACCACCTTTTTCTACAATTTCTCCTGAAAATATTCTAGTTCGACCACCACCTTTCCCATCCTTATAATTCCAATTATCTTCATGATATAATTGACCCGTAATTTTATTTAGTCCATTACATATATTATCTTGAATATTTTTAAAAGTTGATATTATGTTTGCTTTATCCATATTAAATATCTATTTATAATTTGGGCTTACTTCTCTTACTGTGTTTACTACAGTTTGAACCGCTTCAATAGGGATATCTGGTGTTATACCATGTCCTAAATTAAATATATGACCATAGCCATTCCCATACGATTTTAAAATTTTACATACTTCTTTTCTTATAATATTATTAGAAGATAGCAAGATAGATGGATCTAAGTTACCTTGTAAAGATATTTTATTTTTAACAACTTTCTTTGCATCATTAAGATTTATAGTCCAGTCTAAACCTAATACATTCGCACCAGATGTTTTTAATAAATCCAACCAATTTCCACCACCTTTAACAAAAAGAATACTTGGTACATTAAGTTTATTTACTGCTAATATTATACGTTTTAGATAGGGGAATGAGAATGATTCAAATACTTCTCTACTCAGAAAACCTGCATTAGTATCAAAGATTTGCACGGCATCTACACCTGCATTTACCTGTCCTCTTATATATTCTATAATACTTTCAGTTAAATGTTCCATTAAATAGTGGAATGCTTTAGGATTATTATAAATTAAAGCACGAATATGGCGATAATCTTTACTAGGTCTACCTTCAACCATATAGCAAGCTATTGTCCATGGTGCACCTGTAAAACCTATAAGTGATTTTTTATTATCGAGCTCTCTTCGGATTTTTTTTATACCATCAAAAATATGTTTAAAATAGGATATATCACCATAAGAAATTGAATTAATTTTTTTATTAGAGTTTAATGGGTTTTTAAAAACTGGACCTATTTTTTCGATTAATTGAAAGTTTAATCCCATTGATTCTGGTATTACTAAAATATCAGAGAACATTATAGCAGCATCAAAGTCATAACGACGGATAGGTTGAAGAGTCACTTCTTTCATTAAATCTGGTGTATGCATCATTTCATGGAAATTATATTTTTTTCTTATTGCGCGATACTCAGGTAAATAACGTCCTGCTTGTCGCATAATCCATAATGGGGTATAAGGTACTTTTCTTCCATTACAGGCTTCTATAAAAATTTTATTTTGTTTGTTCATATTATTATTCTAAATGTTTATATATAGTTAAGCATAATTCATCAATAGTTGCTTTTTTAGGAGTAATGAGTGCTCTCTTTGAATAAGATAAAATCTTTTTCGCGGTGGTATCACCAATAGTTGCTACCTTTGCATCTTTTAAATTATAATCATTTTTGAACCAAACATCCACACCTGAAGGACTACCAAATACAATAATAGTTTTAGATGATATTTTAATGTTGCTAATATTAAAATTTATATTTGGTATAGGACTATAAAAAGGTAAAGAAGTCACATTTTTTGGCCAAATTGAAAAATTACTTTTTTCGGAGCATGGGTGTAGTATTTTAGCATCAATTTTATTATCTATATATGATGCTAATTCTTTTGAATTATTTGCTGAATAAATAATTAAATGCCCCATTTTTTTTAACAATTTTGTAGCTTTTTTTCCTACTGAAAGTATATTGAATTTTCTATCTAAAATAGATGTGATGTTAGTTGCGGCAAATTGACTACTAATAATCAGTGTATCATATTTTTTAATTTCTTTATGTAAACCTTTGAAATAAATATTTTTACGTAACTTAATAAGAGGTTGATGTTGGATATCATATTCAGATTTGGAGAATTTATTCATCCATTTAATAGTACAAGAGTCTTGTAATGTCCATATTAATGATTTAGACATTTATTATATTCTTATTTTTATTTATTAGTTCATTTGCACCTTTATTCATGAAATCATTAATAATTTCATTAATTAATTCTTCTTTTTTTGAAATCAAAGCTGACTTATTTACTTTTATAAATTTTTCTCCATTTAAATCAGAAATGAATGCATTAGCATCGATTTGATTATTATTAAAAGATACAAGACAACCTACAGGTGATTTACAACCGCCGTCTAATTTATCGATAATTTTACGTTCAATATTACAGGCATCAAAAGATGGTTGGTGGTTAATTAAAACTAAAATTTCATCAAGATCATTTCTAGAGGAAGAAACTTCGACAGCTATTGCGCCTTGAGCTGCTGCAGGGACTATCTCACTGCAGGAAAAAGTATGATATGGTATATTTAATTCTAATCGATGAATAGCTGCTTCAGCCATAATAAGACCATGCCAATTATTACTTTTTAATTTATTTATACGTGTGTTGATATTTCCCCTTATATCCACAATTTTGATATCTTTTCTTATAACTTTTAATTGTAAAGCTCTTCGTAGACTTCCTGTAGCAATAATTGCATTTTTAGGCAAATTTTGAAATGAAATAGGTGATGATGATACCATTACATCAAATGGTGAAAAACGTTTTGGTACAGCACCAATATTAAAATATTGACCTAAATCTACAGGTAAATCTTTCATACTATGAACGGCCAAATCAATGGTCTTATTTTTAAGTTCATATTCAATTTCTTGTGTGAAAAATCCTTTTCCACCTACCTCCGGTAATGGTGTTAATTGATCTCTATCACCACGAGTTGTAATAACTTTTATTTTACAATTATCATTTGATTTTCGTTCAATTAATGATTTGATATAATTTGCTTGCCAAAGAGCAAGACTACTGCCGCGCGTACCGATGACGATAGATGCCATTTTTTAATCCTGCTTAAGAGTTTTCGGACTATCTAGTTGATAAATTGAGCGAACTGTGTCTATTATTATGGGAGAATAATTACCTTTTGATGCTTGCGATTTTAACGCCTTTATTGGATCTTTTAAAATTTTCCTTATAAGACTTTTAGAAAATAAATCAATCGCACTTATAGTCTTATCATCATATTTACTCTTTATTTTTGAAAGTTCTGAATCTTGAATGTCTTCAAATAAATGCTTTAAATCTGCAATAGTAGGGGTAACAGATAAATTCTTTATCCATTTTAAAAACTCATTAGCAATTTCATCAATGATGATGGAAGCTTTGGGAAGTTCTTTTATTCGTGAATTTAGATTTTCGCTAATAGCATTTTCAAGTTCATCAATTGTGAAAAGAGTAACATTTTTTATAGATTCAATATTTGGTTGAATATTTCTGGGCACACTTAAATCCATAAGTAGGACTCTATTTTTTAATTCACCTAATTCTATAATCTGTTCGTATGTAATTACAGGTAAATCAGAACCTGTACAAGTTACAATAATTTCTACTTCATCTAATACTTTTGGGATATCTCTAAATGGTATATATATTCCATTTGTTTCATCTGCTAGTTTCTTACCTCGCTCAGGCCTACGATTAGCGATAAAAAAGTTTTTTGCACCCCTTTTTAAAAAATGAAAAGCAGTAAGTTTTCCAGTAGTACCTGCACCAATGAGTAAGATTTTTGTATCAATTAAATTTGGTATCATTGAATTTATTTTTTCTACTGCTGCGTAACTAATAGATACAGAACCTGATGATAAATCTGTATCTGTTCTAACGCGTTTACCTGCTTCTAAAGCTGTTTGTATAAATCTGTTTAAAATTGGACCTGTTGCATGATATTTTTTTGCATGAGCAAATAATTTCTTTATTTGAGATGTAATCTGAGTTTCACCTAAAATCATAGAATCCATTCCAGATGAAACTTCCATTAGATGGACAATACAGTCCTCTCCACGACGATGATGTAAAAGGTTAAAGTCTATATACCTATTAAGCTTTAAATATATTTTAGATATAAGTTTTATTAAAAAATCTCTATCCTCACATACTGCATAAAATTCTGTACGATTACAGGTAGACAGAATGAATAACTCATCAATTTTAAATTTAGATTTTTTTGCATATATTAATTCTGCTTGATTTTGAGAAATATAAAAAATTTCTCTAATATCTACAGGTGCATCTTTATGACTGATACTGTATGAATTTAATCTTTGTGTATAATTACTCATGCGGACTAATAGAAGTTGATAATAATCGTGAAAATAAACCCTCTATATTCTCACGTGAAAGAGATTTTTGATTATTTCCCATGAGTAAAATACCATGAAATGATCCACCAATAGCTTTAAATAGTAAATTGGAGTCTATTTTAGGGAATTCACCTAAAGTCATTCCTTCTTCAAGTAAATTTTCTAAAGTTTTATATAACTTTCCTTGGAATTCTTTCCAGGGTTCAGTTTCAAATTGTATTGAGTGTTGAGGAGCAGTGAATAAAAAACTATATAAGTTACGTTCTTTTAAAATATGATTGGCAATAATATTAAGGATAGTAAGGAATTTTTCTTTGGGAGAATTTTTGGAAATAATAGTATCCTCACAGCTATCCCACAATTGATGCCACCCTTTTAACATAATTGCAGAAAATACATCTTCTTTTTTTGGGAAATAATAATAAAGAGATGCTGTACCAAATCCTGCTTTTGAAGCTATATGTTCCATTGTTGCGCCATCTATACCATTTTCTTTAAAAACGGAGAGTGCACCATTTAAAATGAGGTTTCTACGAGCTTGCCGTTCCTCAGCTTTTCTATTTTGAGTTGTCAATGTTGTATTTTACTTTTCGAATCCGCATTCGAAAATTAAAACAAACATATAAAATCATAAAAGTATTTAGTTATTTTTTATTTATATAAATGAATAAAATATTTAATAAATGTCAATTTGATTATGTTTATCTTTTTAATAATGGTTTTTATATTACTCTTTGACAAAATTATTCCAATTTTTCATATATGAAATAAATGTTCTATTTAAATTTGCTTTTTCTAATTCATTGATACTAAATGGAGGCCTTTGAGGGTTATAATTTAAATTTGAAATATTATATGCCCAATTTGGATGACCTATTGCTACTCTTCCAACACCAACTAGGTCTGCTCCTTGTTTTAATAAGTTATGAGCATCTAAGCTTGACCAAATATTTCCAGTACTTATAATTGTTGGTAAGTTTTTATAACTATCAATAATTATTTCAGTGAATGTTCTTTGATTTCTAATACTAGGACCTGATTTTGCAAAAACATCCCAGCATGATAAATGAATAAAGTCAATAACCTCATTTTTTAGTATACCTACAAGCTTAATGGAATCATTCAACTCGATTCCTAATTGTTCTATTTCAGGTGAAATTCGTACACCAATAATAAATGATTCTGGAGTATGTTTTTTAATTGATCTTAATATTTCAACTAATAACTTAGCCCTTTTTTTTAGGCTTCCACCCCAATTATCATATCTTAAATTTGTTTTTTTACCTAAAAATTGAGAAATTAAATATCCATGTGCAGCATGTAATTCTATACCATTAAATCCTGCTTCATGGCATCTAACTGCACTCATTGTAAAGTCATTAATTATTTTTTTTATATCTATGCACGAAGCTTTCTTTGTTTTACCTGTAGCTGATTCATTACAATTTAATTCACTTGCAGATAAAGGGATATATCCAGTAATTCTTTGTGGAGACTTCATCCCTCCATGAAAAAGTTGTGCAAAAATTAGACTTTTGGTTTGATGTATAGCAGATGTTAATTTTTTTAAATTGGGTATATGAAAATCATCATATACGCCAAACTCTCCGCTCCATGCTTTTGCTTCTTTTGAAACATTAGTCGCAGCTGTTGTTATTATACCAAATCCACCCTTAGCTCTCATTAAAAGCCATTTAATTTCATCATCTGAAATAATACCATTTTCATGACTTTGTTTATTTGTCATGGCAGCTAAAACTGTACGATTTTCTATTTTTTTATTAGTACGAGAAAATCTATATGTTTGAAAAATTTTTGTTTTAGACATTAAACCAAAATTATTATTTTTTTCTTAAAAAGTTACCAAAATAAAATCCCAAACAATTTATAATAATATCTGAAATTTTATTTTCTAATGTTTCTATAGCAAAATTATAAGGTAAAAATAATTCTAATAATTCCCAACTTAATGAAAAAAATAGAAAAATCACCCAATTTCTTAATAAAAAATGACCTATTATAAACCACTGAATAAAATGGCCAAATGAATATAAATTAAATAAAGACAATATAAAAATCAATACTTGCTAAACATTAAATACTATACTTCTTATACGCTAATAATTAACACATTAAAATATCAATATATAATGATTAAATATCAATTATTCGGATAAATTTTTAGTAATGAATCAATTTTTTGATCAATCATTTTTAAAGAATCACTTAACTGATAAATTTTATTTTTATGAGATTTTATTCTTTCTTCAATTGTGTCAGTTTTTTTTTCACACCCTATAATTACCAGAAAAGAAAAGTATAAAATTTTTGATGAAAATAGCTTGAAAAATAATTTCATGGAAACCTTGCCTATTATTTATTGATTATTCTAAATTCAGATAAATAGTTTAAGAAGAATATGAGCAAATACAGAACTTTATTTATTATAATAATTAATTTATTTTTAATATCTTGTGCAATATCACCAGTTCAGATTGGATTAGAAAATTTCAGTTATCACAACCGTTCAAGATTACAATTTATTACTTTAGGTATGTCTAAAGATGATGTTTTGAAGGCTATGGATAGTAATGCAAAGGCAATAATGAAAGACGGAAGAATATTAAGTAATCCATATAAAACAGAAGCAGTTGTGAGTGTTGAAGGCACAACTGTAGAAGTTTTATATTATTATACAAATATGGTAACTACGGAAAATGTAAAAATAGAGATGCTAACACCTATTGTTATATCCAAAGGTAAAGTTACAGGATGGGGTCAAGATTATCTTAATTCATTAATTATTAATTAAATGTATATTTATTTAGCTCTTTTTTTTTCATTTTTATTTACGCAATACTATGAACTAGGAATAACGCAGACAGGTCAATCTCATTTAATTGTAATTCAGGAATCAGTCAATTTAAGCTCTGGAGTTGAAATTGGAGTTTTCGATCATCAAGCAATTATAAATGACGAAAGTTGTGAAACTGAGTATGGAGAATTGTTAGTAGCAAATGGAGTATGGGATGGAATTCAACTAAATTTAGTAGCGATAGGTGCTATAGATTTTTGTGATATAGGTGGAGAGCAGAGGTCTGGTTATATTGAAAATAATGAGATTAAAATTAGAATATATAATCCAATCGACTTTACTGAATATACTACCTCCTTTGATGGTCTAGAATCAAATTTTGTATCAGGCTATGTAACAGCAATTACAGAAATTTCTGTTGATGATATTTATTCATACAACTTTATTGATAAGCAGGATATTCCAAATAATATAAGTATAAATAAAATTTATCCAAATCCAGCTAATCCCTTAATTAATATAGATTATGAATTATTTTACAAAGAAAGTTTGATAATTTCAATTTATTCAATTAGTGGAGAACCATTACAAATAATTAGAAATCCAATAACAAATGTTGGTTTAAATACAATTAAATTAAATTTAAGTGATTATTCTAGTGGAATTTATTTATTTAAAATGAAGTCTAAAAATAATAGTGTAATGAAAAAATTCATAATTTTAAAATAATCATCTTAAGTCTAGAGTGATATATTCTTTTATTACAGATATAAATAGAATTATTTATCTTCATAATTCAAAATAAAATTTTAAGCATATATAGTTAAAATTGAATCACAAAATAAAAAAAAAATCCTACTTAATTTTATATATCTTAATCCTGTTTCTTATGTATTCATGCAGTGAGAATATATTTAGAATTAGTGAAACTATCAATCCTGATGGGAAAATATTAAAAGTTAAAACCTATAATAAATCTAAAGTAGAAATTCATAAATCCTATTATAGTAATGGGAATTTAGAATATGAGGTAAAATTAAGAAATGGAAATCCAGAGGGAGTTTCTAAATATTGGAATGAGAAAGGCAACTTAGTAAATATCACAAATTATGAAAATGGAAAATTACATGGATTATCTTTAAGGTATTATGAAAATGGAAATATTGCATCAAAAGTTCAATATTTTTACGGTCAAATTCATGGAATTAGTGAAACTTATTATGAAAATGGATTAATAAAATCAAATCAAATATTTGAATATGGTCTACCTAGCTCTAAGCTATTAAGATTTGACGAAAAAAGTAATCGAATTTACCAGCCTTGATCAAATCCTGCTGGAAAGAACAACAATGAAAATATTCCAATAAGCAACCCTAAAATAAATATAATTGGTATAAATAAAATAATTTGTCCTACAAGATTATGTCCAAAAATTCCAATGGCTCTTTTAAAAAAAGATTCATCATAAATCATCGAAGTATTAAGTTTCTCTTCAATTCTTTTTATTTTAGCTTCAAATTCTGTAATTTTATCTTGATTTTCCATTATTCTTTTTCCTCTAAAATTTCATTTAATGTGAAAGTACTATCGGATTTTATCTCAATAATTTTGGATAAGTGCTTAAATTTTCGTTTAAATAAAATAAGTCTATGATTTCCTTCTGATAAGTTTTCTATCCTCAGAGGAGTATAACCTTTTTCAATATTGTCTACAATTACCATTGCTCCAGATGGATTAGATTCTATCAATATACTTCCATATTTTCTTAAAAGATTTTGACGTGACTCATTAAGAATATCCTGAATTTTAAATGGGCCAACTACATGTTTTGATTGTAACCCGACTTTATCAGTAGCAATTATTTCAAATTCACATTTACCAACAGCTTTTTCAGGAATAGTCCAAGATAACGATGAGTTATCTCCTCTAGTTGTTAATATTGGTTGCCAGTAGTCAGTATCAGCTAATTTATAACTTATTCTATTTGATCGGATTCCGGTATTATCTTTACTTTCCCATTGAAACCATAGTGTATCTCCAACAACTAAAACTGAAACACTATCTAGGTTTTTTGTAGGAGAGGGTTCAATAAATTTTACAACTGGAGGGGTGTTATCTAAAACTCGAATTCCTTTAAGTGACTCATTTACAGTATTTCCTGAAATATCTGTAAGAGTTGCTTTTAGCTTAGCATTTTTTGTAGCTCCAGGTGGAATAGGTATTCCAATTTTTAAGGATTTAGAAGATATTTTTTCAATTTCAAAATCCATGTCTGTAATAAGTTTAAACTGCCGTGGTATATTTGAATATTCAACCTTCAAGGATTTTATCTGATAGTTATCACTAATTTCAAAAGATTGATATAATGTATCATTTTCTCTTACTTCAATATTAAATCTTTTTGAAGTAGGAATAAACAATTTTGGATTAGTTTCATCTTTTATTGAAAATAAGTTAGTAGTAATTGTATCCGTTAAATTAACATGATCAATAGTGATTATTCTCAGTTTAGAATTTTTTTTAGAAATTATGTCAGGGACATCCCAAGTCCACTCAACCTGTGATCCAGGTAGGCGACAAAGTTCAGACCAGTTATTACCTAAGTCATTAGATAATTCAATAATATGAGAATTTAGAGACTCATTATCTGAAGATATCCAGGATAAATTTAATTGCTCTTTATTTATTAAGATTTTTGGTATGTTTGATATTAATAAAATATTTGGATTTGTAAAATCTATAACTTCAAAAGTCTCTGTAAATTTTGTAAATGTATTTCCAGAACGATCAGTTAAAACTATTTTAATTATAGCTGACTTAGTAAATCCTTTAGGTATTGTTAATTCGTATGAAATTTCCTGAGATTTCCCTGATAAACTTGAAACTGAACTTAAATAATTAAAATCATTTAAGTTTTTAGAGTAATAAAAATCAATTGAATTTAATTCATAATTATCAGTTAATATTAAATCTAATTTAAAGTTTTGTGTTTCATTGACAAATTTTAAAGGATAAGATTTAAATTTAATTTTTGGATTTGTTTGGTCAATAATTATAAAATCTGTAAAAACTGTTGAGGCACTTAAATCCATTTCATCAGTTATTGAAGCTTTAAGCTTACATGGAGATTTTAAATCTAACGGTATTAACCATGTGTATGTCTGTTTTATTTCTTTCCCATTTAAGTTCGTGCTGAATAAATTGGTCCAGGTTAAGCCGTTATCAGTTGAATATTCTAGTTGGGTATTTTTTAAATTAAAATTATCATTTCCGGACCAATCAATATTATAAGCTTTTCCTGTTGCAAATTCTCTAGTATTTAAATTTAATGTAAAGTTAATATTAGGGGGTGTATTATCTGTAACCTTAAAAGTAGGTGAAACAATTTCACTTTCGTTATTAAATCTATCTAATCCTATAAATTTAAATAATGATTTTTGAGAGAGTCCTTCCTTAATTTTTACAGTAAATGAAATAGTATCTTGTGTGATATCATGAGTAAATGCTTCATTTGAAATATATTTAAAATTATAACCATCAGAGCTATAGTAAATTTCTATCAATCCTAGGCCATAATCATCTCGAGCGAAAATAGAAACATCAATAATTTCATTTTCTCTGTAGGACTGATTTATTTTTGGATTTAAGACTTCTAATTTTGGACCTGTTTTATCGTTTATTGAAAAATTTGAAGATATAAATTCTGAGCTAAAATCATTTACATCTACAGCTGAAATTTTAATTTTACACTGATTTGAATGCA
The DNA here is from genome assembly GCA_002689995.1 of Fidelibacterota bacterium. Classification (GTDB taxonomy): domain Bacteria; phylum Fidelibacterota; class Marinisomatia; order SCGC-AAA003-L08. Next base: position 31,026 of record NZIV01000060.1, read on the forward strand.
GATTTGGAACATGCCATAAATATTCCTCTACTTTTGAATAGAAGGTTTTAATATTTTTCCATGATTTGCCACCATCATCTGTTAATTCTAATTTTATTTTTTTTATACCTACATTGTCTCTTGTAGACCAATTTAATTTAAATTTGGATTTTCCATCAATTTTTTCTCCTGATATGTTTGTTTTGAACGAAATTGATGGAGGGGTATTGTCAATTAAATTAAAACTATCAGATGTGAAATTAGTTTTATTTCCTGCTTTATCTGTTGAAATAATGATGAGTGAAATATCATCATTAGGTGAAGCATTTAAAAGTTGACTTATATATATAGTGTCAGTTTTTTTATTTCCAGGGTATATTATATCACTTAAACTTTGAGATTGAGCTCCAATTCTAAGATATACCTGTGAGTTATGCAGTCCTATATTATCCTTGAGATTAATTTTAATTTTAATAGAATCCCTCTCACGATATTGTGAAAAATTTTTCGGTTGTGCTAAATCTATTGTCGGTTTTATTACATCTTTAATTTCAAAAATATCCGATATTGACTCAGTTGATAAGCCTGTAATATCTTTCGTGATTAATTTTAGTTTTGCCATAGTTGTATTTATATCAGGTACATCCCATATAATATTATTTTTATCTCCACCGGATTTACCTATATATAACCATGACTTACCATTGTTCAAGGAGTAAAATATCTCATGCGATGCTATTTTGGTATTATCGGATGCAGACCATATGATTTTACCTTGGTCTAAACCTTTAAATCTTACTCCTTTCACCGGGTAAATTATTTCATTAATTGGGGGGCTATTATCCTTAAGGGTAAATTTATCTGTTAAAAGTGAAGTCTCATTTTCAAATAAATCTCGAACTACCCATTTAATTTGAGCATTGGATGTTACACCATATGGTAAATAGAACTTAAAATTTGAATTTTCATTATTAATTAAATTATCAAATATAGTTTGGGATAATAATTTAAAATTTACATTATCATCAGTGAAATAGGCCTCAACAATTTTAACCCCTGTATTATCTCTTAAATTTAAAACAGTTTCAAACAGAGTATTTTCTAGATATGATTTACCTTTTAATTTAGTCATTATTGTAAAAGATGGCTTTTTACCATCCATGACAGATATTGGACCAATAGAAGCTTCTGAATTTAGACCTGTATAGTCTACAGCCTTAATTTTTATAAAACAACTATTTGTAAGTAAATCTGGTACATTCCATATAAAATTAGAATAAGTACCATTTAGTGTGACAATAGATGTATATGAATTTCCATTATCAGTAGAGTAAAATAGTTCATATGTAGTTATACCTAAATTATCATTACCTTGCCATGAAATATTATATTGATTAGAACCTTTTAAAATCTCTGATTTAGCTGGAGAACTAATGGAGACAGATGGAGGAGTATTATCCATAACAGTAAAAAGTTCACTGCTACGAACACTTATATTACCATCGATATCAGCAACACTAATCTGCACCATACCTTTATCAGTTATTCCTTCAACTATTGGAATTGAAATTGCTAATGCACTTAATTTTAATTGATTGTTTAATTCACCACTTTGAACGTTTTTAAAACTTTGACCACCATCTTTAGAATAGCTGACTAAATAATTTTTTAAACCACTATTATCTGATAGATTAAGTAAAATATTTAAATTATTCTTTTCTAGTATTGTGTAAAATTTGTTTGGTTCAATAATTTCAATACTAGGTTTAACTAAAATAGAATATGAGTTTAAAAGTTCAGGTATATAATTTGTAGTTATTAATTCTTTTACTGCACTGAATTTTAAAGGGGCATGTTCTTCATTTATAACTGAGGTAAATTTTTCTTGCCAATGAGAAAATATATTCATTTTAATATTTACTCCATTATCATGAAAAATAACTTCACCAGATATTACAGCGTTCAATCCAAAAGTATGAGCAATTTCATGATTACAAGCAAGATTTATACAATCAAGTAAATCTGGAGAATCTTCGTTTAAATTCTTATATACAGATTTATAATTAGTTAATACAAACCCGTCAGTAGATTGAATCTTATCATCTATTTGTTGTTTTAGTTCTTCGACTTCATTGTTAGTAATTCCTACGGATTTAATTGCACCAATTGAAATTTTTTGCGAATTAGCAAAGACAACTCCGATTGTTAAAAGGCAATTAATATAAAATTTAAATATACTCATAAGCTTAATTAATTATTTCTTTTATGATAAAAATTAACATGTACAGTCTTTAGAAATTAAAGATAATCCTAGTGAACAACAAAAGAGATTCAAATAAGATGAAATAATCTTTTAATATATTTTTAAACTTTTTTTACATTTTTCTTGTATAGAAATGGGTAATAAGGATATAATTATGGGTAAGTGTGGGGGTAAATCCCTTAATTATAGTCAAAATTGATTTAAGGTGGTATAAGTTATCTATTCTTTCAGCGGTTCATTTACATATTTAATTGATCAAAAAAGCAGGTTAAATATTCCTGCAAAATTTCGAAAAGAACTTGGTCCTGAAAATGACGATACATTTGTTATTTCAAAAGGATTTGATACCTGTTTATATGCATATCCTTCTACAGAGTGGCAGAGAGTGCAGTCTGAACTTATGTCGCTAAACAAAATAAAAAGTAAACATAGAAATTTTATTCGATCAATTTTAAGATATACTATTCATTCAAAATTTGATAGACAAGGACGTGTGCAAATACCGGATACACTACTTGATTATGCTGAAATTGAAAAAGAAGTTGAAATAATTGGATTTGGAACAAAGCTTGAATTATGGAATCCAAAAAAATTACAAGATATTGATGATAATTCTTTTGATAGTGAGGATTTTGAAGACTTAGCAAATGATATTAGTTTTTGATACAAAGAATGAGAGAATCTCCGCATATACCCGTGCTATTAAAGGAGACTGTTTCTCAATTGATTACAGATCCAAAGGGAGTATATATTGATGGTACACTTGGATTTGGTGGTCATTCTGAAGCAATCCTACAGAGGTTGGAACCTACAGGAATGCTAATCGGATTGGACTTAAATCCAAATGCAATAAGTTTTGCAAATAGTCGCTTATCCACGATTTCGGATAACTATGTTCTTCATTTAATAAATTTTAAATCTTTTTCGAAAATTCTTTTCCAAAATAATATTCGAAATATTCAAGGTTTTCTTTTAGACTTAGGTCTATCATCTGCCTTAATTGATCAACCAGATTATGGCTTTTCTTACAGGAATAATGGTCCATTAGATATGCAGTTTGATAGAAACGGAAATAATTCTGCTGAAAAATATTTAAATCAAGTAAGCGAAGTCGAATTAATAAGAATAATAAAACTTTATGGTGAAGAACCGAATGCAAAAAAGATAGCTTATGAAATTATTCAAAGAGTAAAGATTGGAAAAATGAAGACTACATTTGATTTAAAAGATGCTGTCTGTAGAGTTGTACCAGAACGATTTCAAAATAAGGCTTTAGCTAGGGTTTTTCAAGCAATACGTATTAAAATTAATAATGAAATTGAAATATTGCACAGAACATTGAAGTTAGCTGTAGAATTTTTAAATACTGGTGGTCGAATTGCAGTAATTAGCTACCATTCATTAGAAGATAGAATAGTAAAAGCTTTTTTTAAATCAAATTCTATAAAATGTATATGTCCACCTAAATTCCCTTTATGTAGCTGCAATTCAAATCCAAAATTAAAGAAAATTAGTAAAAAGGTTATTATACCTTCTCATATTGACGTGAAAGAAAATTCTAGATCGAGAAGTGCAAGGTTAAGAATTGCAGAAAGGTTATAGATTGGCAAAAAAACAAAAAATAAATTTAATCAGTTTTATTTTAGGATTATTTCTTTGTACGATTTTGTGCATAGGTACTATTGCAGTGAATGCAAGATGCAATGAGCTGACAGTTGAAATAAATGATTTAAGTCGAAACTTAACTTATAATAGAAATGAAGTAACCAATCTTGAGAGTAAAATTACATACTTATCCCGCAGAGAACATATAGAAAGGATCGCGAAAGAGAAGTTAGAGCTAGTAGGAGCGATATTGGAGCCAATGGAGATAGTTTTAACAGATTAATGACTATTTTTTATCAAGAATATAGGTTTAGAATAATAATTGTATTTTGCTTTTTCTCATTACTCATAGCAACCATAGTCGGAAAACTATTCTATATTCATATCATTAAAAATGATTATTATGAAAATTTGGTAAATAATCAATTTCTTAAATCTAAGATTATTCAAGGTAGTAGAGGTTTTATTCTGGATAGGAACGGTGAAAATATTGCAAAAAATAAAACTGCTTTCAGTTTTTTAGTAGACACAAATCAAAATTATGATAAAGAGAAAATATTAAACATTTTTTCCAAAACTTTTCAACAAAAAAAATCCTATTATGAAAATATATTAGCAAAAAAATCTAATGGTGTAGTTTTAGAAAGTAATGTTCCTTTAGCTGACTGTAGAAATATAGTAGATACTAAAATTAATGGATTAAGCAAATTTAGTAAGACAATTAGAGAATATCCGTATAATGAATTAGCTGCACAAGTGATTGGATACACAGATTCTGATTCAAAAGGTGTTAGTGGAGTTGAAAAGTACTTTGATAATATTCTTAAAGGTGAAATTGGTAAAAAAAAATTGGTAAAAAATATAAATGGATATTTATATGAAAATCCATATGAAGATAGTGATCTTCCACAATCAGGAAGTAATATAACTCTTTCGTTAGATATGCGACTTCAGGAAATTTTACAGGATGAGCTTTTAAAAACAATCAAAGAAATAAAAGCTGAAAGTGCAAATGGTGTAATTTTAAATCCATTTTCAGGTGAAATTTTAGCAATGGCAAATGTACCAAGTCTTGATTTGAATAATTATTTTAATTATGACATATCTTATCATCAAAATAGGACTGTTATTGACTCCTATGAGCCTGGATCAACCTTCAAATCTATTGCAATAGCATGTGGAATCGAAGAAAGTTTAATTCATGAAAATGATATTTTTGATTGTGAGAATGGTTCCTACTATTATTTTGGGAAAAAATTAAATGATCATATTAAGCATGATGATTTAACTGTTGCAGAAATATTAATGCATTCAAGTAATGTAGGGATTTCTAAAATAGTTGATAAAAATATTGGTTTAAAATTAATATATAAATATTCTCGAGATTTTGGATATGGTAATAAAACTGGTATTTATTTACCAGGAGAGGCTAAAGGACTATTAAAACCATTAAAAAAATGGAGAAAATCATCAGGTACCTTTGTATCTATGGGGCAGGAAGTTCTCGGTTCTACTTTGCAAACAGCTATGGCTTATTCAGTTTTTGCAAATGGAGGATATTTATTAAAGCCTCAGATACTTAAAAATATATCTGGAGATGAAGTTTATGAATTTAATGCTGAACCATTTGTTGTAAGAAAAGTAATTTCGGAAAATACCGCAACGAGAATTTTAAGAATATTAGAAGCCTCTGTGGACTACGGTTCTGGAAAAGAGGCTGGAATAAATGGATATAAAATTGCTGGTAAGACTGGTACATCTCAAACATTTAAAAATGGAGTTTTATCAATAGATGATTTTATTGCCAGTTTTGCTGGAATTTTTCCTAGTAATGAACCTAAATATGTTTGTGTTGTGGCAATAAAAAGACCTACTGTAAAAGGTAAGCATTGGGGTGGAATTGTTGCTGCACCAATCATAAGAAATATCTTTGCACGTGTAATAAATGAATTTGAAGAAGAAAAACCAATCAATTATAATAGCTTAGCCAAAGTAGCAGGTATATAAAATGAAGTTATCAGAATTATTGCAGGGAGTAGAATATTATGGAGATACAGAAGATTGTGATGTTATTTCAATAATTCATGACTCAAGAAAAGTAAAACAGGGTTCTCTCTTTATCGCAATTAAAGGATTTGAGTCAGATGGCCATGATTATATTTTAGATGCGGTTAATAAAGGTGCTGTTGCAATCATGTCAAATGGTAGGTCTTTAGATAATCTTCCAATCCCTGTGGTAAAAGTTAAAAATCCTAGAGCATGTATGTCACAAGTATCTGCCAATTTTTTTAATCATCCATCAAAAAAATTAAATATAATAGGTGTTACGGGCACTAATGGGAAAACCTCTATTACTCAATTATTATATTTACTTTTCAATGCTAATGGTATGTCTGCAGGGACATTAGGTACACTTGGTTTTTCAACACCATCAGGAATGTTAACAACAGGATTTACTACACCAGAATCTGTTGAAGTTCAACAATTATTAAATATCATGGATATCGGTGGTGTTAAAAATGCGATAATGGAAGTTTCGTCGCATGCATTGGAATTAAATAGAGTTGATGATGTTGATGTAAATATTGCAATCTTTACAAATTTGACACAAGACCACTTAGATTTTCATGGTTCTATGGAAAATTATTTTCAGGCAAAATTAAAATTATTTTTGAATTTAAATAAATCTTCTACCGCGATTGTTAACATTGATAATGATTATGGAAAAAGAATTGCAAAAGAAGTACAATGTAATTTAGTTACATATGGATTTCAGGATGATGCAGATTTAAGTATAATAAAAAGTAATCTTTCTATAGAATCCTCAGAATTTTTAATTAAATGGAATAACGAAGAATTTATTTTCAACTCAAATTTAATTGGTTATTATAATTTAGAAAATTTATTAGCAGCAATAGCAACAGCATTAATATCTGGAATTCCTATTAAGGATGTTCAAAATAGTGTTAATTCAGAATTAATTATACCTGGAAGAATGGAAAAATTTGACTTACTAGAAAAAGGTTTTGCAATAGTTGATTATGCCCATACACCTGATGCTTATGAACAAATTTTAAGTACTATAAAGTACTTAGCACCAAAAAAATCAGAAATAATAACAGTTTTTGGATGCGGTGGTGATAGAGATATAAAAAAACGACCAATTATGGCAAAAATTGCTGAAAAATATTCAGATAAAATAATTGTTACTTCTGATAATCCTCGAAATGAAAAAGTTGAAGATATTTGTGAAAATATTAAATCAGGATTTGATAGAAATAACCATAAAATTATTTACAATCGTAAAAAAGCTATTGATTATGCAATAGAAAAAATGAATAAAAATTCAATCTTACTTATATTAGGTAAAGGCCGAAATGACTACGAACATATAGGTAATGAAAAATATCCACACAGTGATATTGGTATAATAAAGTCTAATATTTAATGAGAGTAAAAATTAATGAATCAGAATTATTCAGGAAATTGATAAAGGAAAATTTTCAGATAAAAATGAATGAAATACCACGTGGTATCACAATCGATTCACGATTGCATCAAAGTGGAGATGTATATCTTCCCATTAATGGTGATAATTTTGATGGACATGATTTTATTTCTAATGTATTAGATAATAATCCTTCATTAGTTATTTCTGAAAAAAAGTTAAATATTAAATTTCCAATATTAAATACTCAAAATAATAGACAAATTATCCATCAAATAGTAGCGATTTGGCAGAAAAAAATGAATTCAAAAATTATTGGAATTACTGGTTCAAATGGAAAAACTACCACAAAAGAATTAGCCTACCATGTTTTATCTAAATCTATTAAATGTTTTAAAACTAAAGAAAATTATAATACTGTGTTGAGTAGTCCTCTTTCTTTTTTATCCGCAAAGCATAGCCAAGAAATATCACTTATTGAGATGGGGACTAATCAGCCTGGTGAAATTAAATCAATTTGTGATGTAATGAGTCCAGAAATTGGATTAATTACTAATATTTCTAATGCTCATGCAGAAAACTTTAATTCAAATAAAGATATTGCAATTGAAAAAGGAAATCTTTTTAAGTCTTTACCGGAAAATGGAATTGCAATAATCAATAATGATGATAAATATATTAGAGAAATCAAAACAAAGGCAAGAGAAAAGACCTACGGATTTATAGGTGAAGTTGACTTTAAAGGAAAAATTATTAATCAAAAAAATATTTCAGTTAATAATCAAATAGTTGAATTACCTATTTCTGGTTATGCAATGGCTCAAAATGTATTGGCAGTTTTTGCATTAGCTTCAACTTTAGGTTTAAAAAATAATGAAATTAATAGTAGAATTTCTTCATTTAAACTACCTAATGGCAGAGGAAATATATTAGAAATTGGAGAATTAAAAATTATAGATGATACTTATAATGCAAATCCTGTTTCTATGATTGCTGGATTGAGAAGGCTATCTAATAAAAATGCAAAAAGAAAAATTGCAATATTAGGTGATATGCTTGAGCTTGGAAGTTATGAAGAAGAGTCTCACATACAGATTGGGGAATTTTTAAATAAATCAAATATAGATATAATTTTATCTGTTGGAGATAGAATGAAGTTGATGCATAAAAAAGTTGAAAAAAATAAAACAGCTTTATGGTTTAAGTCTAATGAAGGAATTATTAATTTTATAAAAGATAACAGAAAAGATGGTGATTTAATTTATTTAAAAGGTTCACGTTTTATGGTAATGGAAAAAATTATTGAAGGAATAAAATAGTGTTTTATCATTTGTTATATCCATTACACGAATTTTTTTTTGGTTTTAATGTTTTCAAATATATTTCATTTAGAGCAGTTGGTGCTTCAATTACTGCTTTAATAATAAGTTTCCTCATCGGGCCAATGATTATCCGCACACTACAATCTCGTCAAATAGGCGAGGTAATTCGAAAAAATGGGCCCGAAGCACACCAAAAAAAGCAAGGTACTCCTACAATGGGAGGAATAATTGTCTTAGTGGCTATTATCCTCCCAACGCTTTTTTGGGCTAAATTGGATGATCGTTATATAATGATAATTTTATCATGCACTTTATTTATGGGATTAATTGGATTTATTGATGATTATTTAAAAGTTATTAAAAAATATCCAAAGGGTTTAATTGCAAGATATAAATTATTAGGTCAAATAATTGCAGGCACTTTTGTTGCATTATCAATATATTATTTTCCAGAAAATACTAATGTTCGTACGACTACTTCAATCCCATTCGTTGCTAATGGTTTAATTGATTTGGGAATATTTTACATTCCATTAATTATTCTTGTAATAGTTGGATCATCGAATGCAGTCAATTTAACAGATGGTTTAGATGGATTAGCAACTGGACTAGTTGCAATTGCTACCCTTGTTTTTGGAGCTATTGCTTATGCTACAGGTAGATTTGATTTTAGTGAGTATTTAAATATCATGTATTTACCAGGAACTGGTGAATTATTTGTTTTTTGTTTGGCAATGGTTGGAGCATGTATTGGATTTTTGTGGTTTAATGCTAATCCAGCAATTGTTTTTATGGGAGACACAGGCTCACTAGCTTTAGGAGCAGCACTTGGAACACTTGCTGTATTATTAAAAAAAGAATTTTTACTAGTAATTATAGGTGGTGTTTTCGTCATTGAATCTATTTCAGTGATGGTGCAAGTATTTTATTTTAGATATACGCGAAAGAAATATGGTTCAGGTCAAAAGTTTTTTAAAATGGCTCCAATTCATCATCATTTTGAATTAAGTGGATGGCATGAAAATCAAGTTGTTGTACGTTTTTGGATTATTGGTGTTCTTCTTGCATTATTAAGTTTAACTACATTTAAAATCCAATGATGAATTTTTTAGATAGGGATAATATAAGTCTTGAAAATGTAAATATTTCAATATTAGGTGCTGGTAGAAGTGGATATGCTGCAGCTGAATTAATTGATACATTAGGTGGTAATCCATTTATAAGTGAGTTTAAATCTAAAACAGATGTTGACCTAGCAAAATTTAATCATGAATTAGGAGGACATTCTTTAAATGTGTTAGATTGTGATTTGATGGTGATTTCACCTGGAATATCTGATAAAATTGATATTGTAAAACAGGCGAAATTGAATGATATTCCAATTGTAAGTGAAATTGAATTAGCATCATGGTTTACAAATAGTCCAATACTTGCAATCACAGGTTCAAACGGTAAAACTACAACAACAATGCTATTATACCAAATGTGTATTGAGGCTGGTTTAAATTCTGAAATAGTTGGGAATATTGGTATACCTTTTTCTCATAAAGTAAATAATGAAATTAAAGGAAAAATAAATCCTGAAGTATATGTTATGGAAGTAAGTAGCTTTCAATTAGAGCATATTATTCATTTTTCACCCAAAGTTAGTAGTATTATAAATCTTCAACCCGACCATTTAGATCGTTATGATAACTTTCAAAATTATATCAATGCAAAAATTAATATAACAAAGAACATTAAGGAGTCCGATTTCTTTATCTATAACTCTGATGATGAGGTCCTAAATAAATTTTTTAAAAATTCATCAAAAAACTACATTCCTTTCTCCTTGAATATGGAAAGTCGGGCTCCTTTTAATTCGAACGATACGAAAGTTTACTATTATGAAAATAATATAGAAATACCACTTTATTATTTTGATGAATCAAAATTAGTTGGTTCCCATAATATTCAAAATATATTGTCTGCCGCGATTATGGCACATAGTTTTAAAATTCCAATCTCATCGATTTCTAAAGCTATATTGGATTTTGAACCGATTCCTCATAGAATTGAATTTTCTGGAAATATTAATGGAACTGCTTACTATAATGATTCTAAAGCAACGAACCTTGACTCTGTAAAAGTTGCCTTGAATAGTTTTGATAGATTAATAATTTTGATTTTAGGTGGAAAAAATAAAGGAGAAATCTATTTTAATAATTTGGTTGAATTGAATAATGAGAAAGTAAAAAAAGTGATTTGTTATGGGGAATCAGGAGAATATATTTTTAATCAATTAGATAAAATTAATTCAAAAGAGTATTTTAAAGATTTTAGTACAGCGGTAAAAATGGCTATAAAATCCAGTAATGAAGGTGATATAGTTTTACTTTCACCGGGCTGTACTAGCTTTGATCAATTTTCAAATTTTGAAGAGCGTGGAAATATGTTTAAAAAAATAATAAATGATTATTTGAATTAATGTCTACAAATAGAATACATATTTCATCTATTCAACGTGATTTATTTATATCAATTCTTTTAATTTCTTGTATTGGAATTGTTGTTATTTATAGTGCAAGTTCTGTTTTACGACCTAATATGTCATCAAATTACCATTTTTTAATCCGACATATAATCTGGAGTTTTGCGGGTTTGTTCTGTGGTTATTTAGCTTTTAAAATACCGCTTAAATTTTTTAAAAAATATGCAGTTCATTTTTTAATTATTAGTATTTTTTTAATTTTTTTAGGTTCATATGTGAATCCTACTAATGATGCAGGCAGATGGTTATTATATGAAAATGGTGCAAAAAGTATTACAACTTCAGATTTTGGTAAATTAGCATTAATTTTATATTGTGCATGGTTTTTGGATAAATATAGAAAAAAGATAAATAATTTACAAGATACTCTCTTTCCATTCTTAATTGGTGTTGGACTTTTATTAATTTCAATTATGAATCAACCAGACATGTCAACTACAATTGTATTCTCTATGATTTCTATGATTTTACTTTATATTGGTGGATTAAAATATAAGTTTTTAATTAGTTTAATATTTTCAGGAATAACTTTATTAAGTATTAAAATATATTTAACACCATATATGTTAGAAAGAATAATTGGATTACTTTCTGCAGAAAACGATGGAAATTATCAAGTTTCAAGAGCATTGATGGCTATGGGGAGTGCTGGTTTTTGGGGCAAAGGTCTTGGTGATGGTTTATTAAAAAAAGGATTTATTCCAGAGATACAAGGTGATTTTATATTCTCATTAATTGGCGAAGAATTTGGTTTAATTTTCGAATTGATACTTATTTATATGTTTTTATTTTTATTTATAAAAAGTTTACAACTTGCTCAAAAAGCCTATAACCCTTTTTCTATGTTTTTAGTAATAGGTATATCGATAAATTTTATTTTATACGTAATAATTAATATCGGTTATGTGACTCAATTATTACCTACGACAGGCTTAGCTTTGCCATTTATAAGCTATGGCGGTACCCATACAATAATTAACTTTATTTTAGTTGGATTATTATTCAATGTAGCATTTGAAGTTCAAAAACATGGATTCTAAAAAACACTTAAATAATAAAGGTATTATTATTGCTGGTGGTGGTACCGGTGGTCATTTATTTCCTGCATTGACTATTGGTGCAAAGTTATCTGAAGTTGGCGCAGATGTATTTTATATGGGCTCGAAATTTGGAATTGAAGCTAGTTTATTTAAAAATAAAAATTTATCATATTTACTTTTAAATATTAGAGGAATACAGAGAGGATTAGATTTAAAATCTATAGGTAAAAACTTTTTATTTCCATACAGATTTATTTATTCGATGTTAAAAGCGTTTATGAAAATTAAACGATTTAAACCAAGTATAGTAATTGGAACAGGAGGCTACTCTTCCGCGATACCATTGTTTTGTGCAAAATTTTTAAAGATTCCAATTATATTACATGAGCAAAATTCTTACCCTGGGATTACAACTCGTTTTTTTGCTAAAAATGCAAAGGTCGTTTGTGTTGCAAATGAAAAAACTAAGAATTATATAGAGTCAAGAAATATAAAAATAACGGGCAATCCAATTCGATCCTCAATAAGAAAAATAAATCAATCAGAAGCTCAAAATAAAATGAATTTAGGAACCGATAAATTTACAATATTTTTCTTTGGTGGTAGTCAAGGATCAAAGCCAATTAATGATTTTTTAGTAAGAAACTATAAATTCTTTTTGAAATTGGGTTGTCAATTAATTTGGCAATGTGGTCAGAATTCATACGAAAAAATTATAAAACAAGTAAATCACCCAGATGTACATATTAAATCATTTATAAATCAAATGGATATAGCATATTCTGCTGCATCTTTGGTTGTTTGTAGATCAGGTGCAATATCTATTGCTGAATTAACTGCATTTGGGAAGGCAATGATTTTGATACCATTTCCACAAGCTGCAGGAAATCATCAAGAATATAATGCAAGAGTTTTAGAAGAGAAAAAAGCTGCTATCGTCATTTTACAAAAAGAACTGAATAAAGGTATCTTACAAAAAACAGTAAAAGAATTGGTTAATAGTAAAAACAAAATTATTGAATATGAAATACAAGCTAAAAAGAATGAAATTAAAAATTCAACTGAGAAAATTTTAAAACAAATTATAGAAGTCGCTGCTTAATGTTTGGTAAAACTCAAAAAATTCATTTTGTAGGTATAGGTGGAATTGGCATGAGCGGAATGGCTGAATTACTTCATTGTCTTGGATTTGAAATCTCAGGTTCAGATATGCGATCATCTGAAAGGACAGAGCATTTATTAAGTATTGGTATAAAGGTCTTTACAGGTCATGATTCTGAAAACATCGGTAACTGTGATGTTTTAGTTTATTCTTCAGCAGTTAATTCAGAAAATTCTGAAGTAAAATTTGGTAAAGATATGGGTATTCCTGTGATTAGAAGAGCAGAAATGCTCGGGGAATTAATGAAATTAAAAAAAATAAGCATAGGTGTTTCAGGTACGCATGGTAAAACGACAACATCATCATTATTAGGTATTATTTTAGAGGATGCAAAGGTTAATCCTACATTAGTTATTGGAGGAATTGTTAATAAGTTTAATACAAATGCTATATCAGGTTCGGGTGATATTATAGTAGTTGAGGCGGATGAATTCGATAAAACATTTTTACAGCTTTCACCAACCTATTCGATTATAAATAATTTAGATTTAGAACATTTAGATTGTTATAAAAATATAGAGGAGTTACAGTCTTCATTTATAGCATTTGCTAATTCCGTACCATTTTATGGCAAAGTTGCAGTATGTATTGATCATAAAAATACTAGAGAAATTTTATCAAATATTAAAAGACCAATAGCAACATTTGGATTTCATAAAGATGCTAATTACAGAGCAAAAAATTTAAAATATAATCAGCTTAAAACAAATTTTGATTTATACAACAATAATGAATTTATTACTGAAATCATATTAAATATTCCAGGAATTCATAATGTCCAAAATGCCTTGGGAGCAATTGTCATTGCGGATGAATTAAATATTCCTATTGAAAATATAAGAGATGGACTAAGTCAATACTCTGGAGTAAGAAGAAGATTTCAAGTCATTGATGAATTGAGTTGTGGAACAATTTTAATTGATGATTATGCTCATCATCCTACTGAAGTTGCTGCAACATTATCCTCCGCAAAGAAAGGATGGGATAATAGAATTATATCTATATTTCAACCACATTTATATTCTAGAACACGTGATTTTTATAAAGATTTTGCTGATGCATTTATACAATCTGATATTGCAATATTTACTGACATTTATCCAGCAAGAGAAAAACGAATAGAAGGTGTAAATACAGAATTAATTATAAATGAATTGAAAAAGATTGGACATTCAAATATTATTTATATTCCTAATAAAGTAAATATTCCTAAAAAAGTTAAAGAAATTTATAAAAAAGGTGACCTTATTATTACAATGGGTGCTGGAGATATATGGCGACAAATAAAAAAAATATCTAAGGAGATATCAATTTGAAAAAATTTTTATTGAATAAAATACAAAATATTGCTCCAGATAGGGTCCTTTTAAATGAACCCATGAGTAAACATACAACATTTGGAATTGGTGGGCCTGCAGCATGCTTCATTTATCCTGAAAGAGAACATTTAAAACAATTGTTAAAAATTGCTGATAACCACTCTATACCTATATTTTTTATGGGAAGTGGTTCAAATTTATTAGTTTCAGATGAAGGATTTGATGGAATTGTGGTATCATTTTCAAAATCTTTAAAAAAATTAGTTTTTAGAAAAGGTAACTGTTTTACATGTGAAAGCGGAGTAATGCTAGGTCATTTGGTAAAAGAAGTTAGTAAAAGAGATATAAGTGGAATGGAAGGACTTGTAGGAGTGCCAGGAACTCTAGGCGGAGCATTAGTAATGAATGCAGGCGCGTATGGTAAAGAAATATCAAATTTATTTGAATCTGCTACAGTATTAACTTTACAAGGTGATGAAAAAAATTATAATAAAAATGAAATAAATTTTTCATATCGTTATTCAACATTTCCTAAAGACGAAATTTTAATTGAAGCAGATTTTAAGGGTAATAAAGGAAATTCTGAAAATATTAAATTAGAAAAACTTGATGCATCTAAAAAAAGAAAATCAAGTCAACCATTAAAATTTAGATCTGCAGGTAGTATTTTTAAAAACCCGTCAGATTTAATGGCTGCAGGATATCTTATTGATAAGACAAATTTAAAAAGTGAAAAATCAGGTGATGCTGAAATATCTAAGAAGCATGCAAACTGGATAATTAATAAAGGAGGTGCAAGAGCTTCAGATGTAGTGAAATTAATAAAACTAGCAAGATTTAAAGTAATGAATCAATTTAATATTGAGCTTCAATTAGAAATAAAGTTATTAGGATTTGACGATAAAACTATAGAAGAATTATCAGGAAATAATATTGTCTAAGATAAATAAAAAGTTATTCAAAATTAAATATTATAGAACAATTTTATTTTCATTAATAATAATTATATCTGTAATAAAATATTCTCAGTTAATTAGATTTACTGAGATTAAAAATATTAAAATTGTTGGAAATAAATTTATTAATAAATCCATTATCGAGGAAGTAATGGAAATAATACCATCATCAGATTTAATATTTTTCAATGTAGGAAAGACTCAACAAAAGATTAATGATATTAATTATATAAAATCATGTCGTGTAAGTAGAATATTTCCATCAACAATAATAGTTGAAATAATTGAAAATGAACCTTTAGCACATGTAAAAACACATAAAAAAGAATTTATATTAGATAAAAATGGCTTTTCATTGCCAATTTCTGAAAAAGCTATTGAACATTTTCCAATGCTAAAATTGAATTATAATAAAGATTTGACTGTATTTGATAATATGAATAATCCATTGATTAAAAATATTGGTCTAAAATTAAATAATATTAAAAATAATTTTCCTCAAATATATAATGGAATTTCGATTATAGATTACACCCAAAGAGGTGATATAAAAATAAAATATGCTAAAAGCACAAATATTTATGTTAATGAAGATGAAATTAATCTTCATTTTAAAATTTTAGATAAATTTAAGGATTTAACTAAAGATTTAACTAATTATTCAATAATTGATTTACGGGTGAAGGACCAATTAATTGTTAAGGAAATTAAATTTAAAAAATCATGAATTTAGAAAGACAAAAAGAAATCTTAACAGCTGTAGATATAGGTACAACAAAAACCAACGTCATAATAGCCGAAATTATAAATAAAAATAATTTTAAAATATTAGGATATGGAGAGGCACCAAACACTGGAATTAAAAAAGGAATTGTTGAAAGTATTACTAAATCTGCAGAATCATTAGAAATTGCAATTGAAAAAGCAGAAAAACAAGCTGGAGTTGATGTAGAATTTGTAACACTTGGTGTGACAGGACCTGAAATTAGAGGAATCAATAATACAGGTGTCATAACCATTAATTCTCCTAATAGTGATTTATTAAATGAAAAAGAAATTAGAAAATTAGATATAAATAGGGTTTTGGAGCATACAAAAGCAGTAACATTGCCTCCAGATAGAAGAGTCCTTCATATATTGCCTCAAGAATTTAACGTTGATGACCATAAAGGGATTAAAGATCCACTTGGAATGATTGGTCATAGGTTGGAAGCAAGTGTACACCTTGTTACTAGCGATTTAAGAAATGAAAAAAATCTTCAAACTTGTTTAAGAAATGTAGGTTTAGAAGTTAAGCAATTTGTGCTGAATCCATTAGCATCTGCTGAAGCGGTTCTAGACCATAATGAAAAGAATTTAGGTGCAGCAGTAGTTGATATTGGTGGAGGAACGACTGATGTTATTGTTTATCATAATAATGGAGTGAGACATACAGGTATTGTTCCTATTGGATCAAACAATATTACTTCTGATATAGCTCATGGTTTGCAAACGACATTTGAGCAGGCAGAAGAATTAAAAAAAAAATATGGTTGTGCTAAGTCAGCACTAGCAAGTGATGAAAAAAATATTCGTGTTGAGGGAATAGGTGGACGTGATGGGAAGTTGATTTCTCAGAAAGATTTAACATCCTTAATTGAACCAAGAATGGTTGAAATACTAGCAATGGCACTAAATGAAATAAAGAAAAAAGAACATTCAGGCTTCTTAACATTTGGGGTAATACTAACGGGAAATGGTAGTTTATTAGCAAATACTTCTGACTTGGCTATGGATGTTTTTCAACAACCAATAAAAATAGCAAGTCCAATTAAAACAGGTGGATTTGAAGATAAGTTAGGAAATCCAGGATGTTCTTCAGTAATAGGACTAATTCAATATGAAATTGAAAATAAAGATATTATTAAGGAAGAGGAAAGTTTTTTAGGACAACTACCTAAAGTAGGTGACGTTGTAGATAAAATTAAAAATATTTTTAATAACTTTTTATAAATAAAAAAAATAACAAAAAATAGGAGGAGATATGTTATTTGAACCATGTGAAACGATAGACCAAAAAGCTCGGATTCTAGTTGTGGGTGTTGGTGGAGCTGGTGGTAATGCATTAAATAGAATGATTGTAGATAATTTAACAGGTGTTGAATTTATTGCAATTAATACGGATGCTCAGGATCTTGAAGAGAATAATTCGCAAACTAAAATACAAATTGGTCGTGAATTAACTAAAGGTTTAGGAGCAGGAGCTAATTCTGAAGTAGGACGTAAAGCAGTTGAAGAAAATAATGAAATTCTAACTAAAACATTATCGGACGCAGATATGGTATTTATTACAGCTGGTATGGGTGGTGGTACAGGTACAGGTGCAGCACCAGAAATTGCGCGTATAGCAAGAGAGTCTGGTGCCTTAACAGTATCAATTGTAACTAAGCCATTTCGGTTTGAAGGTCCAAAACGAACTCAACGAGCAAAAGAAGGTATTGCAGAATTAAAGAAAAACAGTGATACATTATTAGTAATACCAAATGAAATTTTATTATCCATTACAGATATTAAGACCACATTTCAAGATTCATTAAAGTTAGCTGATAGTATTTTACATCAAGCTACAAGAGGTATTTCAGATTTAATAAATATTCCTGGATTGATTAACTTAGATTTTGCTGATGTAAGAACTATTATGCAAAATATGGGTGATGCTTTGCTTGGTACTGGAATAGCAAAAGGCGAAGAAAGGGCTATCTTAGCTGCACAACAAGCAATTAATTCTCCGCTATTACAAGATATTGGTATTAAAGGTGCCCAAGGAATTTTAATTAATATTACTGGACCAGAAGATTTGACTGTTCATGAAATTAACGATGCTTCTCAAATTATTTACGAAGAAGCTGGTGAGGATGCAAACATTATTCCTGGTTGTGTTATAGATAACTCTTTAGAAGATGAAATTAGAATTACTGTGATTGCAACAGGACTAAATAAAGAAAATAATGAACTATCTTCATTAAACTTTAAGAAAGAAGAACCATTAGTTAAATTAGATTATAATCAACCAAAAGTTGAGAAAAAAGAAAATCATCAATCAGTATTTAATAATACTCCTACTTATATGAGAAAACAAATTGAGTCGGCTGATGGGAATCTAGAAACACCTGAGTCTATTGATTCTTCTGAAAAACAAGAGGATGTTCTTGTGTTTAGTGATGACCTGGAGGTACCCGCATTTATTCGGAATCGTAATTTAGGTAAAAGTTAAGTTAGCATATTTTTTTATTAGTTTTTTAATCTGATTTCCAGAGAATTTAATAGTTAATTTAGCTTCATTTCCGGTACCTTCAATGTTAATTATAATACCGGATCCAAATAATTTATGTTGCACGTGACTACCAATTTTTAATCCAGTTTTACTAGACTTAAAAGTTGTTGAAGTATCTTTATACTGTGAATTCATTTGTCGAGTTTGTGTTGAAAAAGAATTTACTTCAAAGTTTTCGAATAGCTTTGATGGTATCTCTTTTATAAATCGTGATGGATGCATATAAGTTGGCATTCCACCAAATCGACGACGAGTTTTAGTATAGGTTAAATATATTTTTTCCATTGCACGGGTTAAACCCACGTAAAATAGCCGGCGTTCTTCTTCAAGTTCGTTTTCCTCCTCTAAGGCGCCGGTTAATGGAAATAATCCTTCTTCAAGTCCACAAATAATAACTACTGGAAATTCAAGCCCCTTTGCAGTGTGAATTGTCATTAAAGTTACAGTGCTATTTTCATCATTCCACCTATCTATGTCTGTAAGTAAAGAAACTTCTTCAAGAAAGTTAGGTAATAATAAGCCTGGATTTAATTCAGTAAATTCAGCTAAAGTTGAAATTAATTCTTCTATATTATTCCATCTTTCATCCGCATCCTCAGATATTTGTTCATTATAAAAATATTCAAGTTGAGTATTTTCTATTAATAATTTTATTACGTCTACTGGTGACTTAGTTTCACTATCTAATTTTAAATTATTTATTAACTCTTTAAATGAATTAAGTGTTTTAGTTTGTCTTATCCCTGCAGAAAAATTATTGTTTATAAGTTCTAATAATGATTCATTATTAACTTTTGCTTGTTCTTTCAACTTTTTAATAGTTGATTTTCCAAGACCGCGAGGAGGGAAGTTGATAATTCTTTCAAAGCTTAAATCATCTTTTGGGTTTATTATTAATCTCAAATAGGCAAGTAAATCTTTAATTTCTTTTCTATCATAAAATTTTACACCGCCGATAATTTTATAAGGGATGCCGTTTTTTCTTAGTTCATCTTCAATTACTCTACTTTGTGCATTTGTTCTGTATAAAACGACTAAGTCGCTAAATTTTTTTCTTTTTTCATATTGATTTTGTAGGTTGAATAATATTTCACGCGCTTCTTCCCGTTCATCTGAACATTGATTTAAAGAAATTAAATCACCAGCTTTTTGTTCTGTCCATAATTTTTTTTCTGCACGATTTTGATTATTTTTTACAACTGAATATGCTGCATCTAAGATTATCTGTGTTGACCTATAATTTTGTTCAAGTTTAAAAATCTTAGGAGATTTATATGTATTTTCAAAATCTAAAATATTTTGTATGTCAGCTCCTCGCCAGCCATAGATAGACTGGTCATCATCCCCAACAACACAAATTTCTTGGGAAATATCTGAGAGTAATTTAATAAATTTAAACTGAGGTTTATTTGTATCTTGATACTCATCAACTAGAATATACTGATATTCATTCTGATAATNAGTAAGAATTTNAGGGTAACTTTNAAAAAGTTCAATTACNAGTAAAATCAAATCATCAAAATCAACAGCATTATTTTGTTTTAATTGGGTTTGATATTCTATATAAACTAGAGCTGCTTTTTCTTCCCAATATCCATTAGTCTCATTTGAAAATAATTCAGGTAAGATTAAATTATTTTTTAGTTTGCTGATGAACCCTGCTGTTGTACTAGGTGGATATTGTTGTGAATTAAGATTTAATTGTTTAATTATATTTTTTACAAGTGTTCGAACATCTTGCTGATCATAGATGGTAAAACTTTGAGTATAGCCAAGCTTATAAATTTCTTTTCTTAATATTCTAGCACAAATTGAGTGAAAAGTACCCATTTTAATTAAGCCTATAGGAATATTAGGAAGGAGACTATGCACTCTCTCTCTCATCTCTTTTGCTGCTTTATTTGTGAAAGTAACTGCTAAAATATGTTCTGGCGGCAACCCTTTTTCTTTAATAAGATATGCAATTTTATGAGTTAGCACTCTTGTTTTTCCGCTACCAGCACCGGCAAATATTAAAAGTGGTCCACCAACATATTCTACTGCTTGTTTTTGTTGTGGATTAAGTGTAGATATATTCATGTACTATTTTTTCTTCAATCTTCGTTTAAATTCATTTTTAGCTTTATTATGTTCATCGATTGTTTTTGAAAATGTATGATANCCAGTACCATCAGCAACAAAATATAGATAGTTTGTAGTAAGTGGGGCTATTGCGGCTTTTAATGCTTCTAATCCAGGACTATTTATTGGTCCAGGAGGTAAACCTTTATATTTATATGTATTATATTTACTATCAATTTTTAGATGTTTATAATACAACTTTATATTTTTACCAGGAATTGCATATTGTACTGTTGGATCTGCCTGTAAAAGCATACCTTTTTTTATTCTATTGTGGTACACAGACGATATCTTTTTCATTTCATTTTCATACATCGCTTCACCTTGAATTATTGATGCCATTGTTACAACTTCAAGCATAGACATCTCTCTTCGATTTGCAAAAAATTGTAGAGATTTATCATAATGATGGAAAAACTGATTTACCATAATTTGAATTATATCCTCTTCTAAATTTGAAGAAAGAAAATAATATGTGTCAGGAAATAAAAAGCCTTCAAGGGATGGGGCTTTTATATTTAATGTAGACATGAAATTAAGATCTTTACATAACTGCTCAAATTTATAGGCATCAATGTTCATTTTTGAATCAATTTCTTCTATGATTTTATAAAGTTCCCATCCCTCAATAATTGTTACTTTAATCTTTTCACCTGAAGGAGCAGTGATTAATTTTATTAAATCGCCAATATTGCGTATACCTTTAATTTGATATTTTCCTGGGAAAATAGCTTTTGTTTTATTCATTAAATATAAACCAGATTTAAATACATTATCATTGAAATTGCAGGATTTTGCATGAAGAGAGTCTGAAACCTGTGAAACAGAAGCTCCTTTTGGTATTATAAATTGTTCNTTTGGATTATCACAATCAATTTCCCAAGATATTATCAANTTAAATGCAATTAAAAATCCTAGTNCTAAAACGATTAATAAAACTGTAAGAAGTAATTTTATATATTTGAATTTATTATTTTGGTTCATTGTCACAGGTCAGAATATAGTTTGAAAATAAAAGTCCAACCAAAGCAGAAGGTATAATAAAAAAATAAATTCATTTGTTTGGATTGAGTTTTAAATATTCTGTAACTTTATNATTAATGCAACAAAACAAAAAGTATACAAAATTATTTGATTCTTGGGATTTATCTAAGACTAATTATTTAATTTTTATAATAGGTATATTTACTATCTTAATCGGTTATATTTTAATGTGGTCTGGTGAAACCACNAGTTTTCAATCAGTTAAATTATCTCCTATTNTTCTAGTTATNGGTTATTGTGTAATTATACCAGTTTCAATAATGTATAAATCAGATAAGAATTAGGGGTGGTAGTTCAATAGGTTAGAGCACTGGCCTGTCACGCCAGAAGTTGCGGGTTCGATTCCCGTCCATCCCGCTCAATTTTAGCCTTAACAGTCCATTATGATTGTTAAGGCTATTTTTTTTATTAATACAATTAATAAATTCAATAAACTAGTTTTCCCTTTAAAATAAATTTAAAAAAATATTTTTAATTCATAAAAATTAATACTTATCAAATAATAAGATTGATTATATTTTTAACTTTATTTCTCTAAATATATTTTTTAAATAAATAATTATATTGTTCTAATTGTATTGGGTTGAATTTTTAATTTAAGATTATGAATAATCCATCAAAATTTGAGCGTGAGAATTCAGCAATTTTATTTACTGATATAGCAGATTTTTCTAAAATAACATCAAATAATGAAGAGTATGCCTATCAAATAATTGAAAAAATGCGCAAAATTTTACTCCCTATTGTAAAAAAAAAACATGGAAAACTCATTAANGAAATAGGCGACGGTACATTATCAATATTTAGTCAACCTCAAAATGCAATTAACTGTGCCAAAGAATTTCAAAGGATTTCAAAAAGTATTAAAGATTTAAGTATAAGGACTGGAATTCATTTTGGTGAAATAATTAAAGAAAAGAAAGATGTATTTGGTGACGTTGTAAATATCGCAAAAAGGCTTGAATCTTTAGCTACGCCAGGAAGTGTTATTGTTTCGAAAGAAGTTATTGANAATATCGATAAAGAAAATGAATTTAATTTTATTTCTCTTGGATTACAGGCATTAAAAGGTGCTGGAAGATTAGTTGAAGTATTAGCTTTAGACCATCATAATTTAATAGTACCAAATATTAAAGAATTTAGCAGTTCAAGTATTCATGTACATGAAGATAAAGAAGTTCCATCTATAGCAATTATTCCGTTTGAAAATAAAGGATTAGAAGAAGATATATTTTATACTTATGGAATAAGTTCAGACTTAATTTCAGATGTATCGAGTGCAGGCGTAATTCGAGTAGCGAGTATGAAAAATATCGAAGCACTAAAACAATGTACAGAATTAAGTTTAGAAGAATTTGGCTCTAAATTATTTGTACGATACATTGCAACTGGTTCACTTTGGAAGATGAATGATATTTTCCAACTTTCAATAGAGTTATATGATACAAAAAATAAGNGTATAATATGGTCTGATCGCTGGCAGGAAAAATGGGAAAACTTAATATCTATTAAAGAAAAACTATCAGATGGACTATTAAAATCCTTATCCACAAATAGGAAAGTAAAATCAAAACCACAAACTTTAAGCTCAAAAGCATATGAATTTTACCTTAAAGGAAAATATAAATATGAAAAGAGAAAGACTAAGGAAGATCAAGAAATTGCTCAGTTATTACTTGAAAAAGCTTTAGAACTTGATGAATATTTAGTTATCGCAAGAATTCAATTAGGTATAATCTTTAATGAAATAGGACAATATTCAGAAGCATTAAAAATCTTCTTAAAAGCAAAAATATATGCTGAGGAATTANATGATNAAANTGGAATAAGTTCAGCTTTAAATAGTATTGGGAATATTCATTTACTTCAAGGTGANTATGGAAATGCTAAAAAAATATATTTAGAGTCTTTAGCTATTAGAAAAAAAATTGAAGATAAGGTTGGTATAGCGGGCTCTTTAAATAATCTTGGAAATTTATATAGAAGAAAAGGTGAATATAAATATGCATTTAAAAATTATAAAAAATGTCTTTCAATTGTTGAAGAAATTGAAGATAAATCTGGAGTTGCAACTGCTTTAAATAATATGGGAGTGATGCAACGATTAAGTAATGATTATAATCAATCATTACAAAGCTATAAAAGAGCTTATAAAATTCGTAAAGAATTACAAGATATTAATGGAATGGCACTTTTATTAAATAACATTGGAAATATTTATTTTCACCAAAATAAATTACAGGAAGCACTTAAACACTACCATCAGTCACTTGAAGTGGTTAGAGAAACTGATAATAAGATTGTTATCGCAAATTCATTAAATAATGAAGCAAATATTTATTTTACTTTAGCAGATTATGAAACAGCATTAAATAAATACACTGAATCTCTAAATATTCGTAAAGATATATCAGATAAACAGGGTATTGCATCGTCTTTCATAAATATAGGAATGATATATTCAATTTTTGGAAATTATAATAAGGCTCTAATATGTTTTAATCAATCAAAGGATTTAAGGATTTGGCTAAATGAAAAAGGTGGGTTAGTCAGCGCTTTAATAAATATTGCAAAAATTAATTTTAAGATTTTTAATTATGAAAATGTATTGATAAGCTTAAACAGAGCATTAAAAATACAAACTGATTTAAATCAAAAATCACCTCAAATTGTGGAGATTGAACTATTAAAAATGTTAGCAGATAAACTATTAGAAAAAGAAGTTGATGAAAGTTTAATGCTTGGTTATATAGAAATGATAAAAGAACCAAACTTTGAGCTTTGTTATTATTTATATCTTTTAACTAGTAATAAAAAATATTTAAAAAATGCATATAATGAATTAATAAATCGATCTAAACAGTTAGACGAAAAGATAAATTTAAAGTATATATCATACCCATTTAATAATCAAATAATTCAAGAGTATAAAGAAATATTTTAACTATACTATTTTATATTGTAGTAGGCAGACTATCACATTTAAATTTATCTAAATAATTAACTTATAAATGAAGCTTAAACTTAACTTTTTTATTATTTCTTTTTTCACCTTTTTATTTGCTCTAGAATCGGATTCAACTCAGAGCATGTCTGGTGGATTTGGTTCTACAACTATAGGTGGTGAAATATTTAATCAAATTTCACTTCGACCTGAATTTCCAATTGGAAGGTTTGGTATTGGATTTGATATTTTTTTAAATATTGATTCTGATGGAAACTTATATAAAGGAGATTGGAACTTCAATGATTTTAAGTCCAGTGCTAGAAGCATTTTAGATAAAGTAAGATATATCAGATGGAGTAATCCTCAAGACTCTTTTTATTTTCGGTTTGGAAACTTAAATGATGTAAATCTAGGAATGGGTATTTTAGTAATGAATTATACCAATGCATTACAGTATCCATCTATAAGAAAAATTGGATTTAACGCAAAAGCAGATTTTGGTACTCTAGGTATAGAAACTATTGTAAGTGATTTTAAATATAAACCTGGGTTATTAGGATTAAGATTAACATATAAAATATTACCTGGATTAAATATGGGTCTTTCTTATACTGAAGATGTTAATCAATTTTCTGGATTATCTGATCGAGATGGAGATAATTATCCTGATGTATTTGACCATTTTCCTAATGAAAGTGAACAGTTTGATGAAGCTCAGGCACAAAGTGATGATTGGCAAAACTTTTATATAAATAATATCTCTTCTACTGGCGATACAACTTTATTTGGAGAATGGTTCAAACGTCTACCGCTTAATCATAATAAATACAGTCCAATTAAAAGTGAAAATAATGAAGTTGCAGGATATGGAGTTGACTTTTCTTTTAATTTAACCAATAGACTTTTGATATATACTCAAGCTGCTAAACTTATAGCACAACATTCTGATTCTACTTCATATTCGGGTGGTTATGGTTATGTTCCTATTGGATTAAAGTATAGTTGGGGACCATTATCTTTACTAGCTGAATATCGCATTAATTCTGAGCATTTTCTATTTAATTATTGGGATAAATCATATGAAGTGAATAGAGTTATTGTGAATAATCAAAAATTAACTACTAAGGAAGACAGAATATTTAATTATGGAAAAATGAAAGGACTATTTATTCAATCTAAATTACGTTTTGGTAATTTATTAGAATTAAAAACTAATTATACTGATATGAAAGGTGAAGTAAGAGAAAATATCAATGATTTATTTTCTCCTACAGAAGAAAATAAATCTTTTTCTTCTACACTTTCATTAAAATCTAGTTTTATTCCAAAATTAAATAAAGCAGAATTATTTTATCAACAAACTAATATTCCAAATCCATTTGATTTTGAATTAACTGAGACCTCTATTTACGGGTATAACCTTGAATTAAAAATTTCTGATGATATGATACTTGTATATAGATCAATAACCTCATTCATACCGCCAGAAGAAGAGTTTGTTCCTGAGGATGTTTTAGCTAGGGACATTGAGTTTTCGGATAACGAAGGGATTTTTACTAAAGTAAAACCAGTAAACATAATCCAACTTCAGACTCAGTTTTTATTTAATCCTTAAAACTAAAATAACTATGTAAGATATTTTTTAAAAATTATAGGTTTTTAAATTGTATTATAATGAAATGTAAATAAAATTGTAAATTTAACTATATGAAAAAATATTTAGTTTTAATATTTATTACTGTATTATTTAGTTCTAATTACGAAATGAGCAAGTTTTGTAAAAATTATAAATTGGATATGGAAAGATATCAAGTAGATTTTAGTCCGAATGTAAATAGAATTGAATTAGATGTAGTATCCTCTAGAAATGACTTTGATTATAGTATGCTAATTGGGTTTTATGCTGTAGGTTCAGTGAATCAAACATATGTTCTAGAAAATAAAGATAATTTATTAGTTGTTGTTAATGTTACCATAAATGCTGCGAATGATACATATAATATTATTGGTCAGGCTAGTTATGAATACGTTGAGGATTTAGCAACAGGTAGAATAGAGTCATATGAATTTATTAGAAAAATAAAATATTTATAAGGAGATTAATTTGGCAAGTTTAATGTCATGGCAAGATTTATTTTTTATGTATGGAAAAGCCTTAGGTTGGTCATTAGTAGCTTCAATTGGATTTGCAGTTGGTATAGGAATAGCGATAAAGATTTTTGATTTATTTTCTTCTGATATCGATGAATGGCAAGAAATAAAAAATGGAAATATAGGGGTATCTCTCATTATGACTTCATTGATTTTAGTCATAGGTGCATTAGTTTATAAAGTTATTTAATATAGCTAGTAATAGTTTATTCAAATTTCTATTTATTTTATTAACGCTCCAATTATTAGAGCGTTTTTTTTGTTAAAAAATATTTTCAACATTATTTCTAACCAATTTGCTAATAAAAAGTACAAAATTTTAAAAAATTAGAAAAATATGTCAGAACAATCAGAATATATATGGTACAATTCAGAAATAATTCCATGGAATCAAGCAAATATACATGTAATGTCACACGTGATTCACTATGGCAGTGGCGTATTTGAGGGTATTAAATGTTATGATACTCCATCAGGACCTGCAATTTTTAGATTAGAAGATCATATTGTAAGATTATACAAATCAGCAGAATTTTATAGCCTCGATACTTTTATTGAACAAGTTCCAGCTC